>MELF01000052.1 GCA_001767525.1 Acidobacteria bacterium RIFCSPLOWO2_12_FULL_68_19 | reverse complement strand
AAAACCCCTGCACCTTCGGTAACACCATTAATGGCGCGACGATGCGCCGCTCGGTAACACTTACTTATGGCTCGACACGGCCGCCAGCACGATCCACGTCCCCGGGCCGACGCTCGTCACCGCGACCCCGGCGTTGACCAGCCCGAAGAAGAACAGGATGACCTGCACAGGGAGCTTCCACCAGTGCTCGAATTCGTTGAGCGGATCGTGCAGCGGATGCGGCGCGTCGACGAACAGCCCGGGATCGCGCTTGGCGTGCGGCAGAAACGGGACAATCGGCACGAGCGCGAGCGCCGGGTGCAGGCCGCCGCGGTAGAACGCGACCCACGACACCAGTCCGGCGCCGACGATGTAGGGCCAGACGCTCCTCGTTCGGCCGCGTTTGAGCCAGTACGCGAAGCCCATCGCGATCGCCAACAGTACGCCGAACTCGAGCGGCCGGATCGTGCCCGCCGGGTAGAACACCGCCAGGGTCAGCAGCCCGAGCGCATCGTCGGCAATCGCGAGCAGCAGCAGGAACGGGATGGCCGGGTGCGCGCCCCCGAGGACGAGGCGCGCGATCAGATAGCTGAAGGCGATGTCGGTGGCGCAGGGGATTGCCCAGCCGCGCAGCAGCTCGGGCTGACCCCACGCCAGCGCCAGCGCGATATAGATGCCCGCCGGTCCGGCCATACCGCCGACCGCCGCGAGCATCGGCACCGATGCGCGGCGCGGCGAGTAGAGCGTGCCGCCAGGCGCCGTCGCTTCCACCACTTCCTTCGTCGCGAGGGCGAAGAAGAACACCATCGCGACGTCGTTGACAACGAAGTGGAGCGCGTGCGCGAACCGCTCGTAACTGTCGTGGGCGAGGTTGGCCCAGAGGAGTGCGCCGGCCGCGCCGGTCAGCAGCAGACCTGAATTGTCGATGAACCGTCGCAGCACGCCCGTCGTATCAGCGTGCTTTGTACGTCCTGCTGAATCCGTTGCGGCCGTTGGTGACCGTGAACTGGCCGTTGGACTCGACCGAGGCCTTGATGAAGTGCCCCTGGCACTCCGCCGTCTCTTCGACGTTGGCGATCATGTCGGGCGAGGTGTTGTGCTTCGGGTCCTTGTCGAAGAGCGACAGGTGGCCCTGCCAGATCCCCTCGATGCCGGGGATCGCGGCCGCGCGCAGGAAGTGGTTCTGCTCGTACGGCGCCACGTTCACGCCGGGCGGTGTCGTGGTCTTGGCTTCCTGGACCTGCCCCAGGCCCTTGCGCGGTCCGTTGTTGAAGACGAGCACCTGGGGTCGGATCGCGTTGAGGAAGGCCGGCGCGCCCGCGCCGTTCCAGGCTCCGTGGCGGTTCGACTGGAAGAGCGTTACCGCGCCCACCTTGTTCACCGGGCAGACGAGCTCCATTTCGGTCGCCCAGTCCATGTCGATCAGATCGAGGAACGTGAAGCGGTTGTAGGTCAGGAGCACGCCGACGCCCGCCTGGTTCTCGAAGCCGGCGGGCGCCTTTTGCTCGGCGGTCGCGCAGAGCGCGTTCGGGCCGCCGCCGTTGACCGGCTTCGCCAGCATCTGGTGATCCGAGGAGACGACCACGGCGTCGACCCCTGTGAGCGGAATCCTGTCGCCGGGCCCGACGATCGTCCGCTTCCCCGCAGACACCGAACGCATGCTGTCGTACCACTTCTGATCCGCCGGAACCGAGATCGTGTCGCCCCGCGAATAGACGCGGCCGATCGGGATCATCTTCGAGAGCGCGGCGAGGCCCCCGACATGATCGCCGTGGTAGTGGCTGATGACGACGTGGTCGAGCTGCTTCAAGCCGGCCTGCTGCGCGGCGGAGAGAATGCGTTTGGCGTCTCGCCCATCGGTTTCATAGCCGGTGTCGACGAGCATCGACTCGCCCGACGGCGTGACGACGAGGGTGGCGGCACCACCCTCGACGTCGATCCAATAGATGTCGAGCGTCTTCGACTGCGCGCTGAACGCCGCCGAGCAGGTGACGACGAGCGCCGACGCGAGCACGAGTGCGCGCCGCACGGCCGCCTCCTCTACCGCGTCTCGGGCCAGACCGGGCCCTGGTGCGGCGTCCTGACGCGGCCGACGCCCTTGAAGACGAACTTCTGGAGGCGCTTTCCTTCCCACGTCTCCGTCGTGTAGATGTTCCCCTTCGAGTCGGTGGCGATGCTGTGCACGCCGTAGAACTGCCCCGGCTGCCGCCCGCCGGTGCCGAAGCTGGTGAGTTCCTCGAGCGTGTCGCGGCGCAGCACGTGGACGCGGTTGTTCATGCCGTCGGTGACGTAGAGATAGCGCTGCTGCGGATCCCGCGAGAACGCGGCGTCCCACACCGATCCGGACGCCTTCGTGCCGCGGGCGATGAACACCTCGCGGACGAAGGTGCCATCGGGCTTGAACACCTGCAGGCGATCGCCGTTCCGGTCGCACACGTAGAGCAGCCCGTCACTAGAGAGCATCGCGCAGTGTACCGGGTTGCGGAACTGCTGGGCGGGCGGCGCGGCCGGGTCGTAGGGCGGCAACGGCGTGTCGTCGGGCTTGTTGCCGTAGGCCCCCCAGTAGCGCTTCATCTTGCCGGTGGCGGCGTCGAGCACGGCGACGCGCTTGTTGAGATAGCCGTCGGCGAGGATCGCCTCGTTGGCCTTCGGGTCGACGAAGATCTTCGCGACGCGGCCGAAGTTCTCCGGGTCGTTGCTGCCGCCGACGTAGGTCGGCCGGGCCTGCGCATCGGGCTTGCTGCGGCGGACGTTCGGCTTGCCGTACTGCGCGATGAACTTGCCGTCCTTGGTGAACTTCAGGATGTGCGAATCGCCCGGCCCGTTGCCGCCGATCCAGACGTTGCCCAGGTGGTCGATGAAGATGCCGTGATTGCCGGTCGGCCAGTCGTACCCCTGTCCCGGCCCCCCCCACGAGCGAACCAGGTTGCCATTGGCGTCGTAGGCGAGCACCGGCGGCGCGCCGGCGCAGCACTCGGCGTTCTTGAGCTCGAGCCCCTTCTCGTTGTCGGCGAGCGTGTCGGAACCGCGATGAATGATCCAGACGACGTCCTGGGCGTCCACCCAGACGCCAATCGCCTGGCCGAGCAGCCAGTTGTTCGGCAGCGGCTTCGGCCAGAAGGGGTCGACTTCGAACCGGGGCGCCTCGACGCCCGCCTGCTGGGCCGTGGCCCGCGCGACGATGGACTGGGTCAGCCCGAGGGCACAGAACAGCGCGAGGAACGTCGTGCCAATGAGGAGCGTACGGTTCCGCTTCATACCGGCCTCCTGATGCATCGAAAACGGATGGCGCCCGAGGGAGAAGATCGTGCTGCGGATTATACGGCGGGAGCGACTCGGCCGGGGCGGAATGTGGGCAGGTCCACGGATGCGGGCAATTCTGACTCGGATGAACGGGACGTCGAGAACGTTCGGCTGGCGGTCGCATATTCCGCCGAGCCTTCATCGTCACAGCTTCTGAGGGAATTGGTGCCGGAAGTGGGACTCGTGCCGGTTCAGGCGAGGCGCGGAGCGCCGAAGCCGGCGTGCCTGAGACCAGCTCCGGCACCGGAGCGAGCGTGAGCGATGGTGCCGGAGGAGGGACTCGAACCCTCACGGGCGGTAAAGCCCACCGGATTTTGAGTCCGGCGCGTCTGCCAGTTTCACCACTCCGGCCCTTGGTTGGCGATCTAAGTGTATCAACGACTTACGCCGTTTGATGCGCGGGCCTCCCGCTTGCTTTCTCTGATTTGTCCCCGCGATTTGTCCCTGCGACACCGTTCAGGCGGTCCACGCCTTCGCGCAGGTCCGCTTCGCTCGTGATCGCATAGCGGCGATACACCGCCTCGGTTTTGTGGCCCAGTGACCCGCGAGAACCGACGCGTCATGAACAACCGCAACGGATTGCGACGGATCCTACGATGCTGGAGAAGCGTGGAATCTCTGTCGAATCTTGAAACGTCGTGCGCGCGTTCATCGGGGCGCTGAAGACACAACTTCGATGGACTGTCCGGCTCCGGTTACTTCACGATCTCTGACAACCACTCCCCGTCAGGCCTCAGCCGTAGCCGGTCAACTTCGACGAAGCAAGCCACGAGTCCCGTGCAGGGATTGACACGCTCGGCGATCTTTGCCCTATCCTCTATCCGAATACTCTGAGACAGCTCCTTCTTTTCGGCGTCAGTGAACGTTCGGCCCTCGAGCACCTCACGGACAGCGATTTCCCTCGCATAAATCCTGTGGTCTGAAGACTTGAGTGTGGTGAGGTAAATATTGAGTGCTGGATGGGCTGATGCGCGAGACGACTCCTCGGGTGTTAGAACTCGAATACCTGCCAGACGCAACTTTAATTCAACGTCGGTTCGGATATCGGTCGCGTGAACCCGGTCCAGGCCGGCCTTGCCTTTGAAGTCATGAACGACGACTTCCACGCCCGGCAGGCCACGAAGCGACGAAAGGTCCCGATCATCTCCGCTGCTCTGCGCCTGCGCTGATGTCGACAGTCCAACAGCCAGCAGCCCGGCTGCCAAGAAGATCGCCGACCTAACGCTGAACGCTGTCATGACTCTGTAGCGGGCCGCTCACGAGTCTCCAAGCAATGTACCGCCACCTTACTGTGGCAAATCTGCCTAGAGTGTTCAAGGTCTTTAGTCAGTCTCGAAGAGGGCGGCGACGGGCGCCTTGAGCGCCTTGGCGAGCCGCGGCAGGTAGGTCACGCCGAAGTTGTGCCGGCCGTGTTCAATATCGGAGATGTACGCCCGTTCGATCTTGGTGGCGTGCGCAAGGTCCTCCTGGGTCCAGCCACGCTGCCGGCGTAGCTGGCGGATTCGCTGGCCAAGCTTCCTGAGGAACGGGTCGGCGACCGAGCGCACAGCCGCATCGTCGAGCCCTCGTTCGACTGGCGTCCACGGCAGATTTGCCACACGCAAGCGGCTTGCCTACAGTGGGCCGCCGTGGGCAGATTGGGAATCCCGGAGCTACTTATCCTTCTGGCTTTCCTTCCGGTGATGGTCCTGATCTTCTACGCATACCGCAAGCTTCTACGTTGGTTGAAAAGGTAGTGCGTTTCAGCCAAACGCGGCCGATCTAGCTCAGGGCCGATGCAAGTGTAATCATTACAGGTAGATTCAACCTGACATGCCGTGTCGGGTTGGAAATCGGGCTCGACTGCGTGCCTCACGCCACGTTTTCGCATGTGAGTTGCGACCGGCTGATCGCGCAGGTCACGACAGGTGCGGACCGGCGATCAGCACCCCATGGTGCATAAGAGATTGACTGACAGTCATGACCTGCACGGGGGTGGCCCGGTTCATGACGTGCCGGGGCCTCGGCGAAGCTCCGACCCTGGGATTATTCTCTTGACAGCATATGCGTTTAGGCGCATATTCAGGGTGTGGCGCAGTGGGAGGTGGAGTATACCGACGAGTTTGGAGCGTGGTGGGAGAGTCTCACCGCTGAGGAACAGGAATCGGTGGACTTCGGTGTCGGACTGCTAATGGAGTACGGCCCAACGCTCGATCATCCGTATAGCTCAAAGGTCCACGGCTCGAAACACAGCCACATGCGCGAATTGCGCGTGCAGCATGAGGGGCGACCTTATCGCGTGCTGTATGCCTTCGATCCGAGGCGTGCGGCGATTCTGCTCCTGGGCGGCGACAAGGGGAGCACTGGCACCCGCTGGTACGAGGAGCATGTCCCGAAGGCAGATGCGTTGTACGACGCGCATCTGGAGACACTGAAGTTGGAGGGCTGGCTGAAGGAGTGACCGACGGGCGATAGAAGAAAGGGGGAGGAATGGCTAAGAAGTATCAGAACCTGCGCGACAAGATGTCGCCCGACGCTCGGGCCCGCGTGGATGCCCGTGTGAAGCAGGCGATCGCCGAAATGCCGCTCCACCAGTTGCGACGCGCGCGGGAGTTCACCCAGGCGACGCTTGCGGAGACGATGGGCACCTCGCAGGGGGAAGTCTCGAAGATCGAGCAGCGCACCGATTGCTACATCAGCACACTGCGGAGCTACGTCGAAGCCATGCATGGCGAACTGGAGATCATTGCGCGGTTCCCGGATGGTCAGACCGTGAAAATCAATCAGTTCAGCGAGCTGAGGACTGGGACCGATGGATAGGTGAGGAAACCGGCGAAGCGACGGGGAACAGTCGCCAACGAAATACGCAGTGGGGCTGGATCGGAAGCCCACCCGATCGGCCAGCGAGCACTGTCCCTGAAATTGTCCCTGCGTCGAACGAATCACACGTAAAAGGGGCTACCTGGCGTGAATGCTGCGGTGCGCAGTTATTCGAACGAATTCAAAAAGTCTTCCATCTTGGGATTGTCCGCAGAGAGCACCAAGAGCATCTTGAGTCCGGCGCGTCTGCCAGTTTCACCACTCCGGCGCGCGGAACACGGAAGCGTCTTCAGTATACGCGCGGCCCGGCCGATACCGGACGACGCCGGAGACCACTCCCGCGTACGCGTCCTGCCGTCCAATCGCCTCGGGCAATGGCGTTCGGGTTGTCGTGTCGGAATGAGCTGAACACGAGCCCTGCAACCCCGGGGATGGCGCCGAGCTCGCGTTCTTCCGCGGTGCACCGCGGGTGCCACTGCCGCGCGACGTACAGCCGGGTCGCCGTGCCGCCGATCGCGGGACCGTAGGCGTCCCGAAGGTGCGCGGCGAGCGGCGGCAGGCCGGTGCCGTCGAGATAGTTCTGGACGTATCCCGTGCCGCGGTGCATCGGCCAGAGCTGGTGCCACATCGAGGGACACTGCGACGAGTTCTGGCCGACAACGAATTGATCGATCAGGCCGCGGCGGACCCACTCGCGCCAGCACAGCGTGGTGTTTCCGAGGGGCGGCCCCAGCACGTCGCCGCGCGCCACGCCGATCCCCAGCGTGCGGCCGTGGACCGCCAGCGCCTCCCGCAGCTCCGCGAGCAGCGTCGTCAGGGACTCCCCGCACAAGTCACGCCACGCCTGCCGATCGAAGTCCCGGATGCCCGGATCGATGCCGTACCGTTCGCGGAAGGCGGCGCGCACGGGCCGGTTGTGGCCGAACTGGTCGGCCTGGTCCGCCGGCCGCGACTGCGAGCGCAAGCAGACGAACAGGCCGTCGAAGCGCGTCGGGGCCAGCAGCGCGAGCCACCGCCGGATGAACGCGCGGCGTGCCGCGGGATACGCGCACGACACCACGCCCCACTGGCGGCGGCGCCCGGATCGATCGACCACCACCCATTCGGGATGCGCGCGCGTCAGGTCGCTCTGCCAGGCAACGTGCCGGCCGTGCATCGCGTTGTGATAGCTCACGGCCCGGACGCGCGGCGGCGGGAGCGGCCAGCCCTCGTCGAAGAGCGTGACGTACAGCCACGCCTCCAGACCGGCGTCGTGCGCCAGCGCGGGCACGACGGCGAAGTCGTCCCACCCGAGCGACCGCGCGGCCGTGAGCGACGGGTGCCGGTACCCGCGACCGGAGGAGAACCGCCCCGGGATGCGCTCGCGCAGGGCGCGCCAGTGGAGCGCCGTTGCGCCGAGCTCGTCCCGCCACGCCCGCATCCGGCGCGCCACCGCTTCCTCTGTCTCGAGCCGTCCGTCCGCTTCGCCGAAGACGAGATGGTCGCCCCACGACACGCTGACGATGTTCATCGGGACCGTTCGGAACGTTCGGTGCGTTCGGGACGTTTCCGTTCGTGTGTATCATGGATCGAGTGAGCATCGTCACGCTGCATCGGACGGTCGGCGTGCGCGTCGGAGGGCTCCAGATCGGCGGCGGCGCGCCCGTGGCCGTGCAGTCGATGACGATGACCGACACGGCCGACGCGGCGGCGACCGCGCGGCAGTGCATCGAGCTGGCCGAGGCGGGCTCGGAGCTCGTCCGTGTCACCGTCAACGTACCCGACGCGGCCGCGGCGGTCCCGGAAATCAAGCAGCGGATGCTCGATGCCGGCTGCGCCGCGCCGCTCATCGGCGACTTCCACTACAACGGCCATCTGTTGTTGACGCGGTACCCCGCCTGCGCGGCGGCGCTCGACAAGTACCGGGTCAATCCCGGGAACGTCGGCACGGGCGCCAGGCGCGACGAGCGTTTCGCCGCCATCTGTCGTGTGGCCATCGATCACAACAAACCGGTGCGCATCGGGGTCAACGGCGGCTCGCTCGATCGGGCGCTGGTCACGGCCAGAATGGAGGAGAACACCGCGCGCAAGACCGGCCGCAGTTCGGAGGAGATTCTGAACGAGTGCATGGTCCTCTCGGCGCTCCAATCGACCGAGCTGGCGCTCGAGACCGGCCTGCGCAAGGACCAGATCATCATCTCCTGCAAGGTGTCGCGGCCGCGCGATCTGCTGGCGATCTACCGCGACCTCGCGGGCAGGACGGATCAGCCGCTCCACCTCGGCCTCACCGAGGCGGGCATGGGCGTCAAGGGGCTGGTCTGGTCGGCGTCCGCGATGGGCACCCTGCTCAGCGAGGGGATCGGCGACACGATTCGGGTGTCGCTGACGCCGCGGCCCGGCGGCGATCGCCGCGACGAGGTCTACGCCGCGTGCGAACTCCTGCAGGCGCTCGGACTGCGTTCCTTCTCCCCGAGCGTCACGGCCTGCCCTGGATGCGGCCGCACGACGAGCGCGACATTCCAGGAACTGGCCGAGCGCACGCAGGAGTACGTCCGCGCGCGCATGCCGGAGTGGAAACGGCAGTACGAGGGCGTCGAGACGCTCACCCTCGCCGTCATGGGCTGCGTCGTCAACGGCCCCGGCGAGTCGCGCGCGGCCAACATCGGCATCAGTCTGCCCGGCACCGGCGAGGCGCCCAACTGCCCCGTCTACATCGACGGCGAACACGTCACCACGCTCCGCGGCACCTATGACGAGTTGGCCGAGCGGTTCCGCACGATCGTCGACGATTACGTCTCCACACACTACTCCGTGCGTTCGGAGCGTTCCTAGTCGTTCGCAGCGGTCGGGTCGTTCACGATTGCCCGCCCAGGCGCCTTCGACAGTGGCAATCCGCACGCCTGCACAGACCTCGACAGGCGCACAACGCGAACGGTTCGAACGTCACGAGGGTTCCGACCGATCCGAACGCCCGACGTTCGTGATGAGCCGCACGCTCCGCTGAAACGTCACGTACGCCACGGCCCACTGGACGAGGACGACCAAGCGGCTGCGGAACCCGATGAGCTCGACGATGTGCAGGAACAGCCAGAAGAGCCAGGCGAACACTCCGGAGAACCGAATCCAGCCGAGATCCGCGATCGCCGCGCCCCGGCCGATGATGGCGAGGTTGCCTTTGTCGCGGTAGACGAAGGCCGCGCCCGGCCGGCCGCGCAGCCGATTGAGCACCGTGCGTGCGGCGTGCCGGGCCTGCTGAATCGCCACCGGCGCCACACCGGGCAGCGGCCGTCCGTGACGGTCGAGCACGGCGGCGGCGTCGCCGACGACGAAGACCTCCGGGTGGCCCGGAACCGACAAGTCCGGCGCCACCACCACACGTCCCGGGCGATCGAGCGGCGCGCCGAGCGTCCTCACGAGCGGTGACGCTGTGACCCCGGCGGTCCAGAGGACCGTGCCTGCGGCCAGCCGCTCCCGCCCAAGCGTCACTCCGTGCTGGTCGATCGCCGTCACCGCAGTTCCCTCGCGCACGTCGACCCCGAGGCGGTGCAGCGCCGTGCGCGCCGCCTCTCGGAGATTCCGCGGAAACGACGGGAGAATAGCGGGCCCTGCCTCGACCAGGACGATGCGCGCGCGGCGCGGGTCGATCGACCGGAACTCGTGCCGCAGCGTCTGGCGGGCGATCTCTCCCAGCGTGCCCGCCAGCTCGACGCCGGTCGGTCCGCCGCCGACGAGAACGAACGTCAGCAACTCCTGCCGCCGGGCCTGGTCCGTCTCGCGCTCCGCGCGCTCGAAGGCCAGCAGGATGCGCCGCCGGATCTCGAGCGCATCCTCGAGCGTCTTCAGGCCCGGCGCACAGGGCGCCCATTGGTCGTTGCCGAAGTAGGTGTGGCTGGATCCGGTCGCCACGATCAGGAAGTCATAGTCGAGGAGGCTTCCGTCCTCGAGCCGGACGCGCCGGCCGGCCGTATCGACCGATACCGCCTCGCCGAGCAGCACGCGCACGTTGGGCGCGCCTCTCAGGATCCAGCGGATCGGCGAGGCGACGTCGCCCGGCGACAGCGTCGCGGTGGCCACCTGATAGAGGAGCGGCTGGAAGAGATGGTAGTTGTGCCGGTCGAGCACCGTGACGCGAACGGGCCGGCGGGCGAGCGCCTTCGCCGCGTTGAGTCCGCCGAATCCGGCGCCGATGACGACAACGTGGGGTTCCACCTGCGGTACACTGGCGCACGGACATGAAGATCGCAACCACCTTTGCTCCGGCACATACCGTGTCCAGCGTCTGCCCGCTCGTGTTGGCGCTCATCGAAAAGCGCACAAATGTGAACTGAGGTTGATGACCCGATATCCCTATCGGTGATCACGTCGCCTCAACGGATCGTGGTG
>MELF01000051.1 GCA_001767525.1 Acidobacteria bacterium RIFCSPLOWO2_12_FULL_68_19 | reverse complement strand
GGTTCTGGTGTCGCTACTGTGAAACTCTGCTATGTAGAACGGACATTTCGAGCTTTCTGTTTACACGCCGAGCCGCAAACGCGCTTGTACTGGGTCTAGTCCACCGCGAAACAGTAGAACAACCCGACGCCGCCCCAACTGACGAGATCCCGCTGACTGCAGCCCGTCGTGGCGTGGGAGGAGTTCCACGACTGGTTCCCGTTGCCCACGCGATCGGAGTGGCCGACCTGCGCGGAGCCGGCGCCGTTGCTCGTCCAGTTGTTGCACGTATGGTCCGCCTCGTCGGTAAAGGCGCGTCCATCCGGCCGCGAGCCGGTCAGGATGTCGTGGCGCGTCGGCATCGGGTCGCCAATCCCGTTGACGAGTGCGCCCTTTTCGGTGAGCGCGAATTCCTTCGTCAGGTTGCTGCCGCGTCGCGCCTCGTCCAGCGTGTCTCCGTGTATTTCGGACTGGACGATCGGCCGGCTGAGCCGGCGGCCCAGATAGTCCGGGACCCTCTCTTTCGCGCTGTACCAGGGACCGGTGCCAATGCGGTCTCGAGCGTTGACGGCTGGCTGACCGGGGCGGGCCTGCGTGCTGAGGTAGGCGTGCCAGGTCTTCCCGCCGGCGCCGACGGCGGCGGCCAGCGTCTGGCAGTGCGCATCCGCCCCTGCCAAACCGCCCAGGTTCCCTCCGTCGCCGATCGGCTCACTGGTCACGAAGAACGTCATCAGGCTCGACGGGATGCGGTCGGAGGCGGGCATTCTGCCTCGGTCTTGTGCGGTCGCCGTGCTCGAGGCGACAAGGGCGCCGATCAACGTCCACAGGGATAGGTGCTTCATGAGCCTTCTCAGTTCACCGCGAAGCAGTAGAACATGCCGACACCATGGGTCCGGTTCAGCGCGGTCTGGCTGCAGCCGGTCGTGCCGTGCGAAGAATTCCACGAGCCGTTGCCGCCGCCATTGCGGTCGGGGAAGCCGATCTGCGCGTTCGGCCTGCCCGGGCCGCCCTGCAGCCCGCCTTGCGCCTGTCCGGGCGCGGGGTCGCGGTTGCTCGTCCAGTTGCTGCACGTGTAGTCGATGCCTGGCGGGAACGCCCGGCCGTCGAGCTGGGAACCGGTCAGCATCTCGTGCCGGTTGGTATAGGGCGTCGTCTTGCTGTACTCCCAATCGCTGTCCCGGGGCACCTGGTAGTCGTTGAGCCCCGGCACGATCTGCCCCTTTTCGGTGAGCCCCGTACGTTTGGTCAGGTTGTTGCCCATCCGGGCGAGCTCGATCGTGTCTCCGTGCAGCTGCGCGAGGTCGCGGGCGATCATCACGCCGTCGAAGTTGTACCAGGGCCCCGTGCCGATCCGGTCGCGTGCGTTGACGGCCGGCTGACCCGGGCTGGCCTGCGTGCTGAGGTAGGCGCGCCAGGTCCGGTTGCCCGCGCCGACCTCCTGGGCCAGCTTCTGACAGTGCGCATCTGCGCCGGCCAATCCGCCGAGATTGCCGCCGTCGCCGATGGGCTCACTGGTGACGAAGAACGTCATCGGCGTGCCGCCCGGCATACCGTGCTGGCCGAACGCCACCGAGGGCGCCAGGCCAGAGAGTGCCAGGACTCCTATGAGAACCAGGACCCTGTTCATGTGCGATTCCATGGAAACCATCCTGTGGTGAATCCGTGCCGCGCGCCGTCCGCGCCGCTCGTAGGAGCATTCTACGGCAACGAGCGGCGTGTTGATCCCTCTGACGGGAGCCATTCCCGGCCGGGGCGCGAGACTGCCTCGTCCGAGACGCCGCGTGTCGGCCGGTGAACGTGCTAGCATTCCGCCCGGTTCACCTCACAAGGAGTAGTCCGATGCGCGTACCGATAGCGTTGGCCGTCACCGTGGCACTGGCCGGAACGTTCGCCGCGGCGCAGACCCGCACCACGCTGGACATCTATCTGATTGACGTCGAGGGTGGAAACGCGACGCTGTTCGTGAGCCCGTCCGGCGAGTCGCTGCTGATGGACACCGGCAACGTGAACGGCGCGCCCCGGGACGCCGCGCGCATCGCCGCCGCGGCGAAGGACGCCGGGCTGACCGAGATCGACCACCTGCTCACGACGCACTGGCACGGCGACCACTTTGGCGGCATGCCGGAGCTCGTCAAGCTGATTCCGATCAAGGACTTCATGGATCACGGCCCGAACGCCAAGTGGCCCGGTATCGGGCCCGATCTCAACGGGGTGAAATTCGCGCAGGAGGTCTATCCGGGGATCCATGCGAACGCGACGCACACGGTGCTGAAGGCCGGCGACAGGATTCCGCTGCGGGGCCTCGACATGCGGGTCCTCGCCTCCAACGGCGAGTTCCTGAAGGCGCCGCTTCCGGGCGGCGGCGCGCCGAATCCGGCCTGCGATCCGAACTACCGGCCGGTCACCGATGCCAACCTGGAGGACGGCTTTTCCATCGCGCTCTACGTCGGCTACGGACGGTTTCGATCGGTCCAGCCCGGCGACCTCCTCAAGAATCAGGAAGTGCAGCTGATGTGTCCGAGAAACCCGGTCGGCCCGATCGACGTGCTCCTCGGTCTGCACCACGGGCAGGCGGCGTCGAACTCGGCGGCGCTCGTGCACGGCCTGCGCCCCCGGGTCGGCATCATGAACAGCGGCACCCGCAAGGGAGGCGAGCCGGCCACGATGACGGTGGTGTACTCGTCGCCCGGATTCGAGGATCTCTGGCAGCTCCATTCGTCGCTCCTCAGCGGGCAGGAGTACACGCCGCCGGGCCTGTTCATCGCCAATCAGGTGGACGATCCGTCGGTGACGACGATGGCCATCGGTCCGATGACGCCTCCGACGCCCGGCGCCGCCGGGGTGCCGCCGCCGCCGGCGCACAACGGTCAGGCGTACTGGATCAAGGTGTCGGCGCGCCAGGACGGCTCGTTCACGGTGACGAACCAGCGGAACAACTTCAGCAAGGCGTACGCCCCGACGAGGAAGTAGCGGGGGCGCTCATCAGAGGCTCGAAGGAGACGGGCGATGACGACTCGCAGGGAGTTCATCAGAGGCGCTGCCGCATCGGGCCTCGTGTTTTGCGCCTGCGGGCCGATCGACCTCGTGTATGCGCAGGGTTCGCACAAACATCCGAATCTCGGCAGCAGGCGCAAGCCCGTGATCATCAACGGCAGGCGGGTCAGAACGATTGACGTGCACTCGCATTGCCTCTTCCGCGACGCCGTCGCCTTGATGGGCGCCGACGCGAAGAGCGTTGAGCCGCCGGTCAAGGGCGCCCCTGAGCACTACATCCCTGTGAGCGACGAGGCGGCGGTCGAGGAACGCCTTGCGGCGATGGACGCCATGGGCATCGACATGGAAGTGCTCTCGATCAACCCGTTCTGGTATCGCAAGGACCGAGACACCGCTGCGGCGATCGTCAAGGTGAACAACGAGCGCCTGGCGGAGTTGAGCGCGGCGTATCCGGGCCGCCTGACGGCATTCGCGTCGCTGTCGCTGCAGGCGCCGGACCTCGCGGTGACCGAGCTCGAAGAGGCGATGACCAGGCAGGGCCTGCGCGGCGCCGCCATCGGGGGGAGCGTGGACGGCGAGGACTTCTACGAGCCCAAGTTCCATCGGGTCTGGGCAAAGGCAGAGGAACTCGGCGCCGTGCTGTTCATCCACCCGCAGACCCCGCCGGAGCTGGCCAAGCGCCTCAGGGGCAACGGATGGCTGTCGAACACGATCGGCAATCCCCTGGACACCACCATCGCGTTGCAGCATCTGATCTTCGAGGGCACCCTGGACAAGTTCCCGGGCCTCAAGATCATCGCCGCGCACGGCGGCGGCTATCTCGGTTCCTACGCCCCGCGTTCCGACCACGCCTGCTTCGTGTCGCCGGTCAACTGCAACCCGGACATCGTCCTCAGGAAGAAGCCGACGGAGTACTTGAACCAGATCTATTTCGACGCGCTGGTGTTCACCGAGGAAGCGCTCAGGCATCTGGTGGCGCAAGTGGGCCCGGGCCAGGTCGTGCTCGGCACCGACCATCCGATTCCCTGGGAGGAGCATCCGGTCGATCGCGTGATGGCGACGACGACGCTCTCCCTGGCGCAGCGCGCCGCCATCCTCGGCGGCAACGCGGCCAGGCTGCTCAACATCAAGGACGTCTAGGTGTCATCACGATTGGACCGCTATGCGGGCGAGACGCAACGAGTACGACATTCGCGTTCCGGGCCGCATAGCGGTCCAATACCGCACGCGAGAGGGCCGTCATGAAGCTTTCGAACCTCGTCACGAGCCTGTTTCTGGCCCTGGGCCTGGCTGTCACGGCGCAAGCCCAGTGGATCAACCTGCCGTTGCCGGGTACGCCGCGCACCAGGGACGGCAAGCCCAATCTCAGCGCTTCCGCGCCGCGCGCGTCCGACGGCCATCCCGACCTCAGTGGAATCTGGATCTCCAGCCGCCAATACACCAATCCTGGAGGTCGAGGCCTTGAACGCTTCATGCCCGCCGGATCGAAGGTCCCCATGCTGCCCGCGGCGGAAAAGTTCTACGCGGAGATCACCGGGAACGGCCGTTACGATGCGGCCGATCCCTCCGAGCGCTGCCTTCCCGACGGCATTCCAAACCACATGCTGCCGATTCCCATCAAGATCGTGCAGACCCCGGGACTCATCCTGACGCTGTTCGAAGAATTCTTCGTCTTCCGTCAGATTTTCACGGATGGCCGGAAGCTGCCGGTCGACCCCGAACCGGCCTGGTTCGGATACTCGGTCGCGCATTGGGAGAAGAACACGCTCGTCGTGGAAAGCTCCGGCTTCAACACCCAGACGTACTTGGACGGAGAAGGATTACCGCACTCGGCAGACCTGCGCATCACCGAGCGCTACCGCCGGCCCGACTTCGGCCACCTCCTGATCGAATTCACCTTCACCGACCCCAAGTACTACGAGCGGCCGTGGACCGCGACCATTCCGTTCGATCTCATGCCGGACACCGAACTGATAGAACACTTCTGCGAGAACGAACGGGACCTCGGTCAGATGTACCGGAAATAGCCTCTCTCTACGGACAACTTAGGCCAGTCGAGGTACTTCTTTCGCGTGAACTCGTTCGTGCCGATGCCGTGTGCTTCATACCAATGCGGTTCGGCGAGTCGAGTGGGAATCCCCGATTCGGAAGGTCAGCCGCCGGTTGCGACTGACGTGCAGGCTCCAAGTGCCCTTGCTGAGGAGGGCCCGCCACTGGAGCCCGGCCGTCCCGCGGCCGGACGGACTAGCGGCAGCCCGCGCAGACGCCGTGCAGCTGCACGTTTCGGTGATCGACCTGAAAACCGTCCAGCCCGGTCCGCCGCCGGTTGATCCGGACATCCAGGCTGGAGAGGTACACGTCCCAGATGTGTCCGCACTTGCGGCAGACGAAGTGGTGGTGTTCGTCGGGGTTCACTTCGAACTGGACCGCGGTGCCGGCCACCTCGAGCGTCCGAATCAGATCCTCCCGCACGAGTTCCTGGAGGTTCCGGTAGACCGTGGCGTGTGACACGGTCGGCAGCACCTTCCGCACGCGCCGCACCAGATCGTCGGCCGTGGGGTGGCCCATCGCCCCGCTCAGCACCCGCAGCAGCACCTCCCGCTGGGGCGTCAGCCGCAGTCCGCGATCCGCGCAGCCCGAGCGCAGCTGGGTGTATCGGTCGGCGGAGGAACGCATGGGCATGTCCCGACCAGCTTACCGGCCTCGACGGGCAGTGGCAAGCCCTTTTCCGTATCGCGTACTAGTTGATAACGATTATCGGAAGACGCTATACTCGCTGGGCTCAACGATTTCCCCGAGATTGCCGGGCTCTTCCGCGACACGGCCGAGGGTGAATCTATTTCGATTGAGGGGCGCCAAGCGGCCGCCTGTCGGAACCGGTCAAGAACGCAATCCAGCATCGGAGAGAAACATGGATACGGAACCCAAGTGCCCGGTGACGGGCGGCGCTCGCAGACACACAATGGCTGGGGTCTCGACGAACGCAGACTGGTGGCCGAATCAGTTGAACCTGAAGATTCTTCACCAGCACTCGCCGCTGTCCGATCCCATGGGCGAGGAGTTCAACTACGCGAAGGAGTTCAAGAGCCTCGATCTCGATGCCGTTATCAAGGACCTTCACCATCTGATGACGGATTCGCAGGAGTGGTGGCCGGCCGACTTTGGCCACTACGGGCCGCTGTTCATTCGGATGGCATGGCACAGCGCAGGGACGTACCGCATCGGCGACGGCCGCGGCGGCGCCGGCGCCGGCCAGCAGCGCTTCGCGCCCCTCAACAGTTGGCCGGACAACGTGAACCTCGACAAGGCGCGCCGGCTGCTGTGGCCGATCAAGCAGAAATACGGCCGGAAGATCTCCTGGGCCGACCTGATGATTCTCGCGGGCAACGTCGCCCTCGAGTCGATGGGCTTCAAGACCTTCGGGTTCGGCGGCGGGCGCGCGGATGTCTGGGAACCGGAAGAGGACATCTACTGGGGTCCCGAAGGCAAGTGGCTGGCCGACGAGCGCTACAGCGGTGACCGCGACCTTCAGACTCCTCTCGCCGCCGTGCAAATGGGTCTGATCTACGTGAATCCGGAAGGGCCGAACGGCACCCCGGATCCCCTCGCGGCGGCCAAGGATATTCGCGAAACGTTCGGCCGTATGGCGATGAACGACGAAGAAACGGTCGCGCTGATTGCCGGCGGTCACACCTTCGGCAAGACCCACGGCGCTGGCGATGCGTCGCTGGTGGGCCCGGAGCCGGAAGCCGCCGGCATCGAGGAGCAGGGCCTCGGCTGGAAGAGCGCGTTTGGCACGGGCAAAGGGGGTGACACGATCGGCAGCGGCCTGGAAGTCGTCTGGACCACGACGCCAACGACGTGGAGCAACAACTTCTTCTGGAACCTGTTCGGCTACGAATGGGAACTGACCAAGAGCCCGGCCGGTGCGCATCAGTGGAAACCGAAGCATGGCGCAGGCGCCGGTACGGTGCCGGATGCGCACGACCTGTCAAAGCGTCACGCGCCATCCATGCTGACCACCGACCTCGCCTTGCGGTTCGACCCTGCGTACGAAAAGATTTCAAGGCGCTTCCACGAGAATCCGGATCAGTTCGCGGACGCGTTTGCCCGGGCGTGGTTCAAGCTGACGCACCGTGACATGGGCCCGGTCTCCCGCTACCTGGGCCCGCTCGTGCCGAAGGAAGTGCTGATCTGGCAGGACCCCATTCCCGCGGTGGATCATGAACTGATCGGCGAGCGGGACATTGCTGCCCTGAAGGCCCGGATCCTCGCATCCGGCCTGTCGATCTCCCGGCTGGTCACGACGGCCTGGGCGTCGGCGGCAACGTTCCGCGGCAGCGACAAGCGCGGCGGGGCGAACGGAGCGCGCATCCGTCTCGCGCCGCAGAAGGACTGGGAAGTCAACCAGCCGGCCGAACTGGCGAAGGTCCTGGCGGCGCTCGAAGCGATCCAGAAGGAGTTCAACGGCGCGCAGTCCGGCACGAAGAAAGTCTCACTCGCCGACCTCATCGTGCTCGGCGGCTGCGCAGCCGTTGAGGCCGCTGCGACGAAGGCCGGGCATGAGGTGAAGGTCCCCTTCACGCCGGGCCGTACCGACGCGTCGCAGGGGCAGACCGATGTCGACTCCTTCGCCGTGCTGGAACCGACCGCGGACGGCTTCCGCAACTACATCCGGAAGGCCATCCAGATACCGGCGGAAGAGATGCTGGTCGATCGGGCTCAGCTCCTGACGCTGACCGCGCCTGAGATGACCGTCCTCGTCGGCGGCATGCGCGCCCTGAATGCAAACGTCGGGAAGTCCAAGCACGGCGTATTCACCAACCGTCCCGAGGCGCTGACGAACGATTTCTTCGTCAACCTGCTCGACATGCGCACGACGTGGCAGGCCTCGGCCGCATCCGACGGCGTGTTCGAGGGGCGCGATCGCGCGACGGGCGAAGTCAAGTGGACCGGAACCCGCGTCGATCTCGTCTTCGGCTCGAACTCCCAGCTCCGGGCCATCGCGGAAGTCTATGCCTGTGACGACTCCCAGCAGGTGTTTGTGCGCGACTTCGTGGTGGCGTGGAGCAAGGTGATGAATCTCGATCGCTTCAACCTTGCATGATCTCAGCGGAAGGGTCCCCGAAGAGAGCCGCCGACCTGAAGGCAGGGGACTGCTGCCCGCGCCAACGCCGATGAGGTCGATGATGATGAACATCATCGACCACGACCGGCCGCGCCAGCCGCCGCCCGCAACTACCCAACACCCGGCTTGAACTCACTCTGTCCTCGGCGCCATCCTTCCGAAAAAGAATTCGGCAGGCCAGCCGGATGCGCCTCAAAGAGCGATTTGACGGAGATCCTTCCGCGAAGCACATCGTAGTACTTGGCGGGAACCGCCCCCGGCGCAAACTGGCGATAGAACGAACGGAGCCTGAGGGTTTCGTGCGCGGTCGGGTCTTTTTCAATTGACGTGTGAATCTTGAACGCCTGTTCATCGTTCGACGGATGGAAGGCAGAGAAACCCTCACCGAGACCGCCGGGTCCCGCGAACAGATCGATGACCGGTACCGCTTGTCAACGCTGGCGAGCCGTGCGTCGTCTGAGCATCGAATCCGAGAGGAGAGCACCGCCGCCGAGCAACACGCGCAGATCAAACCGCTTTACTGCGTGGGGCGTCCTCCGCCCTCCTCAGTCGCGCTTCTCCGGAAACAGCCCCGGCATCCACCGCGACGCGAGCGCGGCGGGGAATGTGATGGACAGCGGCGCGCGGGCGCTGTCAGAAACCAGCACGCCGCGTTCGAGCAGCGCCGACACAACACGGCGGGCCTGGCGATCGCCCGTGCCCAGCAAACCTGCTACATCCCCGCGCGGCAGCTCTCCCCGGAACAGAACCGCTTCCAGAACCTGTCCCGCTTTCGCTGGCAGACGATCACCGCGCGTGTCCTCTTCAGCCCACACCAGGATGCGATCGCGCAGCCGTTCAGGCTGCACGAGTTCCTCCATGAACGTGACCTGGTCGAGACACGTTTCGAGGAAGAACCGCGTGAAGGCCGCAAGCGCCTCCTCGCTCAACGTTCCACGCCCGTCACGATCGTTGCGGCGCGGCGCATCGCAAGCGGCCAGATGCGCCTTGTACTCGGTGTCCCTGCGGGCAAGCCCCCGCGCCACTGACCAGACGGCGCCGGTGTCCAGCGCTTCAAGCAAGACCGCATGCGACATCAGCCGCGCGACGCGGCCGTTTCCGTCGAGAAACGGGTGAATCCACAACAGACGGTGATGCGCGGCGGCTGCGGCCAATATCGTCTCTGATCTGCCGAGGCGACCGTAGACTTCCTCGAACCGCGCAAGAAAGCGTGGCAAGGCTCCCGGGCTCACGGGAATGTGGTGTCCCACCCTCACGTCGCGGTGTCGAAGATCGCCAGGGACCATGAGAACGATCTCGTGCGTATCCGGCTCACTCACCCGCAGAAGTTGTTCGGGCAGCAGCTCGCCGAA
Organism: Acidobacteria bacterium RIFCSPLOWO2_12_FULL_68_19; assembly: GCA_001767525.1. Lineage (GTDB taxonomy): Bacteria > Acidobacteriota > Vicinamibacteria > Vicinamibacterales > UBA2999 > MELF01. The sequence continues at coordinate 1,003 of MELF01000051.1, read as the reverse complement.
GCGTTTGTGAATCTCGCGCAGCGCCGCAACAGTCATGGCGCGCCCTGACAGTCCGCCGCCATCAATCCAGCCCTGAACGGCGACGTGCGCCTTCGCTTCAAGCTGGAGGTTCCGCTTGTGCGGGTCCGCGCTGTAGTCGTTCCGCATCGCGCGCTCAATGTCGACCGGGTGCGTGTCATGCCCCTCGATGAGGTTGGAGTAGTAGCAGTTCATCGCCCGCACGAGGTCCGCGAGCGCGCGCACCACACCCGCGGGCAGACTCCGGCGAAAACCCGCCGACGCCGCCGCGAGTTCAACGCTCAGGTCGTTGAGCGCCGGCCGGTGCGGCGACGCCTCCGACAACACGAACGGCTCCGTCAGGTCGGGCGTCTCGTGCCGGTCGACGACCGCCTTGATGTCCGATGTAATGTCCGGTGACGAACTACGCACAAATCATGTTTTAGCAGGTATTTACAAGATGTTCAATACCAAAATAGTCCGGTAAAATGTCCGCTTTGATGACCGGTTGAAGAGACTCGTTTCTGACAAATGCCGAGGCGTCCGCGTCTTTCCGGGGGCGGCTCGTCCAGGGGGTGTTCTCCCTCCATCACGGTTGCCGTTCCAACGCCCCCGCTGTTCAGGGTCTCGTTCTGGGATGGGTGAAGCCCCTCGCCTGTTAGCTATCTGTGAGCTTTTCAGCGGCTTACAACGAAAGAGGCCCGGATAACCGGGCCTCTTTTGAACTTGGTGTGGTGCGGAAGGGGGGACTCGAACCCCCACGGTCTTGCGACCGCCAGCCCCTCAAGCTGGTCGATTTGCCGTGCTGACGTGAACTGACGCGTATCCTGCGGACGGGTCCTGGACTGGAGTGGACTCCGGCGCACGCCAGCAACGACTTTATTCGCACATATTCGCACACGCCGCGAGGGCAACAGTGCGCGGCGACAATTAGATCTGCCGCATAGCGACAACTAGATCTGCCGCTTCGGGTCGGCCAGCTGGACTGTGCCAGCCTATGGATCCA
>MELF01000050.1 GCA_001767525.1 Acidobacteria bacterium RIFCSPLOWO2_12_FULL_68_19 | reverse complement strand
TCCGTTGAGGCGACGTGATCACCGATAGGGATATCGGGTCATCAACCTCAGTTCACATTTGTGCGCTTTTCGATGAGCGCCAACAGTAAGGCGCGCGATCAGCGGTCGCGTCCGATCGAGTCGGCCACTGGCAGCGTGAGCTCCACCGTCGTCCCGCGGTCGCGCTCGCTCGTCACGCTGATCGTCCCGCCGCTCAGCTCCACGTTCCGTTTCGCGATCGGCAGTCCGAGCCCCGTGCCGCTGGTCTTGGTCGAGAAGTAGGGCTCGAAGGCGCGCGCGAGCGCTTCCGCGTCCATCCCGATGCCGGTGTCGCTGACGCGGATGCGCACCGCGGAATCGATGGCCCGCGCGACGATCGTCAGCGCGCCGGCGCCGGAGAGCGCATGGATGGCGTTCTCGACGATGTTGGTGAGCGAGCGGGCGATGAGCGTGCGATCGACCCACACCGGCGGCAGATCCGATGGCACGTCGACGTCGAGCCGGATGCGGTTCTCCACGCCGAGGCGGTAGGGATCGACGGCGTCGTGCACCAGCTCCCGGACGGCCACCGGCGCCGGGCGCGCGGTGGGCGAGGATGCGAAGCTCGAGAACTCCGACGCGATCTGCCGGAGCAGCGTGACCTCCGTGAGGATCGTGGCGACGCACTCCTCGAGCACGGGGCCGAGCGGCCCGCCGCGGTCGGCGTGCACGCGCCGCAGGTGCTCGGCGTTGAGCTGGATTGGCGTCAGCGGGTTCTTGATCTCGTGGGCCACCTGGCGCGCCATTTCCGCCCACGCCTCGAGCCGGTGCGTGCGCTCCAGCTCCTTCTGCTGCCGCTGGAGCTCGGTCGCCATCCGGTTGAAATCCTGGACGAGCCGCCGCAGCTCGTCGGATGACCGCGCGGCGATGCGGGCGTCGAGGTCGCCGCGCGCGATGCGCCGGGTCGCGCGCGTGAGGCGGTTGACCGGATCGGCGATGCGTTCGGCGAGCGCGTAGCCGATGATCGCTCCGGCCAGTACGAAGATCAGCGCACCGAGCAGCACGCGCCGGTCGAGCGTGTCGATCTGGCTTTCGATCTGGAGCTCGCGAGAGGTCAGCGGCACGGTGAGCATCGCGTCGATCTCCTGGGTGGCGACCGACGTGCCCGCCACCAGGTAGTCGAGCGCCCCGATCTGCTCGCGGACGACCGTCGCGGCGTCGTTCTGCAGCCGCAGCGAGCGGTAGACGCCGGCGGGCGTACGCGTCGGCAGCAACCCCGAGGCAAAGAGGTTGCGCTCGCTCGTCGCCAGTAGGCGCTGGCCGACGAAGATGTTCACGTCCTGATCGATCAACCGGCTGACCCAGACCATCAGGTTGTCGTCGACGGCGAAACCCTGCGCCCCCGCGCGCGGAGCGACGAGATCCTCGACGACTCGGCGCGCCGCCGACGCGGTGCGGATCGCCTCCTGCTCGACGTTGCCGCGCATCTGATCGGCCACATAAGTCCGGGTCGCCAGGGCGAGCGCCGCGACGGGAACGACCGTCGCGGCAATGAAGGCGAGGAGGAGCTTGCGGTAGAAGCTGGCGCGTACCTCGCGCAGCAGCGCCCGGGCGGTCGTCCCGCGGCGGCTGACGCTGTCGTAGAGCGCCGTCGCAGAGAGCAGCAGGAGATACGTGCCGAACGCGAGGACGGCAATCTCCGCCAGATTGACCAGATGATCGAACGCCGACGCCACCGGAAAGCCGAGGGCGTAGATGCCGGCGCGATCGTTCAGCAGATAGACGGCGTAGTTCGCATCGCCGCGCCGCAGTTCGGCCCAGAAGGGCATCCGCGACTGCTCCACGCGCGCGAACACCGCATCGTCGAGCGGCCAGGCGGTGCCGCCGGAGGCGTACAGCGGCGCGCGGCTCCAGCCGTAGGCGGCGAACTCGACATCACGCCCCGAGATGCCTTCGTCCTGGAACGGGTCCGGTCGCATCAGCTCGATGTAGGGGCTCTGGGACACGATGAAGGGCAGGTTCGAGTAGTCGGACGGCATGGCGTGCACGACGACGGCGCCGAGGCGCCGGCCGCCTGGCGCGCACACGGCGCGGCCGGCATACAGGAGCCGCCGCTCCTCGGCGAAGAACGGTGAGACCTCTTCGAAGAGCCCCCACGCACAGGCGCGTTCCTCCGACCGGGCCACGGCCGTGGGGTCCGCCGGCAGATTGAACGCGAAGCGGCTCACCAGCGAGCCGTCCGCGTCGTAGAGCTCCACGGCCGATGTGACCGGGTAGCGCGCCAGATCGGTGGTCCGCCAGACCTGAAACGCCCGGTCGGTCGGCGCTTCGCGGCCGGCAGGCGAGGCCGGAACAGCCACGAGGTCCGCGAGCCCGGACAACCGGTCGATCTGGGCAAGGCTGTCCTGCAGGAGCTGCTGGATCGTCTGACGATGGTTGATCGCTTGTGGGGCAAAACGGGTTTCGACGAGCTGCGTCTTGGCGTCCCGGCCGATCTCCAGCATGGAGGGATAGAACGCGACGCCCGGCACGACCAGGCCGAGCGTCATCATGGTCAGGCGAAATGATTGCGAGCCGTGGCGGTAGCGCGCTTCGAGCCGCGTCGCCAGCGTCACGAATGCGACGACCAGGGTGAACGCAATGAGCAGCGCGATCCGCTGCGCTGCCTCGACGCCGGGAACGAGCGGCCAGACGAGGAGAGGCAACGTCCAGAGGCCGATCGTGACCGCGCGGAATCGCAACGGAGGGCGCGGAATGGACCAGGTCGCCCCGGCGAGGCGGAGCATCAGGACGCCGGCCCCGAGCGCCGTGGCGTGCCAGACTATCAGTCCGACTTGCAGGGCAAGCCGCGTCGTGCTCCACGGATGCAGCGAGTAGTGCAGGAGGTCGAGCGTGGTGTTGGCCACCGTGTCTCGCAGGAAGATCTGATACACGGACAGCAGCAGCGTGGCGCCGGCGCCGGCGAGAATCTGCACCGCCGCGAATGTGGCGAACATTCGCGTGCTGTCGACCCTGCGGCGGTGGTGCCAGCGGGTGGCGCGCCACGCTTCCGCCGCATAGAGCAGCAGCGCGACCAGAGCACTCGCGGCGACGGCTGTCAGCAGGAAGTCGAATGGCGACGTCAGCAGTGGAGGCAGCAGCGGCGACGCGTACTCCGCACCCGAGAAGATCGACGCCTCCGACCAGTCGGCTGGAGACGCAACGCGCAGCAGCAGGCGGACGAGGATCACGACGGCGGCGATCGCCGCGATCGCCGAGGCGTATGAACGAGGTCGCGACAGGCGGTTGCGCCAGTCGAGCAGCGGACCGCAGAGCAGGACGAGCGAGAGCGCGAAGGTGGCGAGCGCGAGCGATTGTGAGGCGCGCCGCCAGCGCTCCCGCACCCGGTGCAGGTCGGCCGGGTCGAGGGTCGCGGTGAGCAGCCGGTTCCCGGAGGGCGCAGGCACGTCGAACGCGTACGCGGTCTGTGTGGGACGGCCGCTCTCGAAGCGGAGCTCCAGCGACACCGGCGCCAGGCGGCTCGCGTAGCGAAAGACGTCGCCATCGGCGGGCGGCGGCGCAGCCAGGCGGAGCGGTCGCTCGGCGGCGACGGTCCCGATGCGTTCGCCGCTGCCTGTAACGACCGGCGTGACGTACACCAGGCGCAAGCCGAGCGCGTCTCGGGCAAAGAACCACGCCTCGTCGCTCTGCAGCCGGTCCGGCGGCAACTCCGAGCCGCGGCCGTTCCAGGCGAGCGGCCGGCCGTCGGCGCCGTAAGCGGTCACCGCGTAGTCGGCGTCCTGCGCCTGAGCGACGGCGACGCCTGCCGCTTCGAAGAGCCGCCGCGTGGCCGTGCTATCACCGGCGGTGGCCGCCACGATCGACGCGGTATCGGCCATCCCGAGCGCCATCAGGCGGAGCGCACGGCTCATCTGGTCGAACGAGACGCGCACGTCGGCTTCCACGCGCAGGCGTGCGGCCGCCTCGTCTCGGCCGAGCACGATCGCCTCGCCCGCCCGTCCGAGCAGCAGGGCCAGCAGCGCTGCGCCCGTTCCGGCGCCCGCGATGCGGAGGAGCCGCCGCGAGGGGAAGGGAGGCGCCGGCGCGGCCCGTTCGGGAAGCCTCACAGAACTGATTGTAGGCCCCGGGCTGTTCAGGCCCCCGGCTCAAGGCCGAACGTCCACCGCCCACCGCCCAAGGCCCACCGCCCAAGGCCGTACAATGAGTCGAGTTCATGACCCAGGGCACGCTCAAGGCCGCCATCAAGCGCGGCGCGCTCGTGGCGGCCGCCAACTGGCCGGTCACGCTCATCCAGGCCTCCGCCGACTCGCTCTTCAAGCTGTTGCTGGCCGCACCGCTCATCGGCGGCGTCTTCCTGGTGGCGCTCGCCGTCGGCAGCGAGCCGTCCGCGCTCATCGTCCTGGAGTCGCGGGAGATGCTGGCGACCTTCACCGCGGCGCTGCTGGCCCAGCCCGTCGTGCTGGTGGTGTTCCTGTTGGCGATTGGCGTGGTCGCCGTTGGGGGATCGCTCTTCGTGTTCCTGCTCAAGGGAGGCCCCGTTGCCATCCTCGTCCGGAGCGAGCGCGAGGCGGGGCCGCTGGAAGAGCCGCCGCTGCACGTGAGCGCGGTCGCCCGGGCGTCACGCTTCTCCGTGGACGCGTACGTCGCGTCGGCGTGGAATCTCTTTCCGCGCTACGCGCGGCTCGGATGTGTCCTGATGGGTGTGTACCTCGTGTCCGCTCTCGCCTATCTGGGCGTGGTGACGACCCGGGATGCCGGCTCCGGCTGGGGCGCCACGGCGGCGGCGACCGCTGTCTTCGTCCTGTGGATTACGGTCGTCAATCTGCTCTACCTGCTCGTGCAGATCGTGGTCGCCGCCGAGGACTGCGGCGTCGCGGCCGCCGTCCGGCGTGTGGCCGCCTTCCTGCGCCACGAGCGGCGGCACGTCGTTGCCGTGTTTTCGCTCGTGCTCGCCATTGTGGTGGCGGCAACGGGCGCGTCCGTGCTCGCGACGGCCGCTCTGGGACTGGTGGCGTTCGTGCCGTTCATCGGCCTGGCCGCGCTGCCGCTGCAGCTGCTCGCGTGGCTGCTGCGCAGCCTCGTGTTCCAGTACCTTGGCCTGGCATCGGTCGGCGCGTATCTGAAGCTGTACCGGGAGTTCTCGGGCGCACAGTTGCTTCGGTGCCCGGGTTCCGGCTCGCCGGTGCCCGTTCATGGGTAAGGCCGCGAACCTTCGATGACCGAGTACGGTAAGTTCCTGTCTCCAACCGGCCGGCACCTCCACGAATCGGCGATCAGGCGCATGGGCACGGTGGCGGCGCGCTCTGCCGAGATGGTGTCGTTTGCGGCGGGGTATCCGGACCCGACAGCGTTTCCCTGGAGCGAGCTGCGAGAGCTGGCCGCCGGGCTGCTCTCGGGCGCAGACCCCACCGTGCTCCAGTACGGGCCGACGCGCGGCCATGAGCCGCTCATCGGGACGATCGTCGAGCTGCTGGCCTCGCGCGGCATCATCGTCACCGCGCCAGAGGTGACGATCACGACGGGCTCGCAGCAGGGCATCGATCTGGTCGGCCGCGTGCTGGTGACGCCCGGCGATACCGTGCTCGTCGAGCTCCCGGCATACACGGGCGCGATCTCGGCGTTCAAGAACGCAGGGGCGCGGCTCGCCGGCGTGCGCCAGGACGAGGACGGCATCGACCTCGAGGATCTCGACGCGGTGTGCCTGCGGGAGCGGCGGGCGGGACACGGGGTCAACCTGTTGTACCTCGTCCCGAACTTCCAGAACCCGGCCGGCCTGCTGCTCGGGCTGGACAGGCGACGGCGACTGCTCGAATGGGCCGAGCGCCGCGACGTGTTGATCGTCGAGGACGACCCGTACGGTGCCCTCTACTTCGACGACGACGCGGGCACGGAACGTACGCGGCCGATTCGTGCCGACGACGCGCGAGGGCGGGTGATCTATTTGAGCACGTTCTCCAAGACGCTCGCGCCCGGATTCCGTGTGGGCTGGATGGTAGCGGCCGCCTCACTCATCGAGCGGTTCGAGACGGCCAAGCAGTCGATCGACCTCATGACCGGCAGCTTCGACCAGCGCATCGTCCATGAGGCGGTGCGCAGGGGGGTGCTCGATCGGCTCGCTCCGGTTCTGCGTCGCCTCTACCGCACCAGGCGGGACGCGATGGAGCAGGCGCTCGCGGAAGAGCTCGGCGGTCGGCTGCGGTGGCATCCGCCGAAGGGCGGGTTCTTCCTGTGGGCAACGCTGCCCGACGGCATCGATGACGAAACGCTGCTCGCCCGGGCGCTCGAGGAGCGACTCGTGTTCGTCGTCGGAAGCGCCTTCTACGTCGACGGGACGGGACACGACCGCGTCCGCCTGTCCTTCTCCGCGCCTTCGGTCGACCGGATCCGCGAGGGCGCGCGGCGGCTGGCCGCTGCGATGGACCGTGCCAGCGCGCGGACGGCGCGCGTTGGGATGCCCTAGTCGATTCGCTCCCGCGCCAGCGCACGACCCGGCAGTGCGCCAACCGCTCCTGGCGCGGCCTCCCGGAACATCAAGCTCGTCGGCCGGAACGCATCGACGATCCCTTCGCGCGTCACGGTGACGAACGCGACGCGGAAGGGAGGAACCGCAGGATCGATCACCGGCGGACCCACAAGATCGCCGGGCGCGGACTGGGTGCCCATGGCCGCGCCGGTGTCACCGGCGAAGACCGTCATGGCCGGCATGACGCCCGGCACGACGACGGCGCCCCGAAAGGCCTGCGGCGGCAGCAGCGGGCGCGTGCCGGTCGGCTTACGCCAGCGTTGGTTGCCGTTGCCGCGGTTGACGGCACGGATGATGTTGTCGAGCGACGCAAAGTACACCGTGTCGCCGTCGACGGCTGCGCCGATGACGTCGCCGCCATTGCGCCACTTCCATTCCTCGCGGCCGGTGGCGGCGTCGAACGCGTAGAAGAAGTTGTCGGTCGAGCCGACAAAGACGCGGTCGCGCGCCGCCGCCGGCGGGCTGAGCGTTCCCGGCAGGCGCCGCTCCCAGAGCGGCTCTCCCGTCTCGAGCGCCACGGCGACGACTCGGCCGTCCGCCAGTGTGAGATACACTGCGCGCTCCCGGTCGGTCGCGGCAGGATGCCCGGTGACCGCGCCGAGCCGACGACGCCAGGCGAGCTGGCCGTCGAGGGCGCCGAGCGCGATCAGGTCGCCCGGTTCCACCGACGCCACCAGCCGTCCCTCCTGCCAGAAGAGCGGTGCGGTCACACCCGCCGCCATCGGAATCGACCAGCGTTCGTACCCCGTCGCGGCGTCGAGCGCTCGGAGTTCGCCCGGAGTGACCAGGAAGAGGTCTCCGCCGCCCGTGGCGAGCGAGAGCACCGTGTCGCCCGCCCACGTCCACGCGAGGAGTCCGGTCTCCCGATGCAGCGCTACGAGCAGGTAGTCACGAACTGGGACGTACACGTGCTGGTCGTCCATGACCGCCGGCGCCGACGGCGGCGCACCGAGCTTCAACGACCAGGCCGACTCGGCAGGGAGGAGCGGTACAGCCGGGGGCTTCTCGATCGTCTCGCGAAAGCTGCGGAGGATGGCGTCGTAGCGCTGGCGACTGGTGGCCTGCGCCGCGGCACCGCTGTCAGGGCAGAAGCCCGAACCGACGAGCAACAGCAACGCGGCTGTGGCGCGAGCTGCGCAAGATGTCGTGGGTACGCGGTCGCGCACCACGATATAATAGCGCGCGACCACCGCCCGCGGGTTCCATCGTGTCCCATCAAACCATCCTCGTTCTGGATTTCGGTTCGCAGTACACCCAGCTCATCGCGCGGCGCCTGCGCGAGCTGTCCGTGTACTCCGAAGTGGTACCGTTCAACGTGCCGATCGAGACGGTGCTGGCGAAGAAGCCGGCCGGCCTCATCCTGTCGGGTGGGCCGCGGAGCGTCTCGGAGACGGGCGCCCCGAAGTGCGTGCCAGAGGTGTTCGCGTTCGGCGCACCGGTGCTCGGCATCTGTTACGGGATGCAGCTGATGACCGACGCGCTCGGCGGCGAAGTGCGGCGCTCGGGCCAGCGTGAATTCGGCCACGCCCACGTGCGGGTCTCGCCGAACGGTCCGGCCGGACCGCGTCTGTTCTCGCGCCTTCCAGGCCAGTTGCGCGTCTGGGCGAGCCACGGCGACGACGTGACGGCGGTGCCGCCGGGGTTCAGGGTGGCGGCGACGAGCGCGACGGCCCCGATCGCCGCGATGGAAGCACCCGATCGCGGCCTGTACGCGCTCTTGTTCCATCCCGAGGTCGCACACACGGATCACGGTATCGACATCCTCCGGAACTTCGCATTCGAGATCTGCGGCTGCACCGGCGACTGGACGATCGCGTCGTTCATCGAGGAGGCCACCGGGCGCATCCGGCAGCAGGTGGGAAGCGGCCGCGTGGTGTGCGGCCTGTCGGGGGGCGTCGATTCGACCGTGGCGGCGCTGCTGATTCATCGCGCCATCGGCGATCGGTTGACGTGCATCTTCGTCGACAACGGGCTGCTCCGTTACGAGGAGGCCCGTCAGATCCGGCAACGATTCGCGGAGAAGATGCACCTGCCGCTCGATTTCGTCGACGCCGCGGACCTGTTCCTCGGTCGGCTCAGGGGTATTACCGATCCGGAGCAGAAGCGGAAGATCATCGGCGCCACGTTCATCGACGTCTTCGAGCGGCGAGCCGGCGAGCTCGGCGGCTTCGAGTATCTCGGGCAGGGGACGCTCTATCCGGACGTCATCGAATCGGCGTCGGTGCTGGGCCCCGCGGCGGTGATCAAGAGCCACCACAACGTCGGCGGACTGCCCGAGCGCATGCGATTCACGCTGGTCGAGCCGCTGCGCGACCTGTTCAAGGACGAGGTGCGCCGCGTCGGCCGCGATCTCGGCCTCGACCCCGAGTTCGTGGTCAGGCAGCCGTTTCCGGGGCCGGGACTGGCGGTTCGCATCATCGGTGAGATCACTCGCGAGCGGCTGGATCTGCTCCGGTCGGCGGACAGGATCGTGGCGGAGGAAGTCCGGAAGGCGGCCTGGTACGAGCGGCTCTGGCAGAGCTTCGCGGTGCTGCTGCCTGTCCAGAGCGTCGGCGTGATGGGAGACGCCCGGACCTACGAGTACACTGTGGCGATTCGCGCCGTCGAGAGCCTCGATGGCATGACAGCGGACTGGGCGAGGCTGCCACACGATCTGCTCGCCGCCATTTCATCGCGCATCGTCAACGAGGTCCGCGGGATCAACCGGGTGGTGTACGACATTTCGTCGAAGCCGCCGTCGACGATCGAATGGGAGTAGCGCGGGGTGGTGGTCGGCAGCTGGTAGTCGGTAGCTGACAGGGCATGGTCGAATTCGTTCATCTGCACGTGCACACGGAGTTTTCGCTGCTCGACGGTGCGTGCCGCATCGACGAGCTGCTGGACGAGGCGGTCCGGTTGAAGATGCCGGCGCTCGCCGTCACCGAGCACGGCAACCTGTTCTCCTCGGTGATCTTCCACGACCACGCCCGCGATCGCGGGCTGAAGCCGATACTCGGCTGCGAGGTGTATGTCGCCTCCGGCAGCCGGTTCGACAAGACCAGACCACAGAGCGACACGAATCATCTGGTGCTGTTGGCGGAAACCGATGAAGGATATCGGAACCTGATTCGGCTGGTCTCGGCGGGCTACACCGAGGGGTTCTACTACCGGCCGCGGATCGATCGGGACCTGCTCGCCGGGCACGCCCGCGGACTGATCGGGCTGAGCAGCTGCCTGAAGGGCGAAGTGGCGAGCGCGCTCAAGGTCGAGCAGCCTCGCGTGGCCCTCGACGCGGCCGCCCGGCTGCGGGATATCCTCGGCCCAGGCAACTTCTTCCTCGAGATGCAGTATCAGGGGCTCGAGGAGCAGAAGGTCGTCAACGACGGGCTGCTGCCGCTCTCGCGCGAGCTGCGCTTGCCGCTCGTCGTCACCAACGACGTGCACTATCTCCGGCAGGGCGACCATCAGCCGCACGACGTACTGCTCTGCATCGGCACGGGGAAGACGGTGCACGACGCGCAGCGCCTGCGCTACCACGGCGATCAGTTCTTCCTGAAGACGCCCGCGCAGATGGCCACCGTCTTCGGCGACTACCCCGAGGCGCTCCGGAACACGCTGCTCGTCGCCGAGCGATGCAACGTCACGATTCCGACGGGGCGGAACCACCTGCCGTCGTTCGAGGTGCCCCAGGGCTTCACGCTGGAGAAGTACTTCGAGCACGTCGCGCGCGAAGGGTTCGCCGAGCGGCTCACGCGGCTGCGGCACCTCGCCTCCGCCGGGCGCCTGCGCCACGCCATCGACGAGTACGCGAGCCGGCTCGAGTACGAGATCGCGATGATCGAGAAGATGGGCTATTGCGGCTACTTCCTGATCGTCTGGGATTTCATCCGCTACGCGCGGGAGCAGCGGATTCCGGTCGGGCCGGGCCGCGGATCGGCTGCCGGGTCGCTCGTCGCCTGGTCGATGCGCATCACCGACGTCGACCCGCTCGACTTCGATCTCATCTTCGAGCGGTTCCTGAACCCGGAGCGGGTGTCGCTGCCCGATATCGACGTCGACTTCTGCGAGCGGCGTCGGGGCGAGGTGATCGAGTACGTGACGCGCAAGTACGGCCGGGAGAACGTCGCGCAAATCATCACCTTCGGCACGATGAAGGCGAAGGCGGTGGTGCGCGACGTCGGGCGGGCGCTCGACATGCCGTACGCCGACGTCGACCGGATCGCCAAACAGATTCCGCCCGCGCTCGACATGACGCTCGAGAAGGCGCTCGCCGAGAACCCGGTCCTGGCCGACATGGCCGGCAAGGAACCGAAAGTCAAGGAGGTGCTCGAGATCGGACGGCGACTCGAAGGACTCTCGCGCCATGCGTCGGTTCACGCCGCGGGCGTCGTGATTGCGCCCGGGCCGGTCACCGACTACGCGCCGCTCTACAAAGGGACGCGAGACGAAATCACGACGCAGTGGAGCATGAAGGAAGTCGAGCGTGTCGGCCTGCTGAAGATGGACTTCCTCGGACTCAGCACGCTCACGTTGATTCGCGACTGCCTGGCCGAGATCCAGCGGACCGAAGGGGTCGAGGTGGACATCGACGCCATACCGCTCGACGACGCGAAGACCTACAGACTCTTCAGTGACGGCCAGACCTACGGCATCTTCCAGTTCGAGAGCTCGGGCATGCGCGATCTGCTGCGGAAGGCGCGTCCCGAACGGCTCGAGGATCTCATCGCACTCAACGCGCTCTACCGTCCCGGACCCCTGAAGTCGGGCATGGTGGACGATTACATCGCGCGCAAGCAGGGGAGGACGGACATCCGGTACGAGCTCCCACAACTCGAACCGATTCTGTCGGAGACGTACGGCGTCATCGCCTACCAGGAGCAGGTGATGCGCATCGCCCAGGCGCTGGCCGGCTTCAGCCTGGGCCAGGCGGACGTGCTCCGCAAGGCGATGGGAAAGAAGGATCCGAAGGTCATGGCGCTGCAGCGCGACCAGTTCGTGGCGGGCGCCCGGAAGCAGGGGATTGCCGTCAAACAGGCCTCGAGAATCTTCGAGCTGATGGAGCACTTCGCCGGATACGGCTTCAACAAGTCGCACTCGACCGCCTACGCGCTGCTGGCGTACCAGACGGCGTATCTCAAGGCGAACTACCCGTGGCACTTCGCGGCCGCGCTGCTCACGATCGAAGCGCAGAACACCGACAAGCTCGCGCTCTACTTGGGCGATTGCCGCGAGCGGGGTGTCCCGGTGCTTCCGCCGGATCTCAACCGAAGCCAGCTGAACTTCGCGGTGGAGCCGGACAAGGGCGTCCGGTTCGCGCTCGCCGCCATCAAGGGGATCGGCGAGACGGCGGTCAACGCGATCATCGGCGCGCGCGCCCAGCTCGGGGGCGGAATCGTGTCGCTGCATGCGCTCTGCGAGGTCGTCGATCTGCGCATGGTCAACAAGCGTGCGCTCGAGGCACTCGTCAAGGCGGGCGCCTGTGATTCACTGGCGGCAGGCGAGCCGCGGTCGGTACGGGCGCGGCTCTTTGCGTCGGTCGACGCCGCGGTCGAGCACGGAACGCGCATGCAGCGCGACCAGAGCCTGGGTCAGACGCAGCTCTTCGGCGGCGACGAGCACGGCCCTGGGGGATCCGGGCGCGCCGGGCCGCTCGCCGAGGCGCCGCCGTGGGAGGACATCGAGCAGCTGCACCACGAGAAGGAGGCGCTCGGCCTCTACTGGAGCGGTCATCCGATCGACCGGTACGCCGATGCGCTGCGCGGGTACGGCGCGAAGACCACGGCCGATCTCTCGCTCAGGCGCGAGGCGGCCGACCATGAGCCCGCTCCCCCGACTGGCGGCAACGGCCAGCGGATGGCCGAAGACGTCGACATCGGCGGGATCGTGGCGGCGACGCGGCCGCTCAAGACTCGGAAAGGCGATCGGATGTGCGTCTTCACGCTGGAGGACGCGCAGGGGAGTCTGGAGGTCGTCGTGTTCCCGGACGCGTTCCGCCAGTCCGGCCATCTGGTCGAAGAGGGCCGAATGGTGCTCGTCAAGGGGCGATGGGAGCGCGACGAGGAGACCACGCGCGTCCTGGCGTCGGAGGTCGCGCCGATCGAGAGCATCCGGGAGCGTCTTGCCGCGTCGGTCTCGATCACCGTGTCGGCGCCGCAGCACGACCGCGACACGTTCCTGCGCCTCTGGGACGTGCTGATGCAGCACAAGGGGGACCGCCGGGTGGCGATCGAGCTGCTCGATCCCGACCGCCACCTGCGGGTGACCATCGACGTGAACGCGCAGATCCGTGTGCGGCCCTCGGAGCGGCTCGTCTCGGACGTCGAGAAGGTCTGCGGCGCCGGATCGGTCACCCTGTGTCCTTCGACGGGGGTTCACCCCTCGACCGGGCTCGGGGCGACCCTGCGTTCGTCGAAGGGCCACGGCGGCCCGCACCCGGTCCATGCGCGATGACCTGGGTTGTCATGCCGTGGGTCTATCATCGGCACAGACGACGGAGACACAGGGGTCCAGGGGGATGTGGGATCCGTGTCGTCGCGTCCTTGTGGCCCGGATCCGGTAATGCCTCCTGACCTCCTGGAGTTCGAGGAACCGATCGGCGTCCTGCTGAAGGAGATCGAGGCGCTCTCGATGCTGCCGCAGACGCCCGAGCGGCAGCGCTCGATCGAGCGGCTGCAGGCAGAGATCGAGTCGATTCGAGCCGATCTGTACTCGAGGCTCACGCCATGGCAGCGGGTGCTGGTGGCACGGCACCCGAGCCGACCCACCGTGCTCGACTACGTGGAGCGGCTGTTCACCGAGTTCATCGAGATCGGCGGCGACCGCCGGTTCGCCGACGACCACGCCGTCGTGGCGGGATTCGCGCGCTACAAGGGGGAGCCCGTGATGGTGATTGGCCATCACAAGGGGGGCGGCGGTGACACCAAGCAAAAGGTCTACCGCAACTTCGGGTACGCCAAGCCGGAAGGATACCGGAAGGCGCTTCGCGCGATGAAGCTTGCGGAAAAGTTCGGACGGGCGGTCATCGCGTTCATCGACACTCCGGCGGCGTACCCCGGCGTCGAATCCGAGGAGCGGGGCATCGCCGAGGCGATCGCCTACAACCTCCGCGAGATGGCCGCGCTCGACGCGCCGATCGTGGTGGCCGTGCACGGGGAAGGGGGGAGCGGCGGCGCGCTGGGGATCGCCATCGGCGATCGCATCCTGATGCACGAATTCGCCATCTACAGCGTCATCCCGCCCGAGGGATGTGCCGCCATCCTGTGGCGCGACTCTGGCCGGAAGATCGAGGCGGCCGAAGCGTTGAAACTGACCGCTCCGGACCTGTTGGCGTTCGGCGTGATCGACGAGATCGTGCCCGAACCGACCGGTGGCGCCCACACCAACCCCGATCTGGCCGCCTCGTTGCTCGACGGCCCGTTGGCGCGGGCGCTGGCCGACGTGTCCACGAGGGAGCCGGCCGCGCGCCTCGAGGCGCGCTATCGGAAGTTCCGCGCGATGGGCAACGTCGGCATCGCCGAGCCATGAACCCCGATCGCGTCTGGGCGGCCAAGCCATGCGACGAGGCGCGCGTCGAGCCCCTTGCGCGGGAGTTGGCGGTGTCGCCCGTCACCGCGCGACTGCTCTGCATCCGGGGCCTCGATGACGCGACGCGGGCGCGCCGGTTCCTCTCGCCGTCGCTCGACGATTTGCACGACCCGTTCCGGCTGACCGACATGGCGGCGGCGGTGGACCGAATCCTTGCGGCCATCGCTCGGGGCGAGCGAATGGCCATCCACGGCGATTACGACGTCGACGGCGTCACCTCGACGGTCATCTTGCGCCGGGCCCTGGAGCTGCTCGGCGCCGACGTCGTTCACTTCATTCCGGAGCGGCTGCGGGACGGATACGGCCTGCAGCCGGCGGCGCTCGATCGGCTGCACGCCGACGGTGTGCGCCTGGTGATCTCGGCGGACTGCGGCATCCGGGCGGATGGGGCAGCCCGGCATGCCTCCGCGCTCGGGCTCGAGTTGATCATCACGGACCATCACGAGCCGGACGGCGTCCTCCCGCACGCGACGGCTGTCATCAATCCCAAGCGGCACGATTGCCCGTATCCGGACAAGAACCTCGCCGGCGTCGGGGTCGCGCTGAAGCTGGTGCACGCGCTCTGCCTGCGGGCGGGGCGCGCGGCGTGGCTGCCCGCGTTCGTGAAGATCGCCGCCATCGGAACCCTGGCCGACGTCGTTCCGCTGACGGGCGAGAACCGCGTGATCGCCAAACTCGGGCTCGCCATGCTCTCGGCCGGGCCGCACAAGGTGGGCCTGCGGGCGCTGCTCGACGTCTGTGGCCTGACCGGCCGGGAGATCGACAGCTACCACATCGGCTTCGTGCTGGGTCCGCGCGTCAACGCCGCGGGCCGGATGAGTACTCCCGACATCGCGGCACGCCTCCTCCTGGCGTCCGACGAAACGATGGCGGACGAGGCGCGGGCGCTGGCCGAGCAGCTCGATTCGGAGAACCAGCGCCGACAGAAGGAGGAGGCGGAGATCCTGACGGCGGCCCGCAAGGCGGTTGAGACGGATCTCGACATCGGCTCGCGGTCGGTCATCGTGGTCGCAGGCGATGGCTGGCACCGCGGCGTCATCGGCATCGTTGCCTCGAAGCTCGTTGACGCGTTCCATCGGCCGGCGATCGTGCTGTCGGTGGATGGCGACGTGGCGCATGGGTCGTGCCGGAGCATCCCCTGCTTCGACATGCTGGCTGCACTCGAGTCGTGCGCCGGCGTGATGACGACCTTCGGCGGCCACCGCCAGGCGGCGGGGCTGACGATCGAGGCGGGGCGTGTCCGCGAGCTGCGTGTCCGCGTGAATGAGTACGCCGACGCGCGCCTCCAACCGGACGATCTGCGGCCCCGTCTCTGGATCGACGGCGCGCTCCCGTTTCGTTCCATCACTTCGCAAGTCGCCGCTGAGCTCGTAGCGCTCGCGCCGTTTGGCGCCGGGAACCCGAGCCCGTTGTTCCGTGCGGGCCGCGTCGAGGTCGTCGACGGCCCCCGGCTGCTCAAGCAACGGCATCTGAAGATGGCCTTCCGGCAGGACGGCCGGGTCATGCGCGGGATTGCCTGGCGTGCGGCCGAGCGCGAGCGGTTCGTGGCGGAGCACCGCGCCTCGATCGATCTCGCCTTCTCGCTCGAACAGGACACGTGGAACGGGGAGAAATACCTTCAGCTCTCCGTTGCCGATTTCAGGGCGCCGGAGTAGAGGCGGCCTACGCGCGTCGCCCCGCCGGAATGCCGGGGTAAGATCAACAGCAATGGCCAGATGGCAGAAGCGCGCCCGGATCGGCGTGGGGCTGTTCGGGATCGCCTGTGCCATCGGTGTGTATGCCGCGATAGGCGAGCGGCGGACCACCGTCCCCCCCGAGCGCCCCGCGCGGCTCGATCCGCGCGCCATTCTCGAGAGCGCCGGGGCCGTCCTCCAGCAATTCCGCGAAACGAAGAAGGACTACGTCGTCAGAGCCGAGCGGCAGCTCAGGTACGAGGACGGCACCACGAAATCGTTCGGCGTCACGATCGAGGTCCGAAACCGCGGCGGTCGTGACTTCGTCGTGTCGGGCCGAGAGATGCAGGCGGACGAGACACGGAAGGTCCTGGAGATCATCGGCGGCGTGACGCTGACCGCCAACGACGGGTTCACCGTGACGGCCGAGCGCGCCACGTTCAGCGACGCCGACGCCACGGTGTCCGCGCCTGGGGCCGTGTCGTTCGGCAAGGGGCGCATGTCGGGTTCGGGTGTCGGCATGACGTACAACCAGACGAGCGACGTCCTGTCGCTCGCCGGTGAGGCGCGCGTCGTCGTGACGGACGAGGCGGGGAATCCGGTGACGGAATTCAGCGCGGCGAGCGCGGTCCTGTCGCGGCGGGAGGACTACTTGGCGCTCGACGGCGGCGTGCGCGCGCTGCGGCGCGAGCAGGTGCTCGAGGCGGACCGGGGCACGGCGCGCCTCTCGCCGGAGGACGAATTCGTCACGTTCATCGAGCTGCGCGGGAACGCGCGCGTCTCGGGCGGGGCCGCCTTCGACGCGATGAGCGGGCGCGACATCGATCTCGACTACACCGACGACGGGGTCACGCTCGAACGCGTCGTGTTGCGTGGCGATGGCGGCGTCACGATGCATGGCCAGGGCGAGGAATCGGGGAGTCAGTTCGCCGGTGACTCGCTCGACCTCGCCTTTGCGCCCGATGCATCGCTCACGGGTGTGACTGGGCGCGGGAACGTGCGCGTGGATCTGCCGGCGCGCCCGGGATCGCCCGCCCGCAGGGTTGGCGCTCAGGGACTGGAGGCGGCGGGCGAGCCCGGCAAGGGGCTCACCGCGGCGCGCTTCAGCGAAGCTGTCGAGTACCGGGAGGCGCCGGCCGGCGCGCCGGCGCGGCTGGCACGGTCGAGCACGCTCCGCGTCGGTCTTGCCGACGACGTGGTGACGCAGGCGGCCTTCGCCGGGCGCGTGCGGTTCCAGGACGGAGGACTTCAAGCGTCGGCTGCGGCAGCCGACTACGACCCGGTGGGCGGCACGCTGCGGCTGGTGGGCGCAGACGAGGGGGGTGGACCGCGCGTGGCGGACACGCAGATCCAGATCGAGGCGGAGGCGATCGCCGTGACACTGGAGGGGCCACGCATGCGCGCCACGGGGACCGTGAAGACGATCCTGCAGGCGACGACGTCGGGACGCATGCCCGGACTGCTCGAGCAAGGGGATCCGGTCAACGTGAACGCCGCGGCCCTCGAGTACCAGGGGCCGACGGGTTCGGCCGTCTACTCCGGCAACGCCATGCTCTGGCAGGGCGCGACGGCCGTGCGTGGTGACGCGATCACCATCGATCGCAGCCGCGGCGATCTGGTGGTCTCGGGCACGGCGCGTTCGAATCTGGTACTCGACACCGGCGCGTCGATCGGTCGCGCCCCGGAAATCCGCTACGACGACGCCGCGCGGCGCATGAGGTACGGGCCGCCGGCCTCGGCGGGCGGCAGTGCCGCCGCTGCGGCCGCCGTGGCGCAGCTGAGCGGCCCGCAGGGTGACCTGCGCGGGGGGCGCATCGAGGTGCTGCTGGCGCCGAGCGCCTCGCGTATCGAGCGGCTGGAGGCGTACACGGACGTGACCATCCGGATCGATCGGCGGGTGGCCGCCGGCGACCGCCTGACCTATCACGCGGGCGAGGAGCGCTACGTGATGGTCGGTATCGCGACCGTGCCGGTGAAGATCGTCGAGGACTGCCGCGAGACCATCGGTCGGACGGTCGTCTTCTTCAAGTCGGCCGATCGGATCATCGTCGACGGCAACGAGGAGGTCCGCACGCAGTCGAGCCGCAGCGCTCCGTGCCAGGCGACGGCCCGGTGATGTCGACGCTGCACACGCACGAGCTCACCAAGTCCTACGGCGGACGGACGGTCGTTCGCGGCGTCAGCGTCGAAGTGGCGTCCGGCGAGGTGGTCGGCCTGCTGGGTCCCAATGGCGCCGGCAAGACGACGACCTTCTACATGGTCGTCGGCCTGACGGCGCCCGACTCCGGGCGCGTGGCGCTCGACGGCGAGGATGTCACGGATGACCCGATGTACGTGCGCGCGCGGAAGGGGATCGGCTACCTGCCGCAGGAGCCGTCGATCTTCCGCGGCCTCACGGTCGAGCAGAACATCCTGGCGATCCTCGAGACGCTGGATCTGCCGAAGGCGGAACGCCGGGAGCGGCAGAGGAACCTGCTCGCCGAGCTCGGTCTCACGCCGCTGGCGAAGTCGCCGGCGCACACGCTGTCTGGCGGCGAGCGGCGGCGCGTGGAGATCACGCGGGCGTTGGCGGTGTCGCCACGCTTCATGCTGCTCGACGAGCCGTTCGCGGGGATCGACCCGATCGCGGTGGCCGACATCCAGAAGATCATCTTCCACCTGCGCTCGCGGGGGATCGGCCTGCTCGTCACCGATCACAACGTGCGCGAAACGCTCCGCATCACCGATCGGGCCTACATCGTCCACGACGGCGTGATCTTCCGGAGCGGCACGCCCGCCTCTCTCGCGGCGGATGAGGACGTCCGGCGCATCTACCTGGGAACCGATTTCCGTCTGGACTAAATAGACTAAGATGTACTTTCGGGCCCGGAGTTGACCGAGAACGTCTGACCCCATGGCGATTTCGCAGAAGCTACACACGAAGCTCGTCCAGAAGCTGATTCTGACGCCGTCGCTGCAGCAGGCGATCAAGCTGCTGCCAATGTCGACGCTGGAACTCTCGGAGCTGCTGAACCAGGAGATGGTGGAGAATCCGCTCCTGGAAGAAGTGCCCACGGAAGAGCTGCAGCCGGTGGAAGCGACGCAGGAGAAGCAGGAAGAGAAAGGGGCCGAGAAGAGCGACGCCTGGGACGATCAGGACTACGAGTACTTCTTCGGCGACTACCTCGACGACGGCTATCGTCCGCACACGCCGACCGAGGTGAAGGAGCTGCCGCCGATCGAAAACACGCTGTCGACGACGACGTCGCTCGCCGACCATCTCCTCTGGCAGCTCTCGATGCAGACCGACGATCCCGCCGTGCGTGATATCGGCGAGGCGATCATCGGAAACCTGGACGACGATGGGCAACTCGTCGCGACCGTCGAGGAGCTCGCCGCGATGGGTCCGTGGTCGATCGAACAGGTGGAGGGCGCGCTGAAGCTGGTGCAGGGCTTCGACCCGATCGGCGTCGCGGCGCGCGACCTGCAGGAATGTCTGCTGTTGCAGCTCCGGCACACACACGAGGATCCAGTCGCCGAGACGATCATCACCGAGCACATGCGGCTGCTGCAGAACCATCAGGTTCCCGAGCTGGCGCGGAAGCTTGGGATGTCGATCGACGATTTGAAGCAGCACATCGAGCTGATTCGCCACCTCGATCCGAAGCCAGGCAGTCGCTACAACCCGTCGCAGTCCCAATACGTCATCCCCGACGTCTACGTCGTCAAGGTGGAGGACCAGTACGTCGCCGTGTTGAACGAGGAAGGGCTGCCGCAGCTGCGCATCAGCCCGGTGTACCGCCGACTCCTGGACAAGAGCGCGACCGACAACAGCGAGGAGACCCGCGCCTACGTGAAGGACAAGTTTCGGTCCGCGCTCTGGCTGATCAAGTCGGTGGAGCAGCGGCAGAAGACCATCCACAAGGTCGCGACGAGCATCATCACCTTCCAGCGCGACTTCCTCGACCACGGCATCGAGTACCTGCGGCCGTTGGTGCTCCGCGACGTGGCCAACGACATCGGCATGCACGAGTCGACGGTGAGTCGGGTGGTGACGAACAAGTACATGCACACGCCGCAGGGCGTGTTCGAAATGAAGTATTTCTTCCACAGCGGCATCGCGAGCGCGTACGGCGACGCGGTGTCCTCGGTCACCATCAAGCAGCGTATCCGCAAGATCATCGAGCAGGAGGATCCCCGGAAGCCCCTGAGCGATTCGAAGATCGTCACTATCCTGCAGCGCGAAGGGCTCGAGCTCGCACGTCGCACCATCGCGAAGTACCGGGAAGAACTCAAGATCCCGACCTCGAACCAGCGGAAGGTCCTGTACTAGGGTCCAGGCACCACGGCCCGAGTCATTGGAGTTATGCGTCTCGAACTGACTGGACGACACGTCACGATCACGCCGGCAGTCCGCCGGGCCGTCGAGCGGAGCCTCGCGCGCATCGCCAGGATGCTGAACGACAGCGTCATTTCCGTGCAGGTGGTGATCACCAGGGAGAAGGCGCGGCACTACGTCGAGATGACGCTGCACGCGCGGGGGGATCACTTCATGCACGGCGCAGCCGAGGGGCGCGACGTGGGAGGCGCCCTTGGCGCCGCCGTCGAAAAGCTGGAGCACCAGGCCCAGAAGCTCAAGAGCCGCTGGACCGAGGGGAAGCGGCAAGGCGTCTCGGCCGCCAAAGCGGGATCGCCGGGGATCCGGCCGGAGCGAGCGGGCCGCGCGTTCGCGCCCGATCTCGTCGCGCCGGAACCCGACGGCGACGTGGTGCGAATCATCCGGGCTCGGCGCTACGCCGTGAAGCCGATGTCGGTCGACGAGGCGGCGCTGGAGGTCGGCGCGGCCCTTGGCGCCTTTCTCGTCTTCCGCAACGCCACGACGGATTCGGTGAACGTGCTGTTCCGCCGTCCAGACGGACATCTCGGGTTGATTGAGCCCGAGGCCTGATATCTTCGGTGGTGGCTGGGAGTGACTGACTGGTGGAGGTCCACGATCAACCAGCCGCCAACCGCCACCCGAATGGTTGCGTCGCTCACCGTCGGCGGGTTGCTCGGCAGCCGGCCTGAGAACATCGGGCTGCCGCTGGAGTTGCTCGGCGGCGCGGCGGGACTCCTCCGGCCGATCGCCAGCCCGCACATCCAGAAGACGGGGCTGGCGCTCGCGGGCTTCGACGAGTACCTGCAGCCCGGCCGCGTGCTCGTCTTTGGCGAGAGCGAGGTCCACTTCCTCGAAGGCCTCGAGCGCGGTGTACGTATCCGGGCGCTCGCCGCGGCCTGCGCCCGCGACATCCCCTGTATCCTCGTGACGGGAGGTCTGGAGGCGTCCCCGGACCTGCGCGCCGCCGCCGACGAGCATCGGGTGCCGTTGCTGCGCACGAAGATTCCTACCCCGTTCGCCATCGCGAAGCTGACGACGCTGCTCGATGATGCGCTCGCCGTCCGCGAAGCCGTTCACGGCGTCCTGCTGGACATCCTCGGCCTCGGGGTCCTCATCGTCGGCGAGAGCGGCATCGGCAAGAGCGAGTGCGCGCTCGATCTGGTCGTGCGCGGACACCGGCTCGTTGCCGACGACGTCGTGGAACTGCGCCGGCGCGGGGAGACGATGGTCATCGGGAACTGTCCGGAGCTGACGCGCCACCACATGGAAGTACGGGGCCTGGGCGTGATCAACATTCGCGACCTCTTCGGCGTCGCCTCGACGCGCGCGTCGAAGCGGGTCGAGCTCGTCGTACAGCTCGAACGGTGGGAGCCGCCCGCTCCCAGTGGTGGGACGAGTCCGGCGCAGGGTAACGGCGGGGAGGAAATCGTGTCGGTGTGCGAAGACCGCCTGGGGTTGGACGATGTCTTCTACGACTTGCTGGGCCTGAAGGTCCCGCTCGTGCGGATGCCCGTGGCGCCGGGCCGGAGCCTCGCGATTCTCGTGGAAGTAGCGGCGCGGAATCAGATCCTGCGGGCCCGGGGACGCCACGCGGCGCGCGAGCTGGCGGCGCGCCTGGAGCGCGCCCTTGCGCAGGAAGAAGAGGCCGGCGACGACATGCGCGACGACGAGGTCGGGGATGGAGGCGACGCGTGAAGCCTCTGCCGCGCACTCGCCGCCGGCGGTCGGCTGCCGGCCGGCCGCAGGGCGCCGGAGCCCGGAGGTTCGTCATCCTCACGGGGTTATCCGGATCTGGCAAGACCCAGGCGATTCGCGCGCTCGAGGATCTCGGCTACTTCTGCATCGATAATCTACCGACGCAGTTGATTCCGACGGTGGCGGACCTGTCGACCCGGGAGGATGCGGGGCTCGACAAGGTGGCAATCGTTGTCGACGTCCGGGAAGGAGGGTTCCTCGCGCAGTTTCCGCGCATCTACCGGAAGCTCGAGGCGCACCCCAGCGTCAGGCCGACACTGATCTTCCTCGAAGCCAGCGATTCGACGCTCGTGCGCCGCTTCAGCGAGACGCGGCGTCCGCATCCGCTCGCGGCCGACCGCTCGGTGAGCGAAGGCATTGCGGAGGAACGCCAGAAGCTCGACGGCATCCGTGCGACGGCGGACCTCATCATCGACACCTCGAAGATGACCGTCCACGAGCTGCGCAATCGCTTCATGCAGATGTCCCGGGACGGGCGCGCGCGGGCCGAAATGGTGGTCAACCTGGTGAGCTTCGGGTACAAACACGGCGTGCCGGTCGATGCGGACCTCATGTTCGACGTGCGATGCCTCCCGAATCCCTATTTCGTCGATCGGCTGCGCGGCCTCACCGGCCGGGACCGGGCCGTCGTGCACTACATGCGTCGCACTCCAGGCACCCAGGAGTTCATCGACCGCCTGTCGTCGTTCCTCCGCTTCGCCCTGCCGCAGTACGTGCAGGAGGGGAAGAGCTACCTGACCGTGGCGATCGGCTGCACGGGCGGACGCCACCGCTCGGTGATGATCGCCGAGGCGCTCAAGAAGGCGCTGGCTGGGGTGAGGGGCGTGCGGTTGCGGGTGCAGCACCGGGATTCATGATTGGTATCGTCGTCGTCACCCACGGGCAACTGGCCGCCGAGCTGTTGAACGCGGCCGAGACCATCGTGGGAGAGCTGCCGCGCTTCGCGGCGGTGTCGATCGGCTGGCACGAGGACGCCGGCGACGCCCGCGAGGACATCGCCCAGGCCATCACGCGCGTGCAGCAGGGCGACGGCGTGCTCGTGCTGACCGACATGTTCGGCGGGACCCCTTCGAACCTGGCGATGTCGTTCCTCACCGGCGACAATGTAGAGGTGGTGACCGGCGTCAACCTCCCGATGCTGATCAAGCTTGCCGGACTGACGGCGCCGACCAGCCTGCGTGAGGCGGCGCGGGAGATCCGCGAACACGGACGGAACGGAATCTGGGTCGCCTCGGACCTGCTGCGCGGCGAGAAGGCGTGAAACGGGGATGATCGCGAGGGCCGTTGTCGTCCGCAACGAGCTCGGGCTGCACGCGCGAGCCGCGGCACGCTTCGTGCACCTGGCGACGCGCTTCGAATCGCAGATTCGTGTCCGCCGGGACTCGAAGGTGATGGACGGCAAGAGCATCCTTGGCATCCTGCTGCTCGCGGCCTCGCGTGGCACGACACTTACGATCAGTGCGGACGGAGCGGACGAGCAGGGCGCCGTCGAGGCGCTCGCACGGCTGGTCGAATCGGGATTTGCAGAGGGATCGTGGAACGCCTGAAGGGAATCGGAGTGTCGAGCGGGCGAGTGGTCGGCCAGGCGCTCGTCGCAATACAGCGGACACAAGTCATCAGGTTTCCGGTGGCGCCTGGTCGCGTCGCGCGTGAGCTGGCGGCGCTGGAGCGGTCGCGCACGCGGTCGCGCGGGCAGTTGCAGCAGATCCGGGACCGGATCGCGCAGCGCAAGGGGAAGGAGCTGGCGGCGATCTTCGACGCGCAGCTGCTCCTGCTCGACGATCCCCTGCTCGTGGGGCGCGCGGCCGCAATCGTGGCTGAGGAGCGCGTCAACGCCGAATGGGCCGTCGAGCGGGCGCTCGACGAGGTCGCCGAGGTGTTCAGCGACATCGCCGATCCGTATCTGCACGAACGGAAGGGCGATCTGCAGGACGTGGCGGGCCGCGTGCGGATGAACATACGCGGCGAGAAGGGGGGAGCGCGCGACCTGTTTCGTGACCTCGAGGCGCCGTGCGTGCTCGTCGCCGACGAGCTCGCGCCGTCGGTGGTCGCGCAGCTCGACTGGAATCGGATCCGTGGCTTCGCGACCGACGCGGGGAGCCGCACCTATCACACGGCCATCCTCGCCCGGTCGCTCGGCGTGACGGCCGTGGTCGGCCTCCGCGACGTGAGCCGCCGGATCCCGCCTGGCGCCTCCGTGCTCATCGACGGCGACAGCGGCGACGTGGTGATCGATCCGGATCCCGCGCTGCGTCTGGAGGCGGAGGCTGCTGCGCCCCGCGCGCGGGCGCAGCAGCCCCGGCCCGTGGCTGCGGCAGGTCCCGTGCGAACGCGTGACGGCGTCGCGATTGCGCTGCTCGCCAACATCGAACGCTCCGACGACGTGGCGGCGGCGCTCGACTCCGGCGCCGAGGGTATCGGGCTCTATCGGTCGGAGTTCCTGCTCGCCGGCGGTCCGCCCGATCTGGCGGGCGAGGACGAACAGTACGAGGAGTACCGCCGTGCGGTCGTTCAGATGGCGCCTCGACCGGTCACGATCCGGACCTTCGATATCGACGAGCGACAATTGGCCCGCCCGCTGGTCGATTCCGCGCTCGACGCACGCTGGTTTCCGCAGGGGGAGCGCGCCGGCCATGCGGGACTGCGAGGCATCCGTTTCGGCCTGGCGCACCCTGCCATCTTCAAGACGCAGCTGCGCGCGTTGCTGCGGGCGGCGGCGCACGGACCGCTGCGCATCCTGTTCCCGTTCGTGTCCTCGGTGCAGGACGTCCGTGCCGCGCGGGTACTGCTGGCGGAGGCGTTAGGCGAACTCGGAGCCCCCGGCATCGCCGGCGGCACACCTGCCGCCGGCGTGATGATCGAGGTGCCGTCGGCGGCGTTCACCGCGTCAACGCTGGCCCGGGAGACCGACTTCTTCACCATCGGTACCAACGATCTGATTCAATACACGCTGGCCGTCGACCGCACCGACGAGCGGGTGTCGGACCGCTATGAGCCGCTGCACCCGGCCGTGCTGCGCCTTCTCCGGCAGGTCCGCCGGGGCGCAGTTCGCCGCGGGATCCCGGTGTCGGTCTGCGGGGAGGTGGCCACGGATCCCGTGCTGCTGCCGTTGCTCGTCGGCTGCGGTTTCACCGAATTCAGCATGACCCCGGGCGCGCTGCCGATGGCCCGGCACGTCGTTCAGGAGACGAACGCCGCGGAGATGGCCCGCATCGCCGCGCGTGTGCTCACGCTCGAGACCGTCGACGAGATCGAGCACTACCTGCTCGAGGCGGTCGACCACCAGAGTGTGTACGATGGGGCCCGGAGATGAGTCAGATGCAAGAGACGAGAGACAAAGGGGCAGAGGACCAGGGGGGGACGGAGTGATCCGCGTCGACAAACCCTGGGGCTACGAGCTGCACTGGGCCAAGACGGACCGCTATGTCGGCAAGATCCTGCACGTGAAGGCGGGCCACGCGCTCAGCCTCCAGTACCACAATCAGAAGGATGAGACGATCTACCTCTATTCGGGGAAGCTGCTCTTCGAGATCGAGCGCGACGGGCAACTGGCGAGGCAGGAGCTGCGGCCGGGCGAGGCCGTCCACGTCACGCCGAAGACCGTCCACCGGATGACGGCCATCGAGGACTGCGACGTGTTCGAAGTCTCGACGCCGGAACTCGACGATGTGGTCAGGCTGGACGATCGGTACGGGAGAGTAGAGAAGCAGTAGGCGCAGGCCCTGCGCCACAGGGGGTGTCCCGGGCCGCGATGTCGACGCCTGAGGCCTCCACGGGATCTAGAACGGGATGTCGTCGTCGGTAATCGGATCCGCCGGGGGCTCCTCCGGGCCGGGCGCCTGAACTGCAGCGCGCTCCATGCCGCTTCGCCCGCCGCCCCCGCCGCCGAGCAGCGTGATCCGGTCTGCCTTGATCTCGGTCGTGTAGCGCTTGTTGCCGTCCTTGTCGTCCCACTGGCGGGTCTGCAGGCGCCCCTCCACGTAGATCTGCTTCCCCTTGACGAGGTACTCCTGCAGCGTTTCGGCCTGCTTGCCCCAGAGCACGATGCGGTGCCACTCGGTCTTTTCCTGTCGCTGTCCCTGCTTGTCGTTCCACACCTCGGTCGTGGCGAGGTTCAGCGTGGCGACGGCGGCGCCACCCGGCGTGTAGCGCAGCTCGGCGTCGCGGCCGAGGTTGCCGACGAGAATGACCTTGTTGACGCTTCCCATATGTGGTCCCAGTCTATCCCGAGCGCGTGACAGGGGAGGTCACGGCTTGGGCTGCGAGCTGAGTCGATCGAGACTCTGTTTGGCCAGACGCCCGGCGTCGCTGTCGGGGAACATCTTCGCCGCCGCTTCCCAGGAGGCGCGGGCGGCATCGATCTGCCCGAGCTGCTGCTGCGCGAGGCCGCGCTTGTAGTACGCGATCGGCACGGCGTTGGTGCCCGGATAGGAGTCGATCGCCTGCGAATAGGCGGTCACCGCCTGTGCCCACTGGTTCTGGGCGTAATAGGTCTCGCCAATGTAGAGCTGCGCGTCGTCGGCCTGCTCGGAGCGCGGGAACGCGCGCAGAAACGCTTCAAAGCCGCTCGTCGCGCTGTTCCACTGTCCGGCGAAGTAGTCCGCCCGGGCGGTTTCGTAGAGCCGCGTCGGCGACAGTCCCGCCGTCGGCGGGAGCGCGATCGGCGGCGGCGCCGGCGGTGGCGCAGGCTGGTTCGGGTCGGGAGGCGCCGACGGGTCGATGGGTGCCGGGGGGGGCGCGAGGGCCACCTGCTGGAGCGCCTGCACCGTCGTGCGCAGCGCCTCCAGTTCCTCGCGCAGTGAGGCAATCCGCACGTTGGTGTCGTCGGTGCGTTCGCGGATGACGCGTACCCCATCGGCGACGTTGTCGATGAGCAGCTTCTGGTCGGCGAACATCTTCCGCGTCACGTTGTTCGACTCGTCCAGGCGGCCGCCCAACGCGCCGATCGCCTTCATCGACTCGGCGAGCGCCTGGTTGAGCGTTGCCAGCGTGAGGGCGAGCTGCTGCGCCTGCTCCTGCAGCATCCGCAGCTCGGCGGCCATCTGCTGGTGCTCGCGGTTCTGTCCGGCGGCTGGGGCGGCCAGCCCTGCGAGCAGCACGGCGAGCGCGAGCGGCGTGGATCTCTTCATCGTCCCGCTCATCTTACTTCGAGGTAATCACGAAATGTGCTCGCCGGTTCCGGGTCCACGCCGCCTCGTCGTGCCCCGGGTCGAACGGAAACTCCTTGCCGTAGCTGACGGTCCTGATTCGGTCGGGCGACACCCCGAGCGACGCGAGGTAGGTCTTCACGGCTACCGCCCGGCGTTCGCCGAGCGCCAGGTTGTATTCCGCGGTGCCGCGTTCGTCGCAGTGTCCCTCGACGGTAATCACCCACGCAGGATACTTGCGGAGCAGCTGGGCGTTGGCGGTCGCCACGGCGCGCCCCGGCTCGTCCAGCTCGGCGCTGTCGAGCGCAAAGAACACAGGCTTGAACGGCGAGTCACGGTTGAGGTCGTCGAGCGACCGGTTGGCGATTGCGTCCTCCGCGACCGGCTCGGGAGGCAACGGCAGCGCCTCCTCCACACGCACGGCAGGAGGAGGAGGGGCGGGCGTGGCCGCCGCCGGGGGCGCACCGGCGGGCGGCGGCGGCGTGGGCGTGGCGACGGGCGGCTGCCGGCGTGCGCATCCGGCCAGCAGCACGCTCGCGAAAAGGAGAACGAGGACGGTGTGTCGGGTCATCTCAGTTCGACCAGGCTGGAGTGTTGTTGTTGCCGTCGCGAGTGACCTGTCGGAGGCCGCGGCCGTCTCGACCGAGCGTGAAGATCTGCGACCGCCCGGTGCGTGTCGACGTGAACGCCAGGTGGCGGCCGTTCGGCGCGTACGTCGGGCTCTCGTTGCTCCCTTCGCCGAAGGTGATCTGCCGGGTGGCGCCGGTCGCCAGGTCGTACACCTTGATGTCGTAGCCCGGCCCCGTGCGCGCGGCAAAGGCGATCTCGTTGAACGGCGCCGGCGACCATGTCGGCCGATCCGCGTACGACTCGGCTGTGGTCAGCCGCCGAAGGTTCAGCCCGTCGGCGCCGACGATGTAGATTTGCGGCGTGCCGGCGCGGTCGGACGTGAACGCGATCTGGGTGCCCGTCGGCGACCACGTCGGCGACGTGTCAATCGCCGGGTGCGTCGTCAGACGGCGCAGGCCCGTACCGTCCCTATTCATGAGATAGAGCTCGGGGTTGCCGTCGCGGCTCGACGTGAACACGATGCGCGTGCCGTCGGGCGAGAACATCGGAAGCCAGTTCTGCGTGCCGCCGCGCGTCGGTTCCTCCTGCACGCCCTGATAGATCAACGCGACGAACAGGTCCGGATACCCACGCCGGTACGACGTGTAGGCGATGGCCCGCGCGTCGGGAGACCACACCGGGGTGAGGTTGAGCTGCCGGCTCGTCGTGATCCGGCGGGCGTTGGCGCCGTCGTAGTCGGCAATGTAGATCTCCTTGACGTCGCGGTTCTCGACGGTGCCGACCATGCGCTCGCGGTTCCGATCCGAGGAGAAGGCGATCTTGGTCCGCGCCACGCCGCGCAGCGCCCGCTGCTGCTGGTGAATCTCATCCGCGATCGTATGGGCATAGAGGCGTGGATTGTTCGCCGAACCGGTGTACTCCTTGGAGAAGACCGACTGGCGCGTCCGGATGTTGAAGAGGCGGACCTCCACGCGCACGTCGTTGCCGGTTCGTGCGATGGTCCCGAAGACGACCGCGTCGGAGCCGAGCTCGCGCCAGGCGGCGAACGGCACCTGGTCGGGCGAGCGCGCGACGGGAATCGTCGCATAGGTGTCGCGTGGAATCAGGTAGAACTCGCGCTCGAAGGCGAGGTCGTCCCAGAGCACCTGTCCGACGGTCTTGGCCAGGCCGGCGGCGTCCGGCGTGAGGGAGATGAAGTCCGGGACGGCGTAGCGTGGCGGTGTGCCCGGATCGCCGCTGATGACGACGGCGACTTCCGACGGCTGCTGCGGCGCGGGCTCCTGCGCGCCCAGAACCGACCCGGCCGCTGCGGCCAGCGCCCATACGACCTGTCTCATCGTCATCGCCGGTACTCGAATGTGAGGTGAACGGTGAGCGTCGGGTTCGGAAACTGCACCGGCAGCTCCAAGAGCCTCGTGAGGAGCAGCGCCCGCTCGGCAGCGAGGTCGAGGGCCAGGAACCCGCTCGGACGCTCGACCACGACGCCCTGAATCGACCCGCTGCGCGTGACCGTGAACTTCATGACCGTGGATCCGGTGACGCCCTGGGCCGACTGCCAGTTGCGCTGGATCAGTGCGACCATCTGCTCGAGGTATTCCGGACAGCAGAAGTTGGCGACGTCGAGCTGCACGCCGCTGCCGCCGGAGCCGCCGGTCGTGAGCCCGAAGCCTTGACCGCGGGCTCCGGTTTCCGTCCGCGTGACGCCGGGCTGCGGCTCTTCCTCCGGCGCCGGCTTCGGCCGCGGCTGGGGGCGCCTGACGGAGGGCGCCGGGGCCGGCGGTGTGCGCGCCTTCGGCGGGGGTGGGGGCATGGCGCGCGTCGGCGCCGGCGTCGGCGCCGGAACCACTCGACCGCCCATCGGCGTCATCCCACCCGCTCGCGGGCCTGGCGCGCCGGCGAGGCTGATCGTCATCACCGTCGGCGGCGGCGCGTCGGCCACCACGTCCCAGTCGAACGGCCCGAAGAGCAGCAGCCCCACGGCGGCGGTGTGGACCGCCGCGGACCACACGATCATCCTGCCGAACTTGTCCGGTCGCTGGCGCCGTAGCGCGAGCACGTCGGTGACCTCGGTCATGTGCATGTCACTGCTCGCCGGGCAGCCTCGAGACGATGCCGACGTTCTGGATCCCGGCCTCCTTGAGCCGATCGAACACTTCCATGAGCTCCTGGAGGTTCACCTCGCCGTCGCCACGCAGGTAGACGAGCTTGTCGGTCCGGTTGAGCATGACCTGCCGTACGCGCTCGGCGAGGAAATCGAGGCGGACCGGCTCCTTGTCGATGTAGACGCGGCGATCCTCGCGATAGGAAGCCGGGAGGTCGACGAACACGCGGTCGCTCGCGATTTCCTGCGAGCGGCTGGCGACCGGCAGATTCACCTCGACCCCGCGCTGCAGCATCGGCGCCGCCACCATGAAGATGATGAGCAGCACGAGCATCACGTCGACGAGCGGCACGACGTTGATTTCCGACAGCGTCGGTCCGACGCGCCGCCCCCGCTGGTGGCGGCCGCCGGCGTTCGGGGCGGAGGCGATGACTTTCGGCATCGGTTCCTACGTGAAGTTGCGCTCGGCGATGTTCAGGAACTCGAGTGCGAAGTCGTCCATCGTGCCGGAGAACTCCTTTACGCGGTGCGTGAAATGGTTGTAGAAGACGAGCGCCGGAATCGCCGCGAACAGTCCCGCCGCCGTCGCGATGAGCGCTTCGCTGATTCCGGGCGCGACCACGGCCAGGTTCGTCGACCCGGTGGCGCCGATGCGCTGGAACGCGATCATGATTCCAACCACGGTACCGAAGAGTCCGATGAACGGCGTGACGCTCGCCGTCGTGGCGAGAAACGTCATCCGCCGCTCGAGTTTGGCGACCTCGCTGGTGGCGGCGCGGATGAGCGCCCGATCGACTCCGTCGAGGCTCTTCAGGATTGGTCGGCCCGTCGCCCCGGCTGGATTGGCCGGCGCCGGGTTGCCGGCCGCGCGAAACTGGGCGTTCATCTCCGCATAGCCCGCCTGGAAGACGCCGACGAGCGGTGTGGAAGAGAGCGACGGACACGCAGCCTGTACCTCCGAGAACTTCGTGCTGCGGCGAAAGACATCGAGAAAACGCGACGTGTCGCGCTCGGAGGCGCGGAACGACCAGAACTTCTGGAAGATGACTGCCCAGGAAGCCACCGAGAACAACAGCAGAATGGCGAGGACCGCCTGATTGATCGGCGTTGTGTCGGCGATTAGGCGGATGAGGTCGCCGCTCCCGGCAAAAGGGGTACCATCACCCTGCGCCTGCAGGGCGAGGACAAGGGAGCCACGCGTGTGCAACGGAGCCTCCGCAACATCGGACGCGCGCCACTCGGAAGGGCGCAAGAGAAGTCAGCCTAGCACGCCCCCAGGAATGCTGTCAAATATATGATACGATGGAAGTTCCGCGCGCATGCTCCGCTTCCTTCGCATCCGCAATCTTGCGGTGATTGAAGCCGTCGACGTCGAGTTCGAACCCGGCTTCAATGTGCTCACAGGAGAAACCGGAGCCGGCAAGTCGATTGTCGTCGAGGCCGTCGGGCTGCTGCTCGGCGCTCGGGCCTCGGCCGACCTGGTCCGCACCGGCGAGACGCAGGCGGTCATCGAAGCCATCTTCGAACCCCCTTCGAGGCAGGGAGGAGGCGGCGACATCATCGTCCGGCGTGAAATCACGAATCAGGGCCGGAGCCGGTCGTTCGTCAACGGCACGGTTGCCACCGCCGCCACACTCCGCGGTCTTGCCGTCCCTCTCGTCGAACTCCACGGCCAGCACGAACACCAGGCGCTGCTCGATCCGTTGACACACCTGCCGGTCGTCGACGACTACGCGGAGCTTGGGAGTCTGGTTGCAGGCGTCGGAGATGCGTGGAGTGCGGTGCGCGCGCTCGGCGAGCAGCTCGAGCGCTCGCGGATGGACGAGCGGGAGAAAGCCGCGCGCCTCGACCTGATCGCGTTTCAACTCGGCGAGATCGACAAGGCCGCGCCGAAGCCGGGCGAAGACGAGGCGCTCGGGGCGACGCGGCAGGTGCTGGCGAGCGCCGAGCGGGTGGAGCGGCTCTGCGCGGAGAGCTACGCGGCGCTCTACGAAAGCGACGGCGCGGTGCTCGGCGGGTTGAGCGGCGTCTGGAAGCGCGTCGCCGAGCTGGCGGCGATCGATCCGCAGTTTGCGCCCTACGTGGAGGCGCGCGACGGCATCAAGGGACAGCTCGAGGACCTCGCGTTCTTCCTTCGGAGCTACGCCGGCGGCATCGACGCCTCGCCGGGGCGGCTCCAGGAAGTGGAGGACCGGCTCGCCTTGCTCGAGCGGCTCAAGAGGAAGTACGGGCCTGCGCTCGACGACGTGATTGACCGCGGCCGTGCGCTCGCCTACGAGCGGGAGCTGCTGACCGGCGGCGAGGAACGGGCCGAGGACGTGGCGCGGAAGCTCGCGGAAGCGACCGATCGGTACCTGGCGGCGGCGCGGGAGCTCTCGCGGCGTAGGCGGGAGGCGGCTGATCGGTTCGCCCGCGCCGTTGAAGGGCTGGTGGCGGAGCTGGCGATGCCGCGTACGCGGTTCGAGGTCCGCTTCAATGCGGCGGAATTGGGGCCGCAGGAGTGGGGCGAGCGCGGCATCGACCGTGCAGAGTTCTACGTGTCGCCCAACCCGGGCGAGCAGCTTCGACCGCTGGCGCGCATCGTCTCGGGCGGGGAGCTGTCGCGCATGATGCTGGCGCTGAAGACGCTGACGGCCGGCGACGAGCGCGGCAAGACGCTCATCTTCGACGAAGTCGACGCGGGGATCGGCGGTCGGGTGGCGGAGGTGGTGGGGGGCCGACTGCGCGCGCTCGGTGAGCGGTTCCAGGTGCTCTGCATCACGCATCTGCCCCAGATTGCGGCCAGGGGGGCCATCCATTTTCGAATCGACAAGCATGTGCGAGGCGGCCGAACGATGACGTCGGTGGAGCGGCTCGCGGACACGGGGCGCGTCGAGGAGCTGGCGCGGATGATTGGCGGGGCAGTGGTCACCGGCCAGCTGCGCGCCGCAGCAAGAGAACTGCTGGCTTACCAGGACGGGGCGAAAGGCGAAAGCGAAAGGCGAAGGCCTGGCCGCGGCTGACTGAGATGGCGAAGAAATACCTGATCGAGACGTTTGGGTGTCAGATGAACGTCCACGATTCGGAGCGGATGGCAGGGTTGCTCGAGCAGGCTGGCTACGAGCCGACCGACGACGAGCGGGACGCCGACCTCGTCGTCATCAACACCTGCAGCGTCCGCGAACGCGCCGAGGACCAGCTCTACACGCGCCTCGGCGAGCTGCGGGTGCTCGGTGAGGAGACCGGACACCGGCCGATCGTCGCCGTTGCCGGGTGCGTCGCGCAGCAGGAAGGGGCGGCGTTGCTCGGCAGGACCAACGGCCACGTCATCGACGCCGTCGTCGGCACCCAGCGGCTGAAGATGCTCCCGGTGGTCGTCGAAAAGGGGGCGCGAGCTCCGTTTGCGGAGGTCGACGTCGCGCCATGGGACGACGTGAGCTTTCCGCTCGGTGTCGCGCGCAGAGGCGACCCGGTCAAGGCGTACGTCACGGTCAGCGAGGGCTGCAACGACTACTGCGCCTTTTGCGTAGTGCCCTACACACGCGGACGCGAGCGGATGCGGCCGAAGGCGGATGTCCTCGCGGATGTACGCGAGGCGGTCGATTCGGGCCGGCGCGAGATTCAGCTCCTCGGGCAGATTGTCAATGACTACCGCGCGCCCGACGACCCGGCGTGCGACTTCGCCGGGCTCCTGGCGGCGGTCCACGAGGTCGCCGGCGTCGAGCGCATTCGCTTCGCGAGCCCGCATCCGCGCCATACGGGCGCCCGGCTCATCGAGGCGATCCGCGACCTGCCAAAGGTGTGCAAGCACATGCACTTGCCGGTGCAATCGGGGTCGACACGCGTCCTTCAGGCGATGCGACGGCGGCACACGCGCGAGCAGTATCTCGAACTCGTGGCGCAGATCCGCGACGCCATCCCGAACGTGGCGCTATCGACCGATATGATCGTTGGCTTCCCCGGTGAGAGGGTGCAGGATTTCGAGCAGACTCTTACGCTCATCGAGGCGGTGCAGTACCACAGCATCTTCTCGTTCAAGTACTCCGTCCGGCCGAACACGCTCGCCTCGAAGCGCATGCCGGACGAGGTGAGCGAGGCGGAGAAGACATCCCGGATCGTGGCGCTGCAGTCGCGGCAGCGGGAGATCCAGACGCGGCTGCACCAGCGGGCCGTCGGTTCCACCGTTCCGGTACTGGTGGATTCGGTGAGCCGCCGGCGCGACGGCGAGATGTCTGGTCGAACGACGGGCAACACGGTCGTGAATTTCGTCCCACCAGGCGACACGGGATCCCCCGCCCCGGGTTCCGGCTCGCGGTGGATTGGGCAGACGGTTCCGGTTACCATCCGCCGGGCCGGCCCAAACAGCCTGTGGGGTGAGATGGCGGGCGTTGATCGTGCGAAGACAGGCCGGTCGGCACCAGAAGCGCCGGGGGACACCCATGCTGATTGAGATGAGCATCAAAGGGCTGATGGTCGATCCGATTACCAACATGCCGATCGTCATCCTGAAGGACCAGGCCGGGGACCGGGTGCTTCCGATCTGGGTGGGCATCTTCGAGGCGAACGCCATCGCGCTGCAGATGGAGAACATCACCACGCCGCGGCCGATGACCCACGACCTGCTCCGGAACATCATCACCGACCTGGAGGGGCACGTCGACCGAGTGGTGGTGTCGGAGCTCAAGGACAACACGTTCTACGCCATCATCCATCTCACCGTGAAAGGGGAGCGCGTGGTCGTCGATGCGCGGCCGAGCGACGCGATCGCCCTGGCGCTGCGGACGAGCTCGCCGATCCTCGTAGAGGAGACGGTGATCGACAACGCCAAGACGATCGACTTCGCGTCCGAGCGTGCCGACAGCGATCGACTCCAGAAGTGGCTGGAGAGCCTCGATCCGGAGGAACTCGGAAAATACAAGATGTAGCCGGCAGCTGTTGGATGGCGGCCGGCAGCCGTCCGGGCCGTGATTGGCAGAGCGTTGGGTGCGCCACTCGATACCAGGTCGCCAGTATCTTCTGCCGCGCTTCGCGCGGCTAGGACCGCTATGCGGGCGGACGCAACGAGTACGAAATTCGCGTTCCGGGCCGCATAGCGGTCCAACGGGTTCGTCGGCCGGCCGACATCGCCTCTCCCGCCTTCGATGCCTCGTTTCCGGACAGGGCAGTTGACGGTTCTTCACACAACCCCTAGAATGGCGTCATCGCTCCTCCACAACATATCCATTCAGGCAGATGATCGTCGCCATCGCCAATCAAAAGGGCGGCGTCGGCAAGACCACGACAGCCGTCAATCTCGCCGCGGCGCTGGCGATGCGCGGCCGCAAGACGCTGCTCATCGATCTCGACCCCCAGGCCAATAGCAGCATCTCGTTTCTCGAACACGGCGTCATCGCTCGCAGCACCTATGACGCGATCGCGGAGACGGGGTGCTCGCTGGCCGACGTCATTCAGGCAACGCCGGTCCCGAACCTGGATATCGCGCCGGCGCGCATCGGCCTGGCGAAGCTCGAGGCGCGCCTGGTGGGAGAGCTCGACGCGCATTTCCGCCTCAAGGACAAGATCAATCAGCTCGACGGCCGGTACGCGCACATCGTCATCGATTGCCCGCCCGCCCTCGGCCTGCTGACGGTGAACGCGCTCGTCGCGGCGACGCACCTGCTGATTCCGATCCAGTCGTCGTACTTCGCCCTCGAAGGGACCGATGACCTGCTCGAGACGATCGAGAAGGTTCGTCAGCGGCCCAACCCGGGACTCCGAATCCTCGGGGTCGTGATCACGATGCACGACAAGCGGACGGCGCTGGCGCGGGACATTCGCGATCAGATTCAGAAGGTCTTCGGCGGCAAGGTGTTCAGGACCGTCATCGCCAAGAGCGTCCGCCTCGAGGAGAGTCCGGCGTACAAGGAATCGATTTTCACGTTCGCGCCGGATTCGGCCGGCGCCACCGACTACTACAGCTTGTGCGAGGAGGTCATCGAACGTGTCGAAGCGCGGACTGCCTAACACGCTGCGGATGCGGCATGACGAGCACTACGTCGAAGCGCTGGCCGCCTCCGCTGGGACGCCGGTCGGCCGGATGGTGCCGATCGATCTCCTGGATCCGAACCCCGACCAGCCGCGGCAGGTCATGGGCGACCTCTCGGAGCTGATGGCGTCGATTGCCGAGAAGGGCGTCATCGAGCCGCTCATCGTCCGGCCTCGTGGCAGCCGCTTCCAGATCATCGCCGGGGAGCGCCGGTATCACGCGGCCGTCCAGGTTGGCCTTCGGGAGCTCCCCGTCATCGAGCGGTCCGCCGACGATGCCGAGGTGATGGAACTCGCGCTCATCGAGAATCTTCAGCGAAAGGATCTCACGCCGTTCGAGGAGGCGGAGGCGCTGCAGCAGCTGGCGCAAAGGTGCCGGTACACGCATGAGGACATGGCGCGGAAGCTTGGGAAGTCACGGACCGCCATTACCGAGTCGCTGGCGTTGAACAACATGCCGGAAGAGGTCCGGAATCTCTGTCGGCTGGCCGACATCAGCTCGAGGTCGACGTTGTTGCAGATTGTCCGACAGGCAACGCCCCAGAAGATGCTCGCGCTCGTCGAAAAGATGGTGGCACGGGGCGGCGTCACCCGCCGCGACGTGCGAGCGGAAACCGCCAAGGGGAACGCCGGGCGGGCACGTCCGTTCGTCTTCGCATTCCGGGCGCCGACCAAGGCGTTCCGCCTTCGGATGAGCTTCTCCAAGAGCCGCGTGGAGAAGGGGGAGATCATCGAGGCGCTCGAGAACATCCTCAGGGAACTGCGCGCGTCGCGGTGAGGATGGAGTCACGGCCGAAGCGTTCGTGGTTAGTTAACATAACGCCTATTATGCGACCCTGTGGACGGCGGCGCGTGGGGCTGTCGCAGCGCGCCGGAGCCCGGGCGCCCCTCATGCGTCCCGCCCCGCAGTAGATACGCGATTCTGTCTTCTTACGTCGTCCAGCGTTGGGCCGGGAAACGTGCGTCGGGCACATCGAACGTGATCGGGCCGTGCCGCGGATGATGCTCCAGCTCAACGTCACCGCGGACGATCGCCACGAGGAACGCCACGTGGTCGTTCGGCTTCACGCCGAGGCAGTGAAACGGTATCTCCACCTCTACGATCCGGCCGATCGCGGCCGCGAGGCCGGAACCGCGGCGCGGCTGCCACGGGCCGCCGGTCGACGGCCGCTCCTCGAGACGAACATCGGCGCCTGACGGCTCGGCCCGCACGAGGACGAGCAACCCCGCCGGCTCGAGGAACCGGATGCGAGTCTCCATGTCCGGGGCCAGCAGACTGCGCATCGGACTGGAACCCTCGATGCGGACAAAGAGCCGGCTGCGGCTGAACCCGAACTCCACCAGCGTCACGAGTCCCGGCGAGTCGCCCGCCTGCTGCATGGTCCCCGTCGCGTGGACGGTATCCACTGAGCCGGCGCCCATCCACTCGAAGTAGCTCGTCACCTCGCCATCGATGACCGGCTCGATGAAGCCGGTCGGCGCGTCGATGGGGAGCGCTGGCGGCCCGGTCGTGATGTTGGTCACGAACAGATCCTCCGGCACAGGCCGGTCGAGCGCGCGGTAGGCGTTGCGGAGGTGCCGCCGGAAGAGTTCGTCGAAGGCGAGGTCGTGCTCCGAGGAGTGATCGTCCCCGTACCACCAGAACCAGTCGCTCCCCTCGGCAATCAGGACTTCCTCGCGGGCCCTGGCGAGCGCCGCCGGCGGCGCTCCGGCCGCCGCGTCGAGTGTGCGCCGCGCCTCGGCCAACTGGCTCCAGGCGCGATGGTCGTCGGGATGGCCGATCCAGATGTAGAAGTCGGCATCGATCCACGAGCCCGGGAAGATCGACCCGAGGGTCGCTCGCGGTGTCGCGCACGCGTCAGCCATCGTGACGGTCTCGATTTCCGGGTGCGACTCGAGGCGGTCGTAGAGCGCGCGCAGGAACGGACGCCCCTGGCCCTCGTAATGCTCCCAGGCGTTCTCGCCGTCGAGGATGATGAAGATGGTCGCCTCTCCCCCGCCTGCGCGCGAGGCGTAGTGTCGGCCGGCCGTCATGAGCCGGTGGACGAAGTCGTCTGCCGCCCGGTCGGCCGACCAGGAAGCATAGGTGAACCCGATCAGGTCCGACAGTGTGTGGTCGCGGAATCCGCAGGCAACCGGTCCGACGGCGTAGGACTGATAGAGGCATTCTGGCTGTTCGAGGTGACCGTCGCCGCTCCGGGTGAACGACGTGCCGAGCGTTCGCGCCAGGATCTCCTCGTCGGTGGCCATCCAGCGGAATCCGGCATTGGCGACGAGTGGGACGATTGCGTCCGAGACAGATCCCTCCGACGGCCAGACGCCCCGCGGCGTGTGGCCGAACAGCCGCTCGTGCAGCGCCACGGCGCGGCCGAGCTGCTCGGCGGCGTCCTCGGGGTGACGGAACGGCTCGCGCGGCATGCGCCCGTGCGGGCGCGCGCGGAAGTAGACGTCGGTGTCGCACAGCAGCGGCAGAATCGGGTGGTAGAAGGGCGACGTCGACAGTTCCACCTGGCCCCGCGAAGCGGCCGCGGCGTACTCGGGAATGACCGCCCGCAGCAGCTCCAGCTCGACCGCCCGCAGTGTCGCCTTGTCTTCTTCGCTGAACCCCCGTCCTTTCTCGACGATCGCGCGAACGCGCGGGTCGTGCGCCTGCCATGACGCGTCGATCCAGACGAGCTTGTGCCAGACTTGGAGGTCGCGAAGGTCGTCGGTCGAGAACTGCGACCCCGGCGCGCGTGCGCCCGCTCCCGCGCCGTTGCCTCGCAGTTCGAGCAGCTCTCGGTACCGGGGGTACGGATCGATCATCCGCGGCCGGTGCGCATGAAAGAACTGGTCGATGCAGAAGGCGCGTTCCTCCTCGGTGAGCCCCCCGGCCGGCTTCAGCCCCAGCGCGAGGTGCCGGTCGTGCGCCTCGTCCCGGGCATAGGCCTCCAGCTGGACGAGCAGCGAAGGGACGAGGTTGAACGTCACCCTCACGCCGGGGAACTCGCGGAGGAGCGCGACCATTCCCCAGTAGTCCTTCAGCGCGTGGAGACGCACCCATGGCAGAGCGTGCTCCCCCGTCCGCAGGTCCTGATAGAACGGCTGGTGCATGTGCCAGAGGATCGCGACACGAGTCATAATCAACAGTGCGACGATGAGCCGATGCGAGGGAGCGGGCGTCGATCCGGCGGTGCGAGGGTGCGCGGTTCGATGGCCGGCGCGATTACGCGACTGGCCCGCTGAACCGTCGCACCCTGGTGCCGTCGAACGCACCGCCGCACGGCCGCATCACCGCGTCGCCGCGTCGCTCTGATGCGAACCATCGACAGATACATCGTCCGTGAGGTCCTGTGGCCCTTTGTCATCGGGCTGCTGGTCTTCACGTTCATGTTAATCATCCCGTATCTCATCGAGTACGCCGAGAGCTTCATTTCCAAGGGCGTGCCCGTCCCGGTCGTGCTCCGCGTGATGGGGACGCTGCTCCCGTCGGCGCTGGCGCTCACGGTCCCGATGTCGCTGCTGCTGGGCTTGCTCGTCGCCTTCGGGCGCCTGTCGGCGGACCGCGAGTTCGTGGCGCTCCAGGCCTGCGGCGTGAGCTTGTTCCGCCTGATGCGGCCGGTCGGTGTGCTGTCGGTGCTCGCCTGGATCGCGACCTCGTACACGCTGCTCGTGGCGGTGCCCGACGCCAACCAGCGCTTCCGCGAGATCACCTTCGGCATCGTCGCCGAGCGCGCCGAGGGCGAAGTCCGCCCGCGCGTCTTCTTCGAGGACTTCCCCGACGTCGTGCTGTACGTCCGGGAGCTCGCCGGACCGGGCGGCGGCTGGCGCGACGTGTTCATGGCCGACAACCGCGCCGGCCAGACGCCCGCGGTCTACCTGGCGCGGCACGGCCGCGTCCTCGTCGACCGCGCGCGGCGGTCGGTCGAGATGGTGCTCGACGACGCCGTGCGCCACACGGCCGACGAGGCCGGGAAGTACGAGGTGGTCCACTTCGACCGGCTGCTGCTCAGCCTGAATCCCGAAACGGTGTTTCCGCGGCAGGGACCGCCGCTTGGCGCGCGCGAGATGTCGATTCCGCAGCTGCAGGCCCGCGCGGCGGAGCTGGAGGCGCAGGGGATCTATCCGCACAGCGAGCTGTTCGAGATCCAGAAGAAGTTCTCCATCCCGTTCGCCTGTCTGATCTTCGGCTTGATCGGCCTCGCGCTCGGCGTCAACAACCGGCGCGACGGCAAGCTCGCCAGCTTCGTCATCGGCCTCGGCGTGATCTTCATCTACTACGTCGTGCTGTGGCTCGGGCAGGCGCTCGTGCGCGGCCACATGGCGCCGCCGTGGCTCGCGGCGTGGGCGCCGAACATCCTGCTTGGCGGGCTCGGCCTGTTCCTCTTCCGCTGGCGCGACCGCGGCTTCGACCGTCCGCTGCGCGTGCCCGTGCTGCCGACGTTTGGTGCGACCGGCATCCCCCCGCTCCGGCTCCCGATGCTCGGGATTCTCGACCGCTACGTTGCCACGACGTATGTACGGATTGCGGCGCTCTCGGTGCTGGCGATGGCCGGCATCTTCTACATCGCAGCGTTCCTCGACCTCTCGGACAAGGTGTTCCGCGGACAGGCGACGTGGGGCATGCTCGGCGCCTACTTCTGGTTTGCGACACCGCAGTACGTCTACTACATCCTGCCGCTCTCGGTGCTGCTGGCGGCACTCGTCACCGTGGGGCTGCTCACGAAGAACAGCGAGCTGGTGGTGATGAAGGCGTGCGGCATCAGCCTGTACCGCGTGGCGGTGCCGATGCTGGGCGGCGCCCTGGTCGCCGGCGGCGCGCTGTTCCTGCTGGAAGAAAGCGTGCTCGGTCCGTCGAATCGGCGTGCGGAGGCCCTTCGCCACGTCATCCGGGGCGGGTCGCCGCAGACCTTCGACGTGCTGCACCGGCAATGGGTCACCGGCAGCAGCGGCGAGATCTATCACTTCGACTACTACGATCCGCGCACGCGGCGGCTCAGTGGCCTGTCGGCCTTCGAGTTCGGCGAGCGGATGCAGCTCCTCGCGCGCCGGACCTATGCGGAACGAGCCGAGTACGCCGGCGGCGGGCCCGAGGACGCGATCGACCGCTGGACCGTCCACCAGGGATGGACGCGGGAGCTCAATCCACAGGGCGAGACGCGAACCTTCACGCCGTTTGCGACCTCGGAGATCCACCTCGAGCCGGCGACGCACTTCGGCACCGAGCCGCCCGACGAGCGGTTCATGAGCTACTCGCAGCTGCGCACCTACACGGCGCGGCTGCAGGCCACCGGCTTCGACGTCAGCGCACAGCTGGTGGCGCTCGAACGCAAGATCTCCTTCCCGTTCGTCACCATCGTGATGACGCTGCTGGCCGTTCCCTTCGCCGTGACGACCGGCCGGCGCGGGGCGATGTACGGCATCGGCGTCGGCATCGTCCTGGCGATTACCTACTGGGTCGCCATCAGCATCTTCGCCGCGCTCGGCACGGGCGGGCTCGTCGCGCCGGCGCTCGCCGCCTGGGCCCCGAATCTGCTCTTCGGCGCCGGGGCTGGGTACCTGCTGCTCACCGTTCGCACCTAGGAGCCTGTCCGAGTAATAGCATGGGTCGCGCGCATGGGGCTTGCGAGGCGAGATCAAGGCGCGAGGAGGAGGCGATGCCCGTGCGCATCGGCGACGACGAGTAACGCCGAGCTCGCCCGCAACCCCCATGCGCCCTGCGGGTTCCGGCGGCGCACCGGCATCTGCGGCGTTGCCTCTCCTCGCCAATGCGCCCCGGCATTGCCTGCGTCGCGTCGCCTGGCATCTGCCGGCGCGGCGCTCGGAACGCGGCCCATGCTATTACTCGGACAGGCTCCTGGCCTGCCGTATACTCGCCCGCGTCAGGAGGCATCCATGCTCCCCGTCCGCTCCGCCGCATTGTGTGCCCTCGTCATCGGGCCGTGTCTGGCACTCGCGCAGGCACAGGGCCGTCAACCTGCAACCCCCTACTTCCCTCCCCCGCACCAGTGGGAGCGCCGCATGGCGGCGGCCGTCGGGTTCGATGCGGCGCTGCTCGACGAGGCGGTGACGTTCGCAACCTCCAGCGAGACGCCCCGATTCAAGGATCTTCTGCTCGACCAGGCGACGACATTCGGGGCGCGCGAACCGTTCGACACGCCGATCGGGCCGATGAAGGAGCGCGGCCCGGTGAGCGGTCTGATCATCCGCAACGGGTACCTCGTGGCCCAGTGGGGTGATCCGGATCGCGTTGACATGACCCACAGCGTGACCAAGACGTTCCTGTCGACCGTCGCGAGCCTCGCCTTCCAGCGAGGCCTGATCAAGGACGTCAACGACCGGGCGCGCCCCTACATGCCGCCGGGCGTGGATCTGTTCGACGCGCCGCACAACCAGTCGATCACCTGGGACCACCTGCTCCGGCAGACGAGTGACTGGCAGGGGACGATGTGGGGCAAGCCGGATTGGGCCGATCGCCCCGAGGGTGAACCGTCGCAGTGGCCGAACCGGAAGCTCTACGAGCCGGGCACCCGCTACAAGTACAACGACGCGCGCGTCAACGCGTTCGCCCTCGCCTTACTCCACGTCTTCCGGCGTCCGCTGCCCGATGTGCTGCGCGACGAGATCATGGAACCGATCGGCGCCTCCTCCACGTGGCAATGGCACGGATACGAGAACTCCTGGGTCACCGTCAACGGGCAGCGCGTGCAGTCGGTGTCGGGCGGCGGCCACTGGGGCGGTGGGATGTTCATCAACGCCTGGGACATGGCGCGCTTCGGGTACCTGTTCCTGCGCAACGGCCGGTGGAAGGATCGCCAGCTCGTCGCCGAGCAGTGGATCACGCAGGCGCGGACGCCCGGGAAGGCGAACGACCAGTACGGCTACATGAACTGGTACCTGAACACCGGCCGCACGTCCATGCCGGCGACGCCGGAGTCGAGCGTGCGCTTCGTTGGCAACGGGCCGAACAACGTCTACATCGACTGGGAGAACGATCTGGTCGTCGTCGTACGGTGGATACGGGACGACAGGCTCAACGAATTCTACGGGAAGGTTCTTGCGGCGCTTCGGGTGAAGCCGACGGCGTAAAGCGTTCGGATCGTTCCGACGACCGGACCGTTGGAAGGCGCCGGATCAGTCTCGATCTCGTAGACGGCGCAGATGTTCGTGGGCGGGCGCGGAGACGGCGCGCGGCTCGCGCTGCCGAGCGTTGACCGAGAACCATCCGGACGATCCGACCGGCGGTTATCGCGCGTATTTCACGTCGTCGATCCAGATACGCCCGTTGCCGCCGAGAGGCGTATTGACGGTATCGACCACGAAGAGAATCGACGCGACGCTCGCCAGCGTGGGTCGCGCTCTCGGTGTGTCACCCACGGGGCGGACGTCGTCGAAGTGGACCGTGACCTCCCGTGGTTCGGTGTCCAGGTACACCGACTGCTGCCACCGGTGGCCTGCCTCCCCCGCCGGCTCCCGCAGCTGCACGGAGAGTCGCATCGGCCGATCGGCACGCGCAGTGAACACCAACCGATCGTGGTTGGCCACGTCAGGACCGGCCGTCAGCGCAAACGCGGCGAACGGGCTTGCCGAGGCGGCACCGCCGAGCGCGTAGCGGAGCGCCAGTTCCTGTCCCCGCACGCCGGACACCACGTCGAGCGCGGCGCGCGAGGCGAGACTGGTTTCAATCGCCCAGTCGGTGGCAGGTCCGTTCGTGTACAGAGAAACGACGGACGTCGCCGCCTTTCGCGAGGAGCGTGCCTGCGCGGGCGGCTGACCGACGCGGATTGGGTTCGAGACAAGCCACGGGATCGGCG
The DNA here is from genome assembly GCA_001767525.1 of Acidobacteria bacterium RIFCSPLOWO2_12_FULL_68_19. Taxonomy (GTDB): domain Bacteria; phylum Acidobacteriota; class Vicinamibacteria; order Vicinamibacterales; family UBA2999; genus MELF01. The sequence goes on along the minus strand of MELF01000050.1, from coordinate 28,251 downwards.
GTTCCCCGGGCGCGCCGCCCCGCAGGACCTCCACGCGATACACGCCAGGGGCGTCCCCAGAGGGAGCGGAGTACTCGAGCCGTGCGCCGCCGCTCGTGGCTGCGACGGCGCCATTCTTCCAGAGCTCGATGCGCGCATCCGACGGCCCACGCATGTCTACGCGGATGGTGAGGGGCGCAGCGGTCGGCACCACGTCGCCCGCGTGAGCGCGAGTCTCCCCGGCCTGGGCGGTGAAGGAGAACGTCCCGGCGCCAAGGGCGTCGACCACCGAGTACAGACGTCCGGCTCGGATTGCTGTGAGGACACTCGCGGAATCCGCCGCCGGATCGCCCGTGAGGGTCGTATCCGGGACGACGTTGGAGAAGAGCCGGAACATCCGCTCGTACGACGGGATGTGCACCGATGCCGAGTTGTCGTACGGCTCCCCCAGGCTTCGCAGGCCGATCCGCGCGTGCGCGTCTGCGCCCGCGACGGCGATCACCGGTCGCTGGCTGGCGAGGGCGTCCCACTGGCGAAGCGCCGCCTCGGGCCGATCGAGCAGCGATACAAGCGTCTCGATTCCACGCGCCGGATACGTGAACAGTGCCCGGGCGAGGGACCATCCCGACTCGTCGCGCCACTGGCTGTCGCCGTTCAGCCATTCCAGACCCGCGACGGGTACGGTCCAGTCGCTCCAGTCGAGCTCGGGCTTGTTCGAATGCGGGTGCGCCGCGATGGCGAAGCCGCCGAGCCGGGCGATGTCATCGACGACAGCGCGCGCCTCTCCGCCCAGCGGATACGGCGCCCGTGGCAGGCCGAGCGCGAGCACGTGGCCGTGAAGGGTGCTGATCTCCACCGCGTCGATGCACAGCACGCCGTCCCGGTACTGTGGTGGGTCCGGCGAGCGCGTCCCGTCGCCGTGATCGGTGAACACGACGAAGTCGAGGTCCGCGCGGGCGGCTGCGGCGGCCACCTCCTCCACCGTACCGGTGCCGTCGGAGCGCCTCGTATGCACGTGAATGGCGCCGCGGAGGACGCGCTGCTCCTTGGCGGCCGGTGCGGCCGGCGGCTGCATGTGAGGCGGTAACGCGACGTACCAGGCGGCGGCCAGGCCTACGACGAACACGAGGACGATGACTCTGGTCGCGCCTCTGTGTATCGTCATGCCCGTGGATGAAATCTGTCGTAGATCGTCCGCATCCGGCGCTCGAGCACGTGCGTGTAGATCTGCGTGGTCGAGAGGTCGGCGTGGCCGAGCATCATCTGAATCGCGCGCAGGTCGGCGCCACGTTCCAACAAGTGCGTGGCGAACGAGTGGCGGAGCACGTGCGGGCTGATCGACGTTTTCAGCCCTGCCTGTCGCGCGTACGCCTTCAGAATCTTCCAGAAGCCGACGCGCGTCAGTCCCGGCCCCCCGCCGCGCGCGTTGACGAACAGACGCGGGCTGCGTCGCCGGCCGAGCAGCACAGTGCGGCCGTCGTATAGATAGCGTCGCACCCAGCACGCGGCCTCCTCGCCAATCGGCACGATGCGCTGCTTGTCGCCCTTGCCGGTGCACGTCAGGTACGACGCGTCGAGATCGACGTCGCCAGGCCGGAGACCGGCCAGCTCGGACACGCGCATCCCCGTGGCGTACAGCAGCTCGAGGATGGCGCGGTCTCGCAGACCTCGGGGCGTGGCGACGTCTGGCTGCGTGAGTAGGCGGTCGACCTCCTCTGTCGAGAGATACCGCGGCAAGGCCTTCCACGCGCGCGGCGGCCGGAGGTCGTCGGCGGGGCTCGTCTTCATCCGCCCCTCGAGCGCCAGGAACCGGTAGAAGCCGCGGCAGCAGGCGACCGCGCGCGCCACCGAGCGCGGCGATCGCCCTTCGGACATCAGGCCGCGCACGAATTCCTCCAGGTCGCTGCGGCCGAGCCCGTCCAGCCGGCGGCGGCGCCGCGCGGCGAACGCAGCCAGCAGGCGAAGATCCCGGGCGTAGCTGGCCACCGAATTGGCCGCGAGCCGCCGCTCCACCGTCAGGTGTGTCAGATAGCCGTCCACGGGAGACGATCGCACCCCAGACGCTCCAGGCACCGCAGTCACCTCAGGCACGCCAGACGCACGTTGAATCGGTAGAATTGTACGTGATGCGTACAACGCACGCAGCACGACGATGACCATCCGTTCCAAGTGGCAGTCGCTTCCGACCGAGGCGATCAATCCCTCGTCTCTCGGCATCGACAAGCTCGCCCCGGGCGATATCGTCGATCTGATGGTGAACGAGGACCGCAAGATGCTCGGGGCGGTCCAACGGGAGCGCGAGCGCATCGCGGTCGGCATCGAGATGGTCGCCTCTGCGCTCCGCAAGGGCGGCCGGGTCATCTTTGTCGGCGCCGGCACGAGCGGGCGGCTGGGAGTGCTCGAGTCGGCGGAGATGCCGCCCACCTTCAGCACGCACCCGCTGCTCGTCCAGGCGATCATGGCCGGAGGACAGAAGGCGACCTTTGCCGCCAAGGAAGGGGTCGAGGACGACTACGAGGAAGGCGCGCGGGCAGTCACCCGGCTGCGTCCCACCAAGAAGGATATCGTCATCGGCGTCTCGGCCAGCGGCATGACGCAGTTCGTGCGGGGCGCGTTGACCCGGGCGCGCAAGACGGGCGCGCGCATCATCTTCGTCACGTGCGATCCGGCCACTGAACTGCAGACATTCGTGGATCTCACGATCGCGCCGGCCGTCGGCGCGGAGGTGATTGCCGGGTCGACGCGCCTCAAGGCGGGCACCGCCACCAAGCTGGTGCTCAATATGTTGACGACGGGTGCGATGGTGGGGATCGGCAAGACCTACGGCAACCTGATGGTCGACGTGCAGACCGGATCCGAGAAGCTGAAGGATCGCGCCCGCCGCATCGTCAACATCGTCACCGGCCTCGACTACGAGGACGCCGACAGGCTGCTCACCAAGGCGCACTGGAACGTCAAGGCAGCGATCGTCATGCAGAAGACCGGTCTTCCCTATCCCAAGGCGCTGTCGCGGCTCCGGAAGGCGCACGATTCGATGCGTGAAGCGATCGGCGAGGACATCGAGCCGCGCCTGCGCGGCATGCTGCAGGGACACGCCGAGGCGGCGTCTACGCGCACGTAGTATCGTCGAATCCGCCTGGTCCCTCCACGCGCCAGGTATGCAATCGCCCTGCTGCAGCGCGATCGAGGTACAGTTCCACGCGTCGATGGAGCTGAAGCAACGACGCCGGGAGGCGCGTCGTGAGCGGGCCGTGGACGGCCCGTTCGACCCCGCGCGCCTTGCGCGCGCCCGTGGCCACGAGCACGATCGAGGTCGCCTTCAGAATCGATCCCATGCCCATCGAGAGCGCTTCGCGAGGCATTGCCCGCGGATCGCCGCCGAAGAGGGCTGCGTTGTCGCGCCTGGTGGTGGCGGCCAGCGTGACGCGGTGGGTGCGCGCGACGAGCGCGTCGCCCGGCTCGTTGAAGCCGATGTGGCCATTGGCGCCGATGCCGAGCAGCAGCAGGTCGATGCCGCCCGCGGCATCGATTGTCGTCTCGTAGCGCTCACATTCCGTCTCGAGATCGCCGGCGGCGCCGTCGAGGAAGTGCACCCGGCTGGCGGGCAGGTTCACTCCCTGAAACAGATGGCGCTCCATGAACGTGCGAAAGCTGCCCGGATGCACGGACGAAATCCCGACGAATTCGTCGAGCGCGAAGGCCGTGGCACGGGCGAAGTCAGCCCCTCCGGCGGCATGGAGCCGCCGCAGTTCAGCGTAGGCGGCGACTGGAGTGCGTCCGGACGGCAGGCCCAGCACGAGCGTGGGCGTTGTCACGAGCGCCTCGGCAACGCGCCGCGCGACCGCCGCGGCGACCGCCTCGGCTGAATCGAAGGTGCGAATGTCCACGAATCAGACGTATGCCGGCACGTCGACTTCGCCCCGCGCCGCCGCCAGCGCCATGCGGACCGCGCCAACGGCGGGCTCGACGTCGAGGAGGCGGACCGTGCTCCGCGGCGCCACCTCGGAGAGCCGCGCGTGGACATCGCGCGTCAGCCACGGAATGCCCCGGAACATGCCGCCCGCGAGGATCGTCGGAAACGCGTCGCCGCGCAGGCCGAGCCGGGTGATGACCGACGCTGCCGCGGACGCGAGTTCCGTTCCGGCGCGCGCCAGAATCTCGGCGGCCACGGCGTCGCCCGCGTCGGTCGCCTGCTGTACGAGGGCGGCCAGTCCGGCGATGGCCTGGCGGTGGACGTCGCGATAGTAGATCGCGTGGACGATCTCGGTCGGGGTGGACAGGCCGAGATGCTCCAGCACCATCCCGGTGAGTTCCGTCTCCGGACCCCGGCCGTCGAACTGGCGCACGACGGCCGCAAGGGCCGATCGTCCGATCCAGACCCCGCCGCCCTCGTCGCCGAGCAGATAGCCCCAGCCACCCGCGCGTGCCGCCTGCCGCGCCGCGTTCCGGCCGTACGCGATCGATCCGGTTCCCGCGACCACCACGACACCCGGGTCGTCGCCGGCGCCCGCGACCAGTGCCACGAGGGCGTCGTTGACGACGAGCGTCTGTGACTTGAAACCGATGCGCCGCATGATCGCGCGCACCGCGCCGGCGTCGGCGGGCCGATCGACGCCGGCGATCCCGAGGCAGATCGCGTCGAGCTGCACGTCGTGCCGGGCAAGCGCACCCTCCATCACGCCGAACAGCACCTTCTCGACCTCGAGCTCCCCCACCGACTGCAGATTCGCGCCGCCGCCGCGCGCCTCGGCGAGCACGCGTCCGTTCCCGTCGGCCAGCAGGCAGACGGTCTTGGTCCCGCCCGCATCGATTCCCAGGACGTACATCTGCTTCTATGGTAAAGGTTCAGCAGGTTCAATCGTGGACGGGGTCCCGGACGGTCGGCCGGCGCAGCCAGTGCAGGAGGGTCAGGGGGCTCGGTCGAGCCGGTTCGCGGCCGCGGCCCGGGTCGTGGAGCGGGCGATCGAGACGAGGGCATTCCCCGCGGCCGTCGTCGAGGTGGGTGACGCGACGCAGCCGTCCTGGCGGCAGGCGTTCGGCCGGCTGAGATACGAGGCAGACGCGCCGCGCACCGCCGCCGACACCGTCTTCGATCTCGCCTCGCTGACGAAAGTGCTCGCGACCGTGCCGATTGTCATGCAGCAAGTCGAGCGCGGCGCGATCGGCCTCGACGACCCGGTGCGCGATTACATCCCGGCGTGGAAGGGCGCCGAGCGCGCCGTCGTCACGGTACGGGATCTGCTCGCCCACTGCTCCGGGCTCGCGGCGTACGCGCCCTTGTACGAGTTCTGCCGCAGCCGGGCCGAGTTCGAGGAGGCAATCGGCGGCGGTCCTCTCGCCTATCCGCCCCGCGCGAAGTCCGTGTACAGCGACCTCGGATTCATCCTTCTCGGCTTCTTGATCGAAGGCGAGCGCTCGCTGGCGGATCGATTCGATGCGGTGCGCGCGCAGATGGGAATCGTCGAGGAGCTGCAGTTTCATCCGCCCCGGCTCTGGCGCCCGCGAACGGCGCCCACGGAATTCGACCGCTGGCGTGGACGGCTCCTCGTCGGCGAGGTGCACGACGAGAACGCGTGGGCGCTCGGCGGGGCCGCCGGCCACGCGGGGCTCTTCGGCACGGCCGCCGCCGTCGGCCAGCATGCGCGGCACCTGTTGCAAGTTCTCGACGGCAGAGCCGGCGCGTTCACGCGATCGACCGTCGAGACGTTCGTCGCGCCGAACGGGAACGTGCCCGGGACCTCGCGTGCCCTCGGGTGGGACACGATGCTGCCGACCTCTTCGTGCGGCCGCCGCATGTCGACGGGCGCCTTCGGACACACGGGGTTCACGGGAACGTCGCTCTGGATCGACCCGGGTCGAGGCGCTTACGTCGTGCTGCTGACCAACCGCGTCCACCCGTCACGCGAGAACGACGCGATCAGGCAGGTTCGGCCGGCGCTGCACGACGCCGTCATGGAGGCGTGGCCCGACCGGGGTTGACCGTGAATGGATTGAAACTGTTGGGTCCGGGTCCGTTCGGCGAGCCTGGCGCAGGCTGAAAGCCGCCGCGCCCGCGGCCCGGGGGAAGCGGGCGGTCAAATGGAGACCGCCCGTCGGGCGTATCGCCGCGGCCGCGCCCGCCGCGACCCGGCGCGGCCGGTTCGACTCCGCGGCCTCGACCCGGCCCCGCACCGCGCCCAGCAATCCCAGGCCCGAGTCCGCCGCCGGGGGCTCCGGCCTGCACCGTCGCCGCGGTGCTGACGAACAGCCACTCGTTGTACTTGGTGCGTCCGTTGTACATGCGGAGCGATTCGTTCGTGCTGCGGCTGACGACCCCGATGATCGGACCGGCGCTGATCGGAGGGGTCTGGCCGAGCGCGCCGGCGGAAGGCTGACCGGGCTGTCCCGATCGTCCCGCAGCGACCGGTGATGCGGCTGCGCCGGGGCCGAATCCGGAAGACCCAGTCTGGCCCGGACGTCCGGCCGGTTCGGCGGCGCCGCCGCGCCCTGGCGCCGCTCCGCCCCGTCCGGTGGGCGCGGGCGTCGGCGTCGTAATCTGGCCGAAGTACACCGGCTGGAAGTCGGTGTTGGTCATCGGGTCCTTGTAGAGCTTGCGGATGTACCGGCCGTCACGAAGAGTATCGAAAGAGGTCGGAAAGCCGCCGGTCCGCCGCGAGAAGAGCGTGATGGCCTGGGCGTACTGTTCGCCCCGGAAGACCAGCTCCGCCTCGCGCTCGCGCTGCATCCAGGTGCGCCACGCCGGCAGCGCCATCCCCATCATGATGCCCATCACGCTCAGGGCGACCAGGAGCGCCGCCATCGCGTAGCCGCGATCGCCGGAGATGCGCATCAGAAATCGACGATGAATTCCGTCCGTGCGCTTGCCGTCCGGCCGTCGGTGGTGGTCACCTTGACGGTCGCCGTTTTCCGACCTTCGCTCGTGTAGACGTGCGTTGTTTCGTTGCCTGTGGTCTCAGCGGTTGAATCGTCGCCAAAGTCCCACTCGTACTTCTGCACGAGGTTCGCGCCGGCATCGCCGGTCGGCGTGACGGTTGCCGTCAGCTTGACCGGCTGGCCCACCGTGCTGACGGCCGTTCCGGCGGTGGCCGCCAGCGTGACGGCCAGCGGTTGCCGCGGAGTGATCGTTACGGTCGTCGACACCGAGGCCGTTTCGCTGTTGATGTCGGTCGCCTGCACGGTGGCTGTATAGGAGCGCGCCGTCGACCCGCTTGGACCTTCGTACGCATGGGCGATCGTAGCGCTGCCGCCGGCCAGGTTGCCCAGGCTCTGCGAGGTGCCGTCTCCGAAGTCGAGCGTCGCCGAGCGCAGCACGCTGCTCGTGGAGGCCTTGGTCACCGTAAAGAGCACCGACGCCCGGTTATTGCTGCCGCTCGCCTGGACGGCGGAGCAGTTGCCGCTTCCCGAGGACGGCGCGCAGGAGACGGTGACGACTGGGGCGGCCCTGACGCTGATCGTGAGATTGCTGCTCGTCTTGGTTCCGGCGGTCGCGCTGACAACGGTCTGCTGGCTGGTGGTCAGCGTCGTGCGAGCTTCTCCATTGGCATCGGTCCGCACGGTCGCCGACCGCAGCGTGCCCTGATCGGCGTTGAACGTGACGGTCACGCCTTCGAGCGGAAGTCCGTTGTCGGCGACAACCGTCGCGATGAGCTCCACGGACCCGCCCGTCGGTCCGACACTCCCCGGGAGGGCGCGCAGCGTGATCGTGTTGACGGTGATCACCGCAATCGTCACGGTACTGCTGGTCTTCGTTCCCGCCGTTGCGCTCACCTTGGCCTCGCGGGTCGTGGTCAGCGTCGTCTTCGCCTCGCCGCCTGCATTGGTGGCGACCGTCGAAGCAGTCAACGTTCCCTGATCGGTGGTGAAGGTCACGCCGATGCCTTCGAGCGCCTGGCCGTTCTCGCCGACGACCGTCGCGGTCAGTTCGACACTTCCTCCACTCGGTCCGACGCTGCCGGGATTGGCGCGGATGGTGACGGTATTGACCGCTGCCGCACCAATGGTGATCTCGACGACGTCGGTGTTGCTGCTGCCGCCGGTGGCGCCTCCCGAGGTGCCCTTGATCCGGGCGACACCGGAATTGTTGCCGGCGGCGAAGGTCGTGACGGCCAGGCCGTTGCGCGTCTGTGCCTCGGGCGGGTCGACGCGTCCGAGTGTCGTGGTGAACCTGACCGTCGTTCCGTTCTGGACCGGCGTGCCGGCCTCCTCTATGACGTAGGCCGTGATCTCGGTGGCGGCGCCTGGGGCCAGGACCTTTGTTGGCGCGGACACGGTAATCGTCGCCTTCGTGGGCGCGAGCAGCTGCGCCTTGTCGCAGGCGGCGCCCGCGGCGGCTGCCATCAGGACCAACGCACCGGCCTTGGCGCGTGGGAAGCGTAGATTCCTGTTCACCATACGTCCATTACCAGTCCGCGTACTGCGTGCCGTCCATGGCCGTACCGTCCGAGCCACTCTTGACGTCGAACACTCCCTGCGGCGCGGACGGATTCGCCGGGTCGATCTCGGACATGACGGTCTGCCACGACGACGTCGAATTCGTGAACGGGTCGACTGGAATGCCCCGGAGGTACTTCTGGGATACCAGCTCGTCCAACGTCGGCGGGTACGCGTTCTTGTCGGCGTAGTGCTGATCGATGGCGTCGCGCATCCGGAACAGATTCTCCTTGAGCACGGCTTCCTTCGCCCGTGTCTGGCTGTTGGCGTGAATGGCAAGTCCGATGCTCGCGAGAACCACGATGAGCGACATCACGATCATCAGCTCGATGAGCGTGAACCCGGAAGGGAGCGATCCGGAGGCCCGACGGTCCATCGTCTTACCAGTCCCGATACTTCGTCCCATCGAGTGCCGTGCCCTGGTACCGGGTGTACACGTCGAAGACGTTCTGGGCGCCCCATGTCGTGGACGTCGGCGAGTCCTGATAGGACCGCAGGCCCCACTCCGTCGTGCCCGTCATCGGGTCGATTGGGACGCGCCGCAGGAACTTCAGCTTGCGGCCCGTCGCGTCGTTGGCCGCCGAGATCCCTTCGACCAGCGTCTCCAGATCGGGCGGATAGCCCTCGTTCTGGGGCTCGAGCTCGGTGGTCGGGATGCGTCCCTGATCGACGGCGTTCTTGAACTGATCGAGGGCCGTGCGCATCTCCCGCAACGTGCGGCGCAGCTCCGCTTCCCGCTGCCGCTGCGAGGCGACCTGGGCCAGCGGCATTACCGCAGACGCCAGGATCAGGAGGATCGTCGTGACGACGAGGAGCTCCACGAAGGTGTAGCCGGCAACGGTGCGACGGTGCGACGGTGCGACGGTGCGAGAGTGCGTCCGAGGGTGCGACGGTGCGACGGTGCCTTCGAGAGTGCGAGGGTGAGAAGATGCGACGGTGCCTTTGAGGGTGCGAGAGCACGAAGGTGCGCGGTGCGATCGCTTCTTGGACGGTGCGGCGTTGCCCTGAGCGTCGCGTTGTCGAACGCGTCGGCGCATCGTCGGACCGTCGAACCCTGGCGGCATCTTCACTTCACCACCACTGCCGGGACGGGCGCAAACTGCAGCGGCACCGGCGTGCCGCGAGGAGCGGTCGCCGCGCCGGTGACCGCCAGATTGGCGGTGCCGCCGCCGACGGCGTCGAACACGACGGCTGCGAGGAGTCCCGTGCCGGCGACGCCGGCCGGGTCGTCGGATCGGACGGCCGCAATGTCGATCCGCCCAGCCGCCGCGTCTACTTGCTGCGTAAAGGCGACACCGATGCCGCCGGTACGCATGAAGCTGCCCTCCTGGATGGCGCGGACCCGCAGCGCGGCCGGATTGAAGGTGATCGTCAGCGTGACGCTCGAGATCTGTGACGCGCCGGAAATCGAGACCGGCACGGTGTACGGTCCGGCGCCGACGCGGAACTCCGGCCCCGGTGGCGACAGCATCAGTTGACCGCCGACCGCGCCCCCCTGGACGGCGACCGGCGGCGTTCCGCCCGCAGGCGCCAGCGGCGTCGCGCCGCCGGGCGCCGCCGCGGGCTCGGTGGGGGCCGGCGCCGCAATCAGCGGCGGCGGGCCGCCCAGCCCGAGGCTCTGCTGAGAGCCGATGAAGATCGGGCTGACGTCGTTGGCGGTCAACTCCTGCGTCCGGACGATGCGCGGAGTGAGCAGCATGACGATGTCGGTCTGCTCGACGCGGTTCTCGTTGGCCGCAAACAGGCTCCGAAGGACCGGGAGGCGCAACAGGCCGGGAATCCCGCTGAGGCTGCGGCGGTCCTCCTCGCGCAGCAGTCCGGCGAGCAGGTTCGATTCGCCGTCGCGCAGCCGGAGCCGCGTCTGGACGCGGCGCGACCCGAACGAGGGGAGCTCCTGGCCGGCGATCGTGATCGAGGCGCCGAGCGTACTGTTCTCGACCATGAGGTCGAGGATGATGTCGCCTTCGACCGTGACGCGGGGGGTCATCTGTACGTTGACGCCGACGTCGCGGTAATTGAAGGAGGTCAAGGGGTTGAAATTGGCGCCTCCCTGCGCGATCGGCGTGAAGACCGTGGCGGGCACCGGAATCTGGTCGCCGAGGTTGAGGTTGATCTGCTGCCCCTCGGCGCCGCGCAGCTGCGGCTTGGCGATGAGCCGCGTCTCCGAATCGGTCTCCAGGAAGCGTACGACGGCGGCCGGCACCGAGAGGTAGAAGTCGGCGGTCGAGATGCCGCGCGTGACCGTGTTCAGGTTGAACGGCTGCGTCGTCAGCGACGCGTCGTCGCCCCGCGGGTCCGTTTCGGGCGAGAACGCCGCCGTGATGGCGAATTCGCTGAGGTCGATCCCGAACTCCTTGGTCCGGCGCCGGTTGACCTCCAGGATCTGCACGTCGATGACGATTTCCGCCTTGGGATTGTCGTTCTGCTCGATCACGCGCTCGATGATCTGGACGATGTTGGCGCTGGCCCGGACGGTGATGGTGTTGTTCGTCTTGTTCGCGACGATCTGCGGCGCCACGGCGAGCGCGGGAATGCGGATGACACCGTTCAGGATCTGCGCGACCTCGGTCGCGTCCGCGTGCGAGATGAAGAACGTGCGAATGACCTGCTCCTCGTACAGCGCGCGCTTCTGCGCGTTGTCGGGAATCACCATGATCGTCCGCTCGTTGATCACCTTGTAGAAGAGCTGGTTCGCCGACACGATCTGAGTGATCGCCTGCTCGAATGTGACACCGCGCAGCTGGACGCTGTAGCTCCGGTCCTGGTAGTCGCGCTCGAAGGTGACGTTGATCCCGGCCGAGGTGCCCATCGACGCGAGGATGTCTCGCAGCGCGGCGTTGTTGAAGACGACATCGATCGGCTCCCGCGACGCCGGGTTGAGCAGCGGCGCGGGCGTCTGCCGCGCCGCCTGCTGGAGCTGCTGCAGGGTGAGCGAGGGGCGGGCGGTCTCGGCCAGGTCGCGCAGGCGGCGCTCCATCTCGAGTGCCTTGCCCGCGACCTGCCGGTTGGTCGGGTTGTACTCGCTGGCCCGGCGGTACTCGCGCAGGGCGTCCTCGATCTGGCCGCGCGCCTCGAACACCCGGGCTTGATCGAGGTGTCGGTTCGACGCGTTGAGCATCGCGCGCTCGAGGGCGATCTGATAGTCGGCGCGATTCGGATTCGCCTGAACCGCGGCGCGGTAGTGCTCAACGGCGGCATCCCAGTCCCCGGCGCGGGTGGCGCTCTCTCCCCGGCTGAAGGCGCGGCCGGCGGCGCAGCCGGCAATCAGCACCGCCACGATGAGGAGCGACAGGCGCGAGAGGACACGTCGATACATCATTGTCCTGACAGACGGATGACTTGACGCCCGCGGCCGTCGGCGTACGACAGTTCGAGTGAATCGGGGGCGATTCGACCGACGCGGTAGCGCCCCTCGATGATATCGCCTTCTTTCCCTTCGAAGACGTTGCCGCGCCCGTCGCTCAGGATCGCGACGCGCCCCGCCTGTCCTGGCGCGTCGACCAGCCCGATGAAGCGCAGCGGAATCGGCGGCAGTGGCGGCGGACCCGCCGGCGGAGCGACCGGTGACGGCTCGAGGATCGGGCGCGGCGTGGCCGCCGGGCGGGGTGCAGGAGGCGCCGGCCGCGCCTGGAACCTGAACGGGTTGCGCTCGGGTTCGGCAAGTTCGGTGCGGAGGGTCTCGAGTCGGTCGAGCCCGACCTCGATCACCGGCGGCGACTCCGACGCCGAGACGGGGGGCGGCGCCGCCGCGCGCGCACGCGGCGAGGCGGCGGGCTGATCGTCGCGCGCCGCGAAGACCACTGCCAGGAGCCCCGCTCCTCCGAGTACCGCGAGCGCGACCTGCCGCCTGCGGAATGTCATGGCGTCTGCTTCTGGTAGTACGTTGAGAGATCCAGCGTCACCACCAGCGACCCGGCGTCATCGGCCCCCTCGGCCAGGCGGACGTTGTCGATCACGACGAACTCGGACGCGGACTCGAGCTGGTAGATGAAGGTGCGCATGTCGGCGTACGTACCCGACAGCACCAACTGGATCTGGAGGCGCGTGAGGGTGCTGCCATCGTCGGCCATCGGCGCGTAGGTCGCGCGTTGGTAATCGAGGTTCGATTCACGCGCCAACCGGGCGAGACGGAGATACGTGAGGCGGCGGGCGCCGGCCAGATCCTGCGGCAGCACTGTGCGATAGAACGAGGTCAGCTCGGCGGCCGCCTGTGACTTGCCGGTGAGCGTCCCCGAGGTCTCACGGTGTTCGGCTGTCGCCTGGGCGAGCGCCTGCTCGGCGGCCCGTTCGCGTTCCGTCACGTTCGCCACCCGCTCGGAAAGCGGATAGACGACCAGCGCGTACATCAGCCCATTCAGCGCGACTGCCGCGGCGAGGCCGAGCACGAGGCGGCGGTGCTCGGTCACGGCGCGCCGAACGAGCGCCATCCCGTGCATCGAGTCCATCACCGTCCCTCTCCGGCGCCCGGCGGCGTCCTGGGCGGCGGCAGGTATGCCCCTTCGATCACGGCCTGGATCAACCCGGCCGTGTTCGCCTGCTCCTGAATCGAGAGCACGTTGCGGAAGCCGCCCCGGGTCTCGAGCGCCTCGATGAAGGCGTCGAGGTCCTCCGCGCGGCGCGCCTCGACCCCGATGGCGACGATGAAATCGCCGGCGCGTTCCAGACGCGGCTGGATGGTCGTGACCCGCACGTCCGGCGGCAGTGTGACCTCGAACTGCGCCAGCAGATCGGTCCAGGAAAACGCCCGCTGGTCGATGATGGCGTTCGCCTCGCGTGCGGCGCTGGCGACCACCTGCAGCTCCTGTGGATTGATTTGCGCTCGGATGCCGGCGGCTTCCGTCCGCAGTCGATCGGCTTCGCGTTCGGCCGCCGCCGCCCGGGCGCCAAGCGTGTACTGGCTCGCCGCGAGGCGCGCCAACTGGCCGACGTTGAACACGGTCAGGCCCGCCACGACGAGCAGTCCCGCGCCGAGGACGATCCGGACCGCCCGGAGGTTGTAGAACGGGCGGGTCGAGAGGTTGGTCCGCAGCATCAGGCGCCCACCGCTTCTCGCTGCACGCGCAAGAAGACGCCGGCCAGCGGCGCCAGCGCATCCAGGACGTCGGGTGACATGCCGATCCGATCCGTCAGCGCCGCCGCCGGCGTGGGATCGATCGCATCGACGGACACGCCGAGCCGCGCCTCGATGTCCTTCCGCGCCTGACCGGCGGCGCCGGCTGTACGCCCGCGGCCGCCCAGGAGGACGCGGGCGAAGCCCTGTCCCGCCAGCCGATCCTGGTAATACATCGCCGTCTGATGCACGACGTCGGCAAGCGTCTCCTCCTCGTCTTCCGGCCGGTTCCGGAAGAAGATGAGATCCCCGTCGCGAAGGATCGCAATGGAGGTGTACTCCGGCCGCACGTGCACGACCAGGCAGTCCCCAGCCTGCGGCGCCGGCGTCCCTTCTGCAAGCGCCAGGACGAGGTTCAGCACCGAGAAGGTGGCGAGTTCGACCAGGCCGGCATCGACGCCCGCTGCCGCGCCGGCCGCCTCGTACTCCTGGACGACGTCGCGTCGCGCCGCGACGACGATGAACTCGTGCCCGTCGGGGCCGCTCCGGCCCGGCGTATACGTGATGCACGCCTCCTCGACCGGGAATGGAATGGACTTCCGAACCTGCCAGCGCACGAGTTGATCCAGGTCATCGCGCCGTGCGGGCACCCGATCGAAGCGGACGACGGATACCTTGCCGGCGAGATCGGGAATGATGAGCGCGACGCGGGCGGCGTGCGAGCCGAGCCGCGCCAGCACCGCTCGGACGGCCTCGGTGACGGCCGCACGATCGACGATGTTGTGGGAGGCAAGCGCGGGGACGACGGCGCCCGCTGCGAGCGCTTCGACGGCGCACGCCTGAACGCGGGCGTGCGCGCCGTGCGCCGTGCTGATGGCCGCCGACACGCGATCGGGCGCGATCTCGACCACCGCGTCCGGCAGCGGGCTGGCGAGCCACGAGGTGAGGAGGCCCTGCGCGCCGAAGCCGTAGCGTAGGCGGCTCATTCGACGAACGTCACCTTGTTGATCTCACGCAGGGTCGACTGGCCGAGCAGCACCTTCTCGACCGCCGACTCACGCAGGAAGCGCATGCCCTCCTCATGCGCCGCTTTCTTGACTTCGGAGGTCGGACGCCGCTCCAGGATCATCTCACGGATGCGATCCGAGAGGTCGAGCAGTTCGCAGATGGCCGTTCGTCCCTTGAAGCCGGTGCCGCCGCAGTCGATGCACCCGGCGCCTTCGTAGAACCGATGCGTGTCGGCCAGCGCCGGATCGAGTGCGGATTCCTCGAGCTGCTTCGCTTCGACCCGCACCGGCCGCTTGCAGTGGTTGCAGATGAGCCGCACCAGTCGCTGCGCCATCACGCAGTTGAGCGCCGACACGAACTGATACGGCTCGACGCCCATGTTCAGGAACCGGCCCAGCACGTCGACGACGTTATTGGCGTGGACGGTCGTGAACACGAGGTGGCCCGTCAGGGCGGACTGGATGGCGATCTGCGCGGTCTCGGGATCGCGGATCTCGCCGACCATGATCTTGTCAGGGTCGTGGCGCAGGATCGACCGCAGGCCGCGCGCGAAGGTCAACCCCTTCTTCTCGTTGATCGGGATCTGCGTGATGCCGCTCAGCTGGTACTCGACCGGGTCCTCGATCGTGATGATCTTGTCCTCGACCGAACGGATCTCCGACAGCGCTGCGTAGAGCGTGGTGGTCTTGCCAGACCCTGTGGGTCCGGTGACGAGCACCATCCCGTACGGCTCGCGGATGTACTTCCGGAAGCGCTTCAGCTCTTCGTCGGGAAACCCGAGGATGTCGAGCTTCAGTTCGGTGAACTGCTCGCTGATCGACTCCTTGTCGAGGATGCGGATGACCGCGTCCTCGCCGTGCACGCTCGGCATGATCGACACGCGGAAGTCGATCGTCTTCCCCGGCATGCGGACCTTGAACCGTCCGTCCTGCGGCACGCGCTTCTCCGCGATGTCGAGCTCCGCCATCACCTTCACCCGGGAGATGATCGCGCTGTGGAACTGCCGGGCGATCGGCCGCATCGCCGGCTGCAGGACGCCGTCGATCCGATACTTGACGTGCACCGCGTCCTCACCAGTCTCGATATGGATGTCGCTCGCGCGCCGCTGGATGGCGGTGTAGATGGTGGAATCGACCAGCCGGATGATTGGGCTGATGTCGCTCGTCAGACGTTCGACCGTCAGGCTCTCTTCGCCGGTCTCCTCCTCTTTCAGGACCTGGAGCTGGAACCCTTCGGTTGCCTCCTCCAGCACGCGCTGGGAACTCTCGCTCTTCTTGAGGATCGACTGGATGGCGGAGGGGGCCCCCACCGAGACCTTGACGGGCGTACCGAGGATCACGCCGAGCTCGTCGATCATCGGGAGATCGGTCGGATCCGAGACGACGATGACGAGCGAACGCCCCTCGCGCCGGTACGGCACGAAGCCGTAGCGGAGCATCAGATCCGCCGGAATCGACCGGAACAGCTCCTGGTCGATCCGGAAATCCTCCATGTCGACGAACTCCAGACCGTAGCGCTCAGCGAGCTTTCGCACGCGCGCCACCTCGGCGGAGTAGTCCTCCGGCGTCTGGACGAGACTTAATGGATCGACAGTCGCCATCCCTCTATCCACCCACCAGAGACGTCAGCTCGAACAGCGGCATGTAGAGCGCCAGCACGACCGCGGCAATCACGACGCCCATGATCACGAGAATGACGGGCTCGATGAGCGTGACGAACCGGCCCACTTCGGTTTCGATCTCCTCGTCGTAGAAGTCCGCAAGGCTGTTGAGCATCTCCTGCAGCGCGCCGGTCGATTCGCCGACCTCCACCATCTTCACCGCAACGTCGGGAAAGACGCCGCGGGCGCGCAGGGCCGCCGCGAAGCTCTCTCCTTCGCGTACGCGCCCGGTCACCGCCTGGAGTTCGGTGCTGAGGTGCCGGTTGGTCATCGCGCCGCCCGCAATCTCCAGGGCGTTGACGAGCGGAATGCCGCCGCCGAGCAGCGTCGCGAGCGTCCGCGCGAGCTGCGAGGTGACGAACTTCCGAATGGTGGTGCCAACCCACGGCAGCCCCAGCAGCAGATGGTCCGCCCGGGCGCGCTGCCCCGGCTGCCGCAGCCACAGCGCGACCGCAGCCACCCCGCCGCCCACCGCGAGGGCGATGAGCAGGAGATTGGCGACCAGCGCGTTCGAGACGCCGACAATGATCCGCGTCGAGAGCGGCAGCTCGCGGTCGAACGTGCCGTAGAAGCCCGCGAAGGCTGGCACCACCCGGATCACGATGATGCCGATGAGCACGACCATGAGCGCGACGAGGATCACCGGGTAGATCAGCGCCGAAATCGTCCGACGCCGTACCGTGCCGATCACCTTCTCGTACGCCACGTACCGGCGAATGACGGCGTCAAGACTGCCGCTTCGTTCGCCCGCCATCAGCGACGCGGGATAGACGGCCGGAAAGAGCCCCGTATGCGCCGAGAAGGCGTCCGAGAGCGCTGTCCCCGCCTTCACCTTGTCGTGCACGTCGTCGAGCACCGCCTTGAACGTCGCGTTCGCCACGCGCCCGCGCAGGATGTCGAGCGACTGAACGAGCGGCATGCCGGCCTTGAGGAGCGTTGCGAGCTCCTGGTTGAAGACCAAGAACTCCTGTCGCGAGACGCGGCGGCGCGGCCTCCCGGGCAGCGCCAGGCCCGGCAGCACGCCTCGCCGCTGAAGCGAGAGAACGTACAACCCCTTCTCTTCCAGCTCCTTGCGCAAGCGGGACTCGTTGTCGGCGACGTACACGCCCTCGATGATGTCGCCGCCGGGGGTGCCGAGCCTACAGCGAAACTCCATCGGGACAGTGTGGCATATCGAGTACGCAGCCGGCAGTGGGCGTCGCGCCGTGAACCAAGACTGCTCCTTCTACTTAGACCGCTCGCCGACCGTGCCAGCCGGGCCCGGTGCGAAACCGTGAAGTTCCGCTTACCGCCCGCCGCCCGCCGCCGGCGAGGCCGGCTGCACGAAGGCTCTGAACACCCGGACGCCGAGTTCGCGCGAGTCGGTGCTCCTGAGCGCCGGCACTTCGGCGGGTACAAAGGTCTTATCGACCGAAATGGTCATCTCCACGGTTTCCGTCGTCCCGAGGCGGCTTGCGGGAATATCGAGGCGGCGAACCCCGATCTGGCCACTGGGCGGGATGGAGAACGCGTCGACGACCGCATCGCCGATCCGCAGCTCGACCCGCTGGGGCGCATCGAATGCCGCCGCCGCGGGCTGGTCGGCCTCGAGATAGAAGCGGACATCACGTCCGGGGTTCCTGAACGCGAGCGCCGCCTCCTTGCGCGACCACTGCCATTCCCGTCCCGTTCCATCGCCGCCGGCTTCGGTCTCGTGCCAGCCGTCGCGAAAGACGACGAACAGGGTGTCGGTCTGCAGCCGCATGTTGAAGGTGGCCACTCGATACGCGCGCTGTCCCAGCGTCTCGCCCGAGAGCGGCAGACGTTCGTTCGTCGCCGGCGAGAAGAGCCCGATCTCGACGCGCGTCGCTCCGACGTACGGAAACTTCGGGATGAACATCGTCCGTCGGTACTCGACCGTCGAGCCCGGCTTCCACTGCCGCGTTGGCGTCGGCGGCGGGTGGTCGTCGGTCCACATCAGCTCCCCGTTGTCGTCGATGAAGTGGACAAACACCAGGTAGTCTTCGGCGAAGGCCGGCGCATCGGGCGCCACGGCGAATCGGTAGGTCATCTCGAGAGGGCTGCCGATGGCGCCGCCGCCGCCGTCCAGGACGAGAGACGGCGTGGCGACCGGCGGCGCGGCATCGCCGCGCGAGCACGCTCCCGCCACGACCGCCAGCAGCACGGCGGACCAGGCCTTCTGAGCTGTGTTGAGCATCGTGTTTCTGGAATGATAACCCGTATTCCGTGCTAGAGTTCACTCGAGACATGGCCCAGGACGCGCTTGGGATGGTGGAGACGAAGGGGCTCATCGGCTCGGTCGAGGCGGCCGACGCGATGGTCAAGGCCGCCAATGTCGTCCTCATCGGCAAGGAATACATCGGCGCCGGATACGTGACCGTGCTGGTGCGCGGCGATGTCGGCGCGGTGAAGGCGGCGACCGACGCGGGCGCCGCCGCCGCTCGGCGCGTCGGCGAACTGGTGTCGGTGCACGTGATTCCGCGACCCCACGCGGACGTCGAGCGAATCCTCCCGAAGTAGGCAGCAGGCGGCAGGCAGCAGGCAGTGGCTTCCGAGGACCGCCCGGCGGTATCCGACAAGGACCTGACCTCAATCGCAGAAGCCCGCGCGCTCGCCCGCGCCGCCCGCCAGGCGCAGAACCGGCTGGCCGAGTACTCCCAGGAACAGATCGACGCGATCGTGGACGCGATGGCGGAAGCCGTCACGCCGCACGCCGAGACGCTCGCGCGCCTGGCGGTCGACGAGACCGGCTACGGCGTCGTGGCCGACAAAGTCCAGAAGAATCTGTTCGGCTCGCGCCGCGTGTACGAGTTCATCCGGCCCATCCGGACGGTCGGCGTGGTACGCCGCGTCGAGGACAAGAAGATCGTCGAGATTGCCGAGCCCTTCGGCGTTGTCGCCGCGGTGATTCCCTCGACCAACCCGACCTCGACGTCGATCTACAAGGTGCTCATCGCACTCAAGGCGCGCTGCGCCATTGTCATCAGCCCGCATCCCTCGGCCGTGCGCTGCATCACACGAACGGTGGAGATCATGGCCGAGGCGGCGGCGCGGGCCGGCGCGCCCGCCGGCAGTATCGGCATCATGAAGACGGTCACGCTCGAAGGAACGCAGGAGCTGATGAAGCACCGCGACGTCGCCGTGATTCTTGCCACCGGCGGCTTGGGGCTCGTCCGCGCCGCCTACAGCGCGGGCAAGCCCGCCTACGGCGTGGGCCCGGGCAACGCGCCGGCCTACATCGAACGCAGCGCCGACATTCCAAAGGCGGTCCGCGACATCATTACCGGCAAGACGTTCGACAACGGCGTCCTCTGCTCCGCCGAGAACTCCGTCGTGGTCGACGAGGCGATTGCCGAAGAGGTGCGGCGGGAGTTCCAGGCCCAGGGCGGCTATTTCATGGCGCCGGCCGAGGTCGACACCGTCGGCAGGATGTTCGTCAGCCCACAGCGGCTGCCGAACCCGGCGCTCGTCGGCAAGACGGCTGTCCACATCGCCGCACAGACGGGACTCCAGGTGCCCGAAGGGACTCGCGTCCTGATCGCGCCGCTGGCGGGGGTTGGACGCGACAACCCGCTCTCCATCGAAAAGCTCGCGCCAATTCTCTCCTGGTACGTGGTGAAGGACTGGCGGGAAGCATGCGAGCGCTGCATCCAGATCCTCCGCTACGGCGGCATGGGCCACACCATGTCGGTTCACTCTCGCAACGAGGACGTCATCCTGCAGTTCGGTCTCAAGAAGCCGGCGTTCCGCATCTGCGTCAATACCCCGACCACGCACGGCTCAATCGGCCTGACCACCGGACTGGACCCCGCCCTGACGCTCGGTTGCGGCGGCTGGGGAGGCAACATCACTTCGGACAATATCTCCCCGCTGCACTTGCTCAACATCAAGCGGCTCGCCTACGAGGTGCGCCCTGCCGTGGCCGCCCGGGCGACCGCTTCACGAGGGCGGGCGCAAGCAGCGCCGGCCGAAGCGGTCGACCGAGGTCGGTTGCCCCGGGTCCCCATCCGTCCGGTGCCGGAAGGGATCCCCGCTGAGGCGCTGGCCGCTCGCATCGATCAGTTCCTGGCATCGCGGGGCCTGAAGGTGTCGGCGTCTGCGCGCCCGGCGCCCGGCGCCAGTACTCCGGAGCATGTGCCTGACGTCATCTGTGAGGAAGATGTCCGCGAGGCCCTGAAGGGGGGCCGAAAGCTCCTTGTAGGCGAGAAGACGATCGTCACCCCGTCGGCTCGCGAACTGGGCGACGCCAAAGGCATCTTTGTCCAGGCGGGTTGGCCGTCCTGAACGCGCTGTCGCCTCTGATTCGGCTATAAGTGCTGATGTGGCAGGACTTATTGTTGACCGGCGATCCTCGTAGTGCTAGAGTAGCCGGCGATGATGAGCCGGGTTCCCGCATCGACGGGGATGACCCTCCTGCTCGGTCTGGCCCTTACCGGCTGTGCGACCCGGGTCCCGACACCGTCACAGGCGCCGGCGCCGACGCCGGTCGTCATGGCTTTGGCGCCAGTTCCCACTCCTGCCCCGTCACCGCAGGCGGATCCCGTCGTCGAGTTGATCGCCATCTCCACGCTGCACTTCGAGGCGGGTGAACGCGAACTCCAATTCGGTCACCTGACAGCTGCGAAGACCGCGTTCAATCGGGCTCTCGAAGTCCTGCTGGACTCGCCCTTCGGGGGCCGTACGGAGCCCCGCATGCGGGAGCACTTCGACCGCCTCGTCGAGCGGATCAGCGCCCACGAGGTAACGGCGCTCGCCGAAGGCGACGGATTCGCGGAACAACACCCGGAAACGGCCGGCATCGACGAGATCCTTGCCATTACGACGTTCGAAGTCCCCTCGGCGACGGTGGAAACGACCCAGGCGGTCGCCGCCGACCTGGAAACAATGGTGCACGACATCGATATCCCGTTGAACGCGAAGGTGTTGTCATTCGTCGAGCTGTTCACGGGACGTCTGAAGTCGTTCCTGGAGGAGGGGCTCAGCCGGAGTCTGCAATACCTCCCGGCGATTCAGCGCATCTTCCGGGCAGAGGGGTTGCCGCTCGATCTCGCCTACGTACCCTTGGTTGAGAGCGCCTTCAAGCCAACGGCGCTTTCCCGGTCCAGGGCCAAGGGCATCTGGCAGTTCATGCGCGGCACCGCGCTCGAGAACGGCCTCAAACACGATTGGTACGTCGATGAGCGTGCGGAGCCCGAGAAGGCCACCCGCGCAGCCGCGAGGTATCTGAAGTCGCTCTACGAGACGTTCGACGGCGACTGGCATCTTGCGCTCGCCTCCTACAACGGCGGCCCCGGGCGCGTGCAGCGCGCGATGAAGCGCTCGGGCCGGTCTGACTTCTGGAAACTGACAGCCTCGAGCCGGTACCTGCCGCGCGAGACGCGCAACTACGTGCCGCTCATCCTGGCGGCAATCATCATCGCTCGGAATCCGGCGATGTACGGGTTCGAGATCCAGCCGGTGGAGCCGCTCCAGTTCGAAACGGTGACGCTGACGACGGCTGTCGATCTGCGCCGGGTTGCAGAATGGATCGGTATGCCGATTCAGACGCTGCAGGAGCTCAACCCGGAGCTGCGCCGCTGGACGACGCCGGTTCGGGCTGACGAATACGACCTCAGGGTGCCCTACGGGACCGCCGATATCGTCCGTGCACAGATGGCCGAGAGCGATCCGACCGAGCTGGCGCCGCTGAACTGGTACACCGTCAAGAAGGGCGAAACGCTGCTCTCGGTCGCGAAGAGGCTCAAGGTGAGCCGACTGGATCTGGCGGAAGCGAACTACCTGTCCACGCGGGCGAGGCTGCAATCGGGGCAGCGGCTGATCGTCCCGCGGGCGCCGACGCTGCTCCTCGCTGCGCGTCCCGAGACGGCGCCTCCCGCGATCGAGGCAAGCCCGGAGCCGACGGTGGTCGCGGTCAGCAGCAGGGCGCCGAGTGGGGTATCGAGGCGGCCGGAACCTGTGACCTACCGGGTGAAGCGGGGCGATACGCTGTCCTCGATTGCGCGGCTCTACCGAACGACGGTGGCCTCGCTCAAGACATGGAACCGCCTGCGGTCGAACTCCATCCAGGTGGGTCAGCGTCTGACGATCCTCACCCACCGAACGGCGGCGGCGACCAACTAAGAGCACGTTGCGGAATTACGGCACGTAGGCCGGTTCCTCTCGGACCCGGCTGGGAGGCGCGTAGCTGGTCAGTGGCTGCCGCAGGGCTTCACAGCCCCTCAATTGGCCCTACGCCGTCTGTCGTCCTTCGTCTTTTTCTGACCCCGTGCGTGTCCGGAGCTGGCGGATGCTCTGCTCGATCCGCTCGGCCAGCTCACGCTCCTGGTTCAGCATGCGCAGCGTGTTTTGGGCCTCCTGCATCACGAACTGCACGCTGGCCAGGCGTTCGGCCACGTGATCGACGACCGCCTTCTGTTCGCTCACCGTCTCGAGGTTCACACGGACGTCTTCCAACAGGTTGGTGATGAGGGTGACCTTCGCCTGCACCTCCTCCACTTCCTTGCGGCGCCCTTCAACGGCGGCGATTCGCGCCTCGGTGGTGCTCACCAGCGCGAGCAGCTCCTGCACCTGCTGGCGCAGCGCCGCCAGCTCGTCACGCTGGCCTGTGACGTACAGCAGGTCCGCCTTGCTCCGCGCGCTGATCTGGTGAACGATGTCGATTTCCGCCTTGACCGCCTCGACGACCGCCTCGCGGTCGGCGAGCAGCTTCATGCGACGGTCGATCTCGGCCGACTTATCGGCAAGCTCCGCCATCCGTGCTTCGACATCGACGAGCTTCTTCTCGGAGAACGCCATCTGCGAGCGCCGCTGCTCGAGCACCTTGTACATCGCCTCGGCGCGCCGAAGCTGATCCTCGGCGGCCTCGGTCTGCGCCACGACCTCGCGCTGCCGCGCCTGGACGCGCGCCAGTTCACCAATGAGCTCGTCCCTGTTCGCGCCGGACCTCGACAGTTCTTCGCCGACGGTCTCCATCTGCCGGATGCGGCCGGACACCTCTTCGGCAAGCGAGCGGCTCGCCTCGACGAGCTCGCCGAGCCTGGCTTCCTGCGTCGCCAGCTCCGTCTCGTCGCGTTGCACCTGCTTGACACGTTCCCCCGTCTTCTCGATGCGGTCCTGGAGAATCGAGATCCGGATGTCCATCGGCAGGATCTTTCCCTGCAGCGCCGCCACCGCTTCGACCTTCTGCTGCGCATCGAGCATCTGGGCGATGACGCCGTCGCACTGCGCCTGCAGCGCCTCGAGCTCGGCGCGGCGCGAGAGCTGTACCGCCAGTTTCTGGTCGACGTCGGCCGCCACCGCCTGCAGCGTGTCGAGCCGACGCTCGACGAGCGAGACGAACTCGATCCGCTCGCCAACCCGTGCCAGTTGCGCCTCGAGCTGCGATGCCATCTCGCCGAGGCGCGTGGCGTACCGCAAGCCTTCATCGACCTGGGCCACGCGGCCGAGGATCGCCTGCATCGTGGCCTCGAGCTCCGGCGTCCGGGCGCGGAACGACGTCAGGCGTTCGCCGAACGCCTCCAGCGCCGCACGATCCGCCGCGAGCTTGTCGCGGAGCTGGGACGCCTGGGCGTAACCCTGGTAGAACTCCTGGATCTCCTTGCGAAGCGTCTCCAGATCGCCGCGGCTCTGTCGGAGCGCCTCGTACTGCGTGTCGGCGCGGGCCGCCATGTCCTGTACGCGGACGAGCTGTTCCTGCAGCGTATCCAGACCCGCCTGCTTGCGTCCCAGCTCGTCGCTCTGGCTCATGAGCGTGGCGAACTGCCGGCTGAACTCATCGACGCGCTGCGGCAACGAGACGAGCTGTCGCTCCCGGACGCCGAGCGCTTCCATCCGCTGCTCGGCGTCGGCGACGGCCCCCTGGAGCCCTTGCATGCGCGCCTCGAACGCTTCGAACTCCTTCTTTTCGAGGGCGAGGCGGTCGAGGGAAGACCTCATGACCTGCACGAGCGCGTGGCCGTCGCTCTCCATTCGGGCGGTCTCGCGGACGACGTCGTCGCGCAGCCGCTCCGTCGTCTCGAGCTTCGCGTCGGTCTCCTTCACGAGATCGTCGATCCGGGCGAGCGTCTCCTCGCCGCGTGCCGCCTGCTTGATCGCGTCGTTCACCTTGCCGATCTGGACGTCCATGGTCCAGACCATGTCGTTCACGCGGTTGGCCTCGAGGACCGCGCGATCGATGACGTGCTTCTGGGCCTCGAGCGCCCGCGTCTTCTGGTTCACGTGTTCGGCGAGCGCGTTGAGGGCCGTGAGCTTCTCTTCCGTCGCCTTGCTGAGCTCCTGGAGCTGGGCGAGGCGCCCGAGCTTGCGTTCCACTTCGCGGACGGCTTCGGTTGCCGCGGTCGAATCCTCGCGGGCGTCGCGCGAGGTGTCGCGAAGCCGCGTGTACTCCTGCGAGAGCTGATCGGCGACGCCGCGGATCTGATCCAGCTCCACCCGGAGCGCCGCCGCCTGGTCAACCGACTGCCGGACCTCCTTCAGCTCTGCGTTGGAGGCACGGAACTCGGTACCGAACTCCTCGAGCGCGGCCCGCTCGCGCTTCAGCGCGTCGAGGCTCGTCTGCGCCTCCGCGGCCTGCGCGGAGAACTGCTCCACCTGTTCGGTCCGCTTCTGCGCCTCGGCGGCGGCAACGATGAGCGTTTGCACGCGTGCGTCGACCTCGCCCAGCGCCTGTGCGCGCCGCTCGAGCGCCTCGATGCGCGTGGAGAGCGCCTCGAGCGTGCCGGTGGCGGACGCGGCCCTGGCGTCAATTTGCTCCAGCGCCTTTCCAGTCTCGATCAATTTGGCGCTGCGCGTGGTCACCTGGGTGAGCATCGTGCTCAGGGCGCTCCGCTCCTCGCGGGCCGCCGCGACGAGCGCCTCGAGTTCCTGCTGCTGTTTCTTACCGCCGGCCAGACCTTTCAGCGCATCGAGCATGGGACCTCGGCTTTCACTAGGGGATGTCGAGAGGATACCACCCCGATTGCACTTCTGAACGCCTCGTGGTCCGTCGGGAGTGGCAATTTCTGCGTACGCCGTGAGCCACGATCGGAGAAATCCGCGGAATTCCACCGGTCCTCCGTTCGCCGCTGCTGGCGCGATTGCTTGCATGAGACAGAGCCATGCTGGCGAGCCTGCGGAGCGCGGCCGTGTTCGGAATCGACGCCTACCCCGTTCAAATCGAAGTGGACGTATCGTTCGGGTTGCCGCACTTCACGATGGTGGGGCTGCCCGACCCGACCGTCCGGGAGAGTCGCGACCGGGTCCGTGCGGCGATTCGCAACTCCGGATTCGTGTTTCCGCCGCACCGGATTATCGTCAACCTCGCTCCCGCCGACGTGCGGAAGGCAGGCTCCTCGTTCGACCTCCCGATTGCCCTTGGACTGCTCGCTACGCAGGGGCACTTGACGCGCCGCGCCATCGACGACACCGTCGTGCTCGGCGAACTGTCGCTCGACGGGGTCATCAACGGGATTCGCGGGGTGCTCCCGATCGCGATTGCCGCCCGGCGGTTGAAGCTGCGGCGGCTGCTGCTCCCGCCACAGAACGCCGCGGAGGCGTGCGTCATCGAAGGGCTCGAGATCTGCGTGGTGCGGTCGCTGTCGGAGGCGCTGGAGGCGCTCAACGCCCCCGACCGGGCCGAGCGCGCAGCACCGCCAGCGACGGCGACAGGTACGGACCTCCCGCCGGACGGCGACCTTGCGGAGGTGCGCGGCCAGTTGCTGCCCCGCCGGGCGCTGGAAGTAGCCGCGGCCGGCGGCCACAACCTGCTGCTCAGCGGTCCTCCCGGGGCCGGTAAGACGATGCTGGCGCAGCGTCTTGGCGGGATTCTGCCGGCGCTCACCTTCGACGAGGCGCTCGAATGCACCGCGATTCATTCCGTCGCCGGCGTGCTTGCGCCGGGCGCCGGCCTGCTGTCGGCGCGGCCCGTCCGGGCGCCGCATCACACCATTTCGAACGTCGCGCTCGTCGGCGGCGGCGCGATTCCCCGCCCCGGCGAGATCTCGCTCGCGCACAACGGGGTGCTCTTCCTCGACGAGATGCCTGAATTCGACCGGCGGGTGCTCGAGGTGCTGCGGCAGCCGCTCGAGGAGGGACAGGTCACGATTGCGCGCGCCGCCCGGACGGCGGTGTTTCCGGCGCGGTTCGTGCTCGTCGCCGCCATGAATCCCTGCCCGTGCGGCTTCCTGGGAGACGAGCGGCGCGAGTGCCGCTGTACGCCGTCGCAGATCGCGAAGTACCGCGGCCGGCTCTCCGGGCCGCTCCGCGACCGCATCGACCTCGTCGTGGCCGTGCCCGCCGTCCCCGTCCACGCGCTTGCCGGCGCACCCTCCGGCGAGTCGACGGCGCTGGTCCGTCAGCGGGTCTGCGCGGCGCGGCTCACGCAGCAGATGCGGTACCGCGGCCGTGGGCCGCGGACGAATGCGGAGCTGCGCAGCGGGGCCATCGCGCGATTCTGCGCTCCAGACGCCGACGGCCGCTCGCTGCTGCGGCGGGCGATCGAGCGCTTCGGCCTCAGCGCCCGAGGCTACGACCGCGTGCTGAGGGTCGCCCGGACGATCGCGGACCTCGCCGGGTCCGACGCCGTGCGCGCCGAGCACGTCGGCGAGGCGCTGCAGTATCGACTGATGGAATGAACTCGTTGCCTGTTGGTCGACGTGTTCTTCGTGGTCCGCCTATCGCGCGGGCTGCGCCTGCTGCGGCGGCGGGCCTTGCGAATCGTACTGAGAGGGACCGCCACCGCCGTCGAGCCGCGTCGGAGGAAGACGGTTGAAGTAGAAGCTGCGGTACTGGACCGGTTTCCCGGTGGCATCGAGGAAGCCGAACGACTGCTGAAAACTTATCGGCGGCGCCGCGTCCGCCGGCGCCGTGGCATCGAGAACGTAGAGGCGATTCTCGTGCAGATAGATGCCGACGTAGGACCGCGATCCGCCGGGATTGGTCAGCTGCAGCTCATGCCCCGTGACGCGCTCGATGTAGTGCCACGCGTCGTAGGTCACTGTGACGCCCCGCTTCTGGCGGTACCTCGTGGCCGCATAGTCGATCGATGCCATGATGTCGATCTGCCAGTACGGGCCGCCACGATACGCGGCGTGGTTCAGCTCTGCATGTATCCGCTCGGCATCGGAGTAGTCGACAACCGTCACCGAATAGCGGTTCCGCCCCTGCTCCCATCTGTACACCCGTCCCGGGAACCTGGCGCCGTACTCGGAGTCCCACGTCATCGTTTCGACCTTCGGTTGGCCCGGCGCAGGAATGGTGAACCTATCGAGGCGATTCTCGTACTCAGTCCACTCCTGCGCTGCCGCGGGCGGCGCCAGCAGCAGTGCGCACAGGGCGGTTCTCGTTGGAGTGAGGCGCATATCTCCGTCCTTCCAACTCCAGCGGCCTCGGAGGTCGCCATCCCGGCCGCCGGTGTGCGCGTAACTTACCACGAGACGATCTACGCCGGCGTCCTCGATGGCGCCTCCGGCCCGCGCGCATCCGAGAGCACGTGCCCCGCGCTGGCGGCGAGAATGATCGCACCGCCGGCCAGGACCCGACCGCCCGGGTCCTCTCCTCGCACGAGCCACGCCCACACGGGATTGAGCACCGGCTCGAGCAACAGCAGGAGCGACACCTGCAGCGCGGACAGATGCCGGACGGCGGACGCCAGCCAGATGTAGGCCACGCCAATTTGAAAGACGCCGAGGTAACCGAGCGTCGCCCAGCCGACGGCCGACGCCGCGGGCAACCGCCACAGTGTCGGGAGCCCGACCAGGAACGCGAACACATTGCCGGCAATGACCGTCCCGGAGACCGTGCCGACCTGCCGGCCTTCTCCCCAGCGCAACCCGAGGAGCGTCAGGGCCCACGTGACGCCGCACAGGGCGGCGACGGCGTTCCCGGTCGGCGGGTCTGGGGCCGTCGCGGTCGAGGCCTCCCCACCGGAGAGGCACAACCCAAGACCAATCGCCACGGCGGCAAGAAGTCCCACTTGGCGTGGGCGAAACCGCTCTCCCACCAGGAACGGTCCCAGCAGCGCGACGTAGAGCGGCGCCGTTGACTGCAGGAAGATCGCACTAGCCCCAGTACAAGCGCGTTTGCGGCTCGGCGTGTAAACAGAAAGCTCGAAATGTCCGTTCTACATAGCAGAGTTTCACAGTAGCGA
>MELF01000049.1 GCA_001767525.1 Acidobacteria bacterium RIFCSPLOWO2_12_FULL_68_19 | reverse complement strand
AATTCGCCCACGGACCTCGGATAGTGGGTGCCGGCGCGAGGGTGATCCACCGCGGCAGTCTACACCGTTACTCCGGTTAAATGGATACCCCCATGGACGGTAACCCAGATTGGCGTGAGTCGGCATCGTAACTTATTGAAACAGAAGGCCTTCCTATTTAGGCGCAATCCGTGAGTGGCTTCGCTGAATCCGTTGTCGAAGATGCCGCCCTCGCCTGGCTGGAGGCGCTCGGCTACGCCGTCCTGCACGGCCCCGACATCGCGGTCGGCATGCCGGGCGCCGAGCGCAGCGACCCGAACTACCGCGACGTCGTGCTGGAGGGCCGTCTGCGCCAGGCGCTCGTGCGCCTCAATCCCGACCTGCCTCCCGACGCACTGGAAGACGCCTACCGCAAGCTGACTCGCACCGATGCGCCGTCGCTGATTGAGCGCAACCGCGTGGTGCACCGGATGCTCGTGGACGGCGTGACGGTCGAGTATCGGCGCGCGGACGGCGCCATCGCCGGCACGCAGGCGCGCGCGTTCGACTTCGACGCGCCCGACAACAACGACTGGCTGGCCGTCAACCAGTTCACCGTGGCCGACGGGCAGCACACGCGGCGGCCGGATGTGGTGCTGTTCGTCAATGGGCTGCCGCTCGCGGTGATTGAGCTCAAGAACCCGGCCGACGAGAACGCCACGGTCCGGAGTGCCTACCACCAGCTCGAGACCTACCAGGCACAGATCCCCGCGCTCTTCGCCACCAACGCGGCGCTGGTGGTGTCCGATGGCGTGCAGGCGCGGATCGGTGCGGTTGGCGCGGGGAAGGAATGGTTCAAGCCCTGGCGCACGATCACCGGACACGAGGATGCCCCGGCGAAGCTGGCCGAGCTGCAGGTGGTGCTGGAAGGCGTGTTCGAACGGCGCCGCTTCCTTGCCCTGGTGCGGCACTTCCTCGTGTTCGAGGATGCGGGCGGCGGCACGCTCACCAAGAAGATGGCGGGCTACCACCAGTTCCACGCGGTGAACGTGGCGGTGGAAGAAACGCTACGGGCGGCGAAGGCGGGCGTGCAGGGTCGGGCATCTGATGAGCGCGGGCGTTACCAGATCTCGCAGCCGGGCGGAGACCCCGGCGACCGGCGCGTCGGCGTCGTATGGCACACGCAGGGTTCGGGCAAGAGCCTGACGATGGCCTTCTACGCGGGCCGCGTGATTCTGCACCCGGCGATGGAGAACCCGACCCTCGTCGTGCTGACCGACCGCAACGACCTCGACGACCAGCTTTTCGCCACCTTCGCGCGCTGCCGTGACCTCCTGCGCCAGCCTCCGGTGCAGGCGGCCGACCGCGCGGACCTGCGCGCGAAGCTCGCCGTTGCCTCCGGTGGGGTGGTCTTCACGACCATCCAGAAGTTCTTTCCGGAGGAGCGCGGCGACCGCCATCCGGTGCTCTCCGAGCGCCGCAATGTCGTCGTCATCGCCGACGAAGCGCATCGAAGCCAGTACGACTTCGGCGTCCGATCCGCTGGATTGGCAGCCCCACGTCCGGAACAAGTCGCGCCGTGAGGTGCTGGCACAGCGGTTCCGTGACCCGGAGGACCCGTTCCGGATCGTCATCGTCCGCGACATGTGGCTCACCGGCTTCGACGCGCCAAGCCTCCACACGATGTATGTGGACAAGCCGATGCGCGGGCATGGGCTGATGCAGGCCATCGCCCGGGTGAACCGCGTGTTCAAGGACAAGCCGGGCGGACTCGTCGTCGACTATCTCGGGCTCGCTGACGAACTCAGGAAGGCGCTGGCGACGTACACAGAAAGCGGCGGTACAGGGAAGACGGCGATCGACCAGGCCGAGGCGGTCGCGGTGATGCTCGAAAAGTACGAGGTCTGCCGCGGCCTCTTCCACGGCTTTGACTTCTCCAGATGGATGTCAGGACCACCGCAAGATCGGTTGTCCCTCCTGCCCGCTGCGCAGGAGCACATCCTCGCGCAAGACGAGGGCAAGCCGCGGCTGCTGGGCGCGGTGACGCTGCTGTCCCAGGCGTTCGCGCTGGCGGTGCCGCATGAGGAGGCGTTGAGGATTCGGGACGAGGTGGGGTTCTTCCAGGCCGTGCGAGCCGTGCTGGCGAAGGGTACGCCGGGCGAACGGAGAACGGACGAAGAGCTGGACCACGCCATCCTGCAGATCATCTCCAGGGCGGTGGTCTCAGACGGCGTGATCGACATCTTCGCCGCCGCGGGGCTCAAGGCACCGGACATCTCGATCCTCTCCGACGAGTTCCTCGCCGAGG
The DNA here is from genome assembly GCA_001767525.1 of Acidobacteria bacterium RIFCSPLOWO2_12_FULL_68_19. GTDB lineage: Bacteria > Acidobacteriota > Vicinamibacteria > Vicinamibacterales > UBA2999 > MELF01. The sequence goes on along the minus strand of MELF01000049.1, from coordinate 140,152 downwards.
TTCGTGGCATGCCGCAGCGCAACCTCGCCGTGGAGCTGCTGCAGAAGCTCCTGAAGGGCGAGATCAAGGCGCGCGCAAAACGTAACGTGGTACAGGCGCGCTCCTTCGCCGAGATGCTGGCGCAGACCGTGCGGGCGTACCAGAACAGGGCGATCGAGACAGCGCAGGTGATCGAAGCGCTAATCCATCTCGCCAAGGACATGCGCGCCGCCAACGCGCGCGGCGAGGCACTCGAGCTGACCGAAGACGAGCTTGCTTTTTACGACGCGTTGGAGGTGAACGACAGCGCGGTGAAGGTGCTGGGCGAGCCGACGCTCGTCGACATCGCCCGCGAGTTGGTCGCGACCGTGAAGAAGAACGTCACCATCGACTGGACCGTGCGCGACAACGTGCGCGCCCAGCTCCGGGTCATCGTCAAGCGTATCCTGCGCAAATACGGCTATCCGCCGGACAAGCAGGAGAAGGCCACTCAGACGGTGCTCGAGCAGGCGGAACTGTTGTCGGAGATGTGGGCGGTGTAAGGCTTGGTCCAGGGTCCGCATCGACACGCCCGAGGAGCTCGTCGCCTTCCGCCACGGCGGCATCCTGCCCTACGTCGTCCGTCAGTTGATGAGCCGAAGCTGACGCGAGACTCGTCTCAGGGCGATCGCTCTGAGGTGTGCCCGTACGAAGTGTCTCACGCATGCCGGTTCTTGTCCGCTGACGCTGGTCGGCGCGAGCCCGCGCCTGTGGATGCCAATCGACCCGCGCCGATAGGGTGACTCGGTATGGGGCTGACGTCCGCGGCCGTCAAAGCGAAGGCGCGCGAGCTGGGGTTCGACCTCTGCGGCGTCGCGCCGGCGGAGAGCTTTCCCGAGCTGGCCTTCCTGCGGGAATGGCTCGACCGGGGCTACGCGGGCGAGATGGCGTACATGGCGCGCTCGGCGGAGCGCCGGTTGGACGTGCGCGCGGTGGTGCCCGGGGCGCGCAGCGTGATCGTCACCGGCACCGTCTACAACACCGTGCCGCCGTGCGCCGAGGGGGACGTCCCCCCGGCGATCGCCCGCATCTCGCGGTACGCCTGGGGCGGCGACTACCACGATGTCCTGAAGGCGAGGCTCGAGGCGCTTGTCGCGTGGATGCGGGCGGCGGCTCCAGAATCGTTCGAGACGCGCGTCTATGTCGATACCGGTCCGGTGCAGGAGCGCGTCTACGCCCAGCACGCCGGCCTCGGCTGGGTCGGCAAGAACACCTGCCTCATCAATCCGGAGCTGGGCTCCTGGCTGTTTCTCGGTGAGATCATCTGCACGCTGCCGCTCGAGCCCGACGCGCCAGGACTCGAACAGTGCGGCGGGTGCACGCGGTGCCTGGAGGCGTGCCCCACCGGAGCGCTCGTCGATGCGGGCGTGCTCGACGCCACGCGCTGCATCTCGTACCTGACCATCGAGTTGCGTGGCCGCATTCCCGAACCGCTCCGGCCGGCGCTCGGCAACCGCGTGTACGGCTGCGACATCTGCCAGGAGGTCTGTCCGCACAACCGGACCGCTCCCGTCTCCGCCGATCCGGCATGGCAGCCGAGGGCCGGCCTCGACCGCCCTCCCCTGGCGGCGCTGTGGCGCCGCACCGACGACGACCTGCGCGCGCTGCTGAAGGGGAGCCCGATGAAGCGCGCGAAGCTGACCGGGCTGCGGCGCAACGTCGCGGTGGCCATCGGCAACAGCGGCGATCGCGACGGGGCGGCCGCGCTTGGCGATGCCGGCGCCGAACGGCCGTCGGCAAGCGATCCGATGGTGCGCGAGCACGTCGAAACTTGAGTAAGATTCCTCCATGTCCTCCGGTACCGCACCCCTCCTGCTCGTGTCGATGCCTCAGATGGCCGATCCGAACTTCGCGAAGACGGTCGTCCTGCTGTGCGACTACACCGACCAGGGCGCCTTCGGATTCGTGGTGAACCGGCAGATGGACGAGCTCGCCTGGCAGTTCATCCGAACCGAGCCGCCGGTGCGCATCGATCCCGACATGCGGCTCTGGGTCGGCGGCCCGGTCGACCTCGAGCGCACCTGGGTGCTGATGGCGGAGGCGCAGGGGCCGGAGGACGAGCAGCGGGAGATCTGCCCGGGCGTGCTGCTCTCGGTGTCCCGCGAATTGACGCTCCAGCTCCTTCAGGCGCCCCCTTCGTCGCGGGCGCGGGTGCTCATCGGGTATGCGGGATGGGGGCCGGGCCAGCTCGACAAGGAACTGGCCGCGTCCGCATGGCTCACGACCGAGGTCGACCCGGGACTGATTTTCGGGGTTCCCGCGGACCAGATGTGGCAGGCGGCCATCCGGCGGCTGGGCGCCGAGCCGGCCGCCCTGCAGACCAGTTCCGGCGTGCATTGAGAAGTGGCGGGTCCGAAAGGACCCGCCCTGCGTGCATCTCTCATGTTGAACGGGATACTTGTGGCGGCCGTGGCAGTGGCACTGTTCGGTGCCGGCTGCCGCGCGCCGCAGCCATCTCAACCGGCCGGACAACCGCAAACCGATCCGATGGTGGAGCAGCTTCGACGCATGACGGCGCGGTTCGCGCCGGTTGACCTCACGGCCGACATCTCGGCGCTGCCGCCGAACGAGCGGCAGGCGCTCGCCAGGCTCATCGAGGCGGCGAAGGTGTTCGACGCGTTGTTCCTCCGTCAGGTGTGGGCGGGCAACGAGACGCTGCTGCTGTCGCTGCTCGGCGACCGCTCGGAGCTGGGTCAGGCCCGTCTGCGGTACTTCCTGATCAACAAAGGCCCCTGGTCGCGCCTCGATCGCGGCGAGCCGTTCATCCCGGGCGTTCCCGCCAAGCCGCCGCAGGCCAATTTCTATCCCTCCGGCGTCACCAAGGAGGAGGTCGACGCCTGGTTGAAGACGCTCGCGCCGGGCGAACGGGCCCGCGCGACCGGATTTTTCACGACGATCCGGCGAGGGCCGGACGGACGGCTGATCTCCGTCCCCTACGGCCTCGAGTACCAGGGCGAGCTCGGCCGCGTGGCGTCGCTGCTGCGCGAGGCGGCGGCGCTCACCCTCCAGCCGACGCTCGGGCGGTACCTGGCGAGCCGGGCCGACGCGCTGCTGACCAACGACTACTACGCGAGCGACGTGGCCTGGATGGAGCTCGACGCCAGCATCGAGCCGACGATCGGCCCGTACGAGGTCTACGAGGACGAGTGGTTCAACTACAAGGCGGCCTTCGAGGCGTTCATCACGATCCGTGACGACGCCGAGACCGCCAGGCTCGCGCGCTTCGGATCGGAGCTGCAGGAGATCGAGAACAACCTGCCGATCGATCCACGGTTCAGGAACCCGAAGCTCGGCGCGATGGCGCCCATCCGCGTCGTCAACACCGTGTTCTCCTCGGGCGACGCGAACAAGGGCGTGCAGACGGCCGCGTTCAATCTGCCGAACGACGAGCGCGTGGTTGCCGACAAGGGCAGCAAGCGCGTGATGCTGAAGAACAACCAGGACGCGAAGTTCCGGATGGTGCTGCAGCCGATCGCCCGCGTCGCGCTGTCGAGCCGCGACCAGGCGAACGTCACCTTCGACGCGTTCTTCACGCACATCCTGATGCACGAGCTGATGCACGGTCTCGGTCCGCACAACATCAGCGTCGCCGGGCGGGCGTCCACGGTGCGGCAGGAGCTCAAGGAGACCTACAGCGCGATCGAGGAAGCCAAGGCCGATGTCTCCGGCCTCTTCGCGCTGCAGTTCCTCGTCGATCGCGGCAGGTTCGATGAGGTCGGGTCGCTGCGCGACCCGGGGATCGAGCGCCGCCTCGTCCGGTCCGCGTACGCGGATCGCCTGGATCAGTCGATGTACACGACGTATCTGGCGTCGATGTTCCGCTCGATCCGGTTCGGCATCGACGAAGCGCACGGCCGCGGCGTCGCGATGCAGCTCAACTACTTCCTCGACAACGGCGGCGTGAGAGCCATGCCCGACGGCACGTTCGCGGTGAATCCGGACCGGATTCGGCAGAACGTCGCCGATCTGACGCGCGACATCATGACGCTGCAGGCCCTCGGTGGCTACAGCGACGCCCGGCAGATGATCGAGCGGCTGGCCGTCGTCCGGCCGCCCGTCCAGGCCGTGCTCGATCGCCTGACGGACGTGCCCGTGGACATCGAACCCCGGTTCTTCACCGCGGAGCAGCTGCTGGCCGGGACGCCGCCGTAGCCGTATAGATGAAATCGCCCCGCGACAGACCGTCGCCGTTGGCGGCGTTGGCTGCGAGGTGGAACACGACCTGGAGCGTGGCGGGCGGCGCGGTCCACTCCAACGTCCAGGTCCCCTCGCCCGGCGCCGCCGCATCGGCACCCGTGGGCGAGTGCTGCGCATAGGTGATCCGGCCCGCATCGTCGGGGACGGCCTCGACGCGGTCGTCGGACGGGTGGAACGTGCCGGCGTTGTCGCCGCTCTCGAACCGAGCCGACAACTGGAATCCTGCACGCACGAGCTGCGGACGGGCCACCACGACGGTAATCAGGTATCGTTGGCCGGGCGTATACGAGTCGGGAACGCCGGTCAGGGCGAGCCGGCCCGCGAGGTCGTTGAGCGGATTGTTCGAGTGGCACTGGTGGCAGGTCATCTCGCCGAAACCGCCGGTCCTCGCCGGCACGAGGCTGGTGACCGAGGCGAAGACGACGAGCGGCGCCGCGCATGTGACGGCCGTCGCCAGGACGCCGGCGCTCCCGAGGGACACTCTTGACACGCGCAGGATCCGTGGACCACGTGGAGCGGGTCGTTCCGGACCCGCCGATTATAGAGGAGGAGCCATGATGCGCTCACGTTCGTTCGCGTCCCTGGCGGCCGGGGCGCTCGTCTGCGCCGCACTGACTGCGCCGCTCGCCGGCCAGCGGGGCGTCAAGGTCGATGTGGAGTTCACCGACTGGAATACGGCGACCCCGTACGCGCACCCGCACGATCCCGCCTTCGGCGTCGACGGCACGCTCTGGTACACCGGCCAGGCGGCGCAGGCGCTCGGGCGTGTCGATATGAACACGGGGCAGGTGCGTGAGTTTCCGCTGCCGGGCCGCCACGGGCCGCACGGTCTGGTGTCGGACCGCGACGGCAACATCTGGTACACCGGGAACGCCGCCGGCCTGATCGGACGGCTCGATCCGCGGACGGGGCAGGTCACCGAGTACAAGATGCCGGATCCGGCCGCGCGCGATCCCCATACGCCGACACTCGATCGCAACGGCGTTCTCTGGTTCACGGTGCAGGGCGGCAACTTCATCGGCCGGCTGGATCCGAAGACCGGCGCAATCACGTTGAAGCAGCCGCCGACGCCCCGCGCCGCGCCCTACGGCATCGCGGTCCTGTCGAACGGCACGCCGGTGTTCGATCTCTTTCGCACGAACAAGATTGGCACCATCGACCCCAAGACGATGGAGATCACCGAATACGCATTGCCGGAGGGCGCGCGGCCGCGCCGCATCGCCGTGGACGGGAACGATATCGTCTGGTACACCGATTTCGCCCGAGGCGCGCTGGGCCGTCTGGACCTGAAGACGAAGCAGGCGCAGGACTTTCCATCGCCGGCGGGACCGCGGTCGCAGCCCTACGGCATCAGCGTCACCCCGGACGGCGCCGTCTGGTACAGCGAGTCCGGTGTGGAGCCGAACACGCTCGTCCGTTTCGACCCAGCGACGAAGACATTCCAGACGTGGAAGATTCCAAGCGGCGGCGGCGTCGTGCGGCACATGGTCACCGCACCGAACGGCGACCTGCTGCTCGCCTATAGCGGCGTGAACAAGGTTGGCCGCGTGCGAATCCGGAAGACGACGTGAACGACCCGGACGGTCCGAACGTTGTTTGGCGTAGAATCCGGTCTCCGGAGCGCCAGGAGGGATGATGAGCAGGAGCCGGGTGGGGCTGTCAATGGCAGTGGTCGTGGCCGCGTCGATGGCGAGCTTCGCCCAGGACCGCGGACCGGTGCGGGCCGGCGCGCCGAACGGCGGAGCGCCCACCGCGCCGGCGCGCTCGGGCGCCAGCGGGGAATGGCGCACCTACGGCGGCGATCTCCGCAGCACGCGGTACGCCGCGCTCGATCAGATCAACAAGGACAACTTCTCGAAGCTCGAAGTCGCCTGGCGCTTCAAGACCGACTCGCTCGGGCCGCGGCCGGAGTTCAACCTCCAGTCGACGCCGCTGATGGTGGGCGGCAGGCTCTACGCGACGGCCGGCACCCGCCGCGCCGTCGTCTCGCTCGATGCCGAAACGGGCGAGATGCTCTGGATGCACAGCCTGAACGAAGGCACACGCGGCGACGGGGCGCCGCGCCGATTGTCGGGCCGCGGACTCGCCTACTGGACCGACGGCCGGGAGGAGCGGATCGTCTACGTCACCCCGGGCTACCAGATGGTGGCGCTCGATGCGAAGACAGGCCGGCCGGTCGCCCGGTTCGGCAGGAGCGGCATCGTCGATCTGAAGACGGGCAACGACCAGGAGATCGACCTGGTCACGGGCGAGGTGGGCCTGCACGCGGCGCCCGTGATTGCGGGCGACGTGGTGGTCGTGGGGGCGGCGCACCTGCCCGGCAGCATCCCGCGTACGCACAACAACGTCAAGGGATACGTCCGGGGCTACGACGTGCACACCGGCAAGCGTCTCTGGATCTTCCACACGATTCCGAGACTCGGCGAGGCGGGTTACGAGACGTGGGAGAACGAATCGGCGCCGGTGAACGGGAACGCCGGCGTCTGGTCGCAGATGACAGTGGACGAAGAGCTGGGGCTCGTCTACCTGCCGGTCGAGCTGCCGACCGGCGACTATTACGGCGGCCACCGGCCCGGCAGCGGCCTCTACGGCGAGAGCATCATTGCCGTGGAACTGAAGACGGGACGGAAGCGCTGGCACTACCAGCTCGTCCATCACGGCATCTGGGACTTCGACATTCCGTGCGCGCCCATCCTCGCCGACATCGTCGTCAACGGCCGCATGGTCAAGGCGCTCGCGCAGCCGAGCAAGCAGGGGTGGGTGTACGTGCTGGACCGCACGAGCGGCCAGCCGGTGTGGCCGATCGAGGAGCGCGCCGTCGAGCCGTCGACGGTGCCGGGCGAGAAAGCGAGCCCGACGCAGCCGTTCGTCACGAGGCCGCCCGCCTTCGACCGCCAGGGGGTCTCGCTCGACGACCTGATTGACTTCACACCCGAGCTGAAGGCGGAAGCGGTGAAACTCGTTTCGCGCTACAAGCTCGGGCCGCTCTTCACGCCGCCCGTCGTGAGCACGTGGGAAGGGCCGCTGGCCACGCTCATGCTTCCGTCGACGACCGGCGGCGCGAACTGGTACGGCGGCTCGCTCGATCCGGAAACCAACTATCTCTATATCTACTCCATCACGCAGATTGCCCAGCTCGGCCTCGTCGAGTCCGACGGGAAGCGCTCGGACATGCGCTACATCCGCGGCACCGCGCCGAACCCGGCCGAGCCGCCGCGGCCGGCGGCCCCCGCGGGCGCGGCGGGCGAGGAGGCCGGTCCGCCCCCGCTGACGGTGCAGGGGCTCCCAATCGTGAAGCCTCCCTACGGGCGCATCACGGCGATCGATCTCAACAGAGGCGAGATCGTCTGGCAGATTGCGCATGGCGAGACACCGGACAACATCCGCAACCATCCCGCGCTGAAGGGGCTCACGATCCCGCGCACCGGGCGCATCGGCCGCATCGGCGTGCTGACGACGAAGACGCTGCTCCTGGCGGGGGAGGGCGGGTTCTTCACGACGCCCTCGGGCCAGCGCGGCGCGATGCTGCGCGCGTACGACAAAGCCACGGGGCAGGAAGTCGGCGCGGTGTACATGCCGGCCCCGCAGACCGGCTCGCCGATGACGTACATGCTCAACGGGCGGCAGTATCTCGTCGTGGCCATCAGCGGCGGCAACTACAGCGGCGAGCTGCTGGCCTTCCGCCTGCCGCAGGACGCCGCCACGGCCTCGAAGTGAGGCGATGACGGCTCCCATGCCGGTCCGGGCTCTTGCGGCGGTGACGGTGGCGCTCGTCCTGGCGGCCTCGGCCCGGCCGATCGCGCACGATATCCCGAACGACGTCATCGTCCAGGCATTCCTGAAGCCCGATGGGCAGCGGCTCCACCTGCTCATGCGCGTGCCGCTCGAGGCGCTGCGCGACATGGACGTGCCGCAGCGGGACCGGGGGTATCTCGATCTCACGCGGGTGGACGACGCCCTGCGGACCGCGGCCACGGTGTGGATCGCCCGCGAGGTGGCGCTGTACGAGGAGGACAGGCGCCTTGGTGACCCCGAGATCGCAGCCGCCCGCGTGTCGCTCCCCTCGGACACGTCGTTCCGGGAATACGGGACGGCCGTCGCAAACCTCCGCGGGCCGCCTCTGCCGGAGAGCACCGACCTGTACTGGGAACAGGGGATCCTCGACGTCTGGCTCGAGTACGCCATTGGGTCGGACAGCTCCCGGTTCGCCATCAATCCGGGCCTCCGGCCCCTCGGCCAGCGCGTGACGATCGCGCTCCGGCTGCTGACGCCCGACGGCCGGGAGCGGGCATTCGAGCTGCACGACGACCCGGGCGTCGTCCGGCTCGATCCGCGATGGCACCAGGCGGCGGCGCGGTTCGTGGACTCCGGCTTCCGTCACATCCTCGGCGGGATCGACCACCTGCTGTTCCTGCTGTGCCTCGTCATCCCGCTGCGGCGCGTTGGGACGCTGGTCATCGTGGTGACGTCGTTCACCGTGGCGCACTCGGTCACGCTCATCGCGGCGGCCTACAACCTGGGGCCGGAGGGCTTGTGGTTCCCGCCGCTGGTCGAGACGCTGATCGCCACCTCCATCGTCTACATGGCGCTCGAGAACATCGTCAGCGCCAGCCTGGCCCATCGCTGGCTGATCACGTTCGCGTTCGGCCTCGTGCACGGCTTCGGGTTCTCGTTCGCCTTGCGCGAGTCGCTGCAGTTCGCCGGCTCGCACCTGCTGCTGTCGCTCGTCTCGTTCAACGTCGGCGTGGAGCTCGGCCAGCTGCTCGTGCTGGCGGCGGTCGTGCCGGCGCTGAATCTCCTCTTCCGCTTCGTGGTGGCGGAGCGCCTGGGGACGATCATCCTGTCTGTCGTCGTGGCGCACACGGCGTGGCACTGGATGACCGAGCGGGGCGCGCAGCTCCTGCAGTTTCCGCGGCCCGCCGCCGACGCGGTGACGCTCCTGTGGCTGGTGCGCGCGGCGATGGTCCTGGTGGCGGCGGCGGCGGTGGCATGGGGCGTCCGCGTGTTCCGTCGGCGATCCGGCAGGGCCGCGACGCCCTCGGCCGGATCGGAGTTTGAGAATCTCGGCGGTGGTGTTAGGCTCTAGCGCAGCGTGAGGAGGCAGCGTATGGCGAGGCGGCATCTACGGGTCGGGGCGCTCCTGGTGATTACCCTCGGTGTGCTGGCGGTTGCGGATCTCGTGCTGCAGCGGGTCGTGTCGGCCCAGACCGACGGCGGCATGGTGCGCGCGCCCCGCTTCGAGGTCGACCCCCTCTGGCCCAAGCCCCTCCCGAACCACTGGGTGCTCGGCTCGACCATCGGCGTGTTCGTCGACGAGCGCGACCACATATGGATCATCCATCGCAGCTCGGCAACCCTGAGCAACAACGAGAAGGGTCTCGAGCTGAAGCCGCCGACCGGCGAGTGCTGCGCCGGCGCGCCCCCGGTGCTGGAGTTCGATCCCAACGGCAACCTTGTGACGTCGTGGGGCGGGCCGGGGTCGGGGTACGAGTGGCCGCAGTCGAACCACGGCATTGTCGTCGACCACCAGGGGAACGTCTGGATCGGCGGCAACGGCGCGGGCGACTCGCACATCCTGAAGTTCACCCGCACCGGGAAGTTCATCGCCCAGTACGGCAAGGCGGGCGTCCATCGCGGACCGACCAACGCGGAGGGGCTGTCGACCTACGCCGGCGACAGCAACGACCGGCAGAACTTCGGCCGCGTTGCCAAGATCTTCGTCGACCCGAAGGACAACGAGGCGTACATCGCCGACGGCTACCTGAACAAGCGCGTCGCCGTCCTCGACGTCCCGACCGGGACGATGAAGCGGTACTGGGGCGCCTACGGCAACAAGCCGGATGACACCAACCTGGGTCCGTACAATCCGGACGCGCCGCCGGCGCAGCAGTTCAGGAACCCCGTCCACTGCGCGGACCTCGCCAACGACAACCTCCTGTACGTGTGCGACCGCGCGAACGACCGTCTCCAGGTGTTCCAGAAGGACGGCAAGTTCGTCAAGGAAGCGTTCATCGCCCGCAGAAGCCTCGGCGAAGGATCGGTGTGGGACATCGCCTTCTCCCGCGACCCGCAGCAGACCTACATCTTTCTCGCGGACGGCCGCAACCACAAGGTCCGCATCCTGCGGCGCGACACGCTCGAGGAGCTGACCGCCTTCGGCGACGGCGGCCGGCAGCCCGGGCTCTTCTATGGCGTGCACAGCATCGCCACCGATTCGAAGGGCAACCTGTACACGACGGAAACCTACGAAGGGAAGCGGATTCAGAAGTTCGTCTACAGGGGAATCGGCAACGTGCCCCGCACGCAGGGCGCGCTCTGGCCGAGGTCCTGACGTCCGACGGGCCACAGGGGCACGGAGGCACGGAGGCACAGAGGAAGGATTCCAAATCCTCTCTGTGCCTCCGTGCCTCTGTGGCCCGTGATCAGAAGAATCGCTGCGGGACGACGACGGTGTCGCCGGGGAGCACCTCGTCGGTGAGGTCGGCGCGAATCTCCCTCCGCTCTCCGTCGACCATCCGGACGATTTCGATCCGCCCGGTGGCGCCCCGATCGGTCACGCCGCCGGCCATCGAGAGCGCCTGGAGCACCGTCGTGTCTTCCTGGCGCAGCGGATAGGCGCCCGGGTTTCGCACTTCACCGAACACGTAGATGTCTTCGGCGCGTCGCACCAGAATCGTGTCGCCGTCTCTGAGCTGCACGTTCTGCTGGATGTCCCCGCTCTCGAGACCGTCAAGGCTCACGCGAACTACGAGGTCGTTCCCTGCCGCCGACGGAATCTCGCCGGAGGGAATGACGATGACCTGACGGGCGGCCGTCGGCAGCGTTGAATCGGCCAGAGCCAGCGCTTCGATGAGGCGCATGGCGCCGGAGAGCGAATACACCCCCGGTTTCCGGACTTCGCCGAGCACGTAGATCTTCCGACTGCTGTACCGGTCGACCGTGACCGCGATCTGCGGGTTCTTGAAGAAGCCGCGCTCGATGAGCTCCCGCCGCAGCATGCCTTCGAACTGAAGCAGCGTCAGCCCGCCGGCGGTCACACGCCCCAGCAGTGGAAAAGTGAACGTCCCGTCGGCCTCGACGACGAAGCGGCCGGAGAGGCTTTCCTGGTCGTAGGAGCTGATGGTCAGCGCGTCCCCGGCGCCAATCGTGTAGCTGGCGGGCGGCGCCGCGGGCGGTGCGGGCGCCTGTTGCGCCGCTGCCGGCACAGCCGCCAGCCAGACCAGGATGGCGATGGAGGTACGCCTTGTCACATCCTGATCTTTCGGCGTGACCGCGGGCAGATCCATACCGTCGAGGGGGGATATCGGGGCCTGGCGACTGTGGACCCTACCGGCGGCGGCTCGGTTCGCAGCAACCCCCAGATGTTGTTGGCTTCTGTGCCTTGACGAAGGCGCTCGCAACTTGCCACGACATCGGACGGAGCCGCAGCTTCACAGTCCACGAGATCGGGTGCGGGCGTGCGCTTGACACGAACTACCATCGGTGGAATTATTCAAATATACGTTTGAATATCAGATGAGCGCCTGGCGACTCTCTGGATTGTGATGGTTTCCCAATGAAGACGCCCGCCGCCCGGTTCAAAACGGCGATTTACGAGCAATTGGCCCGGATCGGCAAAGCGGTGGCGAGCCCGGGTCGGCTGGAACTCCTCGACCTGCTGTCGCAGGGGCCTCGTACGGTCGAGATGCTGGCCCACCAGGCAGGCCAAAGTCTCGCGAACACCTCGCATCACCTGCAAGTGCTCCGGCGCGCGCGGCTCGTGGAGGCCGAGAAAGCCGGGCTCTACGTGACATACCGGCTCGCCGACGCTGAGGTGAGCACGTTCTTCCTCCAGCTGCGGCGCCTCGCCGAGGCTCGGCTGGCGGAGGTCGAGCAGGTCACGCGGCAGTACCTCGAGGCGCGCGGCGCCTTGGAATCGGTCGGCAGCGACGAGCTGCTTCGCCGCGCCCGGAGCGGTGAAGCAACCATCCTTGATGTCCGCCCGCGGGAAGAGTATCAGGCGGGACATATTCCCGGTGCGCTCTCGGTGCCGCTGTCGGAGCTCGAGGAACGGCTCGCCGAGCTGCCGAAGGATCGAGAGGTCGTCGCGTACTGCCGGGGGCCCTACTGCGTCATGGCGATCGAGGCCGTCGAGCTGCTGCGGCGGCGAGGGTTCCGGGCGTACCGCATGGAACACGGTGTGGCCGAATGGCGCGCTCGCGGCTGGCGCGTGGAGACGAGTGGCGAGCCACGCGCCGAGGTCCACCGATGAGCAGGAACGCGCAGGAGGATGCTCCATGGCGAAGACACTCTTCATCCTGAACGATCCTCCGTACGGCACGGAGCGGAATTACAACGCGTTGCGGTTGGCCGGATCACTCGCGAAGTGCGAGGGTGAGCAGGTCAGGGTGTTTCTCATCGGCGATGCAGCCGCCGCAGCAAGAGCGGGCCAGAAGGTACCCCAGGGCTACTACAACATCGAGGTGATGCTCCGCAGCGTCGCAAAGCGCGGCGGCGAGATTGGCGCGTGTTGCGCATGCATGGATGCGCGCGGCATCACCGACGCCGACCTGTCGGACGCAGCCCATCGCAGTTCGCTCGACCAGCTCACAGACTGGACGCAGTGGGCCGACAAGGTCCTGGTGTTCTGACCGCGAGGGGGCCAGGCATGCTCCGACGACTTCCGGAATGGGCGGTGACGTGGCCGAAGCTGACGGTCGCGCTGGCGATTGCGGCGACGATGGTCTTCGCCGCGTGGCTGCCGCGCATGCGCACGGATACCGATCCGAAGAACATGCTGCCGGTCACCTCGGACGTGCGCGTCTTCAATCGACAGGTCGAGCAATGGTTCGGCCTGCACGAGGACATGATCGTCGTCGGCATCGTCCGGGATGCGGGATTGTTCGACCGCGCGGCCCTCGACGCGGTGAGCCGTCTGACCGATCGCATCGTGCGACTGCCGGGCGTCGTGGCGGCCGACGTGACCAGCGTGACCACCGCCGACAATGTGGTCGCCGACGCCGGTACGCTCAGCGTACAGCCCCTCCTGCCGGCTGTCCCCGCCACCGGACAGGAGCTCGAGGCCTTCCGCCGTGCGGTGATGGACAATCCGATGGTGGTCGACCGGCTCGTCTCCTCTGACGGCCGGGTCACCGCCATCTACGTGCCGCTCGAGCAAGGCGCCAACGGCAAGGAAGTAGCGGACCGGATTCGGACGCTGGTCGGCGAAGAACGCGGTGATCTGCAATTCTACGTGGCCGGTGATCCGGTCGCCCGCGACACATTTGGCTCGGAAATGTTCCGGCAGATGGCGATCTTTGCGCCGATGGCCGGACTGCTGATGCTGGTCGCCCTCTACGGGATGTTCCGCAATCTGGCGCTGGCCTTCACGATTGTCGGCGTCGCGATGATGGCGACGCTCTGGAGCATGGGGCTGCTCGTCGCGATCGGCCAACCGGTGCACATCATGAGCTCGATGATGCCGGTCTTCCTGATGGCGATTGCCACCGACAGCATCCACATCTTCAATGAGTTCTATTTCCGACTGCGAGAGGTGGCGGATCGCCGGCGGGCCGTCCTCGAGACCATCGAGACCGTGGGTGCGCCGGTGCGGTACACGGCCCTCGCCACTGCGGCCGGGTTTGGTGTTCTCGTGATTGGCGGCATCGTGCCGGTTCGCGTCTTCGGCCTCTTCACCGCGTTCGGGACGCTGGTCATCCGGCTCATGAGCTTCAGCTTCATTCCCGCGGTGATGATGCTCGTGCGCGAGGATCGCCTCCGCCTGGCGAGCCGTCGCGAGTCGATGGAGGCCGGCGCCTCTCGCTCGCTCGCGTGGCTGGGCGGGCTCAGCCTGAGCCGGCCGCGTGCGGTCGTCGTCAGCGGAGCCGTGCTGCTGGCCGTGGCGCTGGTCGGCCTGCCGCGCATCCGCATCAACAACAACATGGTGCGCTGGTTCAAGCCGGCCAGCGAGGTACGGGTGGCCGACGCCGTCATCAATGAGCAGCTCGGCGGCTCGTCGCTGTTGTACGTCGTCGTCTCGGGCACGGGCGAGGACGCCCTCAAGGATCCGGCTGCGCTCCGCTACGTGGAAGCCGCCCAACGTGATCTCAATCAGGAACCGGTCGTCGGGAAGACGACATCGGTGGTCGATCTGGTCAAGCGCATGAACCGGGTGATGCTCGACGATCGACCCGAGCAGGAACAGATCCCGGACTCGCGCGAGGCCGTTGGCCAGTACCTGTTCCTGTTCGGAATGGCCGCCAAGCCCGCGACCCTGAACACCCTGATCACCGGGTCCGCCGAGCGCGCCAACCTGTGGGTGCAGCTCAAGACGTGGGACGCCGGCGCGGTTGAACAGGTCCTTGCTCGCCTGGAGGCCTATCAACGCGCCCACCCGCCGCCAGGGCTGCGGTTCGCGCCCGCCGGGATCGCCTATTTCAACCTGGTGTGGAACCGCGAGGTGCTGCGCGACATGATCCGGACCTTCCTTGCGGCTCTGGCGGTGGTGCTCGTCATCCTGGCGGTCTCGTTCCGCTCGTGGCGGTGGGGGCTCGTCAGCTTCGTCCCCCTGGGTCTCACCATCCTGCTGATCTACGGCGCCATCGGGTATGTCGGGAAGGACTTCGACATGCCGGTCTCGGTGCTCTCGGCCCTTTCGCTGGGGATGGCGGTGGACTTTGCGATTCACTTCATCCGACGCTACCGGCAACGGCTCGCCGATGACCCCGACCCCACCCGCGCGCTGCTCTGGACCGTCGCGCGACCCGGCAAGGGCATCATGCGCAACGCCCTGCTGTTCTCACTCGCCTTTGCCGTGATGCTGTTCTCGAGTCTCACGCCGTACATCACCGTCGGGGCGTTCATCATCGCCATGATGATGCTCTCGGCAGTGTTCACGTTGTTCTACCTGCCTGCGCTCATCGTCCTCTTTGCCCGGCGTGAACCCACCGGCACTCAGGCGCCTGCGCGCCCGGGCGCGGTGAACCCCGTGGCTGGACATGGGAGGTCCTAATGCGAATTCGCCTGGCACTTGTCGTCATCGCGTTCGTGCTTACGTGGGCGGCTCTTCCCGGCGGGCCCCGCCGCCTGCTCGCCCAGGCGCCGGCCGGCGCCGATGAGATCGTCGCCCGGGTGCAGCAGGCCTTCTACGCTCCCGGCAAGGACATGAAGGCCCGCGTGACGATGACGCTCATCTCTGCTGGGGGAGACAAACGCCTCCGCGACCTGACGATGTTGCGCCGCAATGGGACAGGCGGTGAGCAGCAGTATTTCATCTACTTCCATCAGCCCGGCGACGTTCGCGGGATGACGTTCCTGGTCCTCAAGTATCCGCGACGAGACGACGACCGGTGGCTGTTCATGCCGGCCCTGAATCTCGTGCGCCGGATCGCGGCGCGGGACAGCGCGCAGAGCTTCGTCGGGTCCGACTTCACCTACGAGCATGTCTCGGGGCGCGATCTCGAGTCCGATCGACATACCGTGCGGGGCGAGGAACAGCGGCGCGGGAAGGCGTGCTACATCGTGGAAAGCCAGGCCCAGGCGGCGGCCGAGTACAGCCGAAAGGTCGCGTGGATTGACAAGGCGACATGGCTGCCCGTCGAAGAGCTGTACTACGACGTGCGGGGCGAGCTCTTCAAAGAGTTCACCGCCGACGAGATTCGTGAGGTCGGCGGCCACCCCACGATCACGAAGCGCACCATGAAGAACGCCAAAACCGGCCACCGCACCGAGGTCGTGTTCGCGGACGTGGCCTACGACGTGGGGATCGAGGCCGAGATCTTCTCCGAGCGCTATCTGAGAGAACCGCCGCGGCGCTGGATCCAGTGAGGGCCTGTGACACGAAGAATCGGACTGACGACCCTCATCGTCTCTTTGGCCCTGGCGGTTCCACATCCAGCGTCTGCCCAGGCGACGGTGCATGGGTTTGCGCAATTCAATTCCGCCTTCCGGGCGACGGGCGCGGAGTGCCCGCCGGAGATGGCGTGCGATGTGATGCGCGGCGAGGAGCGCGTGCAGCTCAAACTCGAGCTGTCGTCGCCGGATGGGCGAGCTGGGGCGCTGGCCCGCGTGGACCTGTTTCACGACGCAGTCGGCGATGACCGGGGGATCGACCTCCGCGAGGCGTACGTCGATGTCGGCGGGAGGCGGATTTCGGCTCGGCTCGGCCGTCAGGTCGTGACGTGGGGGCTTGGCGATCTGCTCTTCATCAACGACGTGTTCCCGAAGGACTGGGCGGCGTTCCTCACGGGCGCGCCGCTCGAGTACCTCAAGTTCGGCAGCGATGCCGCCAAAGTGGGGGCCTACGCCGGGTCTCTTGGCGCCGAAGCGGTCATCACCCCGGTGTTCGCCCCTGACCGCGCGCCAGCTCCCGATCGACTCTTCTTCTTCGACCCGATGCCGGCAGTCACGGACCGCGTGAGGGACCGGCCGGGCGCCGACTTCGACAACATGCAACTGGCCGGGCGCATCTACGCACGCCTCGGCCGCTATGAAGTCGCGAGCTACGTCTCGAAGGGATTCTTCGGCATGCCTGCGGGTCGGCCGGACCGAGTGGTGCCGACGCGCCTTGTGTTTTCGTATCCGCGTCTCCAGACCTATGGCGGCAGTGTGCAGGGACCGCTAAGAGCGGGCGTCTTCTCGCTCGAGGCTGGATACTACGACTCTCGCGACGATCCGGCCGGGGGCAATCCGGCCGTGGAGAACTCCCAGGCGCGCTGGCTGGCAGCCTACCAGTTTCAGCCGCAGGAGGATCTCACGCTCGCCTTCCAGTACTACGGAGAGGTGATGCGGCAGTACGACGCGTACCAGCGGACGCTGCCGTCGGGACTGCCGGCGCGAGACCAGGTCCGTCAGGTCACCAGTCTCCGGGTCACGCAATTGCGCCGGCACCAGACGCTCCGCTTGAACCTGTTCGTCATGGCGAGTCCGACCGACCGCGATGCCTATGTCAACCCATCGGTCCGCTACAACGTGACCGACGAGCTGTGGCTGGAAGCCGGGGCCAACGTGTTCTGGGGACAGGAGCGTCACACGTTCTTCGGTCAGTTCGAGCAGAACAGCGGCGTGTTCTTGGTGGCGCGCTACGAATTCTGAGGCTGGTCGCGCACGATTGGGAGGCCAGCAAGCTTCCGTGCCCTGACGAAGGCGCTCGTGACCCGTCCCCGGACGAGCGGCGCCACCGCGTCGACGTCGAGTCCTGACCCGGCCAGCACGATCCGCGCATCCTCGAGTTCGTAGACGCGGGTGGTTTCCAGCTCGATGTCGGTGAATCCGGCGGCCTCCAGCATGCGCCGATAGTCGTCTTCGGTCAGCGCGCCGGCGATGCAGCCAACCCAGAGTTCCATCGAGCGCCGCACGGCCGGGGGCATTTCGCCGCGGACCACGACATCGGACACAGCCAGGCGGCCACCCGGCTTCAGCACGCGGAACGCTTCGCGCAGCACCTGTGCCTTGTCGGCAGACAGGTTGATCACGCAGTTCGAGATGATCACGTCCACCGATTCGCCGGGCAGCGGCACCTGCTCAATCCGCCCCTTCAGGAACTCCACGTTGGTGACGCCGGCCTTGCGCCGGTTCTCCTCCGCGAGCGCGAGCATCTGGTCGGTCATGTCGAGGCCGTACGCCTTGCCCGTCGGTCCCACGCGCCGAGCGCTCAGGATGACGTCGATGCCGCCGCCGCTCCCAAGGTCGAGCACGACCTCTCCCGGGTGCAGCTCGGCAAGGGCGGTGGGGTTGCCGCATCCGAGAGAGGCTCGCAGGGCGGTGTCGGGCACCGCGGCCGCGTCGCCAGCGCCGTAGAGGTCTGAGGTCACCGGGTCGCAACACGGCTCAGAGGGTGATGCGCTGCCTCCGCAGCCGGCGGGCTCGCCGCGGGCGACGCGGCGAGCGGCCTCCGCATAACGATCGCGGACGACGTCGATGAGATTCTCCATGGGTGCCTCCATGTCACTTGTCGGAAGTCACGAATGTTCCTGTGTGATATGCGCCGGATCGCAGGCGCAGTTCCGCGTGCAGCATTCGGCGTACAGGAATCGAAGGAGCTCCTCCAGTGCCGCGGTGTTGGCCGTGTACCAGAGAAACGTCTTGTCTCGGCGCACCGTCACCACCCCTTCACGCTTCAGCCGGTCGAGATGGTGGGACAGCGTCGACGGCGGTAGATCGAGCGCGCTGCCGAGCTCCCCGGCCACCATGCCGGCGGGATGGGCGGCGAGCAGGAGGCGGACAATCCGCAGGCGCGGCTCGGTGCCCATGGCGGCGAGCATGTCGGCAAAGCGGGCGAGGGCGACATCGCTCTGAGCCGTACCCATGGGCTACATATACCATATTCCCCGAATCATGGAAATAGCGCTATTTCCCTCCTGAACCCGATGGAATCCTGACGAAGAATTCAGGTACTCTTCAGGGCGTGTTGCGCCGGCGTTCAACTACCATGGGGATGTCTCGGAGGGTCCCATGAGGCGTCTTCTAGCTGCGCTCGTGGCGGCTGGAGCGTTCGCGATGGCCGCGCCGGCGCGCGCGCATCATTCATTTCCCGACATCTACGTCGAAGACCGGACCGTCACCATCCAGGGCGAGCTGGCGCAGATTGTCCTGCGCAATCCGCACTCCTTCGTCCACGTTGTCGTGAAGGAGAAGGACGGCTCCCTCGTGCGGTACGCCGTGGAGTGGGTTGGGGCGGCCGAGCTCGGGGGCCAGGGCGTGACGCCCGAGACGCTGAAGCTGGGCGACTACGTGATCGTCAGCGGGTGGCCTGGGAGGAATCCCACCGACCACCGGGTGCGCATGACGAGCATGCAGCGGCCGAAGGACGGTTTCCTCTGGAAGATGCGGCCGCGCGGGATGTGAAGTACCATGGAGACGTGGTGAGGCTTCGTCGATCTGCCGCCGCCTGTGCGTTGCTGCTCCTGGTCTGGACGGCCGCACCCGCACTGGCGGCGTGCGCTGGCTGGTCGAGCGCCGCCGCGGACCGTCACATCTGCTGCGCCCATCTGGGCGATCTCGCGTCCGGGGCGAGCGTGACCGACTGCTGTGCAACGTCGGAGCAGTTGAACGCGCCAGCGGACCGAGACGGCCAGGTCGCACATCCGATGCGACCGGCGCCCGCCGTACCCTCGGCGTTGCCGGACGTCCGTCCGTTCGTGCCTCCTGCGGCTCTCCATGACCGCGCTCCGCGTCAGTTGGGTTCGCCGCCTCTGTACGTCCTTCTCGCGTCCTTCCTGATCTAGTCCCGCTTCCTCTCGGTGTCCCGCGAGTACGCCGGTCGTGCGTACCGGCGGTGGCTGTTGTTGCACGTCCGTGGTGATCGGCTCGCGGGCCAGGCCCGCCCGCCAGAGCCGCTCGGGTCCAGGGCTGGAAATTGCCATGTCTCGACACATCTTCGCCGTACTTCTTGCGCTCGCCGCCGCCGGACCGGCCTGGGCCGATTCGGGCGCCACGGCTGGCGCCGCGACTCCGCGGCAGCTGCAGGACGGCCTGCACACCTTCGAGCAGCGGCATGCGCACGAAGGACCACCGCTGACGCTCGATGCGGCGCTCGACGAGGCGCTCGCGCGCAATCCAACGCTGGTCGCGCTGCGGAGGCAGTTCGACGCCGCGCGCCTGCGTCCGGCGGAGGAGCGATTCCTGATGCCGCCGTCGCTCGAGGCGCAGATCTGGCAGTGGCCGATAGGCTCGGTCAACCCGCGCGACACGAGCATGTACATGCTGACCTTCGGGCAAGACCTTCCCGGGCGAGGAAAGCGTCGAGCTCGTGCCGCCGTTTTGGACAAGGAAGCCGATGTGGCGGCGGGCGAGATCGCGATCCGGGCGCGCGCGGTGGTGGACGAGGTCAAGCGCGCCTACGCGGAGCTGTTCCTGGCGCGCACGCACATCGACATCCACCTGGCGAGCGTCGATCTGCTGCGGCAGCTCGCCGACATCTCCGAGGCCAAGTACGCGACGGGCCGAATCTCGCAGCAGGACGTGCTGAAGGCGGTCGTCGAGCTGTCCCGGGTCCACGAGGACCTCGTGATGATGGACGAGCGGGCCCGCATCGCCGAGGCACAGCTCAACACGCTGCTCGACCGGCCGCCCGACGCGCCCATCGGTCCCGTGGGGAGGCCACGCGAGCGCGTCCTCCTGCCCGCCGCTGTTGAGCTGCAGCGCCTGGCCCTCGAGCGGCAGCCGGAGCTGCGTGCCGCCGCCCTCCAGCGCGAGCGGGCGCAGGCGGGGCTTGCGGCGGCCCGGGCGGAGTACACGCCGGATTTCTTCGTTGGGGGCGGCTACATGCTGACGCCGCGCGGCGGCGACGCGTGGACCGCCACCGTGGGGATGACGTGGCCCGGGGCGCCATGGTCGCGGGGCCGGCTGGATGCGCGCGTCGCCGCGGCGCGGGCGGAGATCGACGCCGCGGTCGCGCGCGCGCGAGCCGTCGAGAATGCCGTCCGGTACGCCGTGCAGGAGGCGTACGTGCGCGTCCAATCGGCGGCGCAGCGGGCCGATCTGCTGCGGACCAGCATCGTGCCGCAGTCGGAGCAGACCTTCGAGGTCTCGCGCGTCGCCTATCAGGCCGACCGCGTCGACTTCCTCGCGCTCATCGACAACCAGCGCGTCTTGCTCGACGCGCAGCTCGCCTACTACGGCGCGGTGAGCGACCTCGAGGAGGCCATCGCCGACCTCGAACGCGCCGTCGGAACCGACCTCGCGCCGGCAATGTTTGCCGCGGACGGCATCGAGCAGCCATGAGGAGAGGGATCATGACGACCACACCCACGCGCAAGATACTGGCCGCGGCGCTCGTGGCGCTCGTTGGGGTCGCGGCGGCTGCGGCGCTCGGCCTGCGCCAGCGGACCGGAGAAGTGCCGGCGGAGACGGCGGTCGACACGCCGCTTCGGCCGGAGCCGCACGCGCAGGCTCCCGACGCACGCGCCCCGGTCAACCTGGATCTCCGGCGTCAGCAGTTGATCGGCGTCCGTACGGCGCCGGTCGAACAGGCGCTGCTCGCCAAGACGATTCGCACCGTCGCCACGGTGCGCTACGACGAGACGCGCCTGAGCGACGTGAACCTGAAGGTCGAGGGGTGGATTCGCGATCTGCACGTCGACTATACGGGCCGGTTCGTGTCGAGCGGGGAGCCGCTCTTCACCATCTACAGCCCCGAGCTGCTCAGCACGCAGCAGGAGTATCTGCTGGCGCTCACGACGCGCGACCAGCTGCGCCAGTCGCGCATCCCGGACGCGCGCGAGCGGGCCGAGCGCCTGGTCGAGTCCGCCCGCACGCGCATCGCCCTCTGGGACATTCCCTCCGACCAGATGCAGGCGCTCGATGAGACGAGGCAGCCGCAGACCGCCGTCACGTTCCGCTCGCCCGTCAGTGGCTACGTCATCGAGAAGCACGTCCTCGAAGGCATGTTCGTCACGCCCGGGCAGACGCTCTTCAAGATCGCGGATCTCACGCAGGTCTGGGTGGAAGCGGATATCTACGAACACGACATGCCGCTCATCCACGTCGGCCAATCGGCCACGGTGACGCTCGACGCCTATCCCGGCGAGCGATTCGCCGGCCGCGCCATCTACATCTATCCGTTCGTCGAGGAAAGGACCCGGACGATGCGGGTCCGGTTCGCATTCGCCAACCGCGGCACCCGGCTGAAGCCCGGCATGTACGCGAACGTCGCGCTGGAGGCGCCGCTCGGCAGGAGCATCACCGTCCCGTCGGACGCGCTGCTCGACTCAGGCACGCGTCAGCGCGTCTTCGTGGCCGAGGGGAACGGCTACTTCCTGCCGCGCGACGTCACGGTGGGACAGCGGCTCGGCGACCGCGTGCAGATCCTCGACGGCCTGAAGCCCGGCGAGCAGGTCGCGCTTGGCGCCACCTTCTTCCTCGATTCCGAAAGTCAGCTCCGCGCCTCCGTCGAGCGGTACGAGGCGGGGCCCGCTCCCGCCTCGGCCGGCGCCGCTGCCGAGACCGTCGCGATCACCTTCAGGACCGAACCCGATCCGCCGCGAACGGGAGACAACACGTTCGAGGTGACGGTGAAGGACGCATCCGGGCGATCGGTTCCGGACGGGGCGGTTACCGTGACCTTCTTCATGGCGGCGATGCCGGCGATGAACATGCCGGCGGTGCGGACCGACACGACGCTGGCGCCGGTCGGAGGAGGCCTGTACCGCGGCACGGGTCAGGTGATGACGGGCGGTCGATGGGACGTGACGGTGAATGTCAACAGGGACGGCCAGCGTGTGGGGTCGAGGCAGTTCGCGGTACTGGTGAGGTGAAGGAGACGACGATGACACGACTGATCGTGATGCTCGGACTGGTGGCAGGTGGTGCATTCGTGGCCGCGTGTGGAAGCAGTCAGCCGCCGGCGGGCGACACCGCTCCCGCGGCCCCGGCGGCGGCCGCGCCGACAGCGGGAGCGGCGCGGGACCTGACGATCGCGTTCGCGAGCACTCCGGCGCCGCCGAAGACGGGCGAGAACAGGTTCGAGGTGGCGGTGATGGACGAGAACGGGCGGCCGGTGACCGACGCCAGCGTGTCGGCGGAGTTCTACATGGCCGCGATGCCGCAGATGAACATGCGCGAGATGCGGAACCGCGTCGAGCTCACGCACGAGGGGAGCGGCCGGTATACCGGGACCGGCATGGTGTTGATGGCCGGGAGCTGGGATGTGACCGTCACGGTGAGCCGTGGCGGCCAGCCGATTGACAGCGAGACGCTGTCGGTCACCGCGCAATGAGGTGGGGTACGAGGCACGTCGGCATCCTGATGAGTGACAGGCATGATTGAACGCACGATCGAGTGGTGCGCGAGGAACCGGTTTCTCGTCTTCACCGGCACCGTCGCATTGACGCTGTGGGGCGTCTGGGCGATGACGGCGACGCCGCTCGACGCGGTGCCGGATATCTCCGACGTCCAGGTGATCGTATCGACCGAGTGGGAGGGACGCAGCCCCGACCTGATCGAGGATCAGATCACCTACCCGATCGTCACGGCGTTGATCTCGGCACCCAACGTACGGACGGTCCGCGGCTTCACCGACTTCGGGATCTCGTACGTCTACGTCATCTTCGAGGACGGCACCGATCTCTACTGGGCCCGCAGCCGGGTGGTGGAGTACCTGCAGGGCATCCGCCGCCAGTTGCCGGAGGGCGTCGATCCAGTGATCGGCCCGGATGCCACCGGTGTCGGCTGGGTGTTCGAGTACGCGCTCGTCGATGAGACCGGTCGGCACACGCTCGCGGATCTGCGCGGCCTGCAGGACTGGCATCTGCGCTACTGGCTGGCCGCGGTGCCCGGCGTCGCGGAGGTCGCCAGCATCGGCGGCTTCGTCAAGCAGTACCAGGTGAGCCTCGATCCGAACAAGCTCTCCGCGTACGACCTTGCCGTGAAGGACGTGGTCCGCGCCATTCAGGCGAGCAACAACGACGTCGAGGGGCGGCTCCTGGAGTTCGCCGGCCGCGAGTACATGGTCCGCGGGCGGGGCTACCTGCAGTCGTCCGCCGACATCGAGCAGATTTCGCTCGGCGCGAGCGCCGCCGGCACGCCGGTCCGCGTGCGCGACGTGGCGCAGGTGCGGATCGGCCCCGACATCCGCCGCGGCGTGGCAGAGCTCGACGGCCGCGGCGAGGTGGTCGGCGGGATCGTCGTCATGCGGTTCGGCGGGAACGCGCTGGAGGTGATCGACGCCGTCAAGGCCAGGCTGCAGGAGACCGAGGCCTCGCTCCCGGCGGGGGTGCGCATTGTCCCCACCTACGATCGCTCGTGGCTCGTCGGCGAGTCGATCGCGACGCTCCGGTCCACGCTCATCGAGGAAGCGATCGTCGTCTCGCTGGTGATCGTCGTCTTCCTGTTCCACGTCCGGTCGGCGCTGATTCCGATCCTCGCCCTGCCGGTCGCGGTCGTGGCGTCCTTCATCCCGATGTACTACCTCGGCGTGACGTCGAACATCATGTCGCTCGGCGGGATCGCGCTCGCGATCGGTGTGCTGGTGGATGCGTCGATCGTGATGGTGGAGAACGCGTACCGGCGCGTGGCGGAGCCGGACGAGGAGCGGGGTGGAACGGTGCCGGCCTATGCGGATCAGCCAGCCGTGGTCGTGCAGGCGGCCCGGCAGGTCGGTCGCGCCATCTTCTTCTCGCTGGCGATCATCATCGTCTCGTTCGTGCCGGTGTTCCTGCTCGAGGCGCAAGAAGGGCGCATGTTCCGGCCGCTGGCGTTCACCAAGACGTTCGCGATGATCTTCGCCTCGCTCCTGTCGATCACGCTCGTGCCGGTGCTGATGACGATCTTCATTCGCGGCCGCCGGCTGCAGCCGGAGTCGGCCAATCCCGTGTCGCGCTCCTTCACCGCGCTGTACGCGCCGATGCTGCGGCTGGCGCTGCGGTGGCGGTGGGCGGCGCTCCTCGTGAATTTCGCCGTCGTGCCGCTCACGATTCCACTCGTGCTCGGCATCGGCAGCGAGTTCATGCCGCCGCTGTACGAAGGCGCCTTCCTGTACATGCCGACCTCGCCCCCGGGGATGTCGATCGGCGAAGCGACGCGCGTGCTGCAGGTGCAGGACAAGCTGCTGCGCGAGTTCCCGGAGGTCGCACGGGTGTTCGGCACGGTCGGCCGCGGCACGACGCCGACGGACAACTCGCCCATGGGGATGGTCAATACCACCATCACGCTCAAGCCGAAGGCGGAGTGGCGGCCGGGGATGACGACCGAGCGACTCCAGGCCGAGATGGACGAGGCGCTGCAGTTCGCCGGGCTGCCGAACAGCTGGACGCAGCCGATTCGCAACCGCCTCGACATGCTGTCGACCGGCATCAAGACGCCGATTGGCATCAAGGTGTTCGGGCCCGACCTGAACGAGATTCAGCGCATTGGCCGCGACATCGAACAGGTCCTCCAGGGCGTCGAGGGGACGCGCAGCGTCTATGCGGAGCGCGTGTCGCAGGGCTATTTCACCGACATCCGGATCGACCGGGAGGCGATCGCCCGCCACGGGCTGGCGATCGAGGACGTGCAGGACGTCATCCAGTCGGCCATCGGTGGGCAAAACGTGACCCGCACGATCGAGGGACGGGAGCGCTATCCCGTCAACGTGCGGTACGACCGTGATTTCCGGCAGGACATCCCCGGCCTCGAACGAGTCCTCGTGAAGACGCCGGCGGGCGCGCAGGTGCCGCTCGGACAGCTCGCGGACATCGCGCTGACGTCGGGGCCGGCGATGATCCGGGACGAGGACGGGCAGCTCGCCGGGTATGTCTACGTCGACACGGCCACGCGTGACATCGGCGGCTACGTCGAGCGCGCGCGTGCGGCGATCGAGTCGGCCGTCCCGCTGCCGCCCGGGTACACGCTGCTCTGGACCGGACAGTACGAGTTCCAGGTGCGGGCGCGGGAGCGCCTCCGGATCCTCATTCCGATCGTCTTCTTCATCATCTTCATGCTGCTGTACCTGACGTTCCACTCCGTGTCGGAAGCGGCGATCGTCATGCTGTCGGTGGTGTATGCCATGACGGGCGGCGTCATCCTGCAGTGGCTGCTCGGCTACAACTTCTCGGTGGCCGTCTGGGTCGGCTACATCGCGCTCTACGGCGTGGCCGTGCAGACCGGCGTCGTGATGGTCGTGTACCTGCACGAAGCGCTCGACACACGACTGCGCCGGGGCGGCGAGATCACGCCGCAGGACATCTGGGAGGCGACTGTGGCCGGATCGGTCCTCCGGCTGCGGCCGAAGCTGATGACGGTCAGCGTGGTCATGGCTGGGCTGCTGCCGATCATGTGGAGCACCGGCGTCGGCGCGGACGTGATGAAGCCGATCGCGGCGCCCATCATCGGCGGCATGGTCACATCAACCATCCACGTGCTGATCATTACGCCGGTGATCTTCTACATCATGAAAGTGCGGGCGTGGCGCAGGGGCCGGCTTGCCGTCTCAGGAATGGGGTTGTAGATGTCACGAGCCAGCTCACGTGTGGCGATCGGTGCCGCGCTCGTCCTGCTGGTGGCGGGGACGGCGTACGGGTCCACCAACCGCATTTTCGTCGCGGGCTTCCTCGTCGAGGATGACGGGTCGTTCGACGCGAACGCCGAAGCGGCGCGGCTGCTCCGGGCCGCACTGCGCCGGCAGGGCGTCCTGGACGTCATCGAGGCGGAACCAGTCCGCCTGCAGCACGCTGCCCTGCTGGCCGACGACGCGTACTGGCGCGTTCTCGGTGAAGAATACGGCGCGCAACGTATCGCGACCGGAACGCTGAAACTGAAGCGCGCGCCGCCGCGAGTGTCATCGCGCTCCGGATGGGGCGGCATGTACGTGGTGGACCCCGGCTACTTCCTCGAGGTGGAGCTCGTGCTCATCAGCGGCACGACCGGTCAGCTGCTCGCCATCGAGCCCCTGGCGCGGAAGGTGCGATACGGATCTGGGCGGTACGCCTCGCCGGCGATGCTGTATCGCGCGCTGCTGGACGAGGCGATGCCGGAGCTGGCTCGCGCCGTGATTCGCCGATGACGGCCGCGGCGCCGTTCAGTCCGGCAACTGGCCGACGGCCGTCTGCACCTGGAGCTGGCCGTCTTCGCTCGGGCCGCTGTCGGACCACGCCAGGACCAGCTCGTTGCCGCGCCGCGCCATCCGAGGGAAGCCGCTCGCACGCCCGCCGCTGACGCCGGCCACCGTGATGGGCGCCGAGCGCGCGCCGAGGCGATCGATGCGGCGGATGCGGACCTCGGATGCGCCTTGCGCGTACTCTACCCACGATGCGATGGCCGAGGCGCCGTCGTCGAGCAGCTCCACGTCGACGCGCCCGAGCGACCCGCCGTCGTCGAGCCGGACCGGCATGCCCCAGGTGTGTCCCCCGTCTTTCGAGAACGCCGCGTAGGCCTGGCCCACCTCGTTCTTGACGGTGAACCACGCCACCACGATGTCGCGTCCGCGGACGCTCAGCGCCGGGCCGTTCACGGGGCAGAAATCGATCCGCCAGTTGTCCCTGGCAACGGGCACCGGCTCGGTCCACTTGGTGCCCTCCAGCCGCGAGACGGCAATGTCGCGCACCTCGTCGTCGCTGCGGTCCCGGTACGCCGTGATCGCCCCGTCCTGGGCCACGGCGGCGGTCGTGGAACAGCACTCGCACACCTTGTGGTCGATCTCGAGGTCGGCCATCTGCTTCCAGCCGGCGTCGTACGCGGCAGAACGCAGCGTCATCGTGCCGCTCGCCGGGTCGTTGTCGAGGAACTCGCTGTTGCGTCCGTCGAGCCAGATGACGGCGAGCGCGTTGCCCGGCAGCTCGAGGAGAGAGGCGAACCCGTGCTGCGTCTCAGTCCCGTCGTGGTGCGGCATGAACGGCCGCGCCCACGTCTTGCCGCTGTCGGTCGAATAGGAGAGCAGCAGGTTGTAGGACTCCCTGACCGGATCGATGTTCTCGAGCCACTGGGCTACCAGCGTGCCGTTTTCCAGGCGCATGACCGATGGCACGTCGGCATAGCTCAGAAACCAGTTATCCCCGGCGGCGGCCGTTACCGGCG
This sequence comes from Acidobacteria bacterium RIFCSPLOWO2_12_FULL_68_19, assembly GCA_001767525.1. Lineage (GTDB taxonomy): Bacteria > Acidobacteriota > Vicinamibacteria > Vicinamibacterales > UBA2999 > MELF01. Next base: position 112,471 of record MELF01000049.1, on the reverse strand, counting down.
TACTCCAGCCCGACCCGGTGCGCTCGGCGAACTTCAACGAGGTGGTCTTGCCGACGCGCTCGACCCAGCTCAGCACGACGCCGCCGCGGGCCACGGTGATCTGCGGCTCGCTGCTGGCGGCGCCGGCGGGCGAGGCCACGCGGTCGAGCGTCATCGTCCATTCAGCGGGTTCGCTCCCGCCGCCACACGAAACCGTCACGAGCGCCAGGGCGGCGACCAGCATCGGCGGAAATGTGCGCATTGGCATGGCTGTGCCCGCACAGCATACCATCGGGGCCGATTCCGTGCGGGCGGCGATTGACGGCGCGACGTCGCATCGCGATAGAATCATTTGCGCGTTCGCTGGGCGGTGGGGTCCGCCATCAACCGTCACGTGTCCGCGTGGCCAATGACTCCTGCCAGGGAGTCCCGCTATGACCGAATTGGCCACGGCGACCGTTCTGGCGGCCTTTATCCTGGCCGCGTCCGTCATTTCAGTCGAATTCGGGATATCTGTTGCCGTCGTGGAGATCGGCCTCGGGGTCGCGGGTGCGGCGCTGTTCGGTCTCCGGCCGACGCCGTGGATCGACTTCGTCGGGAGCTTCGCCGGCATCGTGCTCACGTTCCTCGCCGGTGCGGAAGTCGATCGAGCCGTACTCCGTCGCGAATGGAAGCCGGCGCTGCTCATCGGGGGTTCGTCCTTCGTGTGCCCCTTCGTCGGCGTCGGCCTCTTTGCGTACTACGTGGCGGGCTGGACCGTTCCGCAGGCCGAGATTGCAGGCATCGCCTTGTCGACGACCTCGCTTGCGGTCGTCTATGCGGTGCTCGTGGAGACGGGGCTCACGGCGACCGAACTCGGGAAGATCCTGATGGCGGCCACCTTCGTCACGGATCTCGGCACTGCGCTGGCTCTCTCGGTGCTCTTCATCCGCCCCAACGCGTATCTGGCGCCGTTCCTCGGCCTCTCGGTCGCTGTGATTGCTGTGATGGTGGCAGCGCAGCGTCCGTTCTTCGCCCGGTACGGCGCGCGCGTCATCGAGCCCGAGATCAAAGGCGCCTTCCTGGCGCTGTTCGTCCTCATGTGGGCCGCGGATCTCGCCGACTCGCATGCCGTGCTGCCTGCATTCCTCCTCGGGCTTGCGGTGTCGGACGTGTTCAGGCGCCATCCGGAGGAACAGCGGCGCTTCCGCGTCGTCTCGTTCGCCTTCCTGACGCCGATCTTCTTCCTGAAAGGAGGCCTCAACATCGACGCGCGGGAGGCGATCGCCGGAGCGTGGCTCCTGGCGGCGCTCCTGGTGGTGAAAATCGCCACGAAGTGTGTCGGTGTCCTGCCGGTGGCGCTCCGGTTCGTGCGGCCGCATGCGATGTTCACGACGTTGCTGATGAGCACCGGCCTCACGTTCGGTACGATCTCGTCGCTCTACGGACTCAACGCCGGCATCATCACTGGACAACAGTTCACCGTCTTGCTGGGGGCCGTGATTGGGTCGGCGATTGCGCCGACGATCGTCGCGCAGCGGTGGTTCTCGCCGCCGGTGCATCCGCTGACGTCCGAGGAGATCGCCCGCGTCGAGGACGAAGAATTCGAGCCGCCGCGTCGGTGATGCACTAGAGTGTGTGGCGATGTGGTTCGAAGCGATCCTTGCGCTCTCGGCGGTTGCGGGCGGCGCCATTGCCGGCGTGACCGGTTTTGGCATCGGGAGCCTCCTGACACCCGCCATGGCGTGGCAGGTCGATGCGCGTGTTGCGGTAGCGGCCGTGTCGATCCCGCACCTCATCGGCACGGCGTTCCGGTTCTGGCTGCTCGGCGGGCGGGTCGACCGGCGCGTGCTGGGGAGCTTCGGCGTGATGAGCGCGGCCGGCGGACTGGCGGGCGCCCTCGTGCAGGAGCGGGCGGCGACGCCGCTGCTGCTGGTCGTCTTCGGGCTGCTGCTCCTGTTCTCGGCGGGCGCGGAGCTGACCGGCCTGGCGCAGCGGATGCGCTTTGAAGGGCCCGTCGCGTACACGGCCGGGGCGTTGTCGGGGCTGCTCGGCGGGCTGGTCGGCAACCAGGGCGGCATCCGCTCCGCCGCGCTGCTCGGGGTCGAGCTGCCGAAGCAGGCGTTTGTGGCCACGGCGACGGCGGTCGGGCTGATGGTCGACGGCGCCCGCGTGCCGATCTACCTGTGGTACATGGCTGAACCGATTGCGCACGTCGGCGCGTGGGTTGCACTGGCCACCGCCGGAGTGCTCGCCGGGACAGTGCTCGGCCACCGAGTGCTCGTGCGCATCCCGGAGCGCTGGTTCCGGCGTACGGTGGCCGTGATCCTCGCGCTGCTCGGCGCCGCCATGTTCGGCCGCGGAGTAGGGGGGATACCATGAAGCAGTTGCCCGTTGTCTGCACGCTCACACCGGAGACATTGGCGACCCGGAAGGCTCAACTGCTGCCCGGCGTGTTCCGCCGCGCGCAGGCCGTCGAGCCGCTGCCGGACGGCTATCGCCTGCAGCTCGATTCGTCGGTGGCCACGTGGCATGCCGTCACCACGGCGATCGAGGCCGAACGGCGCTGTTGCCGCTTCCTGCGATTCCAGTTGGCGGTGGAACCAGACGAGGGCCCCGTCGTGTTGACGCTGAACGGACCGCCGGGCACGCGCGAGTTCGTCGCCGCGCTCTGCGACGTGTGACGATCGCGAACGCGCAAGGAGTGAGTCATGGAAAAAGACGTCGTGTGCGGAATGCAGGTGGACCCCGCGAAAGCGGCGGGCACCAGCGTGTACAAGGGGAAGACGTACTACTTCTGCGCGAAGGTCTGCAAGACGAAGTTCGACGCCAACCCGGACCAGTACGCGAAGTAGGCGGTACGGGTTCAGGCCAACGACTCGACGACACGCCGGAGCCGACTTTCCGCGTCCTGGACGACCGGCGCGAGACTCGGGTTGTCCACGAGCGAGAACATCGCCCGTGGATCCGCGATCGTGACCACGACGCCGCCGTCCGCCGCTTCCTGAACCACGACGTTACATGGCAGGAGGAGCCCGATCTGCGGCTCCGCCGTCAGCGCCTTGTGGGCCAGCGACGGGTTGCACGCGCCGAGGATGACGTAGCCGCGGAAATCGACGTCGAGTTTCTTCCTGAGCGTGTCCTTGACGTTGATCTCCGTGAGCACGCCGAAGCCCTCGTTCTTGAGAGCGGCGGTCACCGTCGCGACCGCGTCGGCGAGGCTTGCTTCAATCCGACGCCCGAACCCGTACGAACACCCCGCGATGTCGTGAGCTGTGCCTCGTTCTTCCATGATGCCCTCCGGCGTGCGTCCTGCGCGCGCGAGCCGCCCATGGCACGTCCTGATGGGTTACACGATTCGAAACTCCAGGATGATGGTGACCAGCACGTCGACCGGCGTGTTGCCGAGTCGTCCGGGCGTAAAGCGCCACTCCCGGACCGCCGCAATCGCCTCGGCGTCGAGTCCTCCTCGGTCCAACGAACGCACCACACGAATGTCGCGGGGAATGCCGTCGCGTCCCACGACGACTTCGAGCACGACAGTTCCCTGGATCTTGAGCTGCAGCGCATCGGTGGTGTATTTCGGTCTGACCTGCTTCAGCACCGTGGGCGCCACGACGCCGGCTCCGGCGCGGTAGGCGCCGCCGCCGAATCCGCCGCCGGAGCCTGGGCCCAGGCCGGCCCCGGTCCCGGAGCCGATACCGCTGCCGCTGCCGTCGCCGATGCCGCCGCCACTTCCGGGTCCGCCCGACATCGCCGGCGAGGACCGTGCGTCGGGGAGGCCGGTGACGAGCGTCGTTCCCGATGCAAGCGGCACGACATCCAGCATCGCCCGTTCGGGCAGTGGCGAAGGCTCCACGGGGGGCTCGATGCCGATGAGCGGTCTGGCCACCGGAAGCGTCGCCTGGTCGCCTCCGACGTCGCGCGCCCGCGGAGGCGGGAGTGGCTCGCGCCGCCCACCTCCCCCCCCGCCGCCACCTGGCGGCGGCGTGAGCAGCAGCACCATCCGTGGCAATTGCCGAGGCTGCGGACCGGATGCCGCGGGCGTCAACGTCACAACCGATGCTTCCCGCGCCGCCAGGAGGACGACCATCGCCACAGCCACGACATGTACCACACCCGAGACGATGCCGCCTGCGCGCGCGGCTGCCATGCGCGGCGGGAGTCGAGGTGCCGGCGGTGCCAACCCGATGAACGAGCCAAGCGCCACTTCACGATTGACGGGGCAAGATGGATGCCACGGCTACGACTCCGTGGCGCCCATCTGGGGTTGTGAGCGTTGAGAAAGGTTTCACAGGTGCCCGACCATGGCGTGGTCGGGCACCTGTTCCACGCGGCTACCCGACGTTGGCGAACTGCCTGTGCTCGGCGGCGGAGGCTCGTGCCTCCTTGGCCGCGTCTCGCGACAGCTTCACCATGTGGTCGCAGTGCACCGCCGGATCGCCGCCGCGGCGATTCGCGTGGCTGCGATAGACCCGCGCCATCATCGTGTGTTCGTCCGCCGCTGCGGCGTGGCGCTCGGCCAGCGTAACGAAATACTCGGCGAGCAGCCGATGGTCGCCCGGCGTGCGCGCCCTCGCAGCCAGGATGGCGAGCTCGGCGGCGCTGGGTGAAGAAGCACCCTCGCCCTGCTCGAAACGAGCGCCGCCGGACGGTCCGATCGAGAGTTCCCCGCGCGCCAGCCGCTCGTGATGGCGCGAGAGGGCGCGAAGCGTGTCCGCCGACTGGGCGCTCAACTCGGCCAGCCGGGCGCAGTGTCCGGCCGTCGATGCGCCGGTCTGCCGGTTGGGATTCCCGCCCGACGCCGCTGCCATCGCCGTGTGGCGCGCCGCGTCTTCGTCGTACTGTGCCGCCAGCGCCGTGAAGTGCACGCTGAGCCGCCCGTGACTGGGGAAGTCGGCGCGCTCGACCAGCTGCCGCACCTCCACGAGATTGAGGACGTCGGAGGGCCTGGTCTGTGCGGCGCCGTTGGCCGCCGAGGCGACCAGGGCCGCCGCAGCCATCGCCACCGTGCGGATGTGAACAGGTTTCATGACGGACCACCTTTCTTCTCCACGTGGAACGACGAAGGGAACTCCTCCGGTGCCCACGGCACTGGAGGCGCGGACAGGTGGCGTCAGATTCGAAGGGGTGTGAAAGTGGGCGCTTGTGATGCCGCCGGGCGGCTGGACGCAGGACCCGCCGCTCGGTGGAGCGACAGCCAGCCCTCGACCTGCTGCTCGGCGAACACAACGGCGTGACCGAGCGTCAACCCCGATGCGACCCGCTGCACGTCCTCTCTCACGAAAGGCGCAGTCTGCGGCAAGGTGTCGCATCCGTATTCACCCGGCAGGAGCCCTGGCATGCCTTCTCTCGTCCACTGGTGACAAGTGGCAGCCATGTCGATCGGCGTCCCGTCGGCGCTACACCAGCCGATGCAGAGGGACGTCGCGGCGGGCGCTCCCGCCAACGTCAACACGAGAAACAGAGTCGTTGCTCGAATCACGCCGTTGCCTGGCAATGCGAGGGCAAGGAGCAGGCCAGTGTTGCCGCGCGCTTTCCGGTGCATTTGTCGTCTCGAGCGCCTCGCATCAAGATGGATGGGCGATTTTTCTCTGGATTCTGCGGACTTTTCCGGTTCGACGTTGTAAGGTGTCGTCGGCTGCTGCGTTGCGGGTCTAGAAGCGATCGTGTAACGAGGAGACGCTGTTGGAAGTCGTCGACCCGGTTTGTGGAATGACCATTACGCCTGAGGATGCGGCTGGCCAGCTCGAGTACGGCGGCCGGACGTACTACTTCTGTGCGGAGAGCTGCCTCGAGCGATTCCGCGCGACGCCGGACGCGTTCCTCGGCGATGGGGAACGTCCCGCCATGCCGGCCGTGGGAGGCGCCGCCTACGTGTGTCCGATGGACCTCGACGTACGGCAGTCGGAGCCTGGCTCGTGCCCGAAGTGCGGCATGGCGCTCGAGCCGGAGCTCCCGGCGACGCCGGGGACCACGACCGAGTGGACCTGCCCGATGCACCCGGAGATCGTGCGCGACGAGCCCGGCGCGTGCCCCATCTGCGGGATGGCACTCGAACCGCGCACCGTCGCGCTCGCGGACGCGCCAAACCCGGAGCTCGTCGAGATGACGCGGCGCTTCTGGGGGAGCGCCGCTCTGGCGCTGCCGCTCCTGGTCGTCGCCATGGGCGACTACATTCCAGGCCGTCCGCTCGATCGACTCCTGGCGCCGGCCGCGATGCGCTGGCTCGAGCTCGCGCTGGCCACACCGGTGTGCGTGTGGGGCGGTTGGCCGTTCTTCGTGCGCGGCTGGCGATCGGTGGTCAACGGCAACCTGAACATGTTCACGCTGATTGGGCTCGGTGTGGCGGTGGCCTTCCTCTACAGCGTGGTGGCGGTGCTCGTCCCCGGGCTCTTCCCAGCAGGGTTCCGCGACGAGATGGGCGAGGTGGGCCTCTACTTCGAGGTGGCCGCCGTCATCGTCACGCTCATCCTGCTCGGACAGGTGCTGGAGCTGCGCGCGCGCAGCCAGACGAGCACTGCGATCAGGAGGCTGCTCGGGCTGGCGGCGAAGTCGGCCCGCCGGCTCCGCGACGACGGCGCGGAGGAGGACGTGCCGCTCGAGGCGGTGCGGGTCGGCGACCGGCTGCGCATCAGGCCCGGGGAGAAGGTGCCGGTGGACGGCGTGGTCGTCGACGGGGCGAGCGCGGTCGACGAGTCGATGGTGACGGGGGAGCCGATTCCCGTCGAGAAGCGAGCCGGCGATCGGGTCGTCGGCGCGACGATCAATGGCACGGGCGCACTCGTGATGCGCGCCGAGAAGGTCGGGGCCGAGACGCTGCTCGCCCGCATCGTCGCCATGGTGGCCGAAGCGCAGCGCAGCCGCGCCCCGATCCAGAAGCTTGCCGATGTCGTCTCGGGCTACTTCGTACCCACCGTCGTGGCGATCGCGGTGGTCACCTTCGCGGTGTGGGCGTTGGCGGGGCCCGAGCCGAGACTCGCGCATGCGCTCGTGAACGCCGTGGCGACGCTGATCATCGCCTGCCCGTGCGCGCTCGGGCTGGCGACTCCGCTGTCGATCATGGTCGCCACGGGCAAAGGGGCGACGATGGGGATTCTCTTTCGCAATGCGGAAGCGATCGAAGTGCTGCGGAAGGTCGACACGCTCGTCGTCGACAAGACGGGCACGCTCACCGAAGGGAAGCCGCGCCTGGTCGGCGTGGTGGCGGCAGCCGGCTACGACGAGGCGACGCTGCTGCGCGTGGCGGGGAGCCTCGAACGCGGGAGCGAACACCCGCTCGCCGAGGCGATCGTCAAGGGGGCCGAGGCGCGCGGCGCGGCCTTCGCCGACGCGCGCGACTTCATGGGCGTCACCGGCAAAGGCGTGACCGGCACGGTCGACGGGCGCCGGGTCGCGCTGGGCAATCGTGCGCTCATGGCCGATCTCGGCGTCGACCTTGGGACGTACGGCGAGCGCGCCGAGGCGCTCGGCGGCGAGGGGCAGACGGTGATGCTGGTCGCCATCGACGGTGCGCTGGCGGGCCTCATCGGCGTGGCAGACCCGATCAAGGAGACCACCGCCGATGCCATTCGGTCGCTGCACGAGGACGGCGTCCGCATCGTGATGCTGACGGGCGACAGCCGGACGACCGCCGAGGCGGTTGCCCGGACGCTCGGAATCGACGAGGTGATCGCCGAAATGCTACCCGACCAGAAGGTCGACGTCGTCAAGCGGTTGCAGACCGCTGGCCGCTTCGTCGCGATGGCGGGCGACGGCATCAACGACGCGCCCGCACTCGCGCAGGCGCAGGTCGGCATCGCCATGGGCACCGGCACCGACGTCGCGATGGAGAGCGCGCCCGTGACGCTCGTGAAGGGCGACTTGCGCGGGATTGCGCGGGCGCGCGAGCTGAGCCGCGAGACGATGAGGAACATCAAGCAGAACCTGTTCTTCGCGTTCGTCTACAACGCCGCCGGCGTGCCGATCGCCGCCGGCGTCTTGTATCCCTTCTTCGGTCTGCTGTTGTCGCCGATCATCGCGGCGGCGGCCATGAGCTTCAGCTCGGTGTCGGTCATCGGCAACGCCCTGCGGCTGAGGCGCGTGTCGCCGTGAGCCGGCGTGATCCGCCCACGGTGTCGACGACGTTCTTGCGGTCCGCACGCTGCAGGGAGGGTACACTCACGATCGTCTTCCTGACCCTTCGTCTGGCCGCGTGCCAGATGTGGCAATGAGCAAAGCGGTTCTCGTCGTGCTCGTGGTGCTCGTGACGGTCGCCGCCGGCATGGCGGCGGCGTTGTGGTACGTGCGGGCCACCGGACTCACCGCGGTTGCCGAACCCGGACCCTTCGAAACGCGGCTCGCCCGCACCGTCCGCCGACTGGGGATTCCCGCGGAGGCGCGGGAGCGCCGCAATCCGGTGTCTGCGTCGTCCGACGTGTCGGCCCAGGGCATGGCGCATTTCGCCGATCACTGCGCCGCCTGCCACGCCAACGACGGCAGCGGGAACGCCGAGATGGGGCGCAACCTCTTCCCGAAGGCGCCGGATATGCGGCTGCCGGCCACGCAGGAACTGACCGACGGCGAGCTGTTCTGGATCATCGAGAACGGGATACGATTTACGGGCATGCCGGGCTGGGGCACCGGCACCAACGAAGGGGTGGAAGCGAGCTGGCATCTGGTGCACTTCATCCGCCGTCTCCCGCGGCTCACGCCCGAGGAGATCGAACAGATGGAGGCGCTCAATCCCAGGTCTCCGGAGGAAATCCGCCAGGAGGTCGAGGCCGAACGGTTCCTGCAGGGCGGCGATCCGCCGGCCGAACCGCCTGCACACGCACATTAGGGGACGGACACGTCATGGGTGGCGCACACGGCATACCGCCGGCGTGCCTCGGTGGCGCACTCGGCGCGGCGCGGTCACGTTGATACGGGACTTCTACGGGAGGATGTCGATGATCGGTCGATGCATGCTCGGCGCGGCGGTGGTGGCAGTCCTCGTCATTTCGGCAACAGCCCGGGCGCACGAAGGGCACGCGCACAAGGTGCTCGGGACGATCGCGGCGGTGACCGAGACGCAGCTCGACGTCAAGACGACCGACGGCAAGACGGTCGCCGTTACCCTCGGCGCCAAGACGATCTACCGGCAGGGCAAGGTGAAAGCCGACGCCAAGATCCTCAAGCTGGGTGAACGCGTCGTCGTCGAAGCGGAGCAGGCGGTGGGCGCCACGATGATGACCGCGATGACGGTGACGATGGCCGCGCCGGCCGCAGTGGCGGCAAAGAAGTAGCCCGGCTCGCGTCCCGCTCCGTGCGCCACCATCGCGCGTGCCGATTCCGGCTCGTCCAGGCCGGCTCGGTTCCAGCCGGCAGGCCGGCGTTCGGCCATAATTGAGGAGATGGTCAACGTGGGTGCTCCGGAAACGGAACGGCGTCGAACCGAGCGCGTCTCCTTCGAGCCGCTGCGCGTGCGGGTCCGCGGCACGCGCGAGGGGATCCTGGTGGATCTGAGCGAAGGCGGCGCGCTGGTGCTCTGGCAGGCGGCAATGCCCGTCGGCGAGACGATCACGCTGCAGGTCGAATGGAGGGATCAGGTGCTGCTCGTCTCCGGGCGCGTCAAGCGTTGCCTGGCGCACCAGGTCCAGCTCCCGTCGGCAACGCTGGCGCGGACGCAGTACGACGTGGCGCTGGAATTCTTCGATCTCTCAGCCGAGACGGCCGCGGCGATCCGTCGGATTCTCGAGACCGATTCATCGTGCTGACGACCAAGACAATTCCTCCGCCGAGGCCTCTCCGCGGTCCGGTATAATCGCCTTCCCCAAAATGAAGCAATTGAGCTATTGACGGTGGCGTTGAACCGCCCGTAGGGTACGCTCCACCCGCGCTCTACGGTTCCCTGGCGCAGGGGTGTGTGCGGGCTCTCGCGCGTCGCATGGGTGGGGAAAGGACGAGTCAGCCATGGACTTTCTGGCAGCGATTGAGGAGAGCGGTCTCGCCACCTGGGTGCGGGAATCGCCGTCGATATTCGCCTACGCGACGGTGCTTGCGATTCACACCTTCGGCCTCGCGCTCATCGTGGGTCTCAGTGGTGCGGTGGGCCTGCGGACGCTCGGCTTCGCCCCGGGCGTGTCGCTCTCGGCGCTCGGACGGTTCTTCCCGCTCATGTGGGTCGGCTTCTGGCTCAACTTCGCTTCGGGCCTCGTGCTCGTGGCGATCGACGCGCGGGTGTTCCTCACGATGCCGACCTTCTACATCAAGATGCTGGCCATCGCCCTGGCCCTCACGACGCTGCGGTTGCTGCGCAAGGAAGTCGTGGGCCCGGAGGGGACCGACGACGCCACGGCGACCGCGTCGGCGAAAGGGAAGCTGCTGGCCGGCGCACTGCTCCTCTTCTGGCTGACCGCTGTCACCTCCGGACGAGTGACGGCGTACGATGCCTACATCGGCCGGCAAACGGCGGGCGCGGTGCTCGTGCTGGGAGTGCTGTTGCTGCTGGGTGGACAGATTGGCGCGCGTGTGCTGCGCGGGGGCACCGGGAACGAGCGATCGACGATGTCGACGATTCCGAGCCGCCGTTGAAGTCTGACGGGAGGCATTTGTCATGGAAGCTTTTCTCCGGTACATCCTGCGATGGCCGATCCTCGAGCAGTTCATCCAGGCCTATGCGTGGGTGTGGCCGTTGGCCGAGGTGATGCATTTCGTCGGACTCGCCCTCCTGATTGGGACCGTCGGGCTGTTCGACCTGCGCCTCCTGGGCATGGGCAAGGGGCTGGCGGTCGCGCCGGTGCGGCGGCTGCTGCCCTGGGGCGTGTTCGGGTTCGTGCTCTGCGTGGCCAGCGGGTCGCTGTTTGTCGGGGGACTGTGGGCCAACATCGCCGTTCATCCGTATGACGTCCTGATCGTGAACCGCTTCCTTCAGACGAAGCTGATCTTCATCGGGCTGGCGGGCCTCAACCTGCTCGTCTTCAACCTCACCGGCGTGTCCCGCGCGGTCGACCAGATCGGACCGGGAGAGGACGCCCCACCAATGGCGAAAGCCATCGCCGCGGCGTCGCTGTTCCTCTGGTTCGGGGTGATCTATGTGGGCCGGCTCATCGTGTGGGGGAACCTTTCCATCTAAGACCGGGCACGCTACTCCCCGGTCGTGTTCATCTCGGATTTCATAACCCAGGAAACGGGGAGGCCGAAATGCTGTCCGGAGTCACACGTTGTGCGATTGGCGTACTCCTGCTTCTGCTGACGAGCACCGGCGCCTGGGCGCAGGCGACGGCCCAGATGTCCGGTACGATCAGGGACGAAAGCGGCCTCGTGCTGCCCGGGGTCACCGTCACCGTCCTTCAGGTCGACACCGGGTTTACCCGAAGCGTCGTCACCAACGAGAGCGGGGCCTACGCGCTGCCGAACCTGCCGCTCGGCCCGTACCGCCTCGAAATGTCGCTCGCGGGGTTCCAGACCTACGCGCAGACGGGCCTCGTGCTGCAGGTGGGGGACGCGCCGGTGATCAATGCGGTGTTGCGGGTGAGCCAGCTCGAGGAAGCGGTCACCGTCGAGGCGGCGATCCCGCTCGTCGATTTCCGCAGCCCGTCGATCGGACGGGTCATCGACAGCCAGGAGGTCCAGAGCCTGCCGCTCGAGGCGCGCAACCCGACGCAGCTCATCGTGCTGGCGGGCGCCGCGGTCGACACGGGCACGCCGTCGAGCCGCAGCATGACGGCCAGCCGCGCCATCGTCGTGACCGGCGGGCAGCCGTTCGGCGTGGCCTACACGCTCGACGGGGCGGTGCACAACAACGCCTTCGACGGGCTCAACCTGCCGTTGCCGTTTCCCGACGCGCTGCAGGAATTCCGCGTGGAGACCAGCTCGCAGAACGCGCAGAGCGGCGTGCACGCGGCCGGCACCGTCAGCGCCGTCACCAAGTCGGGCACCAATCGCTTCTCCGGCAACGTCTTCGAGTTCGCCCGGCACCACCGCTTCAACGCCACCGCGCCGTTCGCGGCGCGCAACCCTCGGACGGGCGAACGGGTGAGCGACGGCCTGGTGCGGAACCAGTTCGGCGGCACGCTGGGCGGTCCGCTCGTGCGCGATCGGCTCTTCTTCTTTGGCGCCTATCAGGGGACGCGGGCGACGCAGACTCCGGCCGACATCATCACGTTCGTGCCGACCGCTGCCATGCTGGCGGGCGATTTCACCCAGTTCGCGTCGGCCCAGTGCGTGTCCCGCGGCGCCGTCGCGCTCCGTCCGCCGTTTGTGAACAACCGCATCGATCCGGCGCTGCTCAGCCCGGCGGCGGTCAACATCGCGCGCCGGCTGCCGACGACCACCGACCCCTGCGGCCGCATCACCTATTCGCGCAAGACGCGGCCGCGCGAGGGACAGTCGATCGCCCGGATGGACTATCAGTTGACGAGGGACCAGTCGCTCTTCGGCCGCTACATGCTGACCACGACGTTCTGGAAGCCGCCGTTCGAGGAGACCGGCAATATGCTGGCCTCCACGCTCGGTGGGCGCGACAGCAGTGCGCACTCGCTGGCGCTCGGCCACACGGCGGTGCTGGGCAATACGACGGTCAACAGCCTCCGTCTGACCGTCAACCGCACGGACGTGCACCGGACGCATGCGGACTACCTCGGCCCTCAGGACGTCGGGGTCAACACCTACAGCTATCCCGGAAGGGTCATGCTTCTCACGGTGACCGGAGGATTCGCGCTCGGCACCGGGACGGAAATCGACTCGTACTACCGGCCCAACACGTATGCGGTATCCGACGACCTGACGCTCGTGCGCGGAAACCACCAGTGGGGCTTGGGGGCCTCGGTGGGCGTCTCCGACTGGAAGGCGCTCTCCAACGTTCGTTCCTCGGGCACGTTCAGCTTCAACGGCGGGGCCACCGGACTTGGACTGGCGGACTTCCTGATCGGCGACGTGTTCGAGTACCGCCAGGGAACGCCGTTTCTGATGGACATCTCGCAGAAGAGCTTCGGGGTGTACGCCCAGGACACCTGGAAGCTGGCTCCGCGAGTGACGCTGAATTACGGCGTCCGGTGGGAACCCTGGTTCCCGCAGGAGCACAGGAGCGGCGCCATCTATAATTTCGACGCCAACCGGTTCCGAGCGGGGCAGCGGAGCCGCGTGTACCCGCAGGCGCCCCCGGGGTTCACCTATCCCGGCGACGAGGGGTTTGCGGGCAAGGCGGGCATGGATGCCGACTGGGCGAACCTCCAGCCGCGCGTGGGCATGGCATGGGACGCCCGAGGCGACGGCCGTACGTCGGTGCGCGCCGCGTACGCGATGAACGGCGACTTCATCAGCGGCGGCTTCTTCTTCGACATGGCCCGGGTCCCGCCGTTCGACCAGGAGGAGCGTTTGACGCGCCCCGCCGTCGGGCGTCTCGACGACCCCTGGGGAGGCATCGGCAGGACGAACCCGTACCCGGTGACGTTGCGGCCGGACATGCCGTTCTCCACGGGCGTGGCATATATGTCCGTGCCCCAGGATCTCGACACGACCCGCGTGCACAGCTGGAACGTGGGCGTACAGCAGCAGCTTGGCGCCAACATGGCGGTGTCGGCCAGCTATCTCGGCAACTATCTGATGAATGCCTGGGGAGACGTCACCGGGAACCCGGCCACGTTCCCGGGGTCGCCGACCGGCCCCTGCACACTCAACACCGTGACCGGCCCGCGCACCTATGCCAACTGCTCGCAGGCGCCGATCAACCTCCGCCGCGAGGTCTCCCAGGCGAATCCGGCGGTGGGCGAGTACATCGGCTATCTCGACTGGTTCACCGACGAAGGCTGGCAGCGGTATCACGGCCTGATGCTGTCGTTCCAGCGCCGGGCGGCGAACGGCCTGAGCGCCAACGCCAACTACACCGTGTCGACCTGCGAAGGGCTGCTCGTCAACCAGGGGGCCGGGCCGACCAACCCCGGCACGGGCTACCTGCGTCCCGTGTCGATCCTCAATCCGCCGACCGACCGAGAAGCGGCGTTCGAGGCCGACAAGGGACCCTGCACAGCGTCTCCGACGCACATCTTCAACCTGACGGCGAGCGTGGAATCGCCGCAGTTCGACAACCGGACGATACGCCTGCTCGCGTCGGGCTGGCGGCTCTCGGGCATCTTCCGCGCTTCATCCGGCATGGCGCTGACGATCACGACCGGCCTCGACCGGGCGCTCAACGGCGTGCTGACCACCGTGCAGCGCGTGGACCAGGTGGGGAACGATCCGTACGGCCAGAGGACGCGCAACAACTGGTTCAATCCCTCGGCGTTCGCCCAGCCGGCGTTGGGCGGGTTCGGCAATTCGACCCGGAACGGGTACGAAGGGCCGGGTCGCCGGAACCTCGATCTGTCGCTCGCCCGGGCGTTCCCGGTTGGCGGCACGAGGCGGGTGGAAGCGCGGGTCGACGCCCTCAATGCCTTCAACTGGTTCCGGTGGGGCGATCCGATCACCAACTTCGCCGACGCGAACTTCGGGCGGATCCTGACGGCGGAGGATCCGCGGATCATGCAGTTCGCGCTGAACTTCTACTTCTGATGATGAAGACGCGGCGGAAGTGGAGTCGTGTGACGGCCGCCGGGTTGGTGGCCTGTCTGGCTGCGGCCTCCGGCGCCGCAGCTCAGGGACGCGGCGGCGCCACGGCGCGCGCGGCGGCGCCGAAAGACTACACCGGCTACTGGGTGTCGGTCGTGACCGAGCACTGGCACCTGCGCATGATGCTCCCTCCGAAAGGAGACTTCAGCATGTTGCCGCTCAACGCGGAGGCGCGGCGCCTGGCTGGGGCGTGGGACCCGGCGGGGGACAAGGGCAACGAGTGCCGGTCCTACGGCGCCCCGGCCATCATGCGAGTTCCGAGCCGCCTGCGCATCCAGTGGCGCGACGACGATACACTGCAGATGGACATCGACTCGGGCACGCAGACGCGCCTCTTTCACTTCCGGGCGACCCCCCGGCCCGATCAGCCCGCCGAGTGGCAGGGCTTTTCAGTGGCGGAATGGGAAGGGCTGCGGACCACGGGTCGCGGGCCGGGAAGGGCCACGGGGCAGCTGCGGGTGACGACGACGCATCTGCGTCCGGGGTACTTGCGGAAGAACGGCGTGCCCTACAGTGCGGACGCGCGGCTGGAAGAGTACTTCGACACGTTTACGGAACCGAACGGGGACAGGTGGCTTCTCGTGACGGCGATTGTCACCGATCCGCGGCACCTGACGCAGCCGTATACGACGACGGTTCCCTTCAAGAAGCTGCCCGACGGTTCGGGCTGGGACCCGACGGCGTGCCGGGTGGACGAGCCGCGATAGACACCCGGAATCGAGCCGGAGGAACAGCCGCCGATCAAGACCCGCGAGGCTCGAAGGAGAGATGCACGTGAGACGGCTGCTGGCAACCTTGGTCGTCGTGGGGGGGGTGACGCTGTCGTTGCTGGGCCAGACCCGGCCGCCCGTCGAAGGGGTGGGCAGCGGGGCGCAGGTGAGCGCCGACCGGATCGGCAGGCTTGGAACGGACTGGACGCCGGTGGCGCCCGCCCATGTGGCATCGGGACCGGTCCCGAGGCTGCACGACGGCAAGCCCGACTTGTCGGGCCCGTGGGTTGGCGGGGGTTCGAACGACAACATCGAAGACGACGGCGGACTCGGGCCGGGCGAGTTTCCCCTGCAGCCCTGGGCGAAGCAGCTCCGGGACAGTCGGCGAGCGGAGAATGAACCGTATCTCTACTGCACGCCGATGGGGGTGCCGCGATCGAATCCGTATCCATGGCGGTTCGTGCAAGCCTATTCGGCCAACGGTCCGACGCACATCTTCGTCCTCCACGAGAACGGCGACGCCGGTGGCCACCGGCAGATCTTCATGGACGGCCGTCCGCACCCCTCCGATCCGGTTCCGACCTGGTTCGGACACTCCATCGGATCGTGGGAAGGCGATACCCTCGTCATCGACACGGTCGGCTACAACGACAAGTTCTGGTTCGACGCCCGCGGCACGCCGCACACCGAGCAGCTCCACACGGTCGAGCGGTGGACGCGGGTCAATTACGGCACGTTGGTCAACGAACTCACTCTGGACGACCCGGGAGCGTTTTCCCGGCCTGTGCAATTGAAGTTCTCGGCACGGGCGCTGCCGCCGGGATACGAGCTGATGGAGTTCATCTGCGCCGAGAACAACCAGTACGGCATCGCCGGCGGGATAGAGAACGTCTATCGAGAAAAAGGCTTCGGAGTCGAGAGATCCGCGCCATAATCACTGCTGGACTCGAGTGCATCTTTGGAGGCGTCACACATGAGGAGACATCTCGGCATGCTGGTGGCGGGTGTCGGTCTGTGCTGGTTGTCGGTGCCGCTCGTCGCCCACCACTCGTTCGCGGCGGAGTACGACAACACCAAGCCGGTGGGAGGGACAGGGGTCGTCACCAAGGTCGAGTGGACGAATCCGCACATGCGCATCTACGTGGACGCCCCCGATGAGAATGGGGTCATGACCACATGGAATCTCGAGCTGGGGAGTCCCAACAGCGTGTTGCGGCGGGGATGGACGCGGAGCGATCTCAAAGCGGGCGACAAGATCACGTTCAAGGGGTACGGAGGCAAGAAGGTCCTGACCCGGGCTGTCGCCGACGCAATCACGCTGGCCGACGGCCGCGCGTTTACCGGGGCATCGGGAGCGCCGGACAAGTAGCAATCCGTGGTTGTGAGTGGCAGGATATGAGTCATGAGGACTGAGAGAGAAGACGCCACGACCTGGCGCGGCTCTAGAGCCCGAGTGGCCGTGGGACTGGCTGCAATCCTGGTCGTCGGTGCACTGGGCCGGTCGGGTCTGGCCCACCATTCGTTCGCGATGTACGACACGACGACCACGAAGACGCTGACGGGCAAGCTGGTCCGTTTCATTCCCGGCTCCAACCACGCGCAGCTCATCTTCGAGCTGCTCGGCGCCGACGGAAAGCCGGTGCTGGACGGGGCCGGCAACCCCGTGGTGTGGGGCGTGGAAACGGGGCCGGCGTTCTCCCTGGCCCGTCACGGCGTCACGGTCAAGAGCTTTACGCCCGGCACCATCCTGACGGTGACGCTCAATCCCCTGAGAGATGGCCGCAACTTCGGCGCCCTGAGGGGCGACGGCGGGCTCATCGGCTGCGGCACCACCTGGCCGGAAGGCGGCTGCAACGAAACGACCGGCCGGGTGTTCATCCAGCCCACCGGTCCTGGACCAGAATTCTGAGCGGCAGGCGGATGGCCGGATCGCGCAGGTCGCCGGGATAGCGCTCCCGATCGGCGATCTGCCGTACGACTCGACGCTCGACGCCGCGTTCCATCGTCCTCCCTGGTAGTGGATCACATTGACCCACTACCTCCTCGTTGGTGACACCTCCTCGTTGGTGCACTTGACTTCATCGATTGAAATGAGGCAATTAGCTCATTGACGGTGGCATCAGCCGGCCGTAGGGTAGGCGCCACCATCGACATTCAGGGTCGCCCGGCCATGTAGCGGGCGCGTGCGGTCGGCCTTTCGGACTTCGAGCAGGAAGGGACGAGTCGACTATGGAATGTCCGGCGCCCGGCGAACAGGGCCGTCTCACCGCCCGGCTGCGGGGGTCGTTCTCGATCCGTGCCTGTCCGAGGGCGCTCCTTCCTCACATCTTCGTCCCGCCCCTTGCCGTCAGCTTCACCGCCCCCGGAGGGTGACACATGTTCAGCGCCACGCTCGTCAGGACCATCGCCGTCGTTTGCCCGCTCGTCGCGCTGGGGATCAGCGCCGAGGGGCTCGCACAGGGGTCGTACACCGCCTTCGTGCAGACCACGGACTTCAGCGGGGAGTGGGCCGAGATCAACCACGGTGTCGGGCCCTACAGCACTCCGCTGCAGGGAGATTACACAGGGCTGCCACTGAACGGCGCGGCTCGCATGCGAGCCGACAGCCACGATCCCGCGGACTGGTCGATCCCGGAGCTCCAGTGCCGTCCGCATCCGGGCCCGTTCAACTGGTTCTACGGAGGCGGCGCGCACATCACCAAGGAGGTCGATCCGGCGTCTCGTGAGCTGGTGGCCTACCACATGCAGTTCCTGCGCTCGCAGGACCGCGCGATCTACCTCGACGGGAGACCGCACCCGCCGGAGTGGGCGCCGCATACCTGGGAGGGGTTCTCGACCGCCAGGTTCGACGGGCTCATGCTGGTCGTCACGACGACGCATCTGAAGGAGAGCTACCTTCGCTCGAACGGCGTGATGTTCAGCGACAAGTCGAGAGTCACCGAATACCTCACGGTGGACGGCGATCTGCTGACGATTACGGCGATCCTGGAGGATCCCGTCTACCTGGAGGAGCCGTACATCCGGTCGGTGACGTATCGTCGGGAGCCGTACAAGGAGCTTCAGTATTTTCCGTGCACGGTGTCGGTGGAGAACGTCGCGCCGGGCGTGCCGCACTTTCTGCCGGGCAAGAACCCCTACCTGAACGAGTTCGCCGAGAAGCTGGGACTTCCGCTCGACGCCGCTCGGGGCGGCGCCGAAACGACGTATCCCGAGTACCGGAAGACGCTGAAGACGGCGAAGCCGTCCAAGTGATCTCGCAGACGGAGGAGTCCACGTATGATCGCGCGATCGCTGGCGGTACTGCCGACCGCGACCCTCATCGGGGTCGCCGGGACACTCGTGACGGCGTCGCTCACTTACGGCCAGGACGCCGACGCCGATCTGCGCGTTCTGCCCGTCCGGGGAAACGTCGTCATGATCGTCGGTGCGGCGAGCAACCTCACCGTCTCGGTGGGCGTGGACGGCGTGTTCCTGGTGGATCCGGGTTCGGCAGCGCTGGCCGACACGGTGCTGGCGAAGGTGAGAGAGATCGGGTTGGGCGCGGTCGGTGCGCCCGCTCGCATGACGACCTGCGTTGGGCCTCAATGTTACGCCCCCGGGAGTGCCGGACCCTACACGCCGTACGGCTGGGCGAATCCGGCGTACAACGCCGTCATCAGCTCGCCCGCACCGGCGCGGCCGATTCGATGGATCGTGCAGACTACGTTCGATCGCGATCACATCGGCGCCACCGGGAAGCTCGCCGCTGCGGGGAGGACGTTCCTCGGCCTTGGCAAGGCCGATCCCGGAGCCACCGTCTTCGGGCACGAGAACCTGCTGCGCCGGATGGGACAGTTGAACGCGCCGCCGGACCTGCGGCCGACCGAGACGTACGACCGCGAGACGTACAAGCTGAGTCAGTACGTCAACGGAGAAGGCATTCAGCTGTACCACGCGGCGGCGGTGACCGACGGCGACACGCTGGTTCACTTCCGCTTTTCCGACGTGATCAGCGCCGGCGACGTGTACGCGCCAGACCGGTATCCGGCAATCGACGTGGACAAGGGCGGGTCGGTCCAGGGCGTCATCGACGGGTTGAACACGATCATCGACGTGGCGTTCCCGGAATACCGGTCGCAGGGAGGCACCATGATCGTCCCCGGCCACGGACGTCTCTCCGACACGGCTGATGTCGCCATCTACCGGAACATGGTCGTCATCGTCCGCGATCGCGTCCTCGACCTGATTGCACAAGGCAAGTCGCTCGAACAGATCAAGGCAGCCAGGCCGACCCTGGATTTCGATGGCATGTATGGTTCGCCGGGCCCCTTCATCGAAGCGGTCTACCGGGACCTGACTCGAGTGGGTCGGACCGACCACAGATAGTCACTTCGGCGGTGGGCACTGAAGGAGAAGACAACCTATGACCTACACGGTTCGGCTTCTTGGCGCAGCGATCGTGTTCCTGTGGGGTGTCAGTGCGACGGCTCTGGCGCACCACTCGTTCACGGCGCTCTATGAGATGGGCAAGGAGGTCGTGATCGAGGGGCGGGTGGTGCGCGCGGTCTTCCGCAACCCGCACGTCTTTCTTCACGTCGAACGGGTGGACGAGAAGGGAAACGTGGAGCAGTGGGCGCTCGAATGGGGCGGCCTGAATGCCTTGGCGGAGAGCGGAATCACGAGCAGCACGTTCAATATCGGCGATCGCCTGGTCGTCAGGGCGAATCCGCTGCGGAGGCCCGGCGACAACCGGGCACGGATGGTGGCGCTCAAGCGCATGTCCGACGGCCTCGAATGGGGCACGCGGCCGGGCCAGGTCACCGATTGAGGCCGCCCGGGGGGACGGACATGGGGCGTGGAAGGCTCGTGTGTGCGTGCTGGCTCGCTGCCGGTGTGGTGGTCCTGTGTCTCACACCGGCTCGGACCCAGGCTCAAAGGGGCGGAGGGGCGCCGACGGCCAGAGCCGGCGCGGCGGTTGACATCACAGGGACCTGGGTGTCGGTCATCAGCGACGATTGGCGGCGGCGGATGGTCGTGCCGCGGAAGGGTGACTACGCGGGAACGCCCCTGACTCCGGCGGCCCGCCGGATCGCCGACACGTGGGATCCGGCCCGAGACGAGGCGGCGGGTGAGCAGTGCAAAGGATACGGCGCACCGGCCGTCATGCGGCTCCCAGGCCGTCTTCGAGTCACCTGGCAGGACGACACCACGATCAGAATGGAGTTGGAGGCGGGTAGTCAGATCCGGCTCCTTCGCTTCGGCGCAGGGCCCTCGCCGTCCGAGGCGTCGTGGCAGGGCTATTCGGTCGCGGCGTGGCAGTACCCGGGCGTGCGGCTGAACCCGGGGCGGGAGGGACGGCTGCGCGTCGTCACGAGCGGCCTGCGCGCGGGGTACCTCGTGAAGAACGGCGTGCCCTACAGCGCGAGCACCACGATGACCGAGTACTTCCACCGGCTGGAGGCGCCCACTGGCGAGAGCTGGCTCAGGGTCGTGTCGGAGGTCCGGGATCCAGAGAATCTGCGAGAGCCGTATGTCCTGATCGCGCATTTCAAGAAGCTTCCAGATGGTGCCGCGTTCAATCCGGAGCCCTGCTCGGTGGGGTGAAGAGGGCGGCGTCATCCTCGTGGTCCGTTAGGTCCCCTGCGGAGTGTTCTCGTTGTCAATGGCATGCGGGAGCGAACATGCGGGCTCCCGGCTAGCGAAGAGGGAGGCGGCGATGACGGGCGGCGTGAAACGTTGCGCGGTCGGTGTGCTCATTCTCTTGCTGACGAGTACCGCTGCCTGGGCGCAGGCGACGGCTGAACTCAGCGGCCGGGTGACTGACGAGAGCGGGGGGATCTTGCCCGGCGTCGCGGTCACCGTGATGCAGACCGATACGGGACTCTCCCGTTCGGTCGTGACCGACGGAAACGGCAACTATGTGATCCCGAACCTGCCGACGGGTCCATACCGGCTGGAAGCGTCGCTGCAGGGATTCCGCACCTACGTGCAGATGGGGCTCGTGCTGCAGGTGGCGGCCGCGCCCACGATCAATGTGGTGATGTCGCTCGGGAGTCTCGAGGAAACGGTCACCATCGAAGCGGCCGCGCCGCTCGTCGACGTGCGCAGCGCTGGCATCAGCGAGGTGGTCGAGCAGGAGCGGATCCTGGAGCTGCCGCTGCAGGGGCGCCAAGTGACCGACTTGATCGTGTTGGCCGGCGCCGCCGTGCAGACGGCTCCCAACATCAAGAGCATCCCCGGGTCGGTTTTCACGGCCGTGGCCGGCGGCTTGCCGTTTGGCGTGGCCTATCTGCTCGACGGGGCGCCGCACAACAACCCGTACGACAACCTGAACATGCCGCTCCCGTTCCCGGATGCGCTGCAGGAGTTCAGGGTCGCGACGAGCGGACTGTCCGCCGACAACGGCGTGCACTCGGGGGGCACGGTGAACGCCGTGACCAAGTCGGGCACCAACGTGTTCCACGGAGACCTCTTCGAGTTCGTCCGGGACAAGCGCTTCAACGCGACGGCGGTGTTCGCCCCCATCGGGCCTGACGGCAAGCGCCGCGACGACGGCCTCAAGCGCCACCAGCCGGGTGGGACGGTGGGGGGGCCGATCGTGAACGACCGGCTGTTCTTCTTCGGCGCCTACCAGGGCACGTACGTTCGTGCGACGCCGCCCGACATCCTCACCCAGGTGCCCACCGCCGCGATGCTGAGGGGGGACTTCAGCGCCTTTGCTGCGCCGGCGTGCAACAGGGGCCAACAGGTGACGCTGCGCGCGCCGTTCGTGAACAACCGGATCGATCCGGCGCTGTTCAGTCCGGCGGCGATGAACGTCGCCAGGCGACTGCCCACCACCGACGACGCGTGCGGATACATCAGGTACTCGGCGCCGTACGAGTACGACCAGGGACAGGTCGTCACCAGAATGGATTACCAGGCGGGGGCCGATCATTCGCTATTCGGACGGTACGTCGGGACCTTCGACAGAAAGCCCGCCGCCTATTCCAAGTCGGACAACGTGCTCACGACTCTCAGGCCGGACGACAACAACCAATGGCACCGGGCGCATTCGTTGACGCTGGGCGACACCATGGTCTTCGGCTCGAATGGGGTCAACACCTTCCGGGTGGCGTGGAACCGGAGCAATTCCCACTACAACCAGGTGCCGACGTTTGGTCCCGAAGACGTGGGCGTCAAGGACTTCTACAACTACGTGCCCGGGGTCGTCGTCTTCTCGATTACCGGTGGATTCTCCGGATCCCCGGGCTCGGTGTATTTCCAGGCCGACACCGACGCCTATCAGGTGTCGGACGTGCTCACGCTGGTGCGGGGGAGCCACCAGATGTCCTTGGGCGCGGATGTGTCGTTCTGGAAGCACGACACCGTCGATGGCGGCAAGGGCCCTGGCCAGTGGACGTTCAACGGCCAATTCACCGGGATGGGCATGGCCGACTTTCTCACGGGGAGGCTCTTTCGAGTGGAGCACGCCAGGCCCGGGGTGCTGTCGATCGACCAGAAGTACCTCGGACTGTACACCCAGGATACCTGGAGGGTGAGCAGCCGGGTGACGCTCAACGCCGGCGTGCGCTGGGAGCCCTTCCTCGGGCAGACCGTGCGCAACAACGCGGTCTCCAACTTCAGCGTCGAGGCGTGGCGGCGCGGCGTCCGAACCACGGTGTACAGGAACGCACCGGCCGGTCTCCTCTATCCTGGCGACCCCGGCTTCCCCTCAGGTTCGTCGGGCTTGAACAAGAAGTGGGGCAATCTGGCGCCGCGCGTCGGCGTGGCCTGGGACGTCAATGGCGATGGCCGTACTGCGGTGCGCTCCTCCTACGGACTGGGTTACGACTTCCACAGCGCGTCGTATCTCTTCATCAGCGCCACGGCCTCGCCGTTCTCCAACCGTCTCTTCGTGAACCAACCGGCGGGCGGTTTCGATGACCCGTATCGAGGATGGCCCGGCGGACCGCCGCACCCGGTGCCGGCCGTGCCAAGCCCCGAGGCGACGTTCCCGGCGTACGGCTCGTACGGCGCCATCGATCCCGACATCAACTCGCCCCGCGTCCAGTCGTGGAACGTCATCCTCGAGCGGCAGATCGGGAGTGTGTGGCAAGCTTCGGCGAGCTATCTGGGAAGCTACACGGACCGCATCTGGGGTCAGGTGCAGCTCAACCCTGGCGTCTTCCTCGGGCTGGGCCCGTGCACGCTTGACGGGGTGTTCTATCCGACGTGCACGACGGCGGCCAACCTGAACCAGAGGCGCGTGTTGTCGTTGGAGAATCCTGGGGCGTCGCGCCTGCTCGGAACCATCGATCTCCATGCAGCGGTCGGCACCCAGGATTATCACGCCTTGAGGGTGTCCGCGCAGCGGCGCGCGGCCACCGGCCTGAGGCTCAGCGCCAACTACACGCGGTCGTACTGTGTGGGTAATTCGATCCAGACGACGTTCGGACAGTTCTCTGCCGGGTACCTCAAGCCCGACGACCCGGAGTTCGATCGCGGCAATTGCTTCCAGGACCGGCGTCACATCGGCAACGTGACCGTGGGCGTGCAGACGCCGGAACTCGCCAACCCGGCGCTGCGCGCCCTCGCCTCCGACTGGACGGTGGCGGGCATCCTCAGCGCGCGGTCCGGCTCGTTTCTCACCGTGACCACAGGCCGGGACATCGCAGGCACGGGCATCGGCGTCCAGGCGTTCAGTCCGACCACCGCCGACAGCGCCACCGGGTTCCAGCAGAATCAGCGGCCGGATCAGGTGCTCGGCGACCCGTATGGCAACAAGACGCTGGACAATTACCTGAACCGGGCCGCCTTCGCGTACCCGGCCGCGGGTACGCTGGGCTCGCACGAACGTGGCAGCATCGTCGGTCCGGCGTACTGGGCCGTCGACATGGCGTTGGCGCGAACGATTCGTCTGGCCGCGGCGCAGACCCTGGAGTTGCGGGTGGAGACGTTCAACCTGCTTAACAACTTCAACTGGGGCAACCCGAACCTGAACTTCGATGCGGGGGACTTCGGCCGCATCCTCACGCAGGCCGGGACGCCGCGCATCTTGCAGTTCGGGATCAAGTACGGGTTCTGATCTGAAGAGAGAGTTAGCCCTTGCGTCGTGTCAGGGTGTGGGCGTTGCGGGTCCGCTCGGGGCGAGTGCGCCAGGCCGCGAAATGAGCCAATTGGCCCATTGACCGTGGTGCCGGCCAACCGTAGGGTAAGCGCGAGAGTCGTGTATCAGAAGGTGATGGTGTGTCACGAACCACGTTTCGTGTAGCTGTCTTCGTCTGGCTGGTTTTCCTCGCGGGCGCCCCAGCGCTGGCGCAAGTCGATATTTCCGGCCTCTGGCGGCCGTTGCCCCGCAATCAGGATGGGAGCGGGATGACGGGGGACGCGGCAGGCGTTCCTCTGAGCGCCGCGGGCCGGTGGCTCGCCGACAGTTGGTCGCCGGCCAACTTCGACACGGCCGAATGGGTGTGTCGCCCCCATGCCTGGGACTATTCCCTGGAAGGGCCGCTCTCGCAGATGCGGATCTGGACGGAGGTCGAGCAGGCCACCCAGAAGCTGCTCGCCTACCACGGGCACATCAACCAGGAGGAGCAGGAAACGACCATCTGGATGGATGGGCGCCCGCGTCCACCGGCGTACGCCCTGCATACCTGGAGCGGTTTCGCGACCGGCGAATGGGACGGCAACGTGCTGGTGGTGACGACAACGCACCTCAAGGAGACCTACATCCGGCGGTCGGGGCTCATGGTGAGCGATCGGACCGTGGTGCGTACGCGCTGGAAGCGCATCGGAGATTACCTGCAGGCAACCGTCATCATCTACGACCCGGTCTATCTGGCTGTACCCTACATTCGGACCACGATGATGTGGGTCAGCGATCCCGGGATGCGCATGGATCCGTATCCGTGCGAAGAGGCGACCGAAACGGCGGTGCCGCGGGGCAAGGTCCCGCACTTCCTGCCCGGAAAGAGCCCGCTTCCTGGGTTGGATCCGGAGGCCCGCGATCGATTCGCGACGCCGGTCGAGGCGCGGCTCGGGGGGCCGGAGACGATGTACCCGGAGTACATCGCAAAGATGCGGGCGTTCCGGCGTCCGACGAGATCGGTGACCGGCGCTACCGAGTTCGGGCCATGACGCGACAGCCGAAGGACTCACCACGGCGCGGCGTTGCCGCGTGGCGCGGGGTGGCACTCCTGTGCGTGAGCCTGCTTGGCGGGACGGCCCTCGTGTCCACCCAGAGCGCGCAAGCCGGCGAGGGCCAGGCCGAGTGGCCCCCACGCGTGCACGCGCCTGCCGCCGGGACCGTGGAGGTGCTGCCGGTCCAGGGCAACGTGTACATGCTGGTCGGCGCAGGCGCCAACATCACGGTACAGATCGGCGACGACGGCGTGCTGGTCGTGGACACCGGGGGCGCCTCGATGAGCGAAGCCGTGCTGGCAGCCATCAGGCGCCTGTCGACGCGTCCGCTGCGCTACATCATCAACACGGTGGAATTCGAGGATCACGTCGGCGGGAATGCGGCCATCGCAGACGTCGGAGAGACGATCCCGTTCCGGGCGCCAGACTACGCCGCCGGCCCACAGGGGGCGCTGGATGTGGGGAAGGCGTCGGTCATCGCGTATCTGACCGTGTTTCACCGGCTGGCCGGGGCGGCCGGCGCGGCGCCCCGGATTCCCGAGACGGGCTGGCCGGACAACACGTTTTCGATCCCGCAGAAACGTCTCTATTTCAACGGCGAGCCTGTCGTGATTCTGCATCGGCCCGGGAACACCGACGGCACGAGCATCGTCCTGTTTCGGAAGTCCGACGTGGTGAGCGCCGGCGATCTGCTCGATCTGACCGGCTATCCGCGGATCGACCTGGAGGCGGGCGGCGGCATCGAGCGCATGGTGGAGGCGCTCAACGGGCTGATCGACGTGACGGTGCCGGCGGGCAACGCCTCGGGCGGGACGCTGGTCGTCCCGGGACACGGCCGTCTCGCCGATCACGCCGAAGTCGTGTATTACCGCGATATGATGGCGATCGTTCGGGACCGCGTGCAGGATATGATCCGGAGAGGGTTGACGCTGGAGCAAGTCAAGGCGGCCCGCCCGACGCGGGAGTACGACGCGCGCTACGGGCGCGAGACAGGACCGTGGACGACCGAGCGGTTTGTCGAGGCAGTGTATCGGTCGCTCAGTCAGTCGTGAGCAGGGCTCGAACGGACGCGACAGGGAGGATCTCATGAGGCGCATGGTCTTGGTGCTGCTGGGCGTCGGCGTGATGCTGGCGGCGGGCGGGCAGGTGTTCGCGCACCACTCGTTCTCGGCGACCTATGACGGGTCGAAAGAAGTGCAGGTCGAGGGAGTCGTCAAGGAATTCGTCTGGCGAAACCCGCATTCGTTCCTGCGCCTCGACGTGACCGGCAAGGACGGCGCGACGGTGACGTGGACGCTCGAGTGGGGGTCGATCAGCCAGTTGACCCACGCCCAGTTGACCAGAACGACCCTTCGGCCGGGCGACCGGCTGGTCGTGACAGGGGCGCCGCCGCGCGACGAGTCGTCGCCGCGCTTGCGCATCGGAACCATCCGGCGGCCGGCGGACAACTGGTCGTGGTCGGGGGCGGTCGACTGACCTGGGGCGCCTCGCTCTTCGCGGGGCGCAGTCGCTTTCGCGACTGACGAGTCGACTTTCCGTAAGAGACCGCTCCGCTCGCCGGCGGGATTGCGGCAGTGACGGACGTTCCGTGTTTGCCGGACCTTGGGGATCGCCAGGTCGATGGTGCAAGGTCCGGCCGCCGCTGCGCTCGTGCCGCTCGGCGCCGATCAGGCCGTCGTCTTTCGTTTCCATCTGCGCCTGCGAGAGCATCCGAATACCTGCCCGCGGCAGGCCGTCGTCTTGGTCCTCGAGGGGCTTGCCAACACGCGCTGACAGGTCCATGCTGGGCTTCGCCGTCGCGCCACCACCTGCGTGTCGTCACTTTCTCGACCAGCGCGAACTCATGGAAACCTGCGCGATGGCTGCTCTCGCCATCTACGTTGAACGCCTTGTAGAATCCTCCCCGTATGGGAACGCCAACGGGCGCGAGGAAGTCATCACCGGCGTGCCCGTGGCCAGCGCCAGTCGGATTACCGACACGGGCGATGTCGGCGAGGGTCCCACCGATACGTGGATGAGGTGATCGCGAGGCCGACTGACAACCAGGAGGAAGGGACATGCGACTCCGGCTCTTGGCGGGAATCGTCGGGTTCGTCGTCGGTGCGACGGCGCTGCCGGCGTTCGGCCATCATTCGTTCGCGGCGGTGTTCGACGAAACCAGGTTGATGACGCTGCAGGGGACCGTGTCGAAAGTCGAGTGGGTCAATCCGCACGTCTACCTGTACCTGGACGTGGCGGACGCCTCCGGGAAGATCACGACCTGGACGGTCGAGACCTTTCCTCCGGTCACGCTCCGCCGGGCAGGCGTGACGCGAGACAAGCTCGGTCTTGGTCAGCGCGTCACGTTGGAAGGCTATGCGCCGAAGGACGGGTCGCTCACGGTGCTCCTGCGCAAGATGACCTTCGCCAATGGCCAGGAGCTGCTGATTGCCCTCGGAGACATCAACCAGCTGCGATGACTCACATGAGCCGAGAGGTCGCCATGAATCTCCACGTGTTGTCCGTGGTTTCGCTCGCGGTACTGGCCGGCCAGATCCACGCGAATGGAGCGAGCGCGCAGACCCAGGCGCCGGCCCCAGCGCCCGCTGCGTCAAGACCGGCGCCGCGCACCGCCGACGGCCGTCCTGACTTGAACGGTATTTGGGGAACCCGTGGCGGCGGTCTGCCGAACACGGTGCAGAGGGGCGACACGCAGATTGTCGTGTTTCAGCTCGATGGCGCCGATATCTTCGAGGGCAAAGACCTGTTTGCCGCACTCGATCGACGGGGCGCCGAGCGAAAGGCCAACGCTCCCAACAAGCCGCCCTACAAACCGGAATTGCGCGCCAAGCTGGAAGAGACGTCCCGCCGGCAAACGCGACTGGATCCGGCCTTCTACTGCAAGCCGCAGGGTGTTCCGCGGATGGGCCCGCCGGATCAGATCGTGCAGACGCCGGGGCAGGTCGTCTTGTTGTACGCCAATCGCAACACGTTTCGTGTCATCCCGACCGATGGACGTCCGCACCGCGACGACGTCGATCCATCATGGATGGGCGACGGCGTCGGCCGCTGGGAGGACGACACGCTCGTCGTGGACGTGAGGAACTTCACCGACGAGTCGTGGCTCGACGCGGACGGGTGGTTCCACAGCGACCAGATGCGGGTGATCGAGCGCTTTCGCCGGGAGGGTGACGTTCTTCACTATTCAGCGACGGTGGAGGATCCCGTTGTGTTCACCGGCCCGTGGGAAATGACCCCTCGCCGGCTGGCGCTGCTGACGGGGACATCCGATGCGCTGATGGAATCGCCGCCGTGCGTCGAGCGGAGCAGCCCGCACATGGTGACCGACGACCATCACTGAGTCCTCACGCGGTCGAGTCCTGCGAGCCCGGGCGGGCGCCCCGCCGACGGCTGGGCGTGTCGGGGTGGTTCGACTAGTTCAGCGAGCAGGCCCCGGGGCCGCGCGGGTCACCGCACGTGCCGCACGGGCCGGCCGCGGCGCCGCGCGCCGGCGCGCCGCCGGTATGGGCCGCAAACACCGACAGCTTCCGCTCGAGCGCCGTGCCGTGGCACGCGGGGCAGGCGGGCGCTTCGTTTGCGCGCATCAGGAGCTCGAACTGGTGCGCGCATGACTTGCAGGCGTACTCGTACAGCGGCATTCTTCTGCTCCGACTCCTTCGTAGCCTCGACGAGCACCCTTCCGGGCGCCTCCGCCACCGACGGCTCCAGCCCGCATCGATTCCCGCTCCCGGCGTGGCCCCGTACCGGGAGGAGATCGGCCGCCGCGGCGAATCGAGGCAGCGTTCTGAGTAGATCATAACCGAGGCGCGCGTACGTTCGCATGGCCGGCCACTCGTCGGGCGGGGCCGAGGGGGAGAGGACGGCGGCCGGCCGGACGCGATCGAGCGGGTCGTTCCGCCGCTGAACGACCGCTATACTGCGGAGGTGTCAACGAGCCAGGCGCCCGTCGCCAATCCCCTCCGGCGTAATCTGGCGATCGTCGCCCATGTCGATCACGGCAAGACGACGCTCGTCGATGCGCTGCTGCGGCAGAGCGGGGTGTTCCGCGCCAACCAGCAGGTGGCCGAGCGGGTCATGGACAGCATCGACCTGGAGCGCGAGCGCGGCATCACGATTCTGGCTAAGAACACCGCGGTCTGGTTTCGCGACTACCTGATCAACATCGTGGACACGCCGGGGCACGCGGACTTCGGCGGCGAGGTGGAGCGGACGCTGTCGATGGTCGACGCCGTCCTGCTGCTCGTCGACGCGTCCGAGGGACCGCTTCCGCAGACCCGCTTCGTCCTGCGCAAGGCGCTCGAGCGCGGACTGCCGCCGATCGTGGTGCTGAACAAGATCGACCGGACCGACGCGCGTCCGAAAGAGGTCCTCAACGAGATCTACGACCTGTTCATCGATCTCGACGCGACCGAGGAGCAGCTCGACTTCCCGGTGCTCTACACGAACGCGCGGACCGGCGTCGCCACCGCGGATCCCGCCTCGGAGGGGCGCGATCTGGGCCCGTTGTTCGCCGCGATCGTCGACCATGTGCCGCCGCCCCGGGGGGATCCGGCGTCGCCGCTGCAGATCCTGGTGGCGAACCTCGATTCGAGCGACTATCTGGGCCGGATTGCCATCGGGCGCGTCTTCAACGGGACCGTCCGTCTGAACGACCCCGTGTCGGTGCTGAAGCTGGACGGCACGGCGCAGGACACGCGCGTCACGAAGCTGTTCGCGTTCGACGGCCTCAAGCGGGTGGAGGTCGACGAAGCGGCGGCAGGCGACATCGTCTGCGTGGCGGGCATCGAGGACATCACCATCGGCGAGACGATTTCCAGCCCCGACCAGCGCGTGCCGATTCCGCCGATCGCCATCGACGAGCCGACCGTCTCGATGATCTTCGGCGTCAATACCTCGCCGATGGCCGGCCGCGACGGCCAGTACGTCACCTCGCGCAACCTCCGCGACCGTCTGGCCCGGGAGCTGCTCGGCAACGTCTCGTTGCGGGTCGAGGATACCGACGCTCCGGAGCAGGTGAAGGTCATCGGGCGCGGTGAACTGCAGTTGTCGATTCTGATCGAGATGATGCGGCGCGAAGGGCACGAGCTCCAGGTGTCACGGCCCGAGATCGTGATCCGGGAGGTGAACGGCGTCCGCGTGGAGCCGATCGAGGAGCTGGTGATCGACGTTCCGGAGGACTTTCAGGGCGTCGTCATCGCCCAGACGGGAACGCGGCGCGGCGTCCTCGTGCGGCTCGTCAACCACGGCAGCGGGCGCGTGCGGCTGGAGTTCCGCATCCCGGCGCGCGGCCTGATCGGCTTCCGGTCGCAGTTCCTGACCGACACGAAGGGCACCGGGATCATGAACCACCTGTTCGCCGGCTGGGAGCCGTGGCATGGCGCGATTCCCGCGCGACCCACGGGCGCCCTCGTGGCGGACCGTCCGGGCGCCGCCACGGCCTACGCGCTTTTCAACCTGCAGGAGCGCGGAGAGATCTTCGTCGAGCCGGGCACGCCGGTCTACGAGGGAATGATCATCGGCGAGAACGCCCGGCCGAGCGACATGGACGTCAACGTCACGAAGGAGAAGAAACAGACCAACATGCGCGCCTCGACCGCCGACGAGGCGATACGCCTCATCCCGCCGCGCACCCTCAATCTCGAACAGGCGATCGAATTCATCAACGCCGACGAGCTGGTCGAGGTGACGCCGACGAGCATCCGGCCCCGGAAGCGGATCCTCGCCGCCAATCTGAGGCCGAAACGGGAATCCTGAGCGCCGCCGAGCCGTACCCGCGCGGACGAGGTGTACCTGGTGGAAGAAGGGACGGCGGCGGCCATCGGCGCCGGGCTGCCGATCGTGGAGGCGTGCGGGAACATGATCGTCGTCGGCAGCGGCGCGCTGCTGCGGAATCTCGATGCGCGGCTCCAGCAGGAGGCGGACGTGCCGGTGCAGGTGGCGGAGGACCCGTTGTCATCGGTGGTGCTCGGAGCCGGGAAGATGTTGTCGAATATGAACTTGCTGCGAAAAGTCTGCCTGGCTTGGCGAGCAGCTACCGGCTACCGGCCACCGGCTACCGCCTACCGGCTATCGGCTATCTCGTGCTCCACTCCGGCGGCGGCTGAATCGTGGGCATCGGCGTGCGGCCCGGGTCGGGACGGCCGCTGCCGGTGAGGCGGCTCACCGCGCGCACGGTCATGTCGTGATCGCAGACGATCTGGCACGACAGGCGCACGCCGGTCAGGCCGCGCTCGGCCAGCCTGGTCTTCTCGGCCGTCGTCATCCGTTCCGGCTCGCCGTCCACGAACTCCACGCGGCAGGTCGTACAGCGTGCGTTTCCGCCGCAGGCGTGGAGGATGTCAACACCCGCATCCTGCTCGATGGCGAGCACCAGGCGCGTGCCCGCCTGCACCTCCACGGTGGTGAAGCCTTCCACGGTCAATTTCGGCATGCGGCTATGTTAACGTAGCCGTCTGAATGAGCGACACGCCCGCAACGCCCCGCCCCTCCCACCTCTTCAAGCGGCTGCCACCCGACCGCAGGCTGCGGGCGGCGGAGGCGTTCTGGCAGGACGAGAACGCCGGCGTCGAGCAGGCGGACGCCACGGCGGCGATCGCGCAGCGGATCCGGTTTCGTCTGAAGAGCGTTCACGCCATGCCGCTCGACAAGAAGGTCCGACAGTTGCTCGCGCTGCCCGCCGTGTCCGAGGCCGTCGCCGTACGGCTCCTCGTGGCGTATCACCTCGATCATCAGCGCGCCATGATGGGGCGCTTCCTCGACGCGCTGGGCATCGCCCACGAGAACGGCCTCATCGCCGATGAGAACCTTACCGCGCCGCCGGCGGACCGCCTCCGTGCTGCGGCCGAGACCCTCGCGTCTTCGTTTCCGGCCGACGAGGTGTCGCTCTATTTTTCGACGCTGCTCTGGCAGGACTCCGAGACGTGGGGCGGTCTGGCGGACCTCCCGCAGCTCTCAGAGTCGTCTCCAGCGCCGCAGCGCTCCTGAGGCAGAGCCATGGACTGGATGACGACGCCGGAGGGGTGGATCGCCCTCCTGACGCTGACGGTCCTGGAGATCGTCCTCGGCATCGACAACATCGTCTTCATTTCCATCCTCGCCGGGAAGCTCGCGCCGGAGGAGCGCGGCCGGGCGCGCAGGATCGGCCTGATCCTGGCGATGTTGATGCGGATCGTGCTGCTGCTGTCGATTACGTGGGTGATGCGGCTGACGGCGCCGCTCTTCGCGGTGGTAGGACAGGAGATTTCTGGGCGCGATCTCATTCTGATTGTCGGCGGGCTGTTCCTGCTGGCCAAGAGCACCCACGAGATTCACGAGAAGCTCGAGGGCGAGGAAGGGCACGCCTCGGCCGGGGTGGCCGCCTCGTTCGCCTCGGTCATCGTGCAGATCATGCTGCTCGATGTCGTCTTCTCGCTCGACTCGGTGATCACGGCGGTCGGGATGGCGGAGGACGTGGCGGTGATGATCGTTGCGGTCGTCGCCGCGGTCGCCGTGATGTTCGTCTCGTCCGGCCCGATCGCGGTCTTCGTCGAGCGGCATCCGACGGTGAAGATGCTGGCGCTCAGCTTCCTGCTGCTGATCGGGGTGTCGCTGGTCGCCGAGGGGTTCGACCAGCACATCCCGAAAGGCTACATCTACTTCGCGATGGGCTTCTCGGTGTTCGTCGAGATGATCAACCTGCGGGTGCGGGCGAAAGCGCACCCCGTGCATCTCCACCAGGCGTATTCGGAGTAGGGCGCGACGCCGGCAGGTGTCAGCGGGCCTGCAGCGCCCCGAGATACCGGCGAATGCGGCGCGCGTTGCGCCCCCCGTCGCTCTCGCCCTGGCGCGCCGAGACCCTGACGTCCACCCGCGTGCCGCTGCCCCACGGCGTGAGCCGCACGACGATGTCGTCGGTGAACCCGAACCAGCGCGTGGTGTCGGTCGCTTCGATGCGGCCCGATCCACGGTCGGCGGTCACGAGCGTCCATTCGGCCTCCTGCGCGCGCGTCAGTGCGCGCGCGAACGCCCGGTCGGGCGGCAGGGGCAGAGTCATCGGCGCCAGATCGGGGTAGGAGCGCCGCTGCTCGTCCGACATCGCACGTGAGCGCTCCAGGCTGTTGGACCGGTCGCCGCGCAGCGGCGGGATCGCCTCGAAGGTCGGCGGGTTCTCGAGATCCGTGGTGAGGTCGTGGATGGGCGGAGCACTCTGGTGCCGTCGGATCGTTTCGAGTGGAATGACCGTGGCGGCCACGCCGCCGAGGACCGCCGCGGCCGCGACGACCATGCGCATCCTGGCGCCGCGACGGTACGCCAGGAATCCGACGAGCAGCCCCGCCGCGAGCGCGGCGGCGGCGACATACGCAATCCACTGCAGCAGCGTCAACGCCTGCGCCACCGACAGCAGCCCGATCCGGTAGGCGGGCCCGGTGAGGCCGAGCAGGACGAGCGCGAGCGCCGCGACGGCGCATACGGCAAGCTCCAGCGTCATCAGCGCGTACTATAGGCTGTTCTCATGCGCCTGACGCAGCTCGGATGGGATGAGGCATTCGCCGCGGCGTTCGACGCGCTGGAGCCGGGCGCCGGCGTCCAGCCGGCGCGCGTCGCCATCGAGTTCAACTACCTGTACCGCGTGTGGACGGCGGAGGGCGAGCGCGAGACGACCGTCGCGGGCCGGCTGAAGCATCGCGCCAGGAGCCGCAGCGAGTTGCCGGCCGTCGGCGACTGGGTGGCGGTCCGGACGCGCGAAGGCCAGGACAAGGGGGCCGTCATCGCGGTGCTCCCGCGCCGCAGCGCCTTCTCCCGGAAGATGGCCGGCGCGGTCACCGACGAGCAGGTCGTCGCCGCCAACGTCGACGTCGTCTTCATCGTGATGGGACTCGACGCCGACTTCAACCTGCGCCGCCTCGAACGATACCTGCTGCTCGCCCGCGAGAGCGGCGCCTCGCCCGTGGTGCTGCTGACCAAGCCGGATCTGAACGAGGCGGCGCCGGCTCGTCTGGCGGAAGCGGAGGCGGTGTCGGGCTCCACGCCGGTGCACGTGGTGGGTCCGAAACTGAATACCGGCCTCGATCAGGTGGCGGCGTACTTGAGGACCGGATGTACCGGAGCGCTGCTCGGGTCGTCCGGTGTCGGCAAGACGACGATCATCAACCGCCTGGTCGGGCAGGACGTCCGCCGGACCCGCGAGGTGCGCGAGTCCGATTCGCGGGGCCGCCATACGACCGCCCACCGCGAGCTGATCGTGCTGCCCGGCGGCGGGCTGATGATCGACACGCCGGGCATGCGCGAGCTGCAGCTCTGGGACGTGACGGAGGCCGTGCGCGAGACCTTCGACGACCTCGAGGCGCTCGCCGCCCTCTGTCACTTCACCGACTGCCGGCACCGGGACGAGCCCCGCTGCGCGGTCAAGGCCGCCGTGGCGGACGGCCGCCTCGATCCCCGCCGCGTCGAGAGCTACCACAAACTGCGGGGCGAGCTGGAGGAGCTGGCGCGGCAGCAAGAAGTGCGCGACCAGCGAGAGCAGAAACGCCGCTCCCGCTGAGGCCCGGGTCCGAGGCCTATAATGACGCCGATGCTCGTGGCGCTGATGCTCGTCGGACTCCTCCAGGCGCAGGCGTTCTTCGAGTCGGCGTTGCCGCCAGCCGAGCTGCAGAACAAGCAGGCGGTGCTCGAGACCTCCTACGGCACGATCGTGCTGGACCTGCTGGCCGACGCCGCGCCGAACCACGTCGCCCACTTCATCACGCGCGCCCGCGAAGGCGCCTACGACGGGACGACGTTTCATCGCGCGGTCGCGATGGGGATCGTCCAGGGCGGCGACCCGTTGTTGAAAGACCCGGCGCAGCAGGCGAAGTACGGCACGGGCGGACTCGGTGTCCTCCGGTTCGAGCCGAACAATGAAACGCACACGCGCGGCGCGGTGTCGGCGGTGCTGATACCGGGACGCCGCGACAGCGCCGGCTCGCAGTTCTTCATCTGCATCACCGATCAGCCGGCGCTCGACGGCCAGTACACCGTCTTCGCGCGCGTCGTCGAGGGGATGACGATTGCGCAGAAGATCTCGACGGCGCCGGCGAGCGCCGGCATCCTGTCGGACCGGGTCGAGATCCGGCGCGCGACCGTTCGCGAGAAGCCGGCGCCCGAACCGGAGCCGTTCGCCGAGGCGACCGTCGAGCAGCTGGCGCGGCAGCGCGCAGTCATCGAGACCTCGATGGGGAACCTGACGCTGGAACTGTTCCCCGATCGGGCGCCGACGCACGTCCGCGCCTTCCTGCGGATGGCGTCCGCAGGTATCTACGACGGGACGGCGATCCATCGCGTGGCGCGCGGCTTCGTGATCCAGGGCGGCTTCCTGCCGACCCGGCGCGAGCCGCTCGAGCCGCAGCAACAGGCCTACGTGCGCCAGCTGCCGCCGGAGTTCAACCCGACGCCCCACGACCGCGGGATCGTCTCGATGGCGCGCGGCGACGACCCCGGGAGCGCCACGTCATCCTTCTTCATCGTGCTCGGCCGCACCCCGGCGCTCGACAACCGGTATACGGTCTTCGGCCGCGTCGTGGAGGGGCTCGACGTGCTCGACACGATCGAGGCCGTGGCGGTGAACGGCGAGACGCCGGTCGAGCGGATCGAGGTCCCGCGCGTCCGCGTCCGTCCCTGAGCCCTGCTCTTGGTCCGCGCGCGGGCACCCGAGCGCCATCGAGGATCGGCTCGGCGCCTTCCTTCTGACTGCCTACGGCCTAGTCGAACGGCAGCCGCGCCTGTTCGTCGGGCGCCGCCGGCAGTCCGGTCGAGAGGTTGTGCACGCTGACGCCGAGCAGCCTGATGGGCCG
This sequence comes from Acidobacteria bacterium RIFCSPLOWO2_12_FULL_68_19, assembly GCA_001767525.1. Classification (GTDB taxonomy): domain Bacteria; phylum Acidobacteriota; class Vicinamibacteria; order Vicinamibacterales; family UBA2999; genus MELF01. Next base: position 76,326 of record MELF01000049.1, on the reverse strand, counting down.
GCGGCCCGCCTCCGTCCGATCGAGGAGCGCCACGGCGCGCGCGACAATCGGCTCCTCCTCCTGCGTCGGATCGGCGCTGTGGCTGCGCGTGATCGTGGTGAAGTCGTGATAGCGAACCTTGACCGTGACCGTCCGAGCGAACCGTTCGTGCCGGACGAGCCACCGCGCCGCGTCGCGCGCCATCGCGACGATCTCGCTCCGGATGGCGCGAAGGTCCGTCAGATCCCGGGCGAACGTGTTCTCGCTTCCCGACGACTGCGGGTCGTGTTCGGCGACGACGGGTCGATCGTCTTCGCCTCGCGCGAGCTGCTGCAGCCACTCCGCCAGCGAGCCGACCGTCTCGCGCAGCACGCCGGGATCCGCCGTGCGGACGTCCACCAGCCGTTCGATGCCGCGGGCGCGCAGCTTGCGCGCGGTGACCGGTCCGACCCCCCATAGCGCATCGACCGGCAGCGCCAGCAGGAACGTCTCGACACGTTCGGGGGGCACCACCGTCAGCCCGTCGGGTTTCCGCCATCCCGAGGCGATCTTCGCGAGGAACTTGTTCGGCGCGACGCCGGCCGATGCCGTCAGCCCGGTCGTCTCGCGGATGTCCGCCTTGAGCCGCCTGGCCACGGTGGTGCCGAGCGGTTCGCCCCACGCGTTCTCCGTCACGTCGAGGTACGCCTCGTCCAGCGAGAGCGGCTCGACGAGCGGCGTCACCCGGCGGAAGATGGCGAAGACCTGCTGCGACACCGCGCGGTACTTGGTGAAGTCGGGCGGGACGACGACGAGCGACGGGCACAGGCGCACGGCCCTGGCCATGGGGATGGCCGACCGCACGCCGAACGGGCGCGCCTCGTAGCTGGCCGCGGCGACGACTCCGCGGCCGCCTGGAGCGCCGCCAACCGCCACCGGCCGGCCGCGCAGCTCGGGGTGGTCGCGCTGTTCGACCGACGCATAGAAGGCGTCCATGTCGATGTGCAGGATGCGCCTGACGCCGTCGTTCACGCTCCTATCTTCCCCGCCTTCGCGGCGCGGTTTCCAGCGCCGCTTCAGCACGGCTCCGCCGCAGATCTCGGATCCTGGCGTAGGGGCGGAGGCGGGTCCCTTCCCCGTTCGTCTTCGTGCGACAATGCCCCGCGTGAAGTCGACGCGCCCCATCCGGACGCGTATCGGGCTGACGGCAGCCCTGCTGGCGGCAGCCCTGGCGACAGCCGCCTCCGCACAGGAGCTGTCCGATCGGCTCTCGCTCGATCCCGCGATCGGCACCGGGTCGCTGGCAAACGGCCTGACGTTCTACATCCGCCGCAACCCGCAGCCTGAGAAGCGCGCCGCGCTGCGCCTGGTGGTCAAGGCGGGCTCGGTAGACGAGGCGGACGACCAGCGCGGTCTGGCGCACCTGGTCGAGCACATGGCGTTCAACGGGTCGGCGCACTTCAAATCGGGCGAACTGGTCAGCTATCTCGAGTCGATCGGCTCGCGCTTCGGTCCCGACGTGAACGCCTACACGAGCTTCGACGAGACGGTCTACATGCTTGAGGTCCCGACCGATCGCGACGGGATCCTGGCGCGCGGGTTCGAGGCGCTCAGCGACTTCGCCGGCAGCGTCTCGCTGGATCCAGCCGAAGTCGACCGTGAACGCGGCGTTGTCATCGAGGAGTGGCGCGGGCGCCAGGGCGCCGGCACCCGCATGCAGGCGGTGCAAATGCGGGCGCTCTACGGCGACTCGCGGTACGTCGATCGCCTGCCGATTGGTTTGCCGGAGACCCTGAAGTCGTTCCCGGTCGAGCGCCTCCGGGATTTCTACCGGGATCACTATCGTCCCGATCGCATGGCGGTCGTGGCGGTAGGCGATTTCGATCCCGCGCAGATGGAAGCGCTCATTCGTCGCTACTTCGACGGGCTGCCCGCGGCGTCTCCAGCGGCGCGGCCGGCCTATCCCGTTCCGCTGCACGAGGAGACGCGCTACGTCGCCGTGTCGGACCGTGAAGCGCAGGGGTCGTTGGTGACGGTGGTCCACAAGCGCCCGCTGACGACGGTGCTGACCGTCGGCGACTACCGCGCCTCGGTGGTGCGGTCGCTGCTGCACACCATGGTGAGCGCGCGCTTTGCCGAGATCGCGCGTCGCCCGGACGCGCCCTTCCTGCGTGCCAGCTCGGGGGAGTCGCGGCTCGGCCGAGACGTCGAGGCGGTGAGCGTGTCGGCCCGCGTGAACGACGGCCGCATCGAGCGCGGGCTCGAGGCGCTCGCGCAGGAGCTCGCGCGGCTGCGGCAGTACGGGTTCGGCGAGGCGGAGCTCGATCGCGCGAAGCGCGACCTCGTGGCCGCCTACGAGCGCGCCTACAACGAACGTGACAAGTCGCAGACGGACGGCTTCGCCTCCGAGCTCGTGCGCTACGCCGTGGACGGGGAGCCGGCGCCGGGGATCGCGACGGAACTGGAACTGGTGCGCCGCTTCGTTCCCGGGATCGCCGCGGCGGAGGTGAGCGCGCTCGTCCGGACGCTGATGACCGACGAGGGGCGCGTGGTGATCGCGTCGTTTCCCGACAAGGAGGGAACCCCGGCGGCCACCGACGCGAGCCTCCGGGACGCGCTGCGTGCAGGCGCGGCGGCCGCGGTGGAGCCGTGGCGGGATGAGATGACCGGGCGCGAGCTCCTCGCCGCCCGTCCGACGCCGGGCCGCGTGCAGGCCCGGCGGGAGATCCCCGAGATCGGCGTCACGGTCCTGACGCTCGCAAACGGCGTCGAAGTGTGGCTCAAGCCCACCGACTTCCGCAACGACCAGGTCGCCTTCACCGCGTACGCCCGCGGCGGCACGTCGGCGGCGAGCGAGACCGACTACCTCGATGCCTCGCTGAGCGCGTCGCTCGTCGGCGTCGCCGGGGTCGGCGGGTTCACGCCGATCGATCTGGACAAGCTGCTGGCCGGCCGGATCGCCAACGCATCGCCCTTCATGACGACGTACACGCACGGCATCTCGGGTGGGAGCACGCCGCGCGACCTCGAGACGGCGATGCAGCTCGTGTACCTCTACTTCACCGGTCCGAATCACGATGCGGCGGCCTTCGCGCTCCTCACGCGCCGGCTCGAGGCGAGCCTCGCCAACCAGGAGCAGAGTCCCAGTGCGGCGTTCATGGAGAGCGTGCGGCGGATCAATACGATGGACCACTATTCGGTGCGTCCGATCCGGCCGGCGGACGTCGGGCGGTTGCGCGCCGGCGGTATGGCCGCCTATTACGACGCGCGGTTCCGCAACGCCGCCGACTTCGTGTTCTTCTTCGTCGGCGCGTTCAAGCCGGACGAGGTCGCGCCGCTCGTCGAGACGTACCTCGGGTCGCTCCCGTCGACCGGCAGGTCCGAGTCGCAGGCGCGCGATCTCCACCTGCAGTTTCCGCCCGGCATCCTGCGGGAGACGGTACGCAAGGGGCAGGAGCCGCGAAGTCAGACGGCCATCACGTTCTTCTCGGACACCGGCCTCGACGAGCTGGAGTCGCACCGGCTCCGCGCCGCGACGACGGTGCTGCAGATGCGGCTGCGAGACGTCCTGCGGGAGGAGCTGAGCGGCACCTACTCGGTGGGCGTCTCCCACGCCGACACCGCGCCGGTGCGGGGCTACGCGACGACCACCGTGCAGTTCGGGAGCGCGCCGGACAACGCGGAACGGCTCACCACGGCGGTGCTGAGCGAGCTCGAGCGGCTTCGCCGCGACGGGCCCGCGGAGACGGACGTGCAGGCGGTGAAGGAGACGGAGAAGCGGGAAATCGAGACGGCGCAGCGCCAGAACGGCTACTGGCTGAACTCGCTGCAGGCGATGCACATGCTGGGACGTGATCCGCGGCGGATCGTACAGCGGCTCGAACGGGCCGATTCGCTGACGCGCGGGAACGTCCACGAGGCATTCCGCAAGTACTTCCCGCCCGACCGCTACACGGTGGTCACCCTGATGCCGGACGCGAGCAGCTCGGGCGCCCAGTCCCGATAGCGTGGGGCTCGGCTATACTGAGGCCTCTTCCGAATCGTCTCCCTTCGTGTGAATGGAGCACGCTCATGACTGGATCACGCATCGTTGGAAGGCTGATGGTCGGTTCAGTGCTGACGCTCGCCGCGGGCGCCGTACTGCTGGGAGATCACTCATGGAACGGCTACCACTGGGCCCGTTCGAGCAACCCGTTCACGCTGACGGTGGTCGACAGCGTCACATCGGAGTGGGACGCCTACCTGAACGAGGCGATCGCCGACTGGACCGCGTCATCGGTGTTGGACCTCACCAGGGTGGCAGGCAAGACGGGCTCGCGGGACCGGTACCTCTGCTCGTCGATCCGCGGACGGGTACGAGTCTGCAATTATCCCTACGGCGATACCGGCTGGCTCGGTATCGCGCGGATATGGGTCAACGGCGTCCACATCACGAAGGCCATCACGGCCGTGAACGACACCTATTTCAGCACCGCCACCTATAACACGGCGCCGTGGCGGCGGCTCGTCATGTGCCAGGAAGTCGGGCACGACTTCGGACTCGATCACCAGGACGAAATCTTCGACAACGTCAATCTCGGGTCGTGCATGGACTACACGAGCGATCCGGACGGACCGCCCAGCAACGAGCACCCGAACCTGCACGACTACGAGCAGCTCGAGACCATCTACGCGCACACGGACGGCAAGTCCGCGACGGCCAACGGCAGCGCCGCCGGCGGCAGCGCGCCGTCCGCGGCGGACGAGGACGACTTCGTCGATCCGCCGGCGCAATGGGGCCGTCTGGTGCGGTCGATTGCGGGAGGCCGGGTACAGGTCTACGAGCGGGACCTCGGCGGCCCTAACCGCGTGGTGACCCGCGTCGTCTGGGTGCAGTAGCCCGCGCCCGCGAGAGGCCTCGCCCCTCCGTGCTTCGCTCAGGCGTGCTGGTGTTGGCGCTCGTCGCGGCGGCTTCCTGTGCCGGCCGCCCCGCCGCGACGGAGATCAGCCGGGAGCATGCCATCGACATTGCGCGCAAGGAGGTCTCCTTCACCCCCGATCGCGTCGAGGCGGTCCGGGGGACGTCCGGGATGACGCCGGTCTGGCGGGTCACCCTGGCCGGCCGCCTGCCCGGCCAGCCGCCGGGGCTGTTCGAGACGGTCGTGGTGGAGATCGACCGGCGTACCGGCAGCATTGTCAGCCTCGCCCGGACGTGAGCTACCTCCGCTGAGGGCGCTCGCCAACGAGTTGCAATCGGACGTGGACGTGGCGCTCGTGGCGCTGCGCGTCCTCACCGAGGCGAACGTCGCCGTACCGCGCGGCTCCGGCAGCTGGGTCAAGAAGGAGATCCTGGGACACCTCATCGACTCCGCGGCGACCAACCATCAACGCTTCGTGCGCGCACAGCTCGCCGAACGCTACGCCGGCCCCGGCTGCTGTGCCGTCTCCGGGGCCATCTCGCGCGGATCCTCGAGCAGGGCGAATCGCCGGTACTGAGCGTTCGGCTTCAGCCGCGACCGTGGCCCACGGCCGCGACGGCGGGCGCGCTTGGTATACTCGCAGATTCGGGACCCACACGGAGAGCGATGCAGTACATCTACACGATGAAAGGGCTCGGGAAGGTCCACCCTCCCGACACGACGGTCCTCGAGGACATCTGGCTCTCGTTCCTGCCGGGCGCGAAGATTGGCGTGCTCGGCTTGAACGGCGCAGGGAAGAGCTCGCTCCTCAAGATCATGGCGGGCGAGGACCAGGAGTTCATCGGCGAGGCATTCGCCGCCGCCGGCGTTTCGGTCGGCTTCCTGCCGCAGGAGCCGCGGCTCGATCCGGCCAAGGCCGTGCGCGGCAACGTCGAAGAGGGGGTCGCGGAAGTCAAGGCGCTGCTCGCGCGCTACGACGATCTGAACATGAAGCTCGGCGAGGATCTGTCGCCGGAGGAGATGAACAAGCTGCTCGAGGAGCAAGGGCGCCTGCAGGACCGGATTGACGCGGTCAACGCATGGGACATCGATTCGCAGCTCGAGCTGGCGATGGACGCGCTGCGGTGCCCGCCTCCCGACGCGGACGTGTCGACGCTCTCCGGAGGCGAGCGCCGCCGCGTGGCGCTCTGCCGCCTGCTGCTCCAGTCGCCCGATCTCCTGCTGCTCGACGAGCCGACCAACCACCTCGACGCCGAATCGGTCGCCTGGCTCGAGCGTTTCCTGAAGGATTACAAGGGCACGGTCGTGGCCGTGACCCACGATCGCTACTTCCTCGACAACGTCGCCGAATGGATCCTCGAGCTGGATCGCGGGTCGGGTATCCCCTGGAAGGGGAACTACTCGTCATGGCTCGACCAGAAGCAGCAGCGGCTGGCGCTCGAGCAGAAGGCGGAGACGAAGCACCAGAAGACGCTGCAGCGCGAACTCGAGTGGATCCGCATGGCGCCCCGGGCGCGGCAGGCGAAGGGGAGGGCGCGGCTGAACGCCTACGAGCAGCTGCTCCACGAGGACACGGCGCGGAAGCTCGAGCAGGTGGAGATCTACATTCCGCCGGGTCCCCGCCTGGGAGACCTGGTCGTGGAAGCACGGGGGCTGCGCAAGGGCTATGGAGACCTGCTGCTGTTCGACGACCTCACGTTCACGCTGCCGCGCGGCGGCATCGTCGGCGTGATTGGTCCCAACGGCGCCGGCAAGACGACGCTGTTCAGGCTGATGAGGGGGCAGGAGCGTCCGGACGCCGGCACGCTGCGGCTCGGCGAGACGGTGCAGCTCGGGTGCGTCGATCAGAGCCGCGACGCCCTCGATCCGAACAAGAGCGTGTGGGAGGAAGTCTCGGGTGGGGAGGACGAGCTGCAGATCGGCAAGCGCGCGGTCGCCTCGCGCGCCTACGTGTCGTGGTTCAACTTCAAGGGCGCGCAGCAGCAGCGCAAGGTCGGCGCGCTGTCGGGCGGCGAGCGGAACCGGGTGCACCTCGCCAAGCTGCTGCGGCGCGGCTCCAACCTGCTGCTGCTCGACGAGCCGACCAACGACCTCGACGTCGATACGCTCCGCGCGCTGGAGGAGGCGCTGCTCGAGTACGCGGGCTGCGCGGTGGTGATCAGCCACGATCGCTGGTTCCTCGATCGGATCGCCACGCACATGCTTGCGTTCGAAGGCGACAGCCGCGTCGTCTGGTTCGAAGGCAACTGCCAGGATTACGAAGCCGATCGGCGGCGTCGCCTCGGCGCCGAGGCGGACCGACCGCACCGGATCACGTACCGGAAACTGACTCGATGAATTCGGTTGGAGGATGCCATGAATGCTGAACAGGCCCGGTTCCTGGCGGACTTCTTCGCCAAGGCCATGGAGAACGAGTGTCAGGCGACGTGCAAAGTGCTGGCGGCGGTGCCGGACGCGCGGCGCGACTACAAGCCGGATGAGAAGTCGCGGACGGCGTGGGAGCTGGCCACCCATCTGGCCCTCGGCGATACCTGGTTTATCGACAGCATCTGCGACGGCGCGTTCAGTTTCGATCCCGACGCCGAGAAGAAGATGGCGGCTGGCTTCACGTCCGTCGCCGACGTCGTGGCGTTCTACACACGCGAGTTCCCGCGGCGCATCGAGCGGCTTCGCTCGACGCCGGGCGAGAAGCTCGCCACGGTCGTCGACTTCTTCGGCATGATGCAGCAGCCGGCCGCGAGTTTCCTCGTCCTGGCGAACAATCACGGCATCCACCACCGCGGCCAGCTCGCCTCCTACCTCCGCGCGATGGGGTCGAAGGTGCCAGCCATCTACGGCGGCAGCGCCGACGAGCCGATGGCCGCCACCAGCTAGGTGTCGTTCCCAGACCTCCGCGCGTTCATCGAGCACCTCCGCCGTGCCGACGACCTCGTCACGGTGGAGGCGCCGGTCGATCCGTACCTGGAAATCGCGGAGATTCACCGCCGCGTGGTCGCCGCCGGCGGGCCGGCGCTGCTCTTCACCAACGTCGCGGGGTCCGACTTCCGGCTCGTCACGAATCTGTTCGGCACCGCGCGGCGCGCGGAGCTCGCCTTCGGCGAGCGCCCCATGCGTCTGGTGCGGCGCCTCGCCCAGCTCGTGGAGACGCTGCTGCCGCCAAGCCTCCCGGGGCTGTGGAGCGCCCGGGACGTCGGCCTCGAGCTCCTCAAAGTCGGCACCCGCCGCGTTGCGAAGGGCCCGGTCGTCGAGCGGACATCGCGGAGTCTTGGCCTCGACCGGCTCCCCGTCCTGACGTGCTGGCCGGAGGACGGCGGCCCCTTCATCACGCTTCCACTGGTCTATACGACCCACCCCGACCGTCGCGGGCACAACCTCGGCTTGTACCGGATGCAGGTGCACGGGCCGAGGACCACCGGCATGCACTGGCAGATCGGCAAGGGCGGCGGCTTCCACTACGCGGTCGCCGAGGCGCGGGGACAGCCTCTGCCGGCAACCGTGTTCCTGGGCGGTCCGCCGGCGCTCATCCTGTCCGCCGTGGCGCCGCTGCCGGAAAACGTGCCCGAGCTGCTGCTCGCCTCGCTGCTGGCGGGCGAGCGTCTGCCCCAGGTCCACGGCCACGGACCGCATCCGCTCGTCGCGACCGCGGAGTTCGCGCTGGTTGGCGACGTGCCGCCGCACCTTCGCCGGCCCGAGGGGCCGTTCGGCGACCATTACGGCTACTACTCGCTGCAGCACGACTATCCGGTGTTCGAGCTGCAGGTCGTTGCGCACCGGGCCGACGCGATCTGTCCGGCGACGGTGGTCGGCAAACCGCGGCAGGAGGACTTCTACGTCGGCGATCTGCTGCAGGAGCTGCTGTCGCCGCTGTTTCCGCTCGTGATGCCGGCCGTGGAGAAGCTCTGGTCGTACGGCGAGACCGGCTATCACGCCCTGGCCGCGGCCGTGGTGAAGCAGCGCTATCCGCGCGAAGCGATGGCGAGCGCATTCCGGATTCTCGGAGAGGGGCAGTTATCGCTCACGAAGTTCCTGCTCGTGACCGACCGCTACGTGGACGTCCGCGATTTTCCGGCCACCCTCGAGCACATCCTGGCGCGCACCAACCCCGAGACGGATCTGTACGTGCTCTCGAACCTGTCGATGGACACGCTCGACTACACCGGTCCGGCGATCAACCGTGGGTCCAAGGGCGTGTGGCTGGGGCTCGGCGATCCGGTGCGAACGCTGCCGCGGCAGTTCAGCGGCGCCGTTCCCGCCGGCGTGACCGACGTGCGGGTGTTCTGCGCCGGGTGCCTGGTAGTGGGCGCGCCGCCGTATGCCTCGGAGCCGTCGGCGGCGGCCCGGCTGGCCTCCGACGGGGCCTTCGAGGGCTGGCTGCTGGTGGTGCTCACCGACGAGCCCGCGCGCGCGGCGGCCAGCGCGATGAATTTTCTCTGGACGACCTTCACACGGTTCGAACCGGCGGCGGATATCCACGCGGCCGAGCGCCGGGTCGTCCGCAATCACATCGCGTACCGGGCGCCGGTGGTCATCGACGCCCGATTGAAGCCCGGATTTCCCAAAGAGCTGGTGTGCGGCGACACCGTCGCGCGGCGCGTCACCACTCGGTGGAAGGAGTACTTCCCCTCAGGGACGGTCGAGATGGGCGACGCGGAGCGGGGGCATCTGGACTGACCGAGTCCATGTGCCCGGGGCCTCTGGTGACGGCCCCCGGTTCAGTGCAGGGCGTGCGGCGCGGCGAGGGTGAACGGCGCGATGCCGGCGTCGAACGTCTCGCCGCCCGAGGTCAGCATCTGATAGCTGCCCTGCATCGACCCGACCGGGGTCTTCAGCGGACAATAGCTGGTGTATTCGAACGAGGTGCCGGGCGCCAGCACCGGCTGCTCGCCGACGACGCCCGGGCCCTTCACGCGCTCGACCTCGCCTTCTGCGCTCGTGATGATCCATTCACGAGAGACGAGCTGTGCGGTGTCGGAGCCGACGTTGGAAATGCGAACGTGGTACGCGAACAGATAGCGGCCGTCGCGGGGAGAACTCTGGTCGGCGAGATACGTGCTCTCGACCTGAATCCGGATGCCCCGCGTCGTCGTGTCGCTCATGACCACCAACTGAATTGTATGGCATGGTGAACTTTCACGGGATGCGCACGGGCGAGAAGTCGGGCCGCAGCATCGTCGGGACGCTCGGGACCGACGCCGACCGAAAGCGGCGAACGTCCGCCTCGGCCGCGTGGCGTGAGGCGCGCGCGCTGCTGTGGACACACCGCCGGCGGCTCGGCCTCGGCCTCGTGCTCATGCTCGTCGGCCGCGTGTCGGGCCTCGTGCTGCCCGCCTCGTCCAAGTGGCTGATCGACGAGGTGATCGGCCGCGGTCGGACCGACCTGCTCTTCCCGATCGCCCTGGCTGCCGGCGCCGCCACGGTCGTCCAGGCCGTGACGGCGTTCTCGCTGTCGCAGATCCTCGGCGTTGCCGCCCAGCGCGCCATCACCGAGATGCGCAAGCGCGTCCAGGCGCGGGTGATGCGCCTGCCGATCCGCTACTTCGATTCGACGCAGACCGGCGCGCTCGTGTCGCGCATCATGACCGACGCCGAAGGCATCCGGAACCTCGTCGGCACGGGCCTCGTGCAACTCGCCGGCGGCGTCGTGACCGCCGTCATGGGCATGGCCGTGCTGTTCTGGCTGAACTGGCGGCTGACGGCCATGACGCTGCTCGTGCTCGGGGCGTTCGGCGGCGGCATGGCCCATGCGTTCAGGACGCTGCGCCCGCTCTTCCGCGAGCGCGGCAAGATCAACGCCGAAGTCACCGGCCGTCTGACCGAGGCGCTCGGCGGCATCCGCGTCGTCAAGTCGTACACGGCGGAGCACCGTGAGGCGATCGTCTTCGCGAAGGGCGCGCACCGGCTGCTCCGCAACGTCGCGAAGTCGATGACCGGCGTCTCGGCCACGACCGCCGGCAGCACGGTCGTCGTCGGCATCATCGGCGTGCTGATGATCTGGCTCGGCGGCCGCGCGATCATCGCGGGCGAGATGACGCTGGGCGACCTCATCATGTACATCTTCTTCATCGGGCTCGTCGCGGCCCCGCTCGTGTCGATTGCGTCGATTGGCACGCAGATTACCGAGGCGATCGCCGGCCTCGACCGCATCCGCGAGATTCTCGATATGCCGACGGAGATCGACGAAGACTCGAGTCGTCGTCCCTTCGATCGCATCACCGGCGAGGTGGCGTTCGAGAGCGTCTGGTTCGAGTACACGCCAGGCCAGCCGGTGCTGCGCGGCGTGTCGTTCCGCGCGGCGCCCGGCACCACGACGGCGCTGGTCGGGTCGAGCGGTTCGGGCAAGAGCACGCTCATCAGCCTGGTGATGGCGTTCAATCGCCCCACCGAGGGGCGCGTCCTCGTCGACGGCTGCGATCTGGCGGAGATGAAGCTGATCGACTACCGCGAGCAGCTGGCGTCGGTGCTGCAGGACAACTTCCTGTTCGATGGCTCGATTGCGGAGAATGTCGGATACGCAAGACCCGGCGCGACGCTTGCCGAGATCAAGGACGCGTGCCGCGTCGCGCACTGCGAGGAGTTCATCGAGCGATTCCCCGACGGCTATCAGACAGTGGTCGGTGAGCGCGGGATCAAGCTCTCTGGGGGACAGCGCCAGCGGGTCTCGATTGCCCGCGCGATTCTGGCCGACCCGCGGATTCTCATCCTGGACGAAGCGACATCGAGCCTCGACAGCGAAAGCGAGCAGATGATCCAGGACGGGCTGCGACGCCTGCGGTCGGGCCGCACGACGTTCGTCATCGCCCATCGCCTGTCCACGATCCGCAGCGCCGACCAGATCCTGGTGCTCGAGGACGGCGAGATCGTCGAGCGCGGAACGCACGCCGAGCTGCTCGAGCTCAACGGACGCTACCGGCAGCTCCACGACAAGCAGTACCGGTTCGAGACCGATCGGTTCATCAACCCGGGTGAGGACTTCACGCCGGAGCCGGACAAGCCGGTCATGTCGCCGCCTCGGGTGGGCACGGCGTTGTAGACGGAGGAGGGATGCCACTGCAGCACCGGGCGGCCTCGGCGATCTGCTCGACGGCGATTCGCCATAACCCATGCGCGCCACATCTGTCCTGGTGACAGGTGCCAACGGCGAGATCGGCCACGGGCTGCTCGCGCGGCTCGCGGCCGAGGAGCGCTCGATTGTCACGCTCGACGTGCTGCCGCTCGAACCGGCGCTGGCGCGGCTCGTCCGCCGCGAGGTCACCGGCTCGGTGACCGATCGGGGCCTGCTCGAGCGGATTCTCGCGGAGTTCGAGATCGACCTGGTCTTCCATCTCGCGGCGCTGCTCTCGACCCGCGCGGAGTTCACGCCGACGACCGCGCACCACGTCAACGTCGAAGGGACGCTCACGCTGCTCGAATTCGCCCACCTCGAGGGGCAGTCCCACGGCCGCCCGGTGGTGTTCCTCTATCCGTCGTCCATCGCCGCATACGGACTGCCCGATCTGGCGACGAAGATGCGGGCCGGGCTCGTGCGCGAGGACGAGTGGAACACGCCGACGACCATGTACGGGTGCAACAAGCTGTACTGCGAGCAGCTCGGGCGCTACTACGCCCGCCACTACAAGCAGCTGGCGGCCGATCCGCCGGCGGGCCGCGTCGATTTCCGGTCGGTCCGCTTTCCCGGACTGATTTCGGCCGTGACGCAGCCGTCCGGCGGCACCTCCGACTACGCGCCAGAGATGATTCATGCCGCCGCGAAAGGGAAGCCGTACGCCTGCTTCGTTCGACCCGACACGCGCATTCCGTTCATGGCGATGCCAGACGCGATCGACGCGCTCATCGATCTCGCCTCGGTGCCGCGCGAGCGGCTGACGAGGACGGCGTACAACCTGACGGCGTTCAGCCCCACGGCCGGACAGATCTGCGACGTCGTGTCTCGGGCGTTCCCGCGCGCGGCGATCACGTGGCACGTGGACGAGAAGCGACAGCGGATCATCGACTCCTGGCCGACGGACGTGGACGATTCGGCGGCGCGGCGCGACTGGGGCTTTCAACCGCGCTATGACTTCGCGCACGCCTTCGACGAGTACCTGATTCCAACCATCAAGGACCGGTACCAGGTGTAAGCGTCGCCAGCCGTCTGTCCCAACCCTCGACGCCGCGCTCCCAGGCGTGGCGTTGGGAGTTGGTGCGTGGGAGTGGACATGATCTGCGTGGAAATGACGTCTCCGGGCGGGCCGGAGGTGCTGACGCCGGCAGAGCGGCCGGACCCGGCGCCGGGCGCCGGCGAGGTGCTGATTGCGGTGGCTGCCGCCGGGGTGAATCGCCCGGACGTGCTCCAGCGGCGCGGGGGATATCCGCCGCCGCCGGGGGCGAGCGACATTCCTGGGCTCGAGGTGGCCGGTACGGTCGTCGCGCTCGGCGCCGGCGTCGACGGGTGGCGCGTGGGCGATCGCGTGTGCGCGCTCGTCGCCGGCGGCGGCTACGCCACACGGTGCGTCGCGCCGGCGCCGCAATGTCTGCCCGTGCCGGGCCCGCTCGACCTGGTGGCCGCAGCCGCCATCCCGGAGACCTTCTTCACCGTCTGGACCAACGTGTTCGAGCGCGGCCGGCTCGTGGCGGGAGAGTCGGCGCTCGTCCACGGCGGCACGAGCGGGATCGGCACGACCGCGGTCCAGCTCGCCGTCGCCCGCGGAGCGCGGGTCTTCGCGACCGCGGGCACCGACGAGAAGTGCCGCGCCGTGGAAGCGCTCGGCGCCGAGCGCGGCATCAACTACCGCACCGAGGAGTTCCTCGCCGTGGTCAAGGAGCGCACCGCCGGGCGCGGCGTCGACCTGGTGCTCGACCACATCGGCGGCGAGTACCTCGCGCGCAACCTCGCGGCGCTGGCGGTCGACGGACGGCTCGTGCAGATCGGGCTGATGGGCGGCGCGGCGCAGGCGCCGATCGATCTCGGTACGGTGCTGCGCCGGCGCCTGACGATCACCGGCTCCACGCTGCGTCCGCGGTCGGTCGAGGACAAAGGCGCGATTGCGGCGGCGCTTCGCCGCGAGGTCTGGCCCCTGTTGGAGACGGGCCGTGTCCGGCCGATCGTCTACCGCACCTTTCCGCTGCGCGAGGCGGCGGCGGCGCACCGGCTGATGGAATCAAGCGAGCACATCGGCAAGATTGTCCTGACGACGTAGTCGCCAGTCGGCGGGCACGTCGACATAGGACGGCCCGAGCTCGGGGATAGACGGGCACCCCAGCAGGGTGAGCGTGCGCACGAGATCCTCACGCAGGATCTCCAGCGCGCGGGCGACGCCGGGCGCGCCAGCGGCGCCCAGGCCATATGCGTACGCCCGGCCCACCAGCACGGCCCGCGCGCCGAGACACAGCGCCTTGACCACGTCGGCGCCGCTGCGGATGCCGCCGTCCATCAGGACCTCCACGCGGCCGCCGACCGCCGCCACCACCTCGGGCAGCGCGCGCAGCGTGGGTGAGACGCCGTCGAGCTGTCTCGCCCCGTGGTTCGACACGACAATGGCGTCGATGCCCTCGCTGACCGCACGCCGGGCATCTTCGGCCGTCAAGACCCCCTTCACCAGGAGCGGTCCGTTCCAGGCGTCGCGGATCCAGCCGAGATCCTTCCACGTGACGGTCGTCTGCTCGAGTGCGCCAGTGACATCCAGATACGGAAGCGGTCCCTGACCGGGCGGCACGACGTTGGGAAAGTCCATCAGCCCGCCGTCGCGCAGGAAATCGAGGAGCCAACGCGGGCGGAGGAACAACTGGGGCAGGAACGGCAGCATGGCCGCACCGCCCGACAGCAGCTCCTTGACGCCGTTGCGCACGTCGCGCACCCGCAGGCCGGCCACGGGCGTGTCGAGCGTCACGACGAGCGCTCCGTAGCCGGCCGCGCGGGCGCGCGCAATACCCGCCCGCGCGGCATCGCGGCCGCCGACCAGATACAGCTGGTACCAGACCGGCCCCGCCGTCGCGCGCCTGACGTCCTCGAGGGGACAGCCCGACAGCGTCGAGAGGACGTAGATGGTTCCTGCAGCGCCCGCTTCGCTGGCGGCGACTTCCTCGCCGCGCGGATAGAACATCCGGCTGCTGCCGAGGGGAGCCAGCAGGACCGGCAGCCTCACCGGCGTGCCGAGCACCGTCGTCGCGAGGTCGCCCGGCGGCGCCGCCACCGCCTGCCGCGGCCGAAATGTCACATCGTCGAAGATGCGGCAGTTCTCGCGCAGCGTGACCTCGCGCTCGGCGCCGCCGTCGATGTAATCGAAGACGACTCTCGGCAGGCGGCGTTCGGCGATGCGCCTGAGATCGCCGATCGTGACGACGTGCGGAGGCGTGACGCTGCCCATCGGGGCGTGCTATTCGGCGGAGACGACCGTTCGCATGCTCCTGTGCGCGCGGACCACGTCGGAGGTGAGCTGCTTGCTCAGGTACACCTTTGATTCCCGGTTGTCGATCGGATGCGGCTCGTACTTGACGACATCGAACTCGAGCTGGTCGAGCGTGCCGCGCATGTCGTAGAAGCGATTCTTCGTCTTCACGAGCACTTCGTGAAAACCGGCGGCGTGGGCCCATGCCTCCGACTCTTCCGTCAGCGCGCGGAAATGCCCCTGGCCCCGCCAGTCGCGCCGGGTGCCGCCGATCCAGCTGTACAGGATCTTGCGCCCGTCGAACCTGACCGGGCCGCGCAGCCGCTCCACCAGGTCGCGGAGCTTCGGCTCCGACTCGACCGCGCAGAGCTCGTGGACCACTTTGAACGAGACCGGCACGACGGTCCCCGCATCGTCGGGGAGCGGTGCCTCCGCCATCAGGATGAGGAACTCGCGATCGTGCAGACGCGCGACGATCTCCTGCGCTGTCTTCTTGCGGGGAAACTCGCCGAAGAATTCCTCGATGTACTGGATCTCGAGCGCGCCGCGATCCAGCGGGTACTGCTTGATCAGATACTCCAAGGGGACTTCGTTCCTCACAATGCTAGCAGGAGCGGCAGAGGCACGGCTTGGCGGTAGCCGGTAGCCGGTAGCCGGTAGGTGGTAGCCGGTAGGCCGGTGGCCGGTGGCCGGCGGCACGAACCGGGAACCCGGAACTGCCACCACCTACCACCTACCGGCTACCAGCTACCACCTACCGGCTACCACCTACCACCTAGTTGTCGTAATAGAGCGAGAACTCGTGCGGATGCGGCCGGAGCCGAATCGGATCGAGTTCCTTCGATCGCTTCCAGTCGATCCACGTCTGGATGAGATCCTCCGTGAAGACGCCTCCACGCTTGAGGAACTCGTGATCCGCCTCGAGCGCGGTGACGGCTTCCTCGAGCGAGCCCGGGGTCGTGCGGATCCCCATCTCCTTCATCTCGTGCCGGGTCATCTCGTAGATGTCGCGGTCGAGCGGCTTGCCGGGATCGATCTTGTTCTGGATTCCATCGATCATCGCCATCAGCATGGCCGACCACGCGAGATAGCCGTTGCAGCTCGGATCCGGGCAGCGGAACTCGAGCCGCTTCGCCTTCGGGCTCTTCGAATACATCGGGATGCGGATCGCCGCCGACCGATTCCGGGCCGACAGCGCCAGGTTGACCGGCGCCTCGAAGCCGGGTACCAGACGGCGGTACGAGTTGGTCGTCGGGGCGGCGAATGCCAGGATGGCCGGCGCGTGCGTGAGCAGGCCGCCGGCCGCCCAGAGTCCGAGCTGGCTCAGACCGGCGTAGCCGTCACCGGCGAACAGCGGCTTGCCGTCCTTCCAGAGCGAGGTGTGCGAGTGCATGCCGCTGCCGTTGTCCTCGAAGATCGGCTTCGGCATGAAGGTGACCGTCTTGCCGTGGCGCTTCGCGACGTTCTTGCAGATGTACTTGTACCACATGAACTGGTCGGCCATCTTCACGAGCGGCTGGAACTTCATGTCGATCTCGGACTGACCGGCCGTCGCGACCTCGTGGTGGTGCGCCTCGACGATGATGCCGATCTTGCGCATCTCGTAGACCATCTCGCCGCGCAGGTCGTGGAAGGTGTCGGTCGGACTCACGGGGAAATAGCCCCCCTTGAAGCTCGGTTTGTAGCCGAGGTTCGGTTCCTCGATCCGCGCGGTGTTCCACGCACCCTCGACCGAGTCGATCTCGTAGTAGCCGCGGTGCTGGTTCTGTTCGTACCGCACCTCGTCGAAGATGAAGAACTCCGGCTCGGGCCCGATGAAGCACGTGTCGGCGAGACCCGACTGCCGGAGGTGTTCCTCCGCCTTGCGTGCGACGTGCCGCGGGTCGCGGGAGAAGTCCTTGCGCGTGACGGGGTCGACGACGTTGGCGAGCACGCTGACGGTCGGCCTGGCGAAGAACGGATCCAGTCGTGCGGTCGTCGGATCGGGAACGGCCATCATGTCCGACTCGTGGATGCCCATCCAGCCGCGAATCGACGAACCGTCGAAGCCGAGGCCTTCCTCGAACGTGCCCTCGTCCAGCGTGTCGACGGGGAACGAACAGTGCTGCCAGCTCCCGAGCATGTCGACGAACTTCAGGTCCACCATCTCCGCCTGGTGTTTCTTGGCGTATGCAAAGAAGTCTTTGGCGTTCTTCGGAAAATCGTCCGGCGTCATAGGTGCTCCTCGCTAGTCCTTCGGGCCCCATCCGGCGTACCCGGGCGGGCCCGCGCGCGTGTGTCGATGACCAGAATGAGAGTGAGCCAGGGAGGGCGGGCCGGTCCGCCGGCGGCGGACCGCGTGACGCGCCTCGCCGAATGGCGAAGCATACCTTAGACCACGGCGGGCTCGTACGACAAATTTGCGGTCAGCCAGCGCGCGACCTCGGCGGCGCTCATGCCTTTGCGGGCTGCGTAGTCCTCGATCTGGTCGCGGCCGAGGCGCCCGACGGAGAAATAGCGCGCCGCCGGGTGGGCCAGGTACAGCCCGCTGACGGAGGCGGCCGGCACCATCGCGCAGTTCTCAGTCAGCGCCAGGCCGGCGCGACCCGCCTGCAACAGGTCGAACAGCTTGCGCCTTTCCGAGTGATCCGGACAGGCCGGATACCCGAACGCCGGCCGGATACCGCGGTAGCGCGCCGCGATCAGATCCTCGTTCGTCAAGTGTTCGTCGCGGCCGTATCCCCAGTCGCGCCGGGCGCGCGCGTGGAGGTACTCGGCAAACGCCTCGGCGAGCCGGTCCGCCAGCGCCTTGACCATGATGGCGTGATAGTCGTCATGGTCCCGCTCGAATGCCGCGACGAGCTCCGCCGTCCCGTGACCGGCGGTGACGGCAAAGGCGCCGACGAAGTCGACAATCCCGCTGTCGCGCGGCGCGAAAAAATCCGCCAGCGACAGATTGGGCGTTCCCTCCGGCATCTGCTCCTGCTGGCGCAGCATGTTGAAGCGCAGGATCTCCCGGCCACGTACCACCGAGTCACCGAGCCGCCGAGAATCTCCTTCTACACGTGAGCTCGGTGCCTCGGTGTCTCGGTGGTCCGGGGATTCGGTGACCTCGGGGGCGTACAGAACGATCTCTTCTCCCTCGGCATTCGCGGGCCAGAAGCCATAGACCCCGCGCGGCGTGATGAGGCCGCCGGCGGCAATCCGGTCGAGCAGCGCCCGGGCGTGGTCGTAGAGCTCCCGAGCAGCCACGCCGTACTGCGGGTGCTTCAGGATGGCGGGGAAGCGCCCCCGCAATTCCCAGGCGTTGAAGAAGAACGTCCAGTCGATATAGGGCGCCAGGTCGGCGACGCGGACCTCTTCGACCAGGCGCAGCCCGGTGAACGCCGGCCGCGCCACCGCGTCCCCGCTCCAGTCGAGCCGCAGCCGGTTCGCCCGCGCCGCGCTCCAGGCGAGCAGCGGCCGCGGCTTGAGCGCCGCGTGTTGCCGGCGGAGGCGCTCCTGCTCGGCGCGGTTGGCCGCGGCGAACCCGGGCGCCTGCGTCGGGCTGAGCAGGCTCGCCACGACGTCGGCGGCGCGCGAGGCGTCGAGCACGTGGACGACGGGCTGACTGAACTCCGGCGCGATCTTCACGGCCGTGTGCTGCCGGCTCGTCGTCGCCCCGCCGATGAGGAGCGGAATCGTGAAGCCGCGCCGCTCCATTTCGCGGGCGACGAACACCATTTCGTCCAGCGACGGCGTGATCAGGCCGCTCAGCCCGACGAGGTCCGCGCGCTCCTCGACGGCCGCCTGCAGGATGCGATCGGCCGGCACCATGACGCCGAGATCGATAATCTCGTAGTTGTTGCAGCCGAGCACGACTCCGACAATGTTCTTGCCGATGTCGTGGACGTCGCCCTTCACGGTCGCCAGGACGATCTTGCCGGGCGCGTGAGACGAGGCGCCCGTCCGGCGCTTCTCCTCTTCCATGTGGGGCAGGAGGTGGGCCACCGCCTTCTTCATCGCGCGGGCGCTCTTGACGACCTGCGGCAGGAACATCTTGCCGGCGCCGAAGAGGTCGCCCACGATCTTCATGCCGTCCATCAGCGGCCCCTCGATGACGTCGATCGGCCGCGCCCGCTCCCGCCGCGCCTCGTCGACGTCGTCGTCGATGAAGTCGATGACGCCGTGCACGAGCGCGTAGGCGAGCCGCTCCTCGACCGAGCCGGATCGCCACGCGAGATCGTGCTCCTTGCGCCCGGCACCCCCCTTGACGGTGCCGGCGAACTGCACGAGGCGCTCGGTGGCATCGGGGCGCCGGTTGAAGATCACGTCCTCGACCCGTTCGAGCAGGTCGCGGGGGATGTCCTCGTAGACCGCCAGCTGGCCGGCGTTGACGATCCCCATGTCGAGGCCCGCCCTGATGGCGTGGAAGAGGAAGGCGGAGTGCATCGCCTCGCGGACGGCGTCGTTGCCGCGGAACGAGAACGACAGGTTGCTGACGCCGCCGCTCACCTTCGCGCCGGGGCAGGCCGCCTTGATGGCGCGGGTCGCCTCGATGAAGTTGACGGCGTACTCGTTGTGCTCCTCGAGGCCGGTGGCGATCGCCAGGATGTTCGGATCGAAGACGATCTCGAGCGGGTCGAATCCCGCCTTGTCTATCAGCAGCCGATACGCGCGCTGGCAGATCGCCACCTTGCGCCCAACGGTGTCGGCCTGTCCCTGCTCGTCGAAGGCCATGACGACGAGGGCGGCACCATACCGGCCGACCAGCCGCGCCTTCCGCAGGAAATCGTCCTCGCCTTCCTTGAGGCTCAGCGAATTGACGATGGCCTTTCCCTGCACGCATTTCAGCCCGGCCTCGATCACCGACCACTTCGAGCTGTCGATCATGATCGGCAGTCTGGCGATCTCGGGCTCGGTGGCGATGACGTCGAGGAACGTGGTCATCGCCGCCTCCGAGTCGAGCATCCCCTCGTCCATGTTGACGTCGAGGATGTTGGCGCCGCCACGGACCTGGTCGAGCGCCACGTCGGCGGCCTCGATGGTCTGGCCGGCGGCGATGAGGCGGGCAAACCGGCGCGAGCCGGTGACGTTGGTCCGCTCCCCGATCATGATGAAGTTGCTGTCGGGGCGAATGGTGAGTGTCTCGAGCCCGGCGTACTGGGTGAATCGCTCCCGGGTCTGCGGGCGGCGGCGAGGCGGAAGGCCGTGGATCGCCTCGCCCACGGCCCGGATGTGATCGGGCGTCGTGCCGCAGCAGCCACCGAGGATGTTCACGAAGCCCGACTCGGCGAACTCGCGGAGCAACCGGGCCGTCTGGGGCGGCAGCTCGTCGTACGCGCCGAAGGCGTTCGGCAGGCCGGCGTTCGGATAGCAGGTGACGTAGCTCTCGGCGATCCGCGCCAGCTCGGCGAGGAACGGCCGCATCTGCTCGGCCCCGAGCGCGCAGTTGAGACCGACGCTGAACGGCCGGGCGTGGCGAATCGAGACGTAGAAGGCGTCGAGCGTCTGGCCCGAGAGCGTCCGGCCGCTCCGGTCGGTGATGGTGACCGAGAGGATCAGCGGCAGCTCGATGGCACGCTCCTCGAACGTCTCCAGGATGGCCGCAATCGCCGCTTTCGCGTTCAGCGTGTCGAAGATCGTTTCGACGAGGAGCAGGTCGACCCCGCCGTCGACGAGGCCCCGGACCTGCTCCCGGTACGCGTCGCGCATCTGGTCGAAGGTGACCGCGCGCAGTGCGGGGTTGTTCACGTCCGGCGAGATGGAGAGGGTGCGATTGGTCGGTCCGATGGCCCCGGCCACGAACCGGGGCCGATCGGGTGTTGCCTGCGACCACTCGTCGGCGGCGGCGCGCGCCAGCCGCGCGTTGGCGACGTTGAGCTCGTGGACGAGCCCCTCCAGTCCGTAGTCGGCCTGGGCAATCGCCGTGCTGTTGAAGGTGTTCGTCTCGATGAGGTCGGCGCCGGCCGCGAGGTACTCCCGGTGGATGGCGCCGATGACGTCCGGGCGGGTGAGCGCCAGGACGTCGCCGTTCCCGCTGAGATCGCGCGGATGCGTCCGGAACCGCTCGCCACGAAAGTCCTCCTCGGTCAGCCTGCGTCGCTGAATCATCGTGCCCATCGCGCCGTCGAGCAGCAGGATGCGCCGGGCGAGGAGATCGTCGAGGCGGTCGGCAATCGTCATCTGGCTCTGGGCTTTCGGCTTTGGGCTGTGGGCGGTTGTGGCTTGACGCCGGAGGCGATGAGCACGACGAACGGGTCGTGGCTCTGGCGGGCGCCCACCTGTACGCGGACGTCGCGGACGCCGGCGGCCATGAGCAGCCGCTCGAGCGCGGCATCGCTGAAGCCGAGCCACTTGTCGCCGAACCGGGTTCGTACCCACTGCTGGTCGTGCTCGCGGAGATCGAGCACGACGAGGCGGCCTCCCGGCTTCAGCACCCGAACCGCCTCGGCGAGCGCCTCTTCCGGATCCGCGGCGTGGTGCAGCGCCTGCGAGAGGAGCGCCACGTCCACGGTGCCGTCCCGCAGCGGCAGGCGCGCCAGGTCGCCCTTCTTCCATTGGACGTTGCTCACGCGGCGCCGCGCCGCCAGCGCCCTGGCGCGCCGCAGCACCTCCTCGGACCGGTCGACGGCGTAGACGGTGCGCGCCCAGCGGGCCGCCTCGAGCGTCAGGTACCCTTCCCCACAACCGATGTCGACCACGTCGAGCGGCGGCAGGAGGTGGCCGAGCGCCCGCGCCCAGGCGGCCCAGCTCCGGCCCGGCACGAGCTGGCGGAGTTCGCCGTGGGCGTCGAAGTTCTCCTTCCGGTGGCGGAGGACCTCCTGCAGGCGCGCTTCGTCCTCCCGCACCGTCGGGTCGTCGTCGCCGGCCGCGAACTGCGCCTCGAGCAGCGCCCATAACGGCGTCTGGCCGTCGCGCTTCCGGTCGGCGGCGAGGCGGTAGTAGACGTAGCCCCCTTCGCGCTCCTCGGTGACGAGCGCCGCGTCCTTCAGCAGCCCCAGGTGGCGCGAGACTCCGGATTGGGCGACCGCCAGAATGCCCGTGAGTTCGCTGACGTTGAAGCGATCGCGCGCGAGCACCCGCAGCAGGCGCAGGCGCGTGCCGTCGGCGAGCAGCCGGAAGAGGGCGGAAGCGGGATGCATTGAATCTATAAATCTACATATGTTGATACATAAGGTCAATCTCGGCTCCGGCAGTCCGCCACAAATGTCGGGCGCTGACGAGTTCCGCCGTTTTCGTGCGTTGTCAGCCGCACCTCGATGCGCCATAATCGGAGGCCTACAACGGGTCGCCCTCCGGGCTCCATTTCCCAACGAAAGGACAGTCGTCGACGATGGGATCAGTAGCGCTGTTTGAAGCCGCCAAGAGTATTCGTGACTGGTCGATCAACGAGGGGCGCACCGCCACGACCCCGGGAAGAGCGGTCGAGGCGTTCGCCTCCCTGGTATTCAACGATAAGGTTCAGCAGGAGCGTCTGCCAAAGCCGGTGTACACGGCGCTGCGCGGGACGATCACCCGCGGAGAGCCGCTCGATGCCGCGAGCGCCGACGCCGTGGCCGCGGCGCTCAAGGAATGGGCCGTCGAGCACGGCGCCACGCACTACACGCACTGGTTCCAGCCGATGACCGGCATCACCGCCGAGAAGCACGACTCCTTCCTGGTGCCGATGCCGGATGGCACGGCCATCACCGAATTCCGCGGCAAGGAGCTGATCAAGGGCGAGCCCGACGCGTCGAGTTTTCCGTCCGGCGGCATGCGCTCCACCTTCGAGGCGCGCGGCTACACGGCGTGGGACCCCACGAGCCCGCCGTGGCTCCATGTCAGCGGTTCGAGCGCGACGCTCGTCATCCCGACCGCGTTCGTGAGCTGGACCGGCGAAGCGCTCGACAAGAAGACGCCGCTCCTGCGATCGATGGAGGCCGTCTCGAAGCAGGCGGTCCGCGTCCTCAAGCTGTTCGGCTCCACCGCCGAGCGCGTGTTCGCCACGTGCGGTCCCGAGCAGGAGTATTTCCTGATCGATCGGAACTTCTATTTCGCGCGCCCCGATCTCATCAACGCAGGCCGGACGCTCTTCGGCGCCAGGCCGCCGAAGGGGCAGGAAATGGAGGACCAGTACTTCGGCTCCATTCCCGAGCGGGTGCTGGCCTGCATGGCGGAGGTGGAGCTCGAGCTCTTCAAGGTGGGCGTCCCGGTGAAGACCCGTCACAACGAAGTGGCGCCCAGCCAGTACGAGATTGCGCCGGTGTTCGAGAACGCGAACCTCGCCGTCGACCACCAGATGATGACGATGGAGACGCTCAGGGGTATCGCGCCGAAGTACGGGCTCGCGTGCCTCCTGCACGAAAAGCCGTTCGCGGGCGTGAACGGGTCGGGCAAGCACAACAACTGGTCGATCTCCGACGAATTCGGCAACAACCTGCTCGGCCCCGGGGACACGCCGCACGACAACATGCAGTTCCTCGTGTTCTGCGCCGCCGTCATCCGCGCCGTCGACAAGTGGCAGGGGCTGCTGCGCGCGAGCGTCGCCAGCGCGGGCAACGATCACCGTCTCGGCGCGAACGAGGCGCCACCGGCCATCCTCTCGATCTTCCTCGGCGACATGCTCACCGACATCTTCGAGCAGATCGAGAAGGGCGCGGCCAAGTCGACCAAGCACGGCGGGACGCTCGATATCGGCGTCAGCGTGCTGCCCAAGCTGCCGCGCGACGCGGGCGACCGGAACCGCACGAGCCCGTTTGCCTTTACGGGGAACAAGTTCGAGTTCCGCGCCGTTTCGTCGGGCCAGAACATCTCGTTTCCGAACACGGCGCTCAACGCCGCCATGGCCGAGTCGCTCGATTCGATCGCCAGCGAGCTCGAGGGGGCGATCGCGAAGGGCGAGGACCTGGCGACCGCGGTCGGCAGGCTCCTGACGAAGATCATCAAGGCCCACAAGCGCATCATCTTCAACGGCAACAACTACGCGCCCGCGTGGGAGAAGGAGGCGGCGCGTCGCAAGCTGCTGAACCTGAAGAACACGGTTGATGCGCTGCCGCAGCTCGTCACGAGGGAGACGCTGCAGTTGTTCGACAAGTATCGGATCCTCAACGAGCGGGAACTGCACGCCCGGTACGAGGTGTTCCTCGAGAACTACAACAAGACGGTCAACGTCGAGGCGAACCTCATGGTACTGATGGCGAATCGGTACATCCTGCCGGCGGCGCTCGCCTATCAGAAGGACGTCGCGCAGAGCGTGGCGGCCGTCCGGTCGGCGGGCGGATCGACGGTACAGGGGAAGCGGCTCCTCGGGGGCTACACCAGGCTCGTTGACGGCTTCAAGGCGCAGACCGACGCGCTCGAGCGCCGGCTGGACCACAACTCCGCCTCGGCGGAGAAGCACGCGAAATACATGCGTGACAAGGTCATCCCGGCGATGAGCCGGCTGCGCGAGCTGGGCGATCGGATCGAGGTACTGACACCGCACGAGCTGTGGCCGCTGCCCACGTACAGAGAGATGCTCTTCGTGAAGTAGGTATCCGGCTGGAGCCGACGGGGCGAGGGATGGGGCTGGGCGTGGGCCAGGCGGGGCTAGCCCCGTTGCTTCCCAACGTCCGCGTAGTGGTACCCATCCTGCAAGCCGATCCGCCCGGCCTGGACTCCCATTCGACTGGCGTGGGGTACTGGCCTTCAAACTACGGCCGTTCGTTTGTACGGATCCAATTTTTCGTGCGGTCTTATTGTTGATGCAGCGGCAATTCTTCGCCGGCGGAGACCAGCCTCGGGATCATGTTCCGGTCCGCCGCTCCGTCGCATGCAGGGTCCCAGCGCGGAGCTGACGGTGCCCGACGGGAGCGGTAACGAGTTACGGGTTTCGAACCAGGCGCCGGGAGCCGAGAGCGAGAAAGTACTGCAGTGAACGCAATGGGAATTCTCGAGAAGCTGCGCCCGCAACCGCGATGGAAGCACGCCGATCCGTCGGTTCGCGTGGCCTCCGTCTACGACCTGGGCGCCGAGGATACCGACGCGCTGCACGCGCTCGCGCGCGAAGACCCGGAGCCGCGCGTCCGGCGCGCTGCCGTCAGCCGAATCGACGAGGTGCCGCTGCTTGCCGAGGTGGCGCGAACCGATCCGGACGAGGAGGTTCGAGCCGAGGCGGTGCGCGGCCTGGCCGGCATCGGTGCGGAGGCGGACGCCCCGGCCCAGGCGCTCGAGGCGGTGCGGCAACTGCTGACGCTCGGGCGCACGAAGGAGGTCGTGCTGGTCGCGCGCGACACGTCGAGCGTGGAGGTTCGGACCGGGGTGGTCGACCTTGTCGACCACCAGAAGACGCTCGCTGCGATCAGCCGTCATGCGCGCGACGGCGCCACGCGACTGCTGGCGTTGGCGCGGCTCGCCGACGCCGGCGAGATTCTCACGGTTGCACTCAAGGCGGAGCATACGGACGCGGCCGTGGCGGCGCTCGAGCGAATTACCGCCCTCGAGGCGCTGACGGAGGTTGCGCAGCGGGCGCGCAACAAGGTGGCGGCGCGGCGCGCCCGGGCGCGCCTGCGCTTGCAGACGGAGGAGGCGCCGCCCGGTGCCGACACCGGCATTCGTATGAGCGCCGAGGAGCGCCAGCGGGCACTGGACCTGCTGCGCCACGCCGAAGGACTGGTGGCCGTGGCGGATCCCGATGAGGCAGGGACGGCGTTGGCCGCGGTACGCCTGTCCTGGGCGGAGCTGCAGGCCGACGTCGAATGCGATCCGGCGCTGGTGCAGCAGTTCGAGACCGCCATCGAGGCGGTGCGCGAGGCGATCGCGCAGCGGCGCGAGGAGCGTCTGGCCGAACAGGAGCGGGCCCGCGCGCTGGCGCGCGAGCAGGCCGACCGCATCGCCATCTGCGAGGAGATCGAGGCCCTGTCGGAGGCCGGCGCCGCCGATCGCATCGCGGAACTGAAGGTCCGGTGGGACGGTCTGCCGCCGATGCCCTCGGAGTATGCCGCGTCGCTGACGCGCCGCTTCCAGAATGCCTGCCGCGCATTCGCGGATCGCGAACGCCGCCGGCTGCTGGCCGAAGCCGCTGCGGCTCGTCTGGACACGCTCGCAACCGAACTGGAGCAGCTCGCCTCGTCAGGGCAGTCGGCCGACGACGTCATCGCGCGGTGGAGGGGGCTGCGCCGGGACGCCGACGTGCTGCGCGAGCACGCCGCCGCCAACCCGGCGGCCGCGGCACGCGTCGAGCAGGCGGTCGCGCAGCTGGAGGCCAGGGAGCAGCAGCAGGCGGAGGTGCGGTCCCGCCGCGAGCAGGAGAACCTCCGACGGCTCCAGCAGCTCGGCCGGCACGTCGAGACGCTGGCCGCCGCGGAGCAGATCACCCTCAAGGCTGGCAGTCGCGCCCTCCGGGAGATCCGGACGGCGCTCGAGACGCGGCCCCCGCTGCC
Source organism: Acidobacteria bacterium RIFCSPLOWO2_12_FULL_68_19 (assembly GCA_001767525.1). Lineage (GTDB taxonomy): Bacteria > Acidobacteriota > Vicinamibacteria > Vicinamibacterales > UBA2999 > MELF01. Next base: position 49,746 of record MELF01000049.1, on the reverse strand, counting down.
GACGAAGAAGGACTGGCAGGAGGTGCAGACCCGTCTCGAGGCCGCGCACGCCGCGCTCGCACCGCGCGTCACGGAACTGCGCGAGGCCGACGAATGGCAGCGGTGGGCGAACCTGCAGGTGCAGGAGGAGCTCTGCCGCGAGATGGAGACGCTCAAGGCCGAGGCGGACTTCGAGGCCGCCAGCCGGCGGATGCGCGAGCTGCAGGCGCGCTGGAAGCCGGTGGCGCTGGCGCCGCGCGCCCAGGGCGAGGCGATGTGGCGGCGCTTCAAGGCGGCTCAAGACGAGGTGTTCGAGCGCGTGGCGCCGTACTTCGCTGCGCAGATCGAAGAGCGCGCGGCGAACCTCGCCAGGAAACAGGCGATCTGCGAGCGCGCGGAAGCGCTCGCCGCTTCGACCGACTGGGTGAGGACGGCCGTTGAAATCCAGGCGCTGCAGGCCGAATGGAAGAGGATCGGCCCGGTGACGCGCGGCCAGGAGAAGGCGACGTGGGAGCGGTTCCGGGCCGCCTGCGACCACTTCTTCACGCGCCGGCAGCAGGACCTGAGGCAGCGCAAGGAGACGTGGGCCGCCAACCTCGCCCGCAAGGAGGGGTTCTGCGTGCGCGCGGAGGCGCTCGCCGATTCGACCGACTGGGAGGCCTGCGCCGCCGAGCTCCGGCAGTTGCAGGCGGAGTGGAAGACGGTCGGTCCGGTCCGGCGATCGAAGTCCGAGGCGATCTGGAAGCGATTCCGGGATGCGTGCGACCGGTTCTTCGAGCGCTACAAGCATCGCGACCAGGTCGAGCTGGCCGCCAAGGCCGCTCCGCGCGAGTCGATCGTGCACGAGCTGGAGCATCTGCTGCCGGCGGCGGGCGCGGAGGCGCCGGCCCCGGACGGTCTGTATGCGCTCGTGCAGCAGGCACGTCAGCGCTGGCATCAGGCGCCGGAGCTGCCGCGCCACATGCAGCAGGATCTGGCGATGCGCTACCACCAGGCGCTTGGGCGGCTCGTCGCGATATGGCCCGCTGCGTTCAGCGGCACCGACCTCGATCCCGAAGCCACCCGACAGCGCATGGAGAAGCTGGTCGCCAGAGTCGAAGAGGTGGCGCCCGCTTCCGGCCAGCCCGCGGCGAAGCTGACCCCGGCCGAGCTCCTGGCGCGCCAGTGGCGCGAGCGACTGGCGGCCAATACGATCGGCGGTGGCCGCGGCGCCGACACCGAGGAGTCGCGCGGGCGTAGCGCCGAACAGGCAGTTCGTGAGGCCCAGGCGCAGTGGATGCGCCTCGGGCCCGTTTCGCCCGAGGTCGCCGGCCCGCTCCACGAGCGCTTCCAGCGCGCGTGCCGCCGGTTCTACGAGCAGCGCAGGCGCGCGTCCTAACCGTTCGAGTCGATTGAGTCATTCAGGAGCCGGCGCAGCCGGCTCTTGTGGCGTACGCCTTGTCCGACGGCCTGACCGCGCCGGCCATCGAATCCCCCGTTCATCACCACCGATGACGCTCGCGGCCGGTCTTCGTCCGCAGCTTCTTCGACCGGCTGTGCGGCCTCGCGCCGGTGCCGTGGCGGCGGGAATCCCGACGGGCGAGCCTACTCGAAGCCTTCGATATCCGCGAGATCCTTCACCCGACCGGTGGCCCGCTTGTTGGCGATGAAGTCCCTGCGGCCGATGAAATCGACTTCAATCTCGCCGAACAGGCCTCTGACCCGATCGGACGTCAGCGGCGATGAAGGCGCGTAACAGATCGGTGAAGTCCGGGTTCATACGGCGGATCGCCGCGCAACTGGAAGTGCTCCTGACTCAGACGCCATACGTGAAGAACGCGCTCAGCCGGCGACAGTCGCTGCCAGTAGACGAGGTCGTCGTGGTCGGCCTCGGCGTGTGATGTGTATCGCCGAACGGTGATATCGGAACGTCGTGGGGTCATGCCGCAGCAGGGGCCGAACGATCCGCAGGGTCCGAACGATCCGAACGCTCACCCTTCGAGATAGGTATACCCGTGCAGCCCGTCCTCGTAGAAGCGGAGCAGCCGGCCCGCCCCTTCGTAGTCGATCCGTCCGGCGCGTACGGCCGTTTCAACGTCGGTGCGCAGCTTCCCGAGCAGGATCTCCGCGTCGAACTCGACGTAGTCGAGCACCTCTCGAACCGTGTCCCCCTTGATGAGCGTGTCGAGGCGCACCTCGCCGTTCGGGTCGAGGCTGACGTGCACGGCGTGCGTGTCGCCGAACAGGTTGTGGAGGTCGCCCAGGATCTCCTGGTAGGCGCCGACGAGGAAGACGCCCAGGTAGTACGGTCCGCCATTGACGGTATGGAGCGGCAGCGTCTTCTTGACGTCGCGCCGATCGACGAACCGGTCGAGCTTGCCGTCGGAATCGCACGTGATGTCGCCGAGCACTGCGTGGTTCGCCGGTTTTTCGCCCAGCCGGTGAATCGGCATGACCGGAAAGAGCTGCTTGATCGCCCAGCTGTCGGGAATCGACTGGAACAGCGAGAAATTGCAGAAATACGTGTCCGACAGCTGCTCGTCCAAGTTCTGCAGGTCCTCCGGCACCTCCGCCATCGTCTGGACGATCTTCTGGAGCCGGGTGCAGATCGCCCAGAAGAGGTTCTCGGCCATGCTGCGCTGCTCGAGGGGAAGGTAGCCGCCGTTGAACAGGCTGATCGCCATGTCGAGCGACTGCTGGGCGTCATGGAACGCCTCGAGCGCGTTGCGCGCCGTCACGTTGTTGTAGGCTTCCACCAAGTCGACCAGCGGCTGCTCCCAGTCCGGGTTGGCGGTGGCCGGCACCTGTTCGGCGCCGAAGCCCGACACGCCGAGCACGTTGAACACGAGCACGCTGTGGTACGCCACCACCGCACGGCCGCTCTCGGAGATGATGGTCGGGTGCGGCACGCCCGTTTCGTCGCACACCGTCTGAATGTGATAGACGACGTCGTTGGCGTATTCCTCGAGGGTGTAGTTCATGCTCGACTCGAAGTTCGTCTGGGAGCCGTCGTAGTCGACGCCCAGCCCGCCGCCCACGTCGAGGTACTGCAGCCCGGCGCCCAGCCGGGAGAGCTCCGCATAGAGGCGCGCCGCCTCGTTCAGCGCCCCCTTGACGATGCGGATGTTCGTGATCTGGCTGCCCAGATGGAAGTGGAGCAGCGTGAGGCAATCCTGCATCCCGCAGGCCCGCAGCTCCTCCAGCGCCCGGATGATTTCAGTGACCGTCAGGCCGAACTTCGACCGGAACCCGCCGGAGGACTGCCAGCGCCCGCTGCCTCGGGCCGCCAGCTTGACGCGGACGCCAATCTGGGGCCGGACGCCGATCTTCTCAGCCGCCTCGAGGATGAGGGCGAGTTCGGTGTATTTCTCCACAACCGGGATGATGTTCCGCCCGATCTTGAGTCCGAGCATCGCCGTCTCGATGAACTCGGCGTCCTTGAAGCCGTTGCAGATGATGGGCGTCTCGTTGTCGGCCAGCGCCACCACCGCCAGCAGCTCCGGCTTCGAGCCGGCTTCCAGGCCGAAGCCGTACGGGCGGCCGAAGTCGAGCACCTCTTCGACGACCTGCCGCTGCTGGTTGACCTTGACGGGATAGACGCAGCTATAGCCCCCGTGGTACTGGTTCTGCGCAATCGCCCCCTGGAAGGCCGCATGGATTTCGCCCAGGCGATGGCGCAGGATGTCGGTGAAGCGGATGAGGACGGGGAGGCTGATCCCGCGGAGCTGCAGCCGATCGACGAGCTCCTTGAGGTCGATGACCCGGGCCGGATCCTTGGTGGGATGGACGGCGACGTGACCGTCGCCGTTGACCGAGAAGTACCCGTGCCCCCAGCGCGCCACTTCGTAGAGCTCGCTGGCGTCATGCACGCTCCAGGCACCGGTCGACGAGGTGCTCGCCACCGCCGGTGACGAGCGCCCGTTGGTCATCGTGCTCATCCGCCGGTCGGACAGCGCATCCGGGCTGGGCGATCGTTCACCGTTACAGAGTAAGGCTTCTTGTTCGAATCGAAAAGAGGAAAAATGAATCGCCATGCCTGAACGTGTGCCGGCCATCAGACTGGTCCTGCTGCCGAAGGACACCAACGCCTACGGCACCATCTTCGGCGGCGTCATCCTGTCGCACCTCGACCTGGCGTCGGCGGTGGAGGCGCGGAAGGCGGCGCCGCACCGGTACGTCACCCGCGCGATGCGCGAGGTGGAGTTCCACGAACCGGTCTTCCTGGGCGACATCGTCAGCTTCTATACCGAGACGGTGCGGGTGGGCCGGACCTCGATTACCGTGCGCGTCTCGGTCGAGGCCGAGCGGTGGGGCGTCCCGCCGGGCGGCGCCCGCGGGCCCGGGCGCGGCGAGCGAGTGAAGGTGACGGAGGCGGAAGTGGTGCTGGTCGCGGTCGACGACGCCTGGCGGCCGGTGCCGATCCGGCCGGAACCCATTCAGGCCTGAAAAACAAGGAAAATAGGGGCGATGAAATGGGTTTCGACCAGGCGCGCGTCGCCCCCCGTTCCGTTCATCGACGCGCTGTTTGCCGGCACCGCGCCCGACGGCGGCCTGTACCTTCCCGAACGCTTCGAGCCGCTCCCTGCGCCGACCCTCGAGCGCCTGCGATCGGCCGATCTGGTGACGATTGGCACCGTCGTCGGCACGCACCTGCTGGCTGGCGATATCTCGGAGCTGCAGATGGGGGCGCTCGTCCGCGATGCGCTCGACTTTCCCATCCCGCTCGTCCAGGTGACCGAGCGGGTGTGGGCGCTCGAGTTGTTCCACGGTCCGACGCTTGCGTTCAAGGACGTGGGTGCCCGCACCCAGGCGCGCCTGCTGCACCACTTCACCGACGGCACGCCGCTCACGATTCTCGTGGCCACGTCCGGCGATACCGGAAGCGCCGTCGCGCAGGCGTTCTACCAGGTACCCGACTCGCGTGTGTTCGTGCTCTATCCCGAAGGGCAGGTCAGCGACGTCCAGGAAGCCCAGATGGCGTCGCTCGGTGGCAACGTCACGGCGGTCGCCGTTGCCGGCACGTTCGATGACTGCCAGCGGCTCGTCAAGCAGGCATTCGCCGACGGCGAGGTGCGAAAGAAGGTGTGGCTGACACCGGCCAACTCCATCAATCTCGGGAGGTTGTTGCCACAGGCGTTCTATTACTTCCTGGTGGCGCGGCTCCGGCAACCTCCGGTGGTGGCGGTCCCGAGCGGCAACTTCGGCAATCTGACGGCCGGCCTCATCGCCACGCGCCTCGGCCTGCGGGTGCGGCGCCTGGTGGCGGCCACCAACGTCAACGATGTGGTCCCGGAGTACCTCCGGACCGGCATCTACGAGCCGCGACCGTCGGTCCGGACGGTCGCCAATGCGATGGACGTCGGCGCGCCGAGCAACTTCGAACGCATGCGGGCGATGTACGACGACGATCTCGAACGCATGCGCGGCGACGTCGCCGGTGCGGCGTTCGAGGACACGCGTGTGGTGGCCGAGATCGGGCGCGTGTACAAGGAGTTCGGATATCTGCTCGACCCCCACGGGGCGATCGCCTGGCTCGGCCTGCAGCAGGTCCTGGCGACCGATCCGAAGGCGCTTGGCGTGTTCCTGGCCACGGCGCATCCCGCCAAGTTCCGCGAGGTGGTGGAGCCGGCGATCGGCGAGGCCGTCCCGCTGCCCTCGACGCTGGCCGACGCGCTGGCGCGCCCGCGCCACAGCGAGCGGCTCGCGGTGAGCCCTGCGGCGCTGGTGGACCTCATCCTCAGATGACGCCACCGCCGGCCGACACGTTCCGCCCCGAACCGGGCGTGCTCCGCCCGCGCGATGAGATCCCGCCGCGCTACAAGTGGGACGTGACGGCGATCTGCCGGGACTGGGACGACTGGGAGCGCAGCTATCGGCAGCTCGGCGAGGCGATCGAGGTGTTCAAGGCGTTCCAGGGGACCCTCGGCGAAGGGTCCGACCGGCTGCTCGCCGCCTACCGCGCCATGGACGAGATGGGCGCGCTGGCCTATCGCGTCTGGTATTACGCGGCGCTCCAGTACGACCAGGATCAGCGCGACAATACGGTCAACGCGCGGCGGCAGCAGGTGCAGATTCTGTTCGCGCGGCAGCAGCAGGCGAGCTCCTGGTTCAATCCGGAGCTGCTGGCCATCCCGATTGAGACGATCCGCGGCTGGCTCGACGCCCACGCGGGCCTCGCGGTCTACCGGTTCGCCGTCGAGAGCCTGTTTCACGAGCAGGAGCACGTGCTCGACGAACGAGGAGAGCGCCTGATGTCGTACGCCGGGCGCTTCAACAGCATCCCGCACGACAGCTATGCCGCGCTGACGACGGCCGACATGAAGTTCCCGTCGATCACGCTGAGCACGGGCGAGCGGGTGACCTTGAGCTACGGACAGTACCGGGCCGTGCTCGAGACCAACCGCGTGCAGGACGATCGAGCCTCCGCCTATCGGGCGTTCCACCGCGCCTACGCGGAGAACCAGAACACCTACGCCGCGCTGTACAACGGCGTGCTGCAGCGCGACTGGTTTCACGCCCGGGCGCGCAGCTACCGGACGACCCTGGATGCGGCACTGCACGGCAACAACATTCCGCCGGCGGTCGTGGAGAACCTGATCGCGGTCACGCGCGAGGGAGTGGAGCCGCTGCGGCGCTACCACCGCCTGCGTCGGCGCGCGCTCGGCCTCGAGACCTACCGCCTCTTCGACGTCTTCGTGCCGCTCGTCGACTACGACGTTCGCTACCCCTACGACCAGGTGGGCGGATGGATCGTGGACTCGGTCGCGCCGCTCGGCCGCGAGTACCAGCAGCAGGTGCGGCGAGCGTTCGACCAGGGATGGATCGACGTGTTCGAGAACGTCGGCAAGCGGCACGGCGCCTACTCGGCGCCCGTGTACGGCGCGCACCCGTACATGCTGCTCAACTACAACGAAACGCTCGACGCCGTGTTCACCCTGGCGCACGAAATGGGCCACTCCATGCACACGCTGCTGTCGCACCAGACGCAGCCGTTCGTGTACGCCGGCTACACGATCTTCGTGGCCGAGGTGCCGTCCACGCTCAGCGAGGCGCTGTTCCTGGATCTGATGCTCGAGCGCGCGCGGTCGCGAGAGGAGCGAATCGTGCTGCTGCAGCACGCCATCGACGCCGTTGCCGGCACCTTCTATACGCAGGTGCTCTTTGCCGACTTCGAGCTGCAGGCGCATCGCCTCGTCGAGCAGGACCAGCCGATCACGGCCGACGCGCTCAACGGACTGTTCCGGACGCTGCTCGGCCAGTACTACGGCGACGCGTTGGACGAGGAGGAGGTCTCCCGCATGACGTGGGCGCGGATTCCGCACTTCTTCAGTACGCCCTACTACGTCTACCAGTACGCGACCTGCTTTGCGTCGACGGCCAAGCTGATGCAGGAGCTGCGCGCGGCCGACCCGGGGCGGCGCGATCAGGGGATCGAGCGCTATCTTGCGTTGCTGCGTGCGGGCGGAAGCGACTATCCGATGCGCCTGCTCGCCCGGGCCGGCGTCGACCTGAGTGAGCCGGACACCGTGCGCGCGGTGGCCGCCGGGCTCGACGGCCTGGTCACGCGTCTCGAAGCCGACCTGGGGTAAGCCAAACGGGCCGCCGCGGCGTAAGAGAGGTCGTATGCGCGCCCTCATGACGGCCGCTCTGTTCGCTGTGCCTCCGCTGGCCGCCGCCCAGGACGACCCGTTGCGGAACGCGCCTGTGGTCATCGCTGTGCGCCTCGGCGAGAGCGACGTCATCCGACTGGACGGCGTGCCGGATGAGGCGGTATGGGAGCGCGCGCAGCCGGCCACCGGTTTCCTGCAGCGCGATCCGAACAACGGCGATCCCGCCACCGAGCGCACGGAAGTGCGGCTCGTGTACGAGGCGGACCGGCTCATCCTCGGCATCATCTGCTTCGACGGCGAGCCGGATCGCGTGCTTGGCAACCAGATGCAGCGCGATCGCCCGTTCGGAGCCGACGACCGTTTCATGTGGACGATCGACACCTTCCTCGACGGGCGGACCGGCTATTACTTCGAGATCAATCCGGCCGGCGCCATGGGCGACGGCCTCGTCGACCCGGCGGCCGACACCGGCTGGAACAACGATTTCGGCTCCGGCATCAACCGATCGTGGGACGGCATCTGGGTCGCGCGCGTCCGCCGGAGCGGCGTCGGGTGGACCGCCGAGGTGGAGATCCCGTTTCGGACGCTCAACTTCGATCCGAACGCCGACGCGTGGGGGATCAACTTCCAGCGCACGATCCGGCGCAAGAACGAGGACGTGCTGTGGACCGGCCACGCGCGCAACCAGGGGCTCGCGCGTATGACCAACGCCGGCCGGGTCGAGGGGCTCGACAGCATCTCGCAGGGCCTGGGGCTCGATCTCAAGCCGTACGCCGTCGGGAACGTGTCGGCGGCCCCGGGGCGCGGCCGCCCTGACGCGTTGTCGACGGGCGACGTCGGCGTCGATGCCTTCTACAACCTGACGCCGGCGCTACGCGCCAATATCAGCGTCAACACCGACTTCGCGGAAACCGAGGTCGACCAGCGCCGGGTCAACCTCACGCGGTTTCCGCTGTTCTTCGAGGAGAAGCGCGACTTCTTCCTCGAGGGCTCGAGCTTCTTCGACTTCTCGCGGGAAGACGAGGAAGCGGTCGTGCCGTTCTTCTCACGCCGCATCGGCCTGGACGAACGAGGCACGCCGCAGCCGGTCGACGTTGGCGCGAAGCTGACAGGGCAGGCCGGCGCGTTCGACCTCGGCGTGCTGCAGGTCCGGACGGCAGAGAGCGGCCGGCGGCTCGGCGAGGATTTCTCCGTCGTCCGGGTGCGGCGGCGGGCCTTCACGCAGTCGTACTTCGGCGGCATGTACACCCGGCGGTCGTCGCGGTTCCGGGGTGACATCGACCGGCACACGACGGGGCTCGACTTCGAGCTCGCCACTTCCCGTTTCCGCGGGAATCAGAATCTCGAGTTCAGCGGCTTCTATCTCCGGACGAGCAGCCCCGAGCGCGCCGACGACACGGCGGCCTACGGCGTTCGTCTCGCGTATCCGAACGACCCGCTGACGGCCGAGATCTCCCTGCGTGAGCTGCAGCCGAACTACGACCCCGCGGTCGGGTTCGTCGAGCGGCGCGGGTACACGCGTCTGGCGCCGACGGCCGAGTATTCCTGGCGCACGCGCGATCACCCGTGGCTGCGGGCGCTCGGGTGGGAGGTCGAGATCGAGTTTCTCAACGACCCACAGAACCGGCCGCTCACGCGCGCGTTCTCGCTGTCGCCGCTCGAGGTCGACTTCCACGACGGCAGTCGCGTTGCCGTCGAGATCCAGCCGCAGTACGAGCGGCTCGAAGAGGATTTCGAGATCCACGACGACATCGTGCTGCCCGTGGGCGCCGTGTACCAGTTCACGAGCTACCAGCTGCAGGCGTCCACCGCCGACCACCGGATGATCAACGTGCAGACGAATATTTCGACCGGCCGATTCTTCTCGGGGCGTCGGCGCGAGTACCAGGTCGAAATGGGCGTGCGGCCGCGGAGCGGCGTCGCGCTGATGCTGGAGGCGGAACACAACGTGCTGGGGCTGGCCGAGGGGAGCTTCGATACCGATGTGTTCCGCCTGCGCGCCGACACGCAATTCAGCCCGTGGCTGTCGCTCGCAAACAACGTCCAGTACGATTCGGTCAGCCGCCTGATCGGGTGGCAGATGCGCTTCCGGTGGATCCGGCGTCCCGGCAATGACCTCTATCTGGTCTACACCCACAACTGGCGCGAGGAGACGGACTCCGGACCGCGTCGCCTGAGTACGCTCGATCACCGGCTGGCCACCAAGCTCGTCTACACGCTCCGGTTCTGAGTTGCTGGGGGTCAGACCCCGGGTCAGACCCCGGTGACAGTGAGGGGATGACTCCCGGTTGACCGAGCGAACGGACGGGTGTAGCATTTCATCCGGATATACGGATACATGGTCGCCATTCTCGACCACATGTCGGCTCTGGCCGACCCGACGCGCTGCCGCATCCTGCTGCTGCTCGAAGAACATGAGCTGACGGTGTCCGAGCTGTGCGCCGTGCTGCAGTTGCCGCAGTCGAGTGTCAGCCGTCACTTGAAGACGCTGGCTGACGATGACTGGGTGATCTCACGCCGCGATGGCACGAGCCGCTTCTACACGATGCCGCTCGACGACCTGGACTCCGGGGCGAGCCGGCTGTGGCCGCTCATCCGGGAGCAGGTGGCCGGCACGGCCACCGCCGGTCAGGACGAACAGCGCCTCCGCGGCGTGCTGGCTCGGCGGCGGGCGCGCTCGCAGGAGTTCTTCGCGAACGCTGCGGCAGGGTGGGATCGGCTGCGGGGCGACCTGTTTGGCGACACGTTCTATCTGTGGGCGCTGCTGGGCCTCATCGATCCCGCGCTCACGGCGGGCGACCTGGGGTGTGGCACGGGGCAGCTCTCGGAGACGCTCGCGCCGCACGTCCACCGCGTGGTCGCCGTGGACGCTTCGACCGAGATGCTGACGGCGGCCCGGGCGCGACTGGCCGAGTTCCCGAACGTGGATGTCCGACAGGGCGAGCTCGAGGCGTTGCCGCTCCAGACGGGAGAGCTCGATGCGGCGCTGCTGTCGCTGGTCCTGCATTACTCGCCCGATCCCGCGCGGGCGCTGGCCGAAGTGGCGCGCGTCCTCCGGCCGGGCGGGCGCGCGCTCGTCGTCGACATGCTGCCGCACGACCGGGAGGAGTACCAGCAGCAGATGGGCCACGTGTGGCTCGGGTTCTCGGAGAAGCACATCTCACGGTTCCTGACGGGGGCCGGGTTCGGCACTGTGCGCGTCCGCACGCTGCCGGTCGATTCCGATGCGAAAGGTCCGGCGCTTTTTGCAGCAATCGCGACACGGGGCCGGTAAGTAGAGGAGAGATCAATGGCGACTGTAGCGACGGAAAGACTGCACGCGTTCGAGGCCGCTGCAAAGGCGGGCCGGCCTCCGTACAAGGTGGCGGATCTCGACCTGGCCGAGTGGGGGCGCAAGGAAATCCGCCTGGCCGAGCACGAGATGCCGGGGTTGATGGCGCTCCGGGCGCGCCATGCCGGGAAGAGGCCGCTCGCCGGCGCCCGCATCATGGGCAGCCTCCACATGACGGTGCAGACCGCGGTCCTCATCGAGACACTGACGGAACTGGGCGCCGACGTACGTTGGGTCTCGTGCAACATCTTCTCGACGCAGGATCATGCCGCAGCCGCCGTCGTCGTTGGGCGCCCGGAGACGGGCGGCACGGTGCCGTCGCCGAAAGGGACGCCGGTCTTCGCGTGGAAGGGCGAGACGCTGCCCGACTATTGGTGGTGCACGGCGGAAGCGGTCGTGTGGCCAGACGGGTCCGGCCCGACGCTCATCGTCGACGACGGCGGCGACGCGACGCTGTTCGTGCACAAGGCCGCGGAGTTCGAGAAGGCGGGGACGGTCCCGGCGTTCGATCCGGAGAAGGATCCGGAGGAGTGGGGCGTCGTTCTCGACACGATTCGCCGCGAACTGGCCACCCGTCCGGGCCGGTGGACCGCCCTCGCGCGGGGCATCCGCGGCGTCAGCGAAGAGACAACGACGGGCGTACACCGGCTGTACCAGATGATGGACGCGGGCACGCTCCTGTTTCCAGCGATCAACGTCAACGACTCGGTCACCAAGAGCAAGTTCGACAACATCTACGGCTGCCGCCATTCGCTGCCCGACGGTCTCGCCCGCGCCACCGACGTGATGCTCGGAGGCAAGGTGGCCGTCGTGATGGGCTACGGCGAGGTTGGGAAGGGATGCGCCCAGGCGCTCCGAGGCCAGGGGTGCCGCGTCATCGTCGCCGAAATCGATCCGATCTGCGCGCTGCAGGCCGCGATGGAAGGCTTCGAGGTCAAGACGCTCGAGGACGTCGTCGAGACGGCCGACATCTTCGTCACCGCCACGGGCAACAAGGACATCGTGGCCGTCGAGCACATGGCGCGGATGAAGGACAAGGCGATTGTCGGCAACATCGGCCACTTCGACAACGAGATCGACATGGCCGGCCTGAAGAAAGTTCGCGGCATCGAGCGCATCAACATCAAGCCGCAGTACGACGAATGGCGCTTCCCGGACGGCCACAGCATCCTGGTGCTCGCCGAGGGGCGGCTGCTCAACCTCGGGTGCGCGACGGGGCATCCGAGCTTCGTGATGTCGGCGTCGTTCACCAACCAGGTGCTGGCGCAGCTCGAGCTGCACGCCAACGCCGAGCAGTACGGCCGGACGGTGACGATGCTGCCGAAGAAGCTCGACGAGGAGGTGGCGCGGCTGCACCTCGATCACCTTGGTGTCAGGCTGACGACGCTCACGAGGGAGCAGGCCGACTACATCGGCGTGCCGATCGAGGGGCCGTACAAGCCGAATCACTATCGCTACTAGCCGGTAGCCGGTAGCTGGTAGCCGGTAGCCGGTAGCTGGTAGCGCGGATTCCGCCTCCCGGCCGGGCTGCAGGACGCAGTTATCATGTGGACTCAGCCGCAGAACCATGCTGCCCGTCGGCTTCCGTCTCGGCCCGTACGAAGTCACGGCGCCCATGCGCCTCGGGACGGGTGAGGCCTACCAGGCATACAACTGCGATCGAGGGCGCGCCGTGCTCCTCCAAGTCTTTCGCGCCGATTTTGCCGGGGAGCCGGATCGCATCCGGCGGTTCGAGCGCGACATCCGTCCCGCCACGATGCTCGAGCACCCGAACATCCTCGATATCTACGACGTCTGCACCGACGACCACGCCGCCTATATCGTCGCGGAGCCGCTCACGGGCGACACGCTTCGCGCGCGACTCGAGACCGGCGGCGTGCCGCTGGCGATCCGGGCGCGATGCGCCGTGCAGATCGCGCGCGCGCTCCTCGCCGCCCGGCGCCGCCGCATCCGCCACGGCCATCTCGGGGCGGACCATGTGGTGCTCGAGCCGGACGGCCGGGCGGTCGTGGTCGGATTCGGTCTCATGTCGGTGACGCCGCCGGAGCGCGTCATGTCCGACTGCGGGGCGTTCATGGCGCTCGTTGGAACCTTGTTGTGCGCGCGTTGGTCGGCCCCCGGCCCGCGCGTGCGCCGACGGACCGCGTTGACCGCGGCCATGCTCCTTGGCGCGGCGGCGGTCGTGGCGATGTTGACCGTGATGCGCGACGGGGACCTGCCGGAAGAGGCGGCGACGGCCGCGACTCTCGACGCCAGCAGTGTGGCGACCCCTCTCCAGGCCGCCGGCGGCAACGCGCCGGCAGGGGCTGTCGAGCCTGCCGCCCCGCCGACCTCGCTCGGCGATCGAGCGGTGGACGCTCCGATCGAGTCTGCCGCTCCGGTCGCGACGAGCCCCTCACCGTTTCCGGCCCTGGTCGAGGCCCGCGCGCGGCCGCTCGCCCCGGTCGTCGCCGACACCCGTGATGCGGCAAGTCTCATAACCGAGGCCTCGGTGAGGGCCACGGAGTTCGACCTCGCCGGCGCCGCGGATCTCCTGAGGGCGGCGGCGAGCCGTGGGGACGCGAGCGCGGGCGTCGCTGCGAGCTACATCGGCGGCCTGCTCGACGCCCGTGCGGCGTTTCGCGACGGGGGCCCTCCGGACGCGCTCGTGTCGGTGAGGCAGGCGATTGCGGCGCTCGAAGCGGCCGCGAAGGGCCGATCCGATTCGGCCGAGATTGCGCGGCTCGTGCTGCACGCGGCTGCGGCCGCGGCCCAGAGCGAGCGCGGCGAGATGAGCCTGTACCTGGAGACCGCGCTCGAGATGGAGTCGCTCCAGCGGATGGCGGGTCTCCCGGGGGCGCCGCTCGTGACCGCCGCCGAGGTGGCGGGCGACCTGTGGCTGCAGGTGCACCACTACGACGACGCCCGCCGCGCCTACACGGAGGCGGGGGAGCGGGTGGGGGCGACACTGCGCATCTTGTCGGGCCTCGCGCGGACCGCGCGCCGGCTCAACGACGCGGCCGGTGCGTGCGGCAGCTATCGCCGGCTGCTCGATGCGTGGGGCGAACGTCCCGGCTTGCCGGTCGAGATCGCGGAAGCGCGTGCCTATGTCGGTGGATGCGCGCGGTAGTGGTATACGGCTACGAGCGGGCGGTACTCGACCAGGCTGGCGGCACACGGCATCAGGCCGACCGCGTCGACGCCGCCGGAGAAGATCCACGAGTTCCTCGACGGTCCCTATCGCTGCGAGCTGCGGCGCCTGCGCAATCGGCTGCTGCGGCGCGACATCCGCAAGACCGACTGCTCCGGCCGCGTCATGGAGGTGCGCCGCCGGTACCCATTGCTCTCGCACTATCCCGCACTATTCATGAATCAGTCGTTCACGCTTCTCGGTGCGTGGTGCTCGGTTCGTGTCCACGTTCGGTTCGCGGTTCACTGTTCGGAGGTCTATGGCTCGTTCTCGCCGGAACCCCTCGAACCGGCTCGAAGGGGACCGACCAACGGCAGAACCGAACCGGAACCCGAACGGAGAAGGGAGAACCCAGCAGGGTGAACGACGCGTTCGTGAGTAATCCAGGTTGGAACCCGGGAATGGACTGAATAGGTAAGATACCCTCGTGTCGTCCACTCGGACCGTTCTGTCGAAGCTGCCAGCCGCCGGCGTCACCATCTTTTCGGTGATGTCGCGCCTGGCCGAAGAGCACGGCGCCATCAACCTCGGACAGGGATTCCCCGATTTCAACTGTGCGCCCGAGCTGGTGGAGGCGGTTGCGCGCTGCATGCGGGACGGGCACAACCAGTACGCGCCGATGCTCGGCGCGTACCCGCTGCGCGAGGCGCTCGCTCGGAAGATCGAGCTGCTCTATGGGCGCCGTTACGATCCGGCCGCCGAAATCTGCGTCACCGCCGGCGCCACCGAAGGGATCTTCAGTACGCTCACCGCGCTCGTCCGGCCGGGCGACGAGGTCCTGCTGTTCCAGCCCGCGTACGACTCGTATACGCCTGCGGTTCAGTTGAGCGGCGGCACGCCGGTGTACGTGACGCTGCGGCGGCCCGACTACCGCATCGACTGGGACGAAGTCCGGCGCGCCGTCACGCCGCGCACACGAGTGATTCTCGTGAACTCGCCCCACAATCCGACGGGGATGGTGCTCGACCGCGACGACATGCGCGAGCTGGCGCGCCTCCTGCAAGGCACGGAAGCGTGTGTCGTCTCCGACGAAGTGTACGAGCACATTGTCTTCGATGGGACGCGGCACGAGAGCATGGCCAGGTACCCGGAGATCGCGGATCGAGCGGTCGTCATCAGCTCATTTGGAAAGACGTACCACACCACGGGCTGGAAGATCGGGTACTGCGCGGCGCCGCGACCGCTGGCCGCCGCCGTCGCCTCGGTCCACCAGTGGGTGACCTACGCCGTCAACACGCCGATTCAGCGCGCGTACGCCGAGGTGGTGAGTCGGGATCCGCGCTGTGAAGCGGTGACGGCGTTCTATCAGGCCAAGCGCGACCTCTTCCTGAGGCTCCTCGACGGCTCCCGCTTCCGCCCGCTGGCCTGCCGCGGCACGTTCTTCCAGATGGTGGACTATTCCGCGATCACCGACGAAGGGGACGCGGCGTTCGCCCTGCGGCTGCTGAAGGAGCATGGTGTCGCGTCGATTCCGGTGTCCCCGTTCCTCTCCGGCGCGGATCCGGGCCCGGTGCTGCGATTCTGTTTCGCCAAGCGCGACGAGACGCTCGAACGCGCGGCGGACAAGCTCCGTCGCGTATGAGGCTGCCAGCGCGGGCGCTCGCCACCGTCGCCGCGCTGGCCGTCGGCTGGAGCGGCGGGCGCGCCCAGAACGGCGATCCGCTGCCGGATCGCGACACGTTCTACCGCCAGGTGCGGGAGAATCTCGCGCGTGCCGAGCGGGCCAACCATCTCTATACCTACCGCGAGCGTCGCACCGACGTCCACACGAACCCATTCGGGCGCCTCGGCACCGGCGGCGTCAGCCTGTACGAGGTGTATCCCTCGCCCGTTCGCGAGCTCGTCTACCGCCGCGTCGTCGAACGGAACGGCGCGCCGGTTCCTGCACGCGAGATCGCCCGCCAGGACCGCGAGTACCGGGCGCACGCGGCCGAAGTCCTCCTCGAGCGCGGGGCCGGCGGCTCGGACGAGGAGCGCTTCATCGAAGACGAGTCCGCCCGTGCCCGTCAGCGGCGTCAGCGGGCCATCGACGACGTCGTCGACGCACTCGAGTTCGACGTCGAGGGCCGCACGTTGTACAAGGGCGTGCCGGCGATTGTGATCGCGTTCAGGCCCAGAACCGGCGCAAAGCCGACGACCAGGCCTGGGCGCGTGGCACAGAAGTTCGCCGGGACCGTCTGGGTCGACGAGAGAGCCGCAGAGGTGATGCAGATCGAGGCGACTTCGATCGAGGACATCTCGTACGGACTGGGAATCGTCGCACGGCTCGGCGAAGGCACCACCGCCACCGTGACGCGCAAGCCCGTTGGCGACGGCCTGTGGATGCCGACGAAGCTGACGCTCAGCGGCCGCGGTCGGGCCGTGCTGTTCCGCCGGCTCGTCGTCGATCATGCGATCGAGTGGTTCGACTACCGCCGTCTGCCGGACGACTCACTGGCGCCGTTCCTGGACGCGCGGGTACACGGCGAGGCCGGCCGCGGCCCATAGGAGTGCGCGGATGCGGCGCATGAGCGCCAGCGACCCGCCGCCGCCCAGCCCGAGCGCCCCGACGACGGCAGCGTTGGACGCCTCGAGGGCGCCGATGTTGCCGGGAATCGCCGCGGAGGCGACGCTCGCCAGCCGCGCGAATGTCTCGATCGCCAGCCCCTGCATCACGCCGATCGGTTCGCCGATCGCCCAGAACACCAGCCAGATTTCGATCGCGTTCAGCAGGTAACAGATCGCGGCGAGCGCCGTCAACGCCACCATCCGGCGGCGATCGCCGCGCAGCAGCGCGAGCAGCACGTCCTCGACCTCGAGGACGAACCTGACAACCCGCGACGCCTCCAGGTGACGGCCCGTCGCGCGGTCGATCAGCACGACGAGGCGTCCGAGGTAGTCGCCTGACCGGCGCCGCGCCATGACGGCGACGACGCCGAGGAGCATGAGCGCGCCGACGATGAGCAGCGTGAACACCGTATCCCAGGCGCCGGGCATCGACAGCCGCGTCACTGCGAAGAAGGAGATGCAGGCCGCGGTCACGGTGCCGATCACCGCGAACGCCAGCCGCTCCAGCGCCACCGCGGCGGCCGTGACCTCCGGCTTCACGCGGTCGTAGAGGAGCAGCACCTTCAGCGGCTCGTTCGCCACGCCGCGCACCGTGAAGAAGCCGACCGCGTCGGCCGCCAGCCGCACGCGGAAGAGCCGCGTGAACGGCGGCCGCGTCTGGTCGGGGAATGCGATCGCCCACCCCCACGTGCGCAGGAGGTGCCACACGGCGCCGGGCAGGAGAATGACGGGCAGCGCCAGGCCGAGATCGATCGCGCTGGCGACCGTGTCCTCGAGATCGATATAGAAGAGCGTGACGATGAACAGCGCGATGCCGATGGCGACGGCCGCCACCGACACCAGCTGCGGGAACGATCGGCGCACTTACGGTTGATTATTGCTGATCGTCGTTGTCGTCGTCCTCGGAGCGCGTCGCGACATCGTCGAAATCGGCGGGCGCGCTCGTGGCGAAGTTGTCGGCGTCGATCGTCGCCGAATCGTCCTCGAGGTCGTCGACGGCGTAGATCCGGCCGCCGGTCCGCTCCTTGATTGGGCCGCGGGGCTTGTATTCCTGCTGATGGGTCTTCTTGCCGCCGCGGAGCCGCCGCGGCGGCGCGGGCGGCCCGAAGTTCGCCGACCGGTCGCGGGCGCCCGGCGGGCCGGCCGGCCGGGGCGTGAAGCCGCCGCCAAAGCCGCCGCCTGGTGGACGTGGCCCACCCATGCCCGGCGGCGCCCCGAACGGGCGCGGCGGCCGATCCTCTCGGGCGCGCGCTTCGCTCACGGCGAGCGTGCGCCCCTGGAACGGCTGCGCGTCGAACTTGCGGATGACCTGTTCGGCCACCGCGCGGTCGGCGAACTCCACGAAGGCGAAGCCGCGAGGCCGCCCGGTGTCCCGATCGACGGGCATCACCACGTGGGACGGTTCTGCGACGGCCGCGAAGTGGGCCCGGAGATCCGCCTCCGTTGCGCTGTAAGGCAGGTTGCCGATGAACAGACGGACTCCCAAGGTTCCCTCGTGAAGGCCTACGATTCTATCTCACAAGGTCAACAGAGGTTTCGAGGGCGGCGAGAAAGTCGGCGTAGGGCATGAAGAAGTGGCGTTCAAAGGCTACGGCAAGAGCGTCCCCGCGTGCAATGTCCTGGAGCACCGCGCCGACGGCGGCGGCGCCGCCACGGTCGACGAGCGCCGTCACGATCGCGGCGCTCTGCGCGTAGGCCAGGCGGGCGTCGGCCGCCGAGAGCGAGGCAAAGCTGCCGGTCAGCCGCGCGAGCGGCAGCCGTGAGGTCGAGCCGGCGAGCTGGCCCTCCGCCCACGCGCTCCCGCCGGGCTCGAAGGTGACCGCCAGCCCTTCGTGCAGCCAGACGGGAACGCCGCGCGGCGCCACCGCCTGGACGAGGGCGTGGGTGAACTCGTGGACGAGCACCCGCTCGAGCTCCTGCGACTCCGGGGAGGCGCCCCGCACCGGCACGCGGATGCGGCCGTCGTAGGCGCCGGCCGTCCACTGCGGCGAGCGCGTGATGTCGCGGAACTGGTCTGCCGTGTAGAGGATCACAGTGATGATCTGCTCCGGGTACGCGGCAAGGGCCGTGCTCGCGCGCCAATACGCGGCTTCGAGAATCTCGAGCGCCCGGGCGGCCAGCGCTTCGTCGGCCGGGCCCTCGAAGAGCACCGTGAACCGCGCGCCGTGCGAGGTGTAGTAGCTGCCGTGCAGCTCCGCCTCGCGCCGGAGCCGTTCGATCCGCGCCTGAAGCGTCCGGTCGTCCGGCGCGTGCTGCAGCGCCTCCTCCCACACGCGCAGCGCGCCGTCGATGTCGCTGCCGCGGAACAAGATGTCGCCGAGCAGCAGCGAGGCCGGCGTGAGTCCCGGCGCCAGCGTGAGGGCGCGCTCGAGTGCATGGCGCGCGGCGGTCGGCTGGCCCAGCAGGAACGCGGCGAGGCCGGCGCCCAGGTGCGACGACGGATCGCGCGGCTCGGCGTCGATCGCCACGGCGAAGGCGGCGGCCGCCACCTGGTGACGGCCGTCGCGCAGCGCCTGCCATCCCCCCTGCGCCGCCCGAGACGCCGGCGGACCGGGAATGCCCTGCGCGGAGGCGGGTGCGGTCCACACGAGAGCCGCAACGAGCGCGGCGCCGAGCCGAGTCACGGGGCCAATGGTACCCGATCAGCTCGGAAGCGCGAACGTCCGCCGCACGCGAGCGACGCCCCAGGCGAAGATCGCGTTCGCCAGGTGGCCGAGGTGCAGGTACTCTGTGGGAGACAGTGCGATGGTGCGGGGTGCGACGGTGCGACGGTGCGTCCGATGGTGCGAGGGTGCGAGGGTGCGTCGGAGGGTGCGTCGGAGGGTGCGAGGGTGCGAGGGTGCGAGGGTGCGAGGGTGCGAGGGTGCGAGGGTGCGATAGTGCGAGGCTGTGATCGTTGGCGCAGGGCGCACGCCGGACCGTTCTTGGCATCTTCGCGACCCACGGCATCCCTGCACCGTCGCGCCACGGCACCCTGCACCGTCGCGCCACGGCACCCTGCACCGTCGCACCGTCGCACCGTCGGACGCACCGTCGCACCGTCGCACCCCGCACCGTCGCACCATTCGTGATCGTCCATGATCTCCTGGCTCGGCCCTCGTGACGCGTTCCCGCCGGTGGCGGCGGCGCTGCGCGATCCGAACGGCCTGCTCGCCGCCGGAGGCGACCTCTCGGTTCCGCGCCTGCTCGACGCGTACGCCCGGGGCATCTTCCCGTGGTCGGGCGAAGGCGAGCCGCTCCTCTGGTGGAGTCCCGATCCGCGCATGGTGCTCTGGCTGCGGGAGCTGCACGTCTCGCGCTCGCTCGCTCGACGCATCCGCGCCGGCCCGTACACGGTGACGCTCGACACGGCGTTCGGCGACGTCGTGCGCGCCTGCGCCGCGCCACGGGCGGGCCGCCACGGCACCTGGATCACGCCGGCGATGATCGAGGCCTACACCCGTCTGGCCGTCCTGGGCCATGCGCATTCCATTGAGGTATGGGTGCACGGCGCGCTCGCCGGCGGTCTGTACGGTGTGGCGCTCGGCCAGATGTTCTTCGGCGAGTCGATGTTCAGCCGCTGGCGCGACGGCTCGAAGCTGGCGCTCGTGTTCCTCGTACGCCAACTGGAACGCTGGGGCTTCGAGCTCGTCGACTGCCAGCTGGCCACCGCACACCTGTCCTCGCTCGGCGCGCGGGAGATTCCGCGGGCCGAGTTCCTGCGGCACGTCGAGCGCCTCGTCCGCCAGCCGGCACCGCCGGCGCCGTGGGTCCTCGACGCCGACCTGCGGGAGCCTGCGGGTACAATGTAGAGGATGCCCGCGCCGCGCGAATCGACGCTGACCGACGCGCGCACCGACCAGGCGCTCGAGCGGCCGCGGATGTGGCGCGTCCTGCTGCACAACGACGACTACACGACGCAGGATTTCGTCGTCCTGGTGCTGGAGGCCGTCTTCCACAAGCCGCGGCCCGAGGCGTTCGCGATCATGATGAGCGTCCATCAGTCCGGCATCGGCGTCGCGGGGGTGTTTACGCACGAAGTCGCCGAGACGAAGGTGAAAGCGGCGCTCCATCTGGCCGAGCAGCACGAGTTCCCGCTGCTCGTCACCATGGAGCCGGAGCCAGAATCGGAACACGTGAATCGATCGTAGATGTCTACTCCTCCTGTTCCGTTTGCGCCAGAGACGCTCGAGACGATCCAGCGCGCCTTTCGTCTGGCCACCGAACGGCGCCACGACGCGGTCGGCCTCGAACACCTGCTGCGATCGGCGATCGACGAGCCGCAGATGCGCCAGGTGCTCGCCGCGTGCGGCGTCGACCTCGACGCGCTCCGAAAACAGCTCGAGGAGGTGCTGGCGAAGGCGTTCACGCCGGTACCGCCGCCCGGGAGTTCCGAACCCGAGCCCACCATGGCGCTCGACCGGGTGATTCAGCAGGCGATCGTCCACGCGGCCGTGTCGAGCGCGAAGCACGTCGACACGGGCAGTCTCCTGGTGTTCCTGCTCCAGGAGGAGGAGAGCCACGCGGCCTACTTCCTGCGCCGGCAGGGACTCGATCGCCTCACGCTGCTGCGCATCATCTCGCACGGGAGCAAGCCTCAGCCCTCGCCTGCGGAGGCGGGAGCGGGAGGCGACGGCGCGGCGCCCGCACCGGCCGACCCGCTGCAGGCGTACGCCGCGGACCTGGTGGCGAGGGCGGCCGCCGGCCAGATCGATCCGCTCATCGGACGTCGGCTCGAACTCGAGCGGATGATTCAAGTGCTCTGCCGGCGACGGAAGAACAATCCGCTGCTCGTTGGCGAGCCGGGCGTCGGCAAGACGGCGCTCGCCGAGGGGCTGGCGCTCCGGATCCACCAGGGCGACGTGCCGGAGGTGCTCAGGGATGCGAAGGTGTACTCGCTCGATCTCGGGGCCTTGCTGGCGGGCACGCGCTACCGCGGCGACTTCGAAGAACGCGTGAAGCAGGTGCTGGAACGGCTCGGCCGCGAGGAGAACGCCATCCTGTTCATCGACGAGATCCATTCGCTCGTCGGCGCCGGCGCGGCGTCGGGAGGCGCGATGGATGCGGGCAACCTCCTCAAGCCGGCGCTGGCGAGCGGCTCGCTCCGCTGCATCGGATCGACGACCTTCAACGACGTGAAGCAGTCGTTCGATCGGGACCGCGCCCTGGCGCGACGCTTCCAGAAGATCGACGTGCTGGAGCCGTCGGAAGGCGAGACGCTCGACATCCTGAAGGGCCTCAGGCCGCACTACGAGGCGCATCACGGGGTGAAGTACACCGACGCGGCGCTCGAGAGCGCGGTGACGCTCTCGGCGAAGCACCTGAAGGATCTGCACCTGCCCGACAAGGCGATCGACGTCCTGGACGAGGCAGGCGCGGCCCAGAAACTGCTGCCGCGCGACGCCCGCGCCGACCAGATCGGTCCTGGGCAGGTGGAGCAGATCGTCGCAAAGATGGCCCGGGTGCCCGTGCAGGCGGTGTCGACCGACGACCGGAAGGCGCTCGCCGGCCTCCACGTCGATCTGAAGAAGGTGATCTACGGACAGGACTCCGCCATCGACGCGGTCGCCTCCGCCATCAAGCTCTCGCGGTCGGGGCTGCGTTCGCCGGACAAGCCGATCGGCAACTTCCTGTTCACCGGACCGACCGGCGTCGGCAAGACCGAGCTGGCGCGGCAGCTCGCGCGCATCCTCGGCGTCGAGTTCATCCGCTACGACATGTCCGAGTACATGGAGAAGCACGCCGTCTCGCGGCTGATTGGCGCGCCGCCAGGGTACGTCGGCTACGAGGAGGGCGGCCTGCTCATCGACGCCGTCCGCAAGTCTCCGCACGCCGTGCTGCTGCTCGACGAGATCGAGAAGGCGCACCCGGACATGTACAGCATCCTGCTCCAGGTGATGGACCATGCCACGCTGACCGACTCGCACGGCCGGCAGGCCGATTTCCGGCACGTGATCCTGATCATGACGACCAATGTCGGCGCGCGCGACCTCTCCGATCGGCGGCTCGGGTTCGGGGAAACCGGCGTGGGCGCGTCGTCGCGGGGCGCGCTCGAGCGGGCGTTCACGCCGGAGTTCCGCAACCGGCTCGACGCGGTCGTGCTCTTCAACGCGCTCGGCGCGCCGGAAATCGAACGGGTGGTCGACAAGCAGATCGACGAGCTGCGGACGATGGTGGCGCCCAAGGGCGTCACCATCGAGCTCGATCCCGCGGCGCGCGCGTGGCTGGCCGCGAAAGGCTTCGACCGTGCGTTCGGCGCCCGTCCGCTGGCCAGGCTCATCGAGCGCGTCGTCAAGAAGCCGCTCGCCGACGCGCTGCTGTTCGGTTCGCTCGCCGACGGCGGCACGGCGCGGGTCGTCGTGGAGAACGACGACATCCAGCTCGTCGTCGGCGGGCGGTAGCCGAGTGCGATGACCCTTGCTGACATCCGGCGCGAATACGCGGGCGCACCGTTCGACGAGACGCGCGCCGATCCCGATCCCTTTCGCCAGTTCACCTCCTGGTTCGATCAGGTCCGATCGCTCGAAGAGGATCCGACAGCGATGGCGCTCGCCACCGCCACCGGCGCCGGCCGGCCGTCGGTGCGCACCGTGTTGCTGAAGGCGTTCGATGCGCGCGGGTTCGTCTTCTTCACCAACTATGAGAGCCGCAAGGCGCGCGAAATGGCCGAGACGAGCCGCGCCAGCCTGCTCTTCGTGTGGCGCTCGGTCGACAGGCAGGTGCGCATCGAGGGGACGGTGGAGAAGGTGAGCGGTGAGGAATCGGACGCCTATTTCGCCACCCGTCCGGTCGAGAGCCGCTGGAGCGCCTACGCGTCGCGGCAGAGCGAGCGGGTCGACAACCGCGCGGCGCTCGAAGCCGCCTTCGAGGCTGCGCGCCGCACGTATGGCGACCGCGTCCCGCGCCCGTCCTGGTGGGGCGGCTACCGCGTTGTCGCCGATGAGTTCGAGTTCTGGCAGGGGCGCGAGAGCCGGCTCCACGATCGAGTGCAGTACCGAAAGGACTCCCACGGGCTCTGGGTCCGCGAGCGGCTGGCGCCCTGAGTACCGCAGATCCCGGACTCCTTCCCCGGCCCCCGCGCGACAGAAGCCTCCGTGCCGGCGCATGAACCTGGATTATTCACGAACGCGTCGTTCACACTGCTGGGTTCTCTCTTCTCCGTTCGTGTTCCGGTTCGGTTCTGCCGTTTGTCGGTCACCTTCGAGCCGGTTCGAGGTGTTCCGGCGAGGACGAGCCAGAGATCTCCGAACCTTGAACCGCGAACCCGCGAAGGGAATGTGAACACGAACCGAGCACCGAGCACCGAGAAGCGTGAACGACTGATTCATGAATAGTGCGGGTTAAGTCCGGCGATCGGCGCGCCCGGATGTGCGGTTCGTGATCTACACTCATGCGATGCCGGCGCTCGTAGCGCTCCTGCTCCTGATGGCGTCCACGCCCGCCGGCGCCCAGGAACGCCCTGTTCCGAGCGACTCCGCCCGCGTCACGCTGTCCGGCTGTGCGCACGACCGCGCCTTTGTCGTGACGGAGGCGGACGGACGTGAAATCAGCGCGTCCGGCATCCGGCCCGGACGCCGGTTCAGGCTCTCCGGGCCGCGACAGCTGCTCGCCGACATCCGAAAGCGTGAAGGCTCGATGGTGGAAATCACCGGTCTGGTGCGGAAGTCGGATCTGTCCGGTCCCGGAGGTCTGAAGATCTTCGGCGGCCGCGTGCGCATCGGCGGCGCCATGCCGCGCGACCCGATCCGCGACCCGATGTACAACCAGGTGGTCATCGACGTCGAAGGATTTCAGCTCCTGTCCGATCCCTGCCCGGCGCGGTAGCGGCTCCTTCGTGGTATCGTTCGCCCGATGACACGGCAGCGGGGTGCTGCCGTACCGGAGACCCGGCACGATGGCCGGGACAGCAGAGTGCGATGACCCTGCTCCGTTCGACCTCCAGCCCACGCTCCCTTCGCGTTGTTGTCTCGTCCTCCGCAGCCGACCGCCTGGCCGTCGCGGGCGATGCGCTCCGGGCGTGCGCACCCGGCAGCCCGGTGCTCGTCGTCGGCGCCTCGCGCGGCGCGGCCGACGACCTCGCACGCGACGTGGCGACGACAGTCCCCGCCACGTTCGGGATGGAGCGCCTGAGCCTCACGCAGGCGGCGGCGCGAACCGCGCTCCTCGCGCTGGCTGCGGGGCAGACCGCCCCGAGCACTCGGCTCGGCGCCGAGGCGGTGGCCGCGCGCGCCGTCTTCGATGCCGTTCGCGCGTCGGCGCTCCGCTACTTCGCACCGGTGGCCGACACGCCCGGATTCCCCCGGGCACTCGCCCGCACGCTGCAGGAACTGCGCCTCGAGGGCCTCGGCTCGGACGCGCTCGTGCCGCTCTCTCGCGCCGGGCCGGACCTCGCGTGGCTCCTCGACCGCTTCGAGACGTTGTTTGCCGAGGCCGCTTCCGTCGATCGCGCGGGGCTCTTCGGTACGGCCGCGGCGGTCCTGCGCGAGGCGCGCCTGGCCGGTGGAGTCCGCCCCAAGTACGAGTTGGTGCTCCTGCTCGACGTGCCGATCGATCACGACGTCGAGCGGCAGTTCGTCCAGGCACTCGTCGGTCAGGCCGGGACGGCGCTCGCCACCGTTCCACGGGGCGACCGCGACACGCTCGATCATCTCAACTCGATTGGGGCGACCTTCGAAGAGCACGTGTCCGCGGGATCGACCGACCTGGCGCGCCTCGGCCGGTTCCTGTTCGTCACCGACGAAGAGCCACCGCGGCACGAGGAGTTCGACGGGTCCGTCTGCCTGTTTTCCGCTCCCGGCGAAGGTCGTGAGGCGGTCGAGATTGCGCGCCGGATCCTGGCTGAAGCGCGCAGGGGCGTACGGTTCGACGAGATGGCGGTGCTCGTGCGATCGCCGCAGCACTACTTCGGCCTGCTCGAGCACGCGCTCGGACGCGCGGGCGTTCCGGCATGGTTCGATCGCGGCACTCGGCGGCCGCACCCGGCTGGACGGGCCTTTCTCGCGCTCGTCGCGTGCGCGGGAGAACATCTCTCGGCGTCGCGATTCGCCGAATATCTGTCGCTCGGCCAGGTCCCTCGGATGGGTGGCGGCGAGCCCGCGTCCCAGGACGGCGCCGCCCGGCGGAGCCCCTCCGGCCTCTACGGAGCGGGTGACTGGGTCCCCGCGCCGGACGAGGCATTCGGGCTCCCCGATGAAACGCGGTCGCCGGGCGAGGCACTCGAGGACGAGACCCTCGAATCTCCGGGTCCCGGATCCCCGGTCTCGGATCCCGGCGCGATCGGCGGCACCCTGCGGGCGCCGTGGCGATGGGAGAAGCTGCTCATCGACGCGGCCGTCATCGGCCTGGACGCCACGCGCTGGCAGCGCCGGCTGGCCGGCAAGGCGGCGGAGCTCGACCGCCAGATCGCGGAGGCCGAGCACGAGCACGGCTCCGACAGCGGCCTGGTACAGACGCTGCGCCTCACGCGCCAGCAGCTCGAACACCTGCGCCGCTTCGCGCTGCCCATCGTCGAGGAGCTGGCTGCCTGGCCGCGTAGGGCCACCTGGGGCGTGTGGCTCGACGCCTTTGCCCGGCTCGCCCCGCGCGCCCTGCGCAGCCCCGCGCATGTGCTCCGCGTGCTGGCCGACCTGCGACCCATGGCGGACATCGGTCCAATCGATCTGGACGAGGCCCGCCGGGTGCTGAGCCCACGCCTCCTGACGCTCGAAACCGAGCCGCCGATGCGCCGCTTCGGGCGGGTATTCGTGGGCACCCCGCAGCAGGCGCGGGGCCGCAGCTTCCGAGTGGTGTTCGTGCCCGGCCTGGCCGAGCGGCTGTTCCCGCAGAAGCCCCTCGGGGATCCGCTGCTGCTCGACGAACAGCGGACCGCGGCCAGTCGCTCGCTGCGGACGCAGCCGCATCGCCTCGCCGGCGAACGGCTCCTGCTGCACCTGGCCGCCGGCGCGGCCGCCGAGCGCTTCTACGTGTCGTACCCGCGCATCGAACTGTCGGAAGCCCGTGCCCGGGTCCCGTCGTTCTACGCGCTCGACGTGATGCGCGCCGCCACCGGTCGCGTGCCCGATTACGAGTGGCTCGAGGAGCGCGCCCGCGGGGCGGGCGACGCCACGCTGGCCTGGCCGGCGCCGACCCGGCCGGACGAGGCGATCGACGATCTCGAGCACGACCTGGCGGTGCTCCGGCGGCTGCTCGATGACCCGGATCGCGACGCGGTGAAGGGGCACGCGCACTATCTGTTGACGCTGAACGAGTGTCTCCGGCGTTCGGTGATCGACCGGTGGGCGCGCGGCGAGAGCCGCTGGTCGGTGAACGACGGCCTGGTCCGCGTCGTGGACGACACCCGCGAGATGCTCGCCTCCCAGCGCCTCACGGCGCGGCCGTACTCGCTTTCGGCGCTGCAGCGGTTCAGTGCCTGCCCGTATCAATTCCTGCTCGCCTCCATCTACCGGCTGCAGCCTCTCGAGCAGCCGGAGCCGCTCCAGCGGATGGACCCGCTCACACGGGGCAGCCTGTTTCACGAGATCCAGGCGCGCGTCCTGCGCCGGCTCCGCGACGACGGGCAACTGCCGGTGACCGCGGCCTCGGTCGAGCGGGCACACGGCGTGCTCGACGAGGTGATCGACCTGGTCGCGGCGCGCGCGTACGATGCGCTCGTGCCGGCCGTGGACCGGGTCTGGACCGACGAGGTCGGGTCGATCCGCCGCGACCTGCACGGCTGGCTCCAGCACCTCGCCCGCGACGGGGAAGAGTGGCATCCGCGGTACTTCGAGTTCGCGTTCGGATCGGTGCCTGGGGAGCGTGACGCGGAAAGCGTCCGCCGCGAAGTCACGCTGGACGGCGGGTTTCTCCTGCGCGGCGCCGTGGACCTCGTCG
This sequence comes from Acidobacteria bacterium RIFCSPLOWO2_12_FULL_68_19, assembly GCA_001767525.1. Lineage (GTDB taxonomy): Bacteria > Acidobacteriota > Vicinamibacteria > Vicinamibacterales > UBA2999 > MELF01. The sequence goes on along the minus strand of MELF01000049.1, from coordinate 22,283 downwards.
AGGAACACCGGACGACCGGCATGCTGCGCGTCACCGATCACAAGACAGGGCGCAGGCCCGACCGCATCGAGAAGGTCGTCATCGGCGGCGGCGCCGTGCTGCAGCCGGTGCTGTACGGGATGGCGGTTGAAGCGGCGCTCGGTCGAGCCGTCTCCGTCGGACGCCTGTTCTACTGCACGGCCGCCGGCAGCTACTCGGAGCATCCCATCCCGCTGAACGAGCGTACACGCGCGGCCGGGCTCGAAGCGCTGCAGGTGATCGACCGGGCGATCGAGAGCGGATTCCTCGCCGCCGCGCCGGCCGAGGACGCGTGCGGGCGGTGTGACTTCAGGCCGGTCTGTGGTCCCGACGTCTTCAGGCGTGTCAGCGGGAAGCCGCAGGACCGGCTGGCCGACGTGCTGGCGCTCAGGAGCCGGCCGTGACCGCCACCGCCGATCGATCCGACGGCGCCGCCCGCGCGCGCATCAGGTCCGCTCTCGACGAAACGCTCCTCGTCGAGGCCGCCGCAGGCACCGGGAAGACGACCGAACTGGTGCAGCGCATGGTGCGCGTGATCGCCGAAGGACGCGCCGACGTGCACGGGATCGTAGCGGTGACGTTCACGGAGAAGGCGGCCGGCGAGCTGAAGCTGCGCCTCCGGCAGCGGCTCGAGGCGGAACGCCACGAGACGACCAGTCCGGAGGTCGCGGCGCGGCTCACGGCGGCGGTGCAGAACCTGGAAGAAGCGCACGTCAGCACGATTCACGGCTTCTGCGCGGATCTGCTGCGGGAGCGCCCCGTCGAAGCAAGGATCGACCCCTTGTTTCGCGTGCTCAGCGAGGCCCAGGCGCAGCGGCTCTTCGATCAGGCGTTCGACCTCTGGCTCCAACGCCAGTTGGAGGAGCCGCCGGAGGGGATTCGCCGATCCCTCCGCCGGACGGGCCGTGCGGTTCGTCCCGGCGAGCCGGACGAGGACGGGCCGATCGAACGTCTGCGCCGCGCCGCCCACGAGCTCACCGCGTGGCGCGATTTCGGAGGTCCGTGGACGCGGGAGCCGTTCGACCGCGCCGGCGCGGTGGCGCGGCTGGCCGACCTCGTGCACGCGTGCGCCGATTGTTCCGCCGGTCCTGCGTATGCGGGCGACACCCTGTTCGCCGACACCGAGCCGGTGAGGCGGCTCAGTCGAGAGCTGCGGCGGCGACCGGGCCCGGGATCCCGGCTCCCGGATCCCGATCTGGACGGCCTGGAGGCGCAGTTGGTCGACCTGCGCCGCAACCGCGACTTCCGGCGCGCCCGGAAGGGGAGCGGGGCGACCTACGGCAAGGGCACCACTCGTGCGCAGGTGCTCGAGGCGCGCGACGCGCTGATGGAGGCGCTGGCGGAATTCCAGGGGCGCGCCGACGCGGATCTCGCGTCCCTCCTGCACGAGGATCTGCTCGCGTGTGTCGGGGAATACGAGCGGCTCAAAGCCCGCGAAGGGGCGATGGATTTCCTCGATCTGCTGCTAGGCGCGCGCGATCTGGTGCGCGACCGCGCCGACGTGCGGGCGCACTTCCAGGCGCGATTCACCCGGATCTTCGTCGACGAGTTCCAGGACACCGATCCGCTGCAGGCGGAGCTCCTGCTGCTGCTCTCCTCGGCTGACCCGGACGAAACCGACTGGGAACGCGTCCGGCCGCTCCCGGGCAAGCTGTTCATCGTCGGCGATCCGAAGCAGTCGATCTACCGCTTCCGGCGCGCCGATGTCGACACCTACCGGCGCGTCTCGGAGCAGTTGACAAAGGCGGGCGCACGGCAGGTGGAGTTGCGCAAGAGCTTCCGCAGCGTCCCGAACATCCAGCGCGCCGTGAACACGGCGTTCCGGCCGGTCATGGACGGCGACTCGGAGGCGCTGCAGGCGCGCCACGTCCCGCTCGAGCCGGCGCGAGCGGACCACGCGGGTCAACCGTCGGTGGTGGCGCTCCCGGTTCCGAAGCCGTACGGCCAGCGGTTCATCGCCGCCAGGGAGATCGAGCGGTCGCTTCCCGACGCCGTCGGCGCGTACGTGGACTGGCTCGTCAGAAGGAGCGGCTGGACGGTGACCGAGCGCCGCGTTCCAGGGGCGCGCGTGCCGATCGAGGCGCGCCACATCTGCATCCTGTTTCGACGGTTTCTCAGCTACGGCGAGGACGTCACGCGCCCGTACGTGGAGGCGCTCGAAGCGCGCGGTATTCGCCATCTGCTCGTTGGAGGCAGGAGCTTTCACGGCCGTGACGAGGTCGAGACGCTGCGCGCCGCGCTGACGGCGGTCGAGTGGCCGGACGATCAGCTTTCGGTGTTCGCCACGCTGCGGGGAGGGCTGTTTTCCGTCGGCGACGAGGAACTGCTCGAATACTTCCAGACGGCGCGGTGTTTCCACCCGTTCCGCGTGCCCGAACCTCTCCCGCCGCACCTCCAGCCGATTCGCGACGGCCTGGCGTGCCTCGCCGCGCTGCACCAGGCGCGGAATCGCCGGCCCGTCGCGGACACGATCGCGGCGCTCCTGGAACGGACACGCGCGCACGTCGGGTTCGTGCTGCGCCCCGGCGGCGAGCAGGCGCTGGCCAACGTGCTGCACGTCGCCGAGCTGGCCCGCCAGTACGAGATGAACGGCGGCATGTCGTTCCGCGGCTTCGTCGAGTCGCTCCAGGCCGAGGCATCGGTGCGCCAGCCGGCGGAGGCGCCGATCCTCGAAGAAGGGAGCGAGGGCGTCCGGTTGATGACGGTGCACAAGGCGAAAGGCCTGGAATTCCCCGTGGTGATTCTCGCCGACCTGACCGCGAGGCTCATGCCGTACGAGGCATCGCGGCACCTGGATCCGCCGCGGAAGGTATGCGCGCTGCGCATCGGTGGATGGTCGCCGAAGGATCTCAACGACCACAGAGACCTCGAGCTCGATCGCGAGCGGGCTGAAGGCGAGCGCATCGCGTACGTCGCCGCGACGCGCGCCCGGGACCTCCTCGTCGTGCCGGCGGTCGGTGACGAACCCTACGGCGAAGGGTGGATCGCGCCCCTCAACAGGACCATCTATCCGCCCGAGGACGCGCGGCGTCGGCACGCGGCCGCGCCCGGCTGCCCGCACTTTACGAGCCGAGACTCGGTACTGAACCGGCCGGATGGCGATCCGGCGTCGCCTCGTACCGTGTGCCCCGGGGAACATCGCATCCACGCGGACCTGCCGTCCGACTCGAGCCGGGCCGGTGAGGGAGTCGAGGACGTCACCGTCGTCTGGTGGGCGCCCGACGCGCTCGAGCTCGGCGCGCAGACGTCCTTCGGCCTGCGTCGCGACGACCTGATCGTCCGCGACGTGGCGCCGGCGGTGCTGCGCGCGCGCCTCGACGAGTACACCTCGTGGCAGAAGACACGCGAGGCGGCGCTCGCCTCGGCGGCGCGACCGTCGATCGACGTGGTCACCGCCACCGAGTACGCCGGGATCGGGGATCCGGATTCCGGGTTCGAGCATGTCCACGTCACGGTCGAGGCGGTGTCGCCGGGCGAGGTCCATCCCGGCGGCGCCCGCTTCGGAACGCTGGTACACGCCCTGCTCGCCGACGCGCCGCTCGACGCCGATCACGATACGGTCTGGCGGCTCGCCGAGGTGCACGGACGTCTGCTCGGCGCGACACCCGAGGAGGTATCGGCGGCGGCCGGGGCCGCACGCCTCGTGCTGCGGCATCCGATCGGCCGCGAGGCGGCGCGCGCCGCCTCGGCCGGCGTGTGCTACCGGGAGACGCCGGTGACCTGGCGGCTCGACGACGGCCGGCTGGTGGAAGGAAATGTCGATCTGGCCTACGTCATGGGCGACGAAGTAGTCGTCGTCGACTTCAAGACCGACCGCGAGCTCGACGGCGCCCTGGAGCGATACGAGCGGCAGGTGCGACTCTATGCGGGAGCCGTGGGAGCGGCGCTCGGGCGGCGTGCGCGGGCGGTGCTGCTGCGCATCTAGGCAGAGTCGCGCGCTCGGCGACGCGGACAGGACGCATGCGCCGACAATCACGCCGTGCGTGCACCGACCGCTAGACGAAAACCAACCGCCTACCGGCTACCGCCTACCGGCTACCACCTACCGGCTACCGACTGAGTTACTTGGCGTGTGCCGCGGCCCGCTCGGCCGGCGCGATGCCCATCAGATCGGCATGCCCGGCGACATGCGCCTTGACGAGCGCCTCGGCGCGCGCCATCGCGTCGGCGTCGTTCGCGCGGTAGACCGCGTTCGCCTGGATCAGAGCCTTCTGGCTGGCGGGCGTCGAGTCCGGACTGTCGTAGATGGCGGCCACGGGACAGGCGGGCACGCACGCCCCGCAATCGATACACTCGTCGGGATGGATGTACAGCATCGTGGAGGTTGCGAACTCCGGCTCATCCTTCCGCGGGTGGATGCAGTCGACCGGACAGACGTCGACGCACGCAGCGTCCTTGGTTCCAATGCACGGATCAGTGATAACGAAGGCCATGGAGCGACAGCTTACACAAAAACGGGGCGGTTTGAAAATGGGCTGTCTCCGCAGGTGGACTTCGGCGCGACTCGCCGATGCGGAGGTGGCCGCTACCGTAGGAAACGAATCAGGTGCCGCGACTCGCCGAGCATGAAGAACCGCGCCCACTCCCCGGCGGTCTTGTCGGTGCCCGATCCTTCGTCGAGGCCGAGCACCTGCGGGTACCAGTTGCCGCCCTTGAGTATCCGCACGGGTGGGGTCCACTGACGCGGATCCGTCAGCGACGGGGCGAACGAGACGTAGACGCCCTCCTGTTCGTACCCGACGTCCTTGGCGCGGTTGAGCAGCATGACGTACCGGCCGACTTGCGTGTTCCAGTGCACCGACGGCCCCCAGAACGCGTCGACGATCCGATCCGCATCGTGCCACGACTCGGCGGCGGGGAAGATCGGCATCGCCGCGGGATAGAACCAGCGCGGCTCTCCCTCGGGGGCGCGCACGGCCGTGGCGGGCATCCACGCATCGTTGCGCCAGACCGTGATCTTGCCGACCGGCGCGTCGCGATCGGCCCAGGCCAGACGGGCGATGCCGACGCCCTGGGACATCGGGGTGCGGAGGTACAGCGAATAGAAGAAGTACAGATCGCGCGACTCCGCATCGAGGTGCACGCTGAAGTCGCCGACGCCGCCGACGAAGTACTGGTTGCTCGTGTTGCAGACGTACGAGCGCGGCGGCGCCTCGACGACGATACCGAGGTCCTCCCAGTTGTTGCCGCGGTCGCGCGACCTGGCGGCGCCGATTCGTGGAATCACCTTGTCCGTGCGCCCGCACACCTCCGCGGGGATCTCGTTGTGGTAGTAGCCGTACCAGGTGCCGTCGATGTCGCGGACGACCGCCTCCATCCAGACCCCGCCGCCCGGCCACGGTGTCAGCGCCACCTGGCGCGCGGCGTTCAAGGTCGCCAGATCGCGGCCCCACGCCCGCCGCGGCGTGCCCGAATGGGACGTAATCACGAAGAGAAGATTGCGTCCGGCGACGCGCTCCCAGACGGCAGGACTGTTGCTGTCAACCTCGCCGGAAAGACGGAGCAGCGGCGCCGAGCGCAGCTCCACCCGCGGGGTCGAGGGGCGATTCTGGGCGTCGGCCGCCGAGAGGGAGAGCCCGACAAGGGCGACGGCCGCCGCAAGTACAACTCGCATCGGTACCTCAATACGACGCAGTCGGCTTCCGAGTTGACGACAGCTCATGACATCCGCCGTCGGGTCTCGCCGGCAGCGCGTTCCTCTCCGGGATCCGTACATCGGGTTCGACGACCTGTTCGCGCTGGGCGATGACGGGGCGAAGGTCCGCTCGTGTATCGTGGTGACGGCGGTGCCGGCGGCCGACGCCGGCCGGTGTCCCTCCTGGCGTGTTTCCGAGGCAACGAGTTCGATCTGTCGCCGCCGTGACGGAACAACGCGTGTTCGGCAGCTCGGGCATGCGCGTGCCGGTCGTCGGCATGGGCACGTGGCAGACCTACGATGTCCGCGGGACGGAAGCGGAGGAGCGCCGCGTGGTCACCGACGCGGCGTTCGAGGCCGGAGCGACCTTCTTCGACTCCTCGCCGATGTACGGTGAGGCCGAGCACGTCCTCGGCGCGACGCTCCAGGGACGCCGGGAACGTGCGTTCGTGGCGACGAAGCTCTGGACGGCTGACGACCGTGAGGCCGAGCGGCAGGTCGCGGCGGCGTTTCGCTGCTTCCTCGGGCGTGTGGACGTCTATCAGGTTCACAACCTGGTCGCGTGGCCGCGGCGGCTCGCCGAGCTCGAACGGCTGCGCGTGGCAGGGACGGTCGGCGTCATCGGCCTGACGCACTACAGCCGGGACGCCTTCGCGGAACTTCGGCGCGCCATGGCGGATCGCCGCGTCGGCGCGATCCAGATTCCGTACAACCCGCTTGAACGGGACGTGGAAAGCGTTATCCTTCCAGCCGCGGCCGACCGCGGCCTGGGGGTGATCGTGATGCGGCCCTTCGGCCAGGGGAGGCTCGCGCGCCGGCGGGTCCCGCCCGAGGCGCTCGTACCGCTGGCGCCGTTCGGCGTCGCCTCGTGGCCCCAGGCGCTCCTCAAGTGGATCCTGAGCGACGCGCGCTGTCACGTGGTGATTCCGGCGACCACCAGCCCGGCGCACATGCGTATGAACGCGGCGGCCGGCCGGGCCCCCTGGTTCGGCCCGGAGGAACGGGCGTACGTCGCCAGGCTCGCACAGACATGAAACGCGCCCTGAAGATCGCCGCGGTCGTCGTCCTGCTCGCTGCCGCCGGGCGTCGCTCGTGCGGCTCGAGGGCCGACTCGTCGCCGACGGCCTGGCGGTGAAGGCGATCGTCCCGGCGCACTCGGGAGCGGGAGACGGCGCGGCGCTGACGAGCTTCGCCCACGCCAACCGGGAGAGACCATGAAACGACTGATTGCCGGACTCATCGTCGTGCACCGGTACCTCGGCGTGGCGTTCTGTCTCGTCTTCCTGATCTGGTTTGCCTCCGGCATCGTGATGATCTTCAAGCGGATGCCGGAGTTCTCGCAGCAAGAGCGGCTCGCGCGCCTCCCGCTGCTCGACGCGCAGGCGATCCGGCTGACGCCGGCGCAGGCGCTCGAGGCCGCCGGGCTCGGGAGCCCTCCCGAGCGGGCGCTCCTGACCACCTACCGCGGCCGGCCGGTCTACCGATTCGGCCTCGAGGTCGGATCAATCACCGTGTCCGCCGCCGACGGCGCGTCCCTGGAGATCGCGACGCCGGAGGACGCGGTGGAGGTTGCGGGTCTCCTGTTTCCGGAGCATCGCGCGACCGCACGGTACGTCGGTTCCATCGGCGAGCCCGACCAGTGGACCATCACCAACCGGTTCGACATCACCGGCGCGCTGCACCGCGTCGCGCTCGGCGACGCGGCCGGCACCGACGTGTACGTGGCCGAGGCAACCGGCGAGGTCGTGATGAAGACCGATCGCGCCGGCCGTTTCTGGGGGTATCTCGGCCCGGTCGCCCACTGGTTCTACTTCACGCCGCTCCGGTGGGACCGGGCGCCGCTCTGGAACGACCTGATCGTCTACGGGTCGGTCGTGGGCTGCGTGCTGTGCGTCCTCGGCCTCGTCCTCGGTCTCTATCGGGTTTCCCTCACGCGCCGTTTCATGCACGGCACGTCGGTGAGCCCCTACGTGGGATGGATGCGGTGGCACCATTACGCCGGCCTGCTCTTCGGCGCCGCTGCGTTCACCTGGACCTTCAGCGGCCTGCTGACGATGACCCCCTGGAATCTGTTTCCCCCGGCGGGACCGTCCCTCGAGCAGCTGCGCGCGGTGCGGGGCGACGGCGTGGCGGTCGATCGGTTCACCGTCTCGCCAGCCGCGGCGATTGTCGAGCTGCAGCGGCGATTCGCTCCCAAAGAGATCGAGCTCCTGCAGTTCATGGGCGCGCCGTTCTATGCCGCCTACCAACGAGCGGGCGCGTCGGGGCGGGCCCACCAGGAGGCGGCGCGCTTTGCCCCGGCCGACGCGCAGCCGAGACGGGTGCTCGTCTCCGCTGACGGCACGGAGCCGGCCATCCGGGAGGCGTTCGCACGCGACCAGCTCGTGGCGGCCGCGCGCGCGGCGATGGGGGGGCTGGAACCGTTCGACGCCGCGTGGCTCGGCGACTACGACGCCTACTACTACAACCGGACCGGAGGCCGACGGCTTCCGGTGCTTCGGACCAAGTTCAACGACGCCCGGGAGACGTGGCTGTATTTCGACGCCACCGACGGATCAATCGCGCTGGCGGAGGTGCGCGGCAGCCGGACGGAGCGCTGGCTGTATCAGGGGCTGCACAGCCTCGACTTCCCGTGGCTGTACGCCAGGCCGTCGGCGTGGTACATCGTCATCATCGGACTGAGCGCCGGCGGCGTGGCGCTCAGCCTGACCTCGATCGGTGTCGCCTGGCGGTTCCTGCGCGGGAAGGCGCGCCCGGCGGCCGAACAGGCGCGTCTGACCCGGATCGCCTGAACGTGGGCTCAACCCGCGGCTACGAGGAGCGCGTCCGGGCCGGCGGGAACCACGAGATCCCGAAGCTCGGCCGAAGACGGCTTCTCCGTGCCCGTGTACGAGAACTCCACCGTTGCGGTCGCGCCGGCCTTGACGTCGACCGTCCGGGTCAGCGTTCCGTACCGTTCGTGCCAGACCTGGACGGTGTGCCGGCCGGCGGGTACGCGGGCGATGGTGAACGTCCCGTCCACGCCGCTCACCGCGAAGTAGGGATGCCGCATCACGGCGACATACGTCACCATCCACGAATGGATGTCGCAGCGGATGCGCATCATGACCTCGTCGGCCTTCAGCTGGAACCTGTAGACCATCCCCTGTTTCGGCTGGCTGGCGTTGAAGGCGTTTGTCTGGGACACGCTGTGCACGTTGTGGGCGGTCGCGTCGCTGTTGGTGACCTGCATCGTCTGGCCGGTCCTGGCGCCGACGACGCGCGGGACGAAGATGCAGTTGCGCTGATCGATCGTCACCGGCTCGGCAGGCGGGGGCGTTGCCGGAAACGGTCCTTGCAGGTGCACGAAGGCGTTCGCCAGGCCACCGTCGGCGCTCCTGAGCACGACGTCCTGGGTGATACGCTGTCCACGGGTGGCGCGGCTGCACCGCGGATCCGCGCCCATCCGGATCACCGTACTTGGAGGGGCAGGGCCCTGCAGCCGGACGTGGCCCGCAATCGTCCCGGTCGCCGAGCCCTGTGCCGAGAGTGGCGCCATCGACGGACCGGCGACCCACAGGAGGAGCCCGAGGCACAGGGTCGCCGGGGCGGCGGCGCGGCGCACCGCTGCCGCCCTACTGGGGCGGCCCCGGCCGCTTCTCATTCGGGTACCAGAACTCCAGGTGGCACGACTCGCATGCCTGATCGATCGGCTCGCCGACGTCCCACAGCCCCTGCACGCTCTTCTGGCTGGCCGCCTCATACGCCTTCATGGCGACCTCCTGGAGCTGCTTGACGTGCTTGAGCCACAGCGCGCGGTTCGCGTCGATCTTGGCCTGGATCTGGATGGGCGGCAGCTCGCTCTCGACGGCCGAGGTACTTTCATCTTCCGGCCGCGAGACCCTTCGGCCCGGCATGGCCACCAGATTGGTGGCCTCGGCCAGCGTCATCGCGGCGTGCAGGACGGTATCCCATTCTTCCTCGGTCCTCGGCTCTCGTTCCAGCGTGCCGGCTGCGGTCACCGACACGGCCACGGAGTCGAAAATCACTTGAGCCGACGGTTCGATGATCATGTGCATGACATCCCTGATCGGCCCGAACAGCACCGGCCCTTCGGGTGCGGCTGTCTGCTGCTGTTGCTGTGAGCGACAACCGGCCGCGAGGGCAATCACACTCACCAACACGAGCCAGCGGAAACTTCGCATCGCGGTCCCCTTCATGAGATGGGGCGAGGTCTCGTCCCGCACGCCAGTCTACTCAGTCGGGGCGGGGCCGTCCATTCTGAACAGTTGCTGAATTATTTGTCAGAAACCGCGACGCCGCGGGTTCTGGGGATTTCTTCAGGTGCGGCCGGCCGTCGTGCTTCCTACAATGGGACGGTCACGGCGTTGCAGGAGGGATTGCGCATGTTCGTACATGTCCTCGTGTCGATCGCGGTCGCGCTGACGGCAGTGTCGGCGGCGGCCCAGCAGTCGATCACGATGAGCGGCCAGGTCACGGATCCATCCGGAGCCGTGGCGGCCGATGTCGTCATCGAGGCGGCAACGGCCGGCCGGCCGGTCGCGACGGCGACCAGCGGAGCCGATGGCCGATACCGCCTCGTGCTGCCGTCGGGCGGACGCTACGTCGTCCGGGCGCGGCTGGCCGGGTTCGCCGACGCGACCGCCGACCTGGCGCCGACCGCCGATGTCGTGCACGACTTCGCGCTGCAGATCCCCGCGTTCGGCGACTCGCTCGTCGTGACCGCCTCGCGCGTGGCGGGGAGCCGCGCGGCGGCCCCCGAGTCGACCACGGTGATCACGCGGGAGGCGATTGCCGCGGCCGGCGTCTCCCAGCTCGCCGACCTCCTGCGCCGCGTGCCCGGGGCGAGCGTGGAATCGACGGGACGCGAGGGCGCCGTGGCGTCGCTCTTCGCGCGGGGCGGCGAGTCCGACTACAACCACGTGCTCGTCGACGGCGTACGCGTCAATGCCAACGGCGGCCAGTTCGACTTCAGCCGGATCTCCGCCGCCGAGATCGAACGGATCGAGGTGGTGCGCGGGGCGCAATCGGCGCTGTACGGGTCCGACGCGATTGGCTCGGTCGTCCAGATCTTCACTCGGCGCGCGGCGGCGGGCGACCCGCCCCAGTTGACCGGTTCGGTGGGGGCCGGGAGCTTCACGACGCGCCGGGCCGACCTTCATCTGCTCGGAGGCGCCCGCACCCGCGTCGACTACCAGCTCGGCGTCGCCTATCGGGGGACGGACGGGGCATTCAGCGATCTGCTGCCGGAGGACGACCGGTTCGATCAGACGACGGTGACCGGCGGGATTGGCGCGGTCGTGGGCGATCGTGTGTCGGTGCGCAGCGGCGTGCGCTACGGCGAAGCGCGGGGCCGCGGCGTCGGGCCGATTGCTCTCGGCTCGCGCGATACGGGAACGGCGGCCGACACGGAGGACCTCTCCTGGCACCTCGATGCGACCGAGCGCCTCGGCGACTCGGTCTCGCACACGGCGACGGTCAGCTACGTTCGGGCGAGCCGGCTGTCGGCGGATCGGGTCGGCGATCCGCCGTTCACTGTGTTTGCCGTGCTCACCGGACGCCCGGGAGCGATCTTCCCCGACAGTCCGAGACTGGTCCGGCTCGTGGATGGCGCGACGTTCGACGCGCTGCGGACGGGGGGGCAGGCGCTGCCGGCCGGGCAATTCCTCGCCTGGACGCCGTTCGGCGTCGCCGATTTTCCGTTTGCGAGCGAGGTGGCGCTGCGGCGGCCCGCATTCAGGTACCAGCTCGACGCGCGGTGGCGCGGCGCGCACATCTTGAGCGGGGGGTACGAGTACGAGCGCGAGCGCAATCCGCTGGCGGAAGGGTTCCGCGTGGCAAGTCACGCCTACTTCCTGCAGCAACGCTTCACCTGGCGCGACCGCTGGTTCCTGACCGTCGGCGGCCGCGTGGACGACAACTCCCGCTACGGGACCGAAGTGAGTCCCAAGGCGTCGGCCGGCGCCTTCCTTCGGCCGTTCCGGAGCGCGGCGCTCTCGTCGGTGAAGGTGTTCGCGAACATCGGACGCGGCATCAAGAACCCGCTCTTCGGCGAGCTGTTCGGGTCGGCGTTCACCGACGGCAACCCGGACCTGCACCCGGAGCGCGCCCGGACCTTCGACGCCGGCGCCGAGCTCACCTTCGACAGCCAGCGCTGGATGGCGCGCGGGACGTTCTTCGACAATCGTTACACCGACCAGGTGGCCTTTCGCGCCACCGGGTTCGGTCTCGACGGCCGGCCGGACTTCCTGAACATCGACGGGTCCACAGCGCACGGCTGGGAGCTCGAGGCGGCGCTGCAGCGCCCGATCCGCGGCCTCACCCTCGGCGCGACGTACACGTTCGCCGACACCGAGGTGGTCGCGTTCCTCAGCACGAGCGAGCAGTTCCAGCCTGGACAGCCGCTGCTGCGGCGTCCGCGCCACACCGGCTCGGTGCAGGCCACCTATGTCGCCGGACGCGCGGCGGTGCACCTCGATGCACGAGTCGTCGGCGAGCGCCATGATGCGGCGTTTCTCGGTCTCTCGACGGTGTCGCTGCCAGGATCGGCGGTGGAGGGAGGACGGTCCGTGGACATCACCGTCAACCCGGGGTACGCCGTGGTCGGGATTGGCGGCGACTATCGCCTCGGCGGCGGGCTCACGCTGTTCGTGCGGGTTGACAACGTGCTGGACGAGGCGTACGCAGGGGCCCTCGGATTTCCTGGGCTGCCGCGGGCGATCGAAGCCGGCGCCCGATTCACGATTGGCGGGCGGTGAGCCTACGACGGGACAGCGAGGCGAAGACGGTGATGTGCGAGTCGCGCTGGGCGCGCGGCAACGTGCCGCGCGCCCAGCCCCCCGGTGCGTGGAGTGTCCGCGTCTTCGGTCGCGTGCAGGAGCACGCAGATGCCGCGGAGAACGTCCAGGTCGTTCCTACCGGCACCCTTGGTGCCCGCAGTCGCAGCGCAGCTCGATTCTGGTCCCCACCTGCTTGCAGTGATCGCTGCAGTACTTTCCATGGGGCCCGTTTGGTGACACCATGCATGCGCATCCTTCATGCGCGCATCTGACTGGCTCTTTGGCCATCACGCACCCCCGTGTGAGCACTCTACGCCTGAGATCCAGCGTTCTCAAGTCCGCCCCAGGGGGGCGCGCAACCTCATCTGGGCGGCCGTTCTGGCCCTCGGCGCCGCGGCTCCGGGGGCCGCACAGGCGCCGCGGCCGGCCGTAGACCTTGCCCAGACGCTGCAGCGGGTGGGCCATCGCCTCGAGCAGTGGTACTCCCGCGCACAGACGGTGGTGTCGAGGGAAACCGTCTGGATCCAGCCGCTTGGCGCCGACCTGGCGCCGTTCGATTTCCCGCGGCGGCTTGCCTATGAGCTCCGCGTGGCGTGGGATCCCGAACAGCCGGGCTTGGCGGGTTTAGCGCGCCCGAGTGTGCTGCGGGAAGTGCTCAGCATCAACGGCCGACCGGCGCGCGGCGCGGACGATCCCGGCTGCGTCGATCCAAAGCCGGTGTCTCCCGAGCCGCTCGCCGTCCTGTTGCCCGCCCGGCTGGGCGAGTCGGAGTTCTCGTTTGCGGGCGTCGGGCGCGCGGACGGCCGGCGAGTCCTGCTCGTCGACTACCGCGGCCGGACCGCGCAGCCGCCCGACATCGTCTGGGCCGGCGAGTGTGTCACGGTCTCGCTGCCGGGACGGTCGCGAGGCCGGATCTGGGTCGACGCGGAGAGCTACGACGTGCTGCGCATGGACGACCGCCTCGTCGGCAGCTTCGAGTTCGACGTGCCGCGCGAGTACGTGCGGCGGGGCGCGGCGCCTCGGATGGCGATCGAGCGCGCCGAATCGTCCATCCAGTACCGGCGCGTGCAATTCGACGACCCCCAGGAGTTCCTGATGCTGCCGCATGCCATCGACACCTTCACCGTGCTGCGCGGCAGCGGCGTGCAGCGCTACCGTATCAGCCAGCGCTTCTCGGAGTACCGCCGGTTTCTCACCGGCGCGCGCCTGCTGGACTGACCTGCGCTATCGGAGCAGTCGCCGTTTCATCTCGACGTCGGATTCGGGCGGATTGGGAAGGATGCTCGATCGTGCCGCGCTACGGCAGGCGCGCGTCGAAGGTGCGGAGCGCCTCGACGATCGTGTCGGCCGCGTCGCCGAAGAACCGCGGATCGATGCGATCGGCGGTATCGGTCGGCTTGTGATAGTCCGGGTGGTCCTCGACGCCGAAGTAGACGAATGGAATCCGCGCCTCGTGGAACGCGGCGTGGTCCGACGAGTGCGTCCAGTCGTCCAGCCCCCGGCTCCGCGACTCGGGGCGGTCGTGCCCGAACAGGAGTCGGACCGCGGCGCGGCCCTGGACGTCGAGCAGGATCGGTGTCTGCCAGGGTGAATGGTACGGGCCGGCCGCGTACAGTTCGTTTCGATCGTTGCGCGACACCATGTCGAGATTGACGTTCAGCACAACGCGGTCGCGTGGGAACCAGGCGGAGCCGAGGAGCGCTCTCGCGCCGCGCAGGCCCAGTTCTTCCGCATCGAGCGCGGCAAAGACGAGCCCGTGCCGCGCCGAATTGCGCCCGAAGTATCGCGCGGCGGCCAGCAGGACGGCGATGCCCGACGCATTGTCGTCGGCGCCTGGATACACGACGCCGTCGCGAACGCCCAGGTGGTCGTAGTGCGCGGTGACCGCGATGATTCCGCCGTCCGGGTCGCGTCCGGGCAGCCGCCCGACCACGTTGGCACCCGCATGGGTGCTCCTGAACGGCCGGCCGCCGGGGAGAATGGCCCGCAGGTCGCGCGCTGTGGCGGTGAAGGGCTGGAGGTAGCCGCCCGTCTGTGCCGGCTGGAGGCCCACGTTCCGGAACTGCTCGACGATCCATTGGCGCGCGCGCAGCCCGCCCGGCGTGCCGGTGCTGCGCCCCTCGAACGCCGCCGCGCCCAGCGTTCCGACGTCGCTCATCAGCAGGTCGCGGTCCACGTGGCGCGCGGGCGCCGCTGGTGGCGTGGGCGCCTGCGCGGCCGCAACCGGGCCGAGCCGCGCGAGCGGCAGCGCGGCCGCGAGCGCGAGCGGAAGGACGAGGCGCCGCCATCGAGCAGCCATGCGGGAAGTGTAGCAGTTGGCGTTCGTACTCCTCGAACGGGTCGTGGCTGTGAGAAACTGGCCGGCATGTACAGGCGCGCGTTCCTCGACACCATCGGTCGCGTGATTCCGGGCGCCACGGCGGCCGCGCTGCTTCCGCCGGCGGCCGCCGCGCAGCAGGCGGTCTCGAAGGCGCGGCTGATCGTCCGCTCGCCGCGGCCGGAAGATCTCGAGACGCCGGTGCATCTGCTGACGAGCTGGATCACGCCGAACGACCTGTTCTACGTCCGCTCGCATTTCGATACGCCGTCGGTCGAGGAGCGCTCATGGACGCTGCGGGTCGATGGCGAGGTCGAGGGCGCGCTCCAGTTGACGCTCGCCGATCTCCGCGGCTTGCCCTCGGTTACGCAGGTCGTCACGCTGGAGTGCGCCGGCAACGGCCGGGCGTTCTTCGATCCCCCGGTGGCCGGCGTGCAGTGGGAACGAGGCGCGGTCGGGACGGCCGCGTGGACCGGCGTGCGCCTGGCCGACGTGCTCCGGCGGGCGGGCGTGAGAGCGTCGGCGCGGTACCTGTGGCTCGACGGCGCGGACCGCGGCCCCGGCCGCGCGCCCGATTTCATCAGGTCGCTGCCAATCGACAAGGCGATGGATTCCGACACGCTGCTCGCCTACGAGATGAACGGCGAGCCGCTTCCGCTGTCCCACGGGTTCCCGCTGCGGGCGATCGTTCCCGGGTGGGAAGGCGCCCATTCGATCAAGTGGCTGACGCACATCCAGGCGAGCGCCCGGGACCATGACGGTCCGTTCGTCCAGGCCGGCTACCGTTATCCGCGGCGGCCGGTGCCGCCGGGCACCCTCGTGCCGGCGTCGGACACCGTTCCGCTGCGGGCGATGCCGGTGAAATCGCTCATCACCGCGCCGGCCGACAACGCGGCGGTGATGCGGGAGGGAATCCCGGTGACCGGCTTTGCCTGGGCGGGCGACGGCGAGATTCGCCGTGTCGACGTGTCCACCGACGGCGGAAGGACCTGGGCCGAGGCCGCGCTCGGACGCGACCGCGCGCGCTACGCGTGGCGGCGGTTCGAGTACGTGTGGCGGCCGCCCGACGCGGGCTCGTATGTTGTGATGTCGCGCGCAACCGACGGCCGCGGACGCACGCAGCCAATCGTGTCCGAGTGGAATCCCGCCGGCTACGTCTGGAACGCGATTGACGCGGTGCGGGTCAATGTGGGGGCGTAGCGCCGCCGCGCTCGTTGCGACGACGCTCCTCGGAGCCTCGCCGTCACCGGACCCGTTCTCCGTACGTAGGCCGGGTGCCGCGGAGCGGACCCGGCAAGCCTCATCCGACCTCCTTCGGGCCAGCTGTCTTACGTGCCATGGGCCCGAACTCATCGCCCAGCAGCGGCTGGCGCAGGACGGCTGGTCGCGCGAGCTGGACAAGATGGCGGGATGGGGCGCGTCCATCGAGGCCGCGGACCGGCCGGCGCTCCTCGAGTACCTCACGTCGAGCTTCGGCCTCGAGTCGCCGCCGGGCGATGCCGGCGCCGACGCGGGCGCCTCGCTCGTTCGGGCGCGGTGCCTCGTGTGCCACGATCTCCGGCTGATCGAACAGCAGCGGCTCGACCTCGACGGCTGGCGGCGGGAAGTGGACAAGATGATCGGCTGGGGCGCTCTTGTCACGCCGGAAGAGAAGGAGAACATCGTCAATCGGCTGGCCGAACGCTACGGGGTCCGCCGTCCGGGTGCGCGCTGACCTCCAGGCGTCGTCCAATCACGGCCGTCTATACGCGGCTTCATGCCGCGACCGGACGTTGACGACGCTGAAGATGGTCCCGATCGTCGAGGCGCTGGCGCCGCTGCGCAGGAAGTAGGACGGACCCGGGTCAGACGACGCCTCGGTGCCGAAGCGCGCCGATGTCGTCGGCGCTCAACCCCAGTTCCCCGAGAATCGCGTCGGTGTGTTCGCCGAGCGCCGGCGCGGCGTGGTCGGCCCGCCGCGCGGCGCCGGAGAGCCTGACCGGGCTGCCCACCAGGCGCAGCGCGCCGGCCGTCGGGTGGACGACGGTGGCAATCATGTCGCGCGCGGCCAGTTGCGGGTCGGCGAGCATCTCGCCGATCGTCCGGACGGCGCCGCACGGGACGCCCGCGGCGCGAAGCACGCGCGTCCACTCGCCACGGGCGCGTCTCCTGAGCAGCGGCGCGAGCAGCGGCAGCAGCACGCCGCGGTGCGCCACCCGCTGCGGGTTGGTCGCGAAGCGCGCGTCGGAGGCGAGCTCGGGAGCCCCCACGGCGTCCGAGAAGCGGCGGAACTGATCGTCGTTGCCGACGGCCAGCATGAGCAACCCGTCGCTGGCGTCGAAGGTGCCGTACGGAACGATGCTCTCGTGCGCGTTGCCCATGCGCGGTGGATTGTCGCCGGTGGCCAGCGAGCCCGCGGCCTGGTAGGTGAGCAGCGCCGCCACCGCATCCTGCATCGCAATGTCGACGTACTGCCCCTGTCCGCTGACGCCGCGCGCCAGCAGCGCGACCAGGATCCCCTGCCCGGCGAAGAGACCAGACACGAGGTCGACGATAGGCAGACCGAGCCGGAACGGCGGCCCGTCCGGGTCGCCGGTGATGCTCATGAGGCCGCCTTCAGCCTGGGCCACCGCGTCGTAGCCGGCGAGTTCCCGCAACGGGCCGGTCTGCCCGTAGCCGGAAATCGAGGCATAGACGAGGCGCGGGTGGCGCGGGGCGATCGACCGATAGTCGAGGCCGAGCCGCGCGAGCGTCCCGGGCCGGAAGTTCTCGACGAGGACGTCGGCGCCTTCGAGCAGGCGGTCGAGGATGCGGCGTCCCTCGGGCCGCTTGAAATCGAGCGTCAGGCTCTCCTTGTTGCGGTTCACGCTCAGGAAGTAGACGCTCTCGCCGTTGACGAACGGCGGTCCCCAGGCGCGCGTGTCGTCGCCGCGCTGCGGATGTTCGATCTTGACGACGCGCGCGCCCATGTCGGCGAGCATGAGCGTGCAGTAGGGCCCCGACATCACCCGCGTCAGATCGACGACGGTGACGCCTGCAAGGACGCGGGTGCTCACCGCGCCATCTTATGCCAGGCACGTGGGGCGCCGGCGCCTCGATTGACTGTCGGAACGATTGCCATATACTTGGCAACCACCATCAGTGTTCGCAGCCACACGTTCGCCTCGTCGGTGGCCGCGGAACGCGACGGCATCCTGCACGATGGCAGTGGCGTCGCTCGCCGGCCTGCTCGTTGCGCCGCCGGCGGGCGCGCAGACGGAGCAGGACCGGCCGTGCACGATCCTCTGCGCGCCCGAGCTGAAGCTCGAGCCGACGTTCACGATCGAGCATCTCGCAGGACGGCCGCGCCTGAACGTGGATGGCGCGGTCGAGCGCGTGCCGCGCGAGACGACGTTCGAGCTGATCCTTGCGCTCGACGTCCCGACCGAGATTCCCCGCATCGGACTGACGTTCGAGGCCATCCTGGTTCCGTTCGGCGAGAGGCCGGTGCACCCGTTCACGGGAGTCGCCGCCAGCGAGCTGCGGCGGTCGTCGATCCGCGACAACGGGATTGAGATCGAGTCGGAGCTCAATGTCGAGCTGATCGACACGGACCAGACCGCCGGCTGGGTGTCGTCGCATGTGGATCTGGTCGACAAGCTGAGTCCCGGGGAAACGCCCCGGGCGGGCAGCGTGTACACGCACAAGCTGAATTTCGAGTGGGACACCGCATTCCGCGTCTTCCACCGGCTGCAGCACGCGCCGTGGCTGCGCCGCGTGGAAGTGGAGCTGTCGCTCGACTATCTCGCCACCGGCCTGCCGAAGGCCGGCGACGTCATCGGCGGCGAACAGTACCTCGACAAGGCGAGCCCGTGGTCGCTGTCGTTCGTTTTCGTCTTTCCGCTCGCGCCGCTGGGTCCTTGACGCGGTGGAGTCGACCGAGGCTGAGATGCAGCAGGAGCGCGTGACGAGACGTTTCTGGCTCGCAGCATCACTCCTGACCGTGCTGCTGCTGGCGGAGGTGATGCTGCGAGCCACGGCGGCAACCACTGCGGCCGCTCAAGCACCCGGTCGGGCCGGTCAATTCACGGGCCGGGTGCTGAGCGCGTCTTCTGCGCCGGTCGTGGGCGGCGCGCCTGCCAATCCGGGCCATCCGGTTGCCGGCGCCATGGTCCATCTCGTCCCCGTCACGGCGATCGACGTCACGACGCGAATGACCGCCAGTGCGATCTACGCGCCGCCGTACCCGGCGGAAGCCTACGATGAACCGCTCGAGGACGCGATTCGACTGCGGGGAGCGGGATTCCCGCACGCCACGACGGACGCTCGGGGCAGCTTCGTCATGTCACACGTGCCCGACGGCCGGTTCTTCGTCCATGTGACGCCTGGCGCCACCGACACCGAGCACCTGCCCGGTGGGGACCAGAGCCGACGAAGCCGTCCAGCCGAGGAGTTGCGCGGCCGGTCGATGACGATCAAGGTCTCGAGCAGTCCCTCTGCAGCCGCCCGGTACGCCGGCAGCTCGACTTGTCTGTCCTGCCACACGGACAAGGAACACTGGAAGCAGACAGCCCACAAGCTCGGATGGACGGTGCCCGACGCTCCAGGGCGGATGCAGGACTATTCCCGACATCCGAAATATTTTGCCGCGCTCGAGTCCTTCCCAGCGGTAGAGAACTACGTGCGCGGAACGCGCCTCGAACTCGGCGACTACGACCCAGGCAGGGGTGACGACAAGTTCACGCTGCGAGCCTTCGGCGACCTCCGGCTGCCGATCGGGGCGGTCTATGCGGATGTCTATCTGTGGAGGAATACGGCCAACGGCAAGTACTCCATCACGATGGTGAATCGGCTGAACCCGCAGGACCCCAACAGCCCGGCCCACCTGGAGGTCAAGCTGCTCTACGGCGGGGCGGTCCACGACCAGCGGTACATCGTCTCGGTGCCGCCGGGACTGGGCGATCGTCAGGGGTGGTACACCGTGCTGCGGTACAACATGACCGGGCGCGACAACAGGCTGAACCGAGAGCGGCGCGTCTGGCAGGACTACAAGTTCTACATGTGGTGGTCGGCCGGCGCGGACACCCGATACGGAACGGCCGACGATAGGCTGACGGCGCCGCCGGTCAACGACAATGCCGTACAGACCATGTGCGCGAGCTGTCACTTGACGGGCTGGGAGCGATATCAGGACAAGACGACCGGTCAGTTTCTCGTGCGGGCCGTCAACGACCCGGGCGGCGAGATGAACATCGACGACGATCCGGAGCCGGACGAGATCAACATCGGCTGCGAAAGTTGTCACGGCCCGGGGTCCGAGCATGTGGCCAACGCCGGCCGCTCGCGATTCATCGTCAACCCCAGGTACCTGTCGGCGGAGCGGTCCAGCGTGGTTTGCGGCCGATGCCACGACCGGAGGCAGGGTTATGGGGGGCCGACCATTGGCTATACGCAGGCGATCAGCCAGGCAGGGGATCTCGCGAGGCCCGGAATCGGCCGCCACGAGCTGATTACGAAGTACACCGACCCGGTCAAGAAGGGGCCCACCATGCGAGGTCCGGGGCGGGAGGACAACATCTGGCCCGACGATGTCCACTCGAACAAGCCGCATCAACAGTACGCGGACTTCCTGAAGTCGAAGTTGTACCGGAACGATCGCGTGCTGGTCGCCTGCTCGGATTGTCACGACATGCACGGCGGCACACCGTACCCGCGCTGGCTCATTCACGACCCTGACGACTCCGCCTCCCCGCTCTGTCAGCGGTGTCACACGGTGGACGTGCTGTCTCACATGGAAACGAAGCTGAACGCGAAGATGAAGGGCCGGCAGACCCGTTGCATCGACTGTCATATGCCGGGCACCGCCAATACGGGGGGCATTGCCGGCGATTTCGGCAGGATGATCAAGACGCCGCCGTATGCCGTTGCGCAGGAGGAGGAGGACAACGCGTATTGGCAAGGTCCGTTGAAGTCCCATGTGTTCGACGTGCCGCGAAAGACCAACGTGGCCGTCGACGGGGTGCCTCCGGGCCGGGCGATGCCTGTTCCGTACACGGCCGCCTGCGGCACGTGCCACGTGGTGAGCGAGTTACCATTCAAGTAGTCGATGCTTCCGAGCTGGGCGCCGAACCTTCATCCACTCGTCGCGCACTTCCCGATCGTGCTGCTGCTGACCGCGGCGACCGCCGACCTGTTGAGTGCCGCGATCCGGCGACCGGCATGGCTCGTGCCGATGGCCGTCAGCCTGTATGTGACGGGCGCGATCATGGCGTTTGCGGCGTTCCTGTCGGGCACCCAGGCCGCCGATACGGTCTTTCTGCCGGGGATGGCGCATCCGATCGTGGATGCCCATCGTGCCTGGGCGCTGGCCACCACGCTGATGACCGGAGTCGTGGCCATGGTGCAGACGGCGGGGTTCATGTCTGGCGCGCCGTGGAACCGGCCCCTCCGCCTGGCGCTGGCCGTCGCGGGACTACTGGCGGCGCTCCTCGTCTACCAGACGGCGGAGCGTGGCGCACGGCTCGTCTACGAGCAGGGTGTTGGCGTCATCGGCGCTTCCGAACCTCGCCGGGGTCAGTAATCCAGCAGGCGCGTGTACTTGGCGATGAAGGACCGCCCGAGCAGCTCGTCGACGACAGGCTCGACGCGGGTCACGCGCCGAGGCGCGTGAGGCCCGGAACAGCGTCGAACGCGGCGTCGAAGCTCATGACGCGCGAGACGCCGTGCTCCTGCATGCTGGCGACGTGAATGGCATCGCGGGCCGAGAGACGCGGATACGCCAACACGAGCGACTTCGCGCGGTCGACCACCACGGTATCGATGGGAAACACCTCGTCGACCAGGTCGGTCAGCAGGTCGAAGGTCGGCTGAATTGCGTCGCGGCGGTCGATGGCTACGTAGCGATGAAGAATCTCCTGGAACACCTCGGCGTCGGTAACGAGTCGATCGCGCCCGAGCGCGACGCGTTCGAGGAGTCGCTGTGCATCAGTCTTGTGTGGGTGAGTCGCACCGACGAGATACATCGGCACGTTCGTGTCGATGAGAATCACGGCGTGGCCGACCCCAGGTAACCACGCTCGATCTCGGCGTGCATCTGCGCGAGGTCGGCAGTCGGAAACCGGTGGCGCGCGGCTCGTCGGATAGCCGACAGCTTCCGGTCGGCGTCCTTCGGCGAGGCCTGCCGCTGGGCCGAACGCAGGGCGCGGCGGACCCACTCGGCGACCGTCGTGCGCTCGGCGCGGGCGGTGCGCCGCAGCTCCCGCCACTCCGCCTCTTCGAGGAGCACCTGGAGTCGCTTAGCCACATCGCGAGCATATCTGACTCATCATGATGAGTCAAGCGGAGGAACCCCCGGCGGCGTTCCCGGCCCGGTGGGAGCGAACGAGACGCGGTCGGGTCTGTCGGAAGAGGCATGCAATCGCGGGGTTCACCCCAACGCGGCGGAACGTGGCATGCCGTCTTGTCTGTGAGTTGGTAGCTCGTTCTCAGAGGGCTTCGGCTCCGGCTCGGTCGGGCTTGAATGCCAAATCCGCGCCATTGGAGAGCAGGTCCGTTTTGAGAAGTCCGGTAGCATCAT
>MELF01000048.1 GCA_001767525.1 Acidobacteria bacterium RIFCSPLOWO2_12_FULL_68_19 | reverse complement strand
CACGGCATCGAGCACCTCGACTCGAGTGTGGCTGAATGTGTTACCCATGTCCCTGGACTGTTCTGTTACCCTTGTCCCCGGACCGCACCGTCAGGCATACAACTACGGGTTTGCACCGAACGAATTGACTCGAATCCAAGGTCTCGTGCAGCAACACGAGGCGGAACTCCTGAAGGCATGGCATGAGTACTTCAAGCCCAGCGACCGAGGCGGCAACCGCTAGGAACGTGCGCGTCACTCGCGAGTCCTTGATCGTGGAACTCCACGACGGCCGTACGGTGTCGGTGCCGGTTGCATGGTACCCCCGACTGGCCCATGGCTCCATGAAGGAGCGGCAGCAGTGGCAACTGATAGGACCCGGCATCGGCATTCATTGGCCGCTGCTCGATGAGGACATCTCCATCGACGGGTTACTCCGGGGGCTGTCTTCGGGCGAGAGCGCCGAGTCGTTCGAGCGGTGGCTGGCAACGCGAAGCCGCCCGGCTAACCGGCGCGTGCAGCCGGCGAAGGCGCATCGATCGTCGGTGGCGAAACGCAGCGCTCGGATGCGCCTTCGTGGCTGAAGCGCATTGCGATAGACGCCGCAGTGTTTACACCCTCGGTGTCTCGGTGTTCCGTCGGGGTGAGCACTACCTCCTCGACACACTCATGGGCAACTTCTTCCCTCCGAGCGCCAGCGCGAGCAGCCCGCCGAGGATCGGCAGGCCGTAGGCGTTGATCAGGTAGTCGTAGCGGAAGATGATGTCGGCCGCGAAGTGGATGTTCACGACCATCAGCAGCGCCAGCGCGGCTGCCCACCGCACCCAGTACCCGAGGATGAGCGCCGCCGCCGCCGACAGCTCGGCCAGCGGCACCACGCGCGCGAACACCGGCGCACCTGGAATCGCAATCGTGTCGAGATACCACCGCGCCATCGGACGCGCCGTACCGCGCCACTCCTGCAGCCGGCGCGCGAGGACGCCGCCGTCCAGGAACCAGTCGATCTTGTCGAAGCCCATGAAGAGCAGAAAGACGCCGAGAGCGATCGAGAGCACACGAAGCGGCATGGCGACTCCCAGGAACCACGTCTAGAGACTGTCGTTCACGCTTCTAGAGAAGTGAGAAGTGTGAACGACGCAGTTCGCGTTCAGTGCTGCCTCTTCAGCCACAGAATATCGACTGCGAACGACCACGCGAGCGCGGCGAGCGTCGCCAGGGCGATGACCGTACTCTGGGGGGGCTGCACGCTTGGCGCGAGCGCGGCGCCCAGACCGGCCACCTGCATCACCGCCACCGCCTTGCCGCGAAACGTCGAGCGGAGCGGTCGCCGGAGCCACGCCCGCAGCCAGCCGGCGGCCACGAACAGGTACCGCATCAGCCCGCACAGCAGCACCCACGCGCCGGCCTTCTCGTGCTGCCAGACGAGCACCGAGAGCACCAGGATCAAGAGCGCGTCGGTCTCCATGTCGAAGCGCGCCCCGAACGCGCTCGCCAGGCCGCTCCGCCGGGCGAGCCAGCCGTCAACACCGTCGAGCGCCACCTCCGTCCCGGCCAGGGCGAGCGCGAACCACAGCGCCGCAGCATCCGCGTCTCGCCCGACGAGCCCCGCCGCCAGCGCCACGAGCGCCACCCGGATCGTGGTCACGGCGTTCGCGGCGCCGAACGCCGTGAACGGATGCTCGCGGCCGGCGAACCTGACGATCGCTCCGAGCGCCGCCGCGCAGACAAGGGCGGCGGTCACCGGATACGCCGCGCCCGCCCCGAGCCACACACCGGCCAGTGAACCGGCGACGGCGGTGCCCGCGACGCCAAGCGCAACGGCGACGCCCACATTGTAACGGTGTGGGTACCGCATCAAAATGTCCAGACATGCAGCGCGAGGAGGCCCGCGCCTTCTGGGTGGCCGCTCCGGGCCGCGGAGAGGTCCGGACCGAGTCGCTCGGAACGCCGTCGGGTGGCGAGGTGCTCGTGCGAACCCTGTACAGCGGGATCAGCCGCGGCACCGAGGCGCTCGTCTTCGACGGTCGTGTGCCGCCAAGCCAGTGGCACCGGATGCGGGCGCCCTTTCAGGCGGGCGATTTTCCGGGTCCCGTGAAGTACGGCTACGCAGCCGTCGGCCGCGTGGAGCGGGGACCGGACGCGCTCGCCGGCCGCGCCGTCTTCGTGCTGCATCCGCATCAAACGGCTTTCATTGTGCCGGCAGACTCTGCGTACCCGGTCCCGGACGAGGTGCCGCCGGCGCGCGCGGTGCTGGCGGCGAACCTGGAGACGGCGATCAACGGGCTGTGGGACGGCCGGCCGCACGTGGGCGATCGTATCGCGGTGATTGGCGCCGGCACCGTCGGGTGCCTCGTCGCGTGGCTGGCATCGCGCATCGCCGGCTGCGAGGTCGAGCTCATCGACACCAATCCTCGGAGAGCGGCGGTTGCCGCGGCGCTCGGCGTGCCGTTCGCCGAGCCGGCGGCCGCCGGCCGCGATGCCGACCTCGTGATGCATGCGAGCGGCAACCCCTCCGGCCTCGCGCTGGCGCTGGAGCTGGCGGCGGTGGAGGCGACCATTGTCGAGTTGAGCTGGTTTGGCGACCGGGAGGCCTCCCTGCCGCTGGGCGGCCCGTTTCACGCGAAGCGCCTGACGATTGCTTCGTCGCAGGTGGGCCGCGTCGCCCCGTCGCAGCGGGCGCGGTGGGACGCGCGGCGGCGCATGCAGCTCGCCCTGCGGCTGCTGGCGGAGCCGGCGCTCGATGCGCTCATCACCGGCGAGAGCGATTTCGAGCGGCTGCCCGAGGTGATGGCGAGGCTCGCTCGCGAACCCGGCGACACGCTCTGCCACAGAATCCGATACACGTAGGAGGAATCGCCGATGTACAGCGTGACGGTGCGCGACCACATGATGATTGCGCACAGCCTGAAGGGCGAGGTGTTCGGTCCGGCGCAGCGCCTGCACGGCGCCACCTACGTGGTCGACGTCGAGTTCAAGCGCTCCCACCTCGAGCCCACGGGCATCGTCGTCGACATCGGCCGCGCGGCCGACGCGCTCCACCGCGCGCTCGCCGACCTCACGTACCGCAACCTGGACGAGATGCCGGAGCTCGCCGGGAGCAACACCACGACCGAGGTGCTCGCCCGGGTCGTCTTCGACCGGCTGGTCGTGGCGATCCGGAGGGGCGATCTCGGGCCCGGCGCCGCCCGGATCGAAGGGATCCGCGTCGTGCTGCACGAATCGCACGTCGCGTCCGCCTCGTTCGAAGGCCCGGTGAGTGGCTCGTAATATCGTTCTGCTCGTTCCCGGCCCGCTCGATGCGCCTACCGGCGGCTCCATCTACGACCGCCGCATGGTGGAAACGCTCCGCCGTCGCCTCTGGCGCACAGAAGTCGTGGAGCTCGATGCCAGCTTCCCCTCTCCGACGCAGGCGGCGCTCGACCGGGCACGCCGTCAGTTGGCGGATGTGTGCACGGGCGCGATCGCCATCGTCGACAGCCTGGCGCTCGGCGCCATGGCCAACCTCATCGCTCGCGAAGCCTCCCGTTTGCGCATCGTGGCGCTGATGCACCTGCCGGTTGCGGCAACGGTCGGACTCGACGGCGACACCGCCGCGCTCGTCGAGGACAATGAGCGCCGCGCGCTCGCTGCGGCCGCGCTCGTCGTCGTCACCGGCAGAGCGGCGCTCCCGCTCCTGGCGCGCTACGACGTGCCGCCCGGCCGCATCGCCCTCGTCGAGCCGGGCACCGATCCCGCGCCTCTCGCCCGGGGGACGCGCATGCCAGTGGAACTCCTTTGCGTCGGTACACTGAACGCCGCCAAGGGACACGAGATGCTGCTCCACGCGCTTGCCGCCGTGCCCGAGCGAAGCTGGCACCTGACGTGCGCCGGGAGCCTCACGCGCGACGCTGCCACGGCGGCACGCGTGCGGACTGCCGTCACGACACTCGGCCTCGCCGAGCGCGTGACGCTCGCCGGCGACCTGGATCGTGACGCGCTCGCCGCCTGCTACGACCGCGCGGATCTGTTCGTCCTCGCGACGCGGCAGGAGACATACGGCATGGCGGTGGCCGAGGCGCTGGCACACGGGCTGCCTGTGGTGGCCACCACGACGGGCGCCATTGCTGAGCTGGTCGGCAGCGAGGCAGGGCTGCTGGTTCCCGTCGGGGATACGGCGATGTTGACCGAGGCACTCACTCGAGCGCTGAACGACGCCTCGCTGCGCGCGCGGCTGGCGGAAGGTGCGCGCCGCGTGCGCGATCGCCTGCCGACATGGAATCACGCAGCCGACCGGATGGCGATCGCGCTCGCCGCACTCGACCTCCATGGATGAGTCGCTCGCCCGGTGGCTCCGGCTGCGCGAGGCGGCCGACGCCCACGCCAGGTCCGAGACGCTGATGCACCGCGTCGCGGACACGCTCGCCGGCCGCACGCCGCTGCGCCTGCTCGACCTCGGCGCCGGCACGGGATCGAACATCCGCTACCTGGCGCCCCGCCTTCCGCGCCCGCAGCAGTGGCTTGCCGTCGACCGGAGCGCGGCGCTGCTCACGGAGCTGCGCGAGAGGACCATACATCTTCATGTCGACATCGAGGCGCGGCAGACGGATCTCGGAACGCTCGATCCGTCGATCTTCACCGGGCGTCACCTCGTCACCGCGTCGGCGCTGATCGATCTCGTCTCCGATTCCTGGCTGCGGTCGCTCGCCGGGCACTGCCGGTCGGCCGGCGCCTCGACGCTCTTTACCATCACGTACAACGGGCGTTCGGCCTGCGATCCGGTCGAGCCGGAAGACGACTGGGTGCGGGAGCTGCTCAACCGACACCAGAAGCGTGACAAAGGGCTGGGCGGTCCGGCGGCCGGCCCCGACGCCGTCGCATCCGCCGAACGCGTCTTCGCGGAAGCCGGGTATCAGGTCGAGCGCGCACCGAGCGACTGGCGCCTTGGCCCGGCCGACGCCCAGATGCAGCGGGTGCTGGTGGACGGCTGGGCGGAGGCGGCCGCCGAGATGATGCCGGAGAGCGCCGCCGCGATTTCGGGCTGGCGCGCGCGCCGCTTCGCGCACGTCGACGCGGGCCGCTCGCACATCATGGTCGGCCACGACGATCTCGCGGCGTGGCTTCAATGAAACTCCCAACACCCAACGCCACAACTCCCAACCTGGGAGTTGGCATCGTGGGAGTTGGGAATTGACTATGCCACGCGTCGATACCGAAGACATCCGCCGCTACTACGACCGCCACACGCGCGCGTTCCTCCGCTACGGCCAGGGCGGCGGCGCCGGTGTGATCCATCGCGCCGTGTGGGGGCCCGGAGTCACCACACGCGCGCAGGCATTTCACTACGTCGATGAGCTGATTGCCGGCCTCGCGCGTTCGCTTCTCTCTGCTTCCTTGGCTCCGTTGCACCTCGTCGATCTCGGCTGCGGCGTCGGCGCCACGCTCTGCTACCTCGCCGAGCGGCTCCCCGCCTCTCTCGGCACCGGCGTGACGCTGAGCCCGCTGCAGGCGCGGCTCGCGGCCGAACGCATCCGGGCCGCGGGCCTCGCGGACCGCGTCGCCTGCATCGAGGCCGACTACACGAGTCTGCCCGCCGGCATCCCGGCCGCCGACCTCGCGTACGCCATCGAGTCGTTCGTCCATGGGCCGTCCGCCGAGCGCTTCTTCGCCGAATGCCGCGTCCTCGTCCGTCCTGGCGGCCTGCTCATCGTCGCAGACGACTTCAGACGGCCGGTCGCCGGCGCCGAGGCGGCCCGCGCGGTCGATCGCTTCCGCCGCGGCTGGCATGTCAACACGCTGCTCGAAGGGACCGAACTTGGCGCGGTGGCCGAGCGCGCCGGCTTCGAGCACGAGTCGACGACCGACTTGACCTCGATGCTGGAGACCGGCCGGCGCCGCGATCGCGCCATCGACGTGCTGGCAACGGTGCTGCAATGGCTACCGGTCGGCAGCGGGCGATTCGACCACCTCATCGGCGGGAGCGCGCTGCAGCAGTGCCTCGCCCGCGGGTGGATCGGCTACGACTTCGCCGTGTTCCGTCGCGCCCGCACGTAGGCGCTACTTCCGCCGGAACGTCGCGACGACGGGATGGTGGTCCGAGACCTCGCCGAGACCGAGCGTCGCGGTATCGACGACCTCCACCGACTCGAGCGTCAGGGCGATCTCCGGCGCATGGAGGATGTAGTCGATGCGCGAGACGCGGCGCGGCCGCGTCTGGCCCGTGGCGACGCCGCGCGTCGCCCCCTTGGCGGCCGCCTCCGCCCACGAATCGCGGTAGCGCGCCAGCACCGGCGCGAGCTCGCCCGCGTCGGGCTCGGCGTTCAGGTCGCCGAGGAGGATGCCCCGGCCGCGCGCGGCCGTCCACGGCAGCAGCGTCGCGAACTGCCGGACGCGAAGCTCTCGATCGGTCCGATTCGGCGCCAGATGCGTGACGACGACCGGCAGGCTGGGCAGCGAAGCGAGGCGCACCTCCACCGCAACGCGACTCTCGGGCAGCCGCGTGGAAGTTGACACCGCGATCGGCTCGGCCGCAAGGAACGCCACCCCTTCGGTCTCGACCCCGTCGCCGCGGCCCTGCTCCAGGCAGTACCGCTTGTCGCTCGTCCACGCCTTCACGTGCACCTCGGTCCACGGCCGGCCGGTGCGCCGCCGCAGGCCATCGGCGATGAGCGCCGGCTGGTCGTCGCAGTTCGATTCCAGTTGGTTGCGCATGACCTCCTGCAGGCCGACGAGATCGGCGTCGAAGCGGGCGATCGCGTCAATCGTCTGCTCGAGATCGTAGGTGCCGCGGCGGTCCGCCCCCTTGTGGATATTCCAGGTGGCGACGCGGAAGGTCGGCTTCGGCTCGGGCGCGGTCGCCGCCCAGCGGGCGGAGGTCCCGACCACTCCCGCGAGGACGATGACGGGAAGCGCGACACGAAGCCGGCGCATGGTGCCGCCACTATGCCACCGGGCGTCCCCGATGCCAAGAGGACACAGACGGGCTACCGGCGTTGGGTGTTGGGCGTTGGGTGTTGGGCTACTGCGTTTCCGCCGGCCCGATCTTCCCGTCGAGGCCGAACAGCCAGACGCTGTCGCCGCGGCGCGACGCGGCGAAGGCGCTCCCCGCCGACAGGACGACGACGTATTGCTGCCCCCGG
The DNA here is from genome assembly GCA_001767525.1 of Acidobacteria bacterium RIFCSPLOWO2_12_FULL_68_19. GTDB lineage: Bacteria > Acidobacteriota > Vicinamibacteria > Vicinamibacterales > UBA2999 > MELF01. The sequence goes on along the minus strand of MELF01000048.1, from coordinate 74,241 downwards.
TACTCGAAGACGCTTGCGGGCGCGTTGACGCCGGCGCCCGTCTGGAACGCCCAGAGCAGCCGGCCGTCGCGCGAGTCGAGCGCCGTGAGCCGGCCGTCGCTGCGGCCCGTGAAGAGCAGGCCGCCCGCGGTGACGACCGATCCGCTGTAGCAGCGCTCGGACCACTGCTGCTGCCAGACGATCGTGTTGGTCCGCATGTCGAGCGCCGTGAAGATGCCGGTCACGCCGAACGGAATGTTCCCGAACGCGCCGCCGATGTAACGCTCGCCGTCGGGCGGGATCTCGTTGTCCGCGCCGCCCCGGAACACACCGGTCCGGTCCGTCGCGCAGACGTAGAGATGGCCCGTGCGCGGATCGTAGGAGCTGGGCGGCCAGTTGGCGCCGCCGCTCTGCCCCGGCTTGGCGACGACCGGATCGGTCCAGAACGGAGTGAAGATGCGCCCCTGGTTGACGAGGCGGAACCCTTCGGGCGCGATCGTCATCGACTGCGGCACGAACGCGTCGCCCACCGGGTACGGCTGCGTGCGCGCGGTCGCCTGCCGCGGCTCCTGCGGCACCGGGCGGTCCTCGATGCCGACGAGCGGACGTCCGGTCGTGCGGTCGAGGATGTAGACCCAGCCCGTCTTGCTCGCCTCGGCGATCCCTTTCCGCACGCGGCCGCCGACCTCGAGGTCGAACAGCACCACGGGACTCGTGGCGTCGTAGTCCCAGATGTCGTGGCGCACCTGCTGGAAGTGCCAGCGGTACTTCCCGGTCTTCGCCTCGACGGCGACCATCGAGACCGAGAAGAGGTTGTCGCCGGCGCGCACGGCGCCGTTGAAGTCGGGGCCGGGATTGCCCGTCGAGAAATAGAGGAGGCCGAGCTCGGGATCGACCGCCGGCGTCTGCCACACCGAGGCGCCGCCGTGCTGCCAGACGGGGTTGTCCCTCGGCCAGCTGTCGTGGCCGACTTCGCCCGGGCCGGGGATCGTGTAGAAGGTCCAGACGAGCGCACCGGTCTTCGCGTCGTACGCCTTGACGCGGCCGCGGATGCCGTACTCGGCGCCGGCGAAGCCGGTGATGACGAGGCCGTCGTAGTAGAGCGGCGCGCTCGTGATGCTGAACCCCTCCTGCCAGCGCTCGGCCTGCGTGGACCAGAGGACCGCGCCGGTGCGCTGGTCGAGGGCGACGAGCTTCCCGTCGAGCTGGCCGACGTAGACGCGCCCGTCGCCCAGGCCGACGCCGCGGCTCGTCCAGCCGCAGCAGACGACGTCGATCGTGTCGTCCAGCTTCGCGTCGTACGTCCAGCGGATCTCGCCCGAGTCGACGCCGATCGCGAACACGTCGTCGGCGCCGGTGACGAGGTAGATGACGCCGTCGTGGACGATCGGCTGCGCCTCGCCGGAGTACTTGACGCCGACGCCCGAGCCGCCGAGCGACCGGCGCCAGACCGCCTTGAGCTGCGCCACGTTGTCGCGGGTGATCTGCGCGAGCGGCGAGTAGCGGCGATTGAACAGATCCCCACCGCTCGTGAGCCAGCCCGTCGTCGGGTACTCGGTCAGCTCACGCGCGGTGAACGCCGGCGCCGGCGCGATCGAGGGCGCCTGCGCGCCGGCGAGCAGTACGCCCGCGGCAGTGCAGGCGCCCAGAACCCCGAACCCGAACCAGGAACGTCGAGAACCGAGAAGCGTGAACGACACGTCCTTACGCGATCATCACCTTGCGCGGGTGCTGCGAGTTGTCCTCGAGGAACGTCTTCTTGTTGGCGATCTCTTCCGAGGTCGGCTGCACCTGCCCGGTCGTGTCGATGACGCGCGAGACGAGCGTGTGCTCGCCGGGCGTGGCGCCCATCCAGGCGTAGGTGAAGAGCTTCCACCCGTACTTGTCCTTCATCGTCGCCGGATCGAGCGTCGCCGCCTGCCACGGGCCGCCGTCGATGCTGACTTCGACCGTCTTGATCGGCGTGCCGTCGTTCAGGACGATCCCGAACACGTTGTGGCGGCTCCCCGCCTTGGTCACCCGGGCGATCCACGACTTGAGCTGCATGTGCGTGACGGCGTCTTCCTTCCAGTGCACCTGGCCGTTGATCGTCTCGCCGCGCAGCGTCTTGTACCAGCGCGCCTGGTACTTGCCGAGATACGGGTCGTGCTGCGCGTGGATCTCGGAGAGGAACTTCACGTTGCAGACGCCGTAGTAGCCCGGCACGAGCAGCCGCACCGGGAAGCCCTGGTGCCTGGTGAGCGGCTCGCCGCCAAGGGCGTAGGCGAGCATCGGCTCCGGGGAGATCGCCTTGTCGCGCGGGAGGCTCCGGCCGAACTGCTGGTCCACTTTGAAGGTGTTGCCGCGGAACTCCAGCTCCTCCTCGCCGTGGTCGGCGCCGAAGAAGACGACCTCCCGGGCATCCTCCTTCACACCGGCGCGGTTCAGCACCTCCCGCAGCGGCACGCCGGTCCAGCGTCCGTTGCTCGAGAGCCCCTGAATCGGGCGGCGGTTGCCCGAGCACTCGAAGCCGAAGACGAGCTCGGTCGCCCGCATCTTCTTCAACTCGTCGAGCGAGAGCGACAGCGGCCGCTCCACCATCCCGGACACCTTCAGGCGGTAGGTCGCGGGGTCGATGTCCGGGTGACCGTAGTGCTGCGTGGTGAACCACTTGTCGCGCGGCGTGAAGACGCCGTCGATGGTGCGGACGTCGAAGAGGCGCCGATCCGGCGCCGGCACCCAGTTGATGTTGTCGGGAAGGTCCGTGAAGGGCACGAGCGCCTCGCCCTGGGCGAGGGCGGGCAGCGCCCACTCCGGGATGCCGAGCAGACCGAGGCCGGCGACCGCCAGGCCGCCCTTGAGAAGCTCGCGGCGGGTGCTCTGTGTCGTCATGGCGCACATGGTATACCCGTCCGCTCCGCCCGTGATCATTGCCGGCCAGCCCGGCCCGCGGGACGATCCGGCCGGCCTGGGGCGCCTTTGCCCGCACCGGGATCGCGAGTGAAGCAACATGATATCATGTTGCCATGAAACGGACGCTCGTGCAGTTCGACGATGACACGTACCGCCGGCTGCGGGAGCGCGCCTTCCGGCAGCAGCGCTCGATGTCGGCGCTCGTGCGCGAACTGGTGGCGCAGGGACTGGACGAGGCGGCGGTCCGCCCGCGGCCGACCGCCATCGGCCAGATGCAGTCGGTCCGGGCCGGGCGGTCGCGACAGGATCGGCTCTCGCCCGTCTCCGAACGGCACGACCAGGCGCTCGCCGCGGCGCTGAAGCCGTGATCTTCGTCGACACCTCCGCCATCTACGCGTGGGCCGATGCCGCCGATCCGAACCACCGGGCCGCCCTCCGGCGCCTGCAGGCACTCCTCGAGACGAGCGAGCCGCTGCTCACGCACAACTATGTGCTCGTCGAGGCGATGGCGCTGCTCCAGGCGCGGCTGGGGCTCCCGGCGGCCGTCAAGCTGGCCCGTGACGTGGGCGCGTTCGTCGTCGACTGGGTGGACGACGACCTGCACGCCGCCGGCGTCGAGGCGCTGGAGCGCTCCCGGCAGCGCCAGGTGAGCCTCGTCGATCAGATCAGCTTTCTCGTGATGCGCCGCCGCAGTGTGGCAACGGCGTTCGCGTTCGACCCCGACTTCGCGGCGGCCGGATTCACGCTGTTCGCGGAGTAGACAGCGACGCCACGGGACCGCTCTTCCTGCACCCTCGCACCGTCGCACCCTCGCACCATCGGTCGCACCGTCGGTCGCACCGTCGCACCCTCGCACCATCGGACGCACCGTCGCACCGTCGCACCCTCGCACCCTCGCACCAACTTCTCCCTCCCCTTGACTCTTCCGTCAGCAGCGGCATAATCGCCGGGCATGGCCAATCTGACCTTGAGCGTCAACGGACAAAGGCGCACGGTCGACGTCGACCCGGCGACGCCGCTCCTCTACGTCCTGCGCAACGATCTCGACCTGCACGGCCCCCGCTTCGGCTGCGGCCTCGGCCAGTGCGGCGCGTGCACCGTGCTCATTGGCGGCACCGCCACCCGGTCGTGCGTCACGCCCGTCTCGGCCGTCAAGGGCGAGGTCACCACGCTCGACGGCCTGGCGAAGGACGGGAAGCTCCATCCCGTGCAGCAGGCATGGATCGACGAGCAGGTGCCGGCGTGCGGCTACTGCCAGAACGGCCAGATGCTCACCGCGGTGTCGCTCCTCCAGCGCAACCCGCGGCCGACCGACGCGCAGATCCGCGAGGCGATGGCGCCGGTGCTCTGCCGCTGCTTCACCTACTACCGGATTCAGGCCGCGATCAAGCGCGCCGCCGGCGCGGCGCAGACTGTGTGAGGGTCGCCATGCGGATTGACGACATCCTCGAAACAGTCTCCACGCCCTCGCGGCGCGAGTTCCTGAAGACCTCCGGCCGCCTCGTCGTCGGCTTCACGGCGGCGGCGCACGCGGCGCCGCTCGTGCCGCTCGCGGGCGCGCAGACCGGTGCGGTCCAGGGCGCCGGCCCCTATCCCGATCCCGACTTCCATCAGCTCGACTCGTGGATCGTGATCCACCAGGACAACACCGCCACCTTCTACGTCGGCAAGACCGACCTCGGCCAGGGCACCGGCACGGCGTTCCGCCAGATCATGTCCGACGAGCTCGACATGGCGTTCGAGCGGACCACGTGCATCATGGGACACACCGACCTCACCGTCGATCAGGGCGGCTCGGGCGGCTCCGACGCGCTGCAGGTGGACGGCTGGCCGATGCGGCGCGTCGCCGCCGAGGCGCGGCGCGTCCTGCTCGACATGGGGTCGACGCACTTCGGGGTGCCGGTCGATCGGCTGGCGGTGAGCGACGGCGTCATCACGGTCAAGGCCGACCCGTCGAAGCAAGTCACGTACGGCGAGCTGATTGGCGGCCGCCGCTTCGGCGTGACGCTCACCGGCAGGAACATCAACGAGACGACCGGCATCGCCACGCTCAAGCCGGTGCAGGAGATGAAATACGTCGGGACGTCGCCGCAGCGCGATGACATTCCCGCCAAGGTGAACGGCACCGCGAAGTGGGCGGTCGACGCAAAGGTTCCCGGCATGCTCCACGCGCGCAACGTCAAGCCGCCCGTAGCGGGCGCGAGCGTGGTGCGCATAGACGAGTCGTCTGTGCGCGGCATGCCCGGCTTCGTCGCCGTCGTCCGCGAGGGGAACTACGTGGCCGTGGTCTGCGAGCGCGAGGAGCAGGCGATTGCGGCGGCGCGCCGCCTGCAGGTGAACTGGCGCACGCCGGCCACCGCGCCCTTCCCTGCCTCCGAGGACCTCTTCGCCTACATGCGCGGCACCAAGCCGACGCGCACGCTCGACCCGCAGGCGAACGGCGACATCGAGGCCGCGCTCGCCGGGGCGGCCGTGCGCCTCGAGGCGGAGTACGAGGTGCCGTTTCAGGGGCACACCTCGATCGGGCCGGCGCATGCGATGGCCGATCCGTCCAACGGGCAGCTCACGATCTACTCGAACGACATGAAGTCGTACGGGCTGAGGAGCGGCATCGCCGAGTTCCTCGGCATCCCGCGCGAGAAGGTCCGCGTCCTCTGGCTGCACGGGCCGCAGGCGTACGGGCGCACCGCCGCCGACGATGCCGGGTTCGAGGCGGCGTATCTGGCGCAGAAGCTCGGGAGGCCCGTGCGCGTGCAGTGGATGCGCGACGAGGAGCATGCGTGGGACACCAAGGGCCCTGCGTATCTCGTGAAGCTGCGCGGCGGACTCGACGCGCGGGGGAATCTCGTGGCGCTCGACTACGAGGCGCGCGCCGCCGATTACTGCCACCTGGGCTACAACGAGCACGACACGGTGCTGATTGCGCAGCTCACCGGCCGCCAGCGGCAGGAGGCGGCCGAGGGCGGCGCCTCCGCCCCGTCGGACACGTACGTCGTCCCGAACCGCCGATCCCTCATGCACGTCGTCTCGCTGCCGCTCGTGTGGGAGACGCCGCTCCGCACCGGCAACCTGCGCGACCCGAACGGACCGCAGGCAACCTTTGCCGGCGAGTCGTTCATCGACGAGCTGGCGGCGGAGGCGAAGGTGGATCCCGTGGAGTTCCGTCTGCGCCTGCTCACCGGCCAGATGAACGGCGTGGGGCGGGTCCTTTCGGACCTGCCGGACGATGCCGGCTTCCGCCGCGCGCGGTCGATTGCGTGTGTCAAGGCGGCTGCCGAGGCGTACGGGTGGCGGCCGCGCCCCTCGCCCGGGCCGCGCGGCGGCGGCGATCTGCTCGCCGGCCGTGGCTTCGCCTATGCGTATCGCAACCAGACCGTGGTGGCGCAGATTGCGGAGGTGGAGGTGAACCGCCGCACCGGGCGCGTCTGGGTGAAGCGGCTCGTCTGCGCGCACGACTGCGGGCTGGTCGTGAACCCGCAGGCGCTGCGGCACACCGTGGAGAACGCGATGCTCCACTCCATCAGCCGCGCGCTCCACGAGGAGGTGACGTTCGACACCGAGAAGGTGACGACCGTCGACTGGCGCACCTCGCCGACCCTCACCCACCTCGATACGCCCGAGCGCATCGACGTGGTGCTGGTCAATGGCGATCCGAATCCGAACCGCCCCGACCTGCCGCATTACGGCGCGGGCGAGGCGGCGTGCAAGCCGCTCATTGCGGCGATCGCGAACGCGATCTACGACGCCACCGGCGCACGCATCCGTCGCGTGCCGTTCCGACCGCAGCGGGTGGTTGCGGCGCTCGAGGCCGTGCGGGTGTAGCAGGCGCCCGGACCTCGGCCGAGACATTCCCCCGGGCCGTCGCGCTGCTGCTTCAGGACACGGGGAATCATGGCGAGGCTCACGCCGGGACACGTCGCCTGCCGTGACGGCGACGATCTTTGGCGGCGGTGACAGCGCAGGTCCTACGCCGGACCTTCGCCTCTACTGCGGGTTGACGTTTTCGGCGCGCGGCCCCTTGGGCCCCTGGCCCACGGTGAACGATACCGTCTGCCCCTCGCGCAGATCGTCGAACCGCGTGCTCGCGCAGGCGGACTGGTGGAAGAAATACTCCGTGCCGTCGGCCGTGGCAATGAAGCCGAATCCCTTGTCCGTCAACCGCTTGATCGTTCCAGTCATCGTGGCCATCGTCGCTTCCTTTGAAAAGTGAATGAGCGTGATCCCTGAGTATGGCAGGTGGGCGGTCACCGCCGGTCAGCGCCGCGGATCGCCGCCGGCGCCGAATCGCTGTTCGGCAATCCACTGATGGCTGACCGTGCCGAGATCGAACTCGTCACGCCGGCTGAGCCACGACGAGGCCGCCGCAACAACCGCCGCCGCCAGGCCGACCAGGACGATAATCCAACCAGTGTTCATCGGTAGATGCTCCACACAACAACGCAACCTCTTGCGGCTTCGATCGGGGGAGGCGCCTACAGACTGCCGCGGCCGCCGCCGCGCCCGGCGCCGAAGGGCGGATAGGTCTTCGGGGTGATCACGTGCCGCTCGAGGAAGAAGTCGTTCAGCCGCGCGACGGCTTCGGCGAACTCCTGGTGCGCCACGAACTCGTGCGGCACGCCGGCGAACTCGTGCAGCTCCGAGGGAACGCCCGCCCCGCGCAGCAGCGCCAGGAACTGCTCGCTGCTCTCGGGCCGCACGGTGACGTCGGTGAGTCCGTGATGGAGCACGGTGGGCGGAAAGCCCTTGACGTAGGTCCCGGGCTCGGCCTGCTTCCACGCCTCCTCGCTGCTCCCCTCGGGCATCGGAAACTGCTTGCGGAATCCGTCCCAGGCCGGCCCGGTCACCGCGTAGTAGGCGATGCACGCCGCCACCTGCGTGCCGGCGCCGGCGCTGCCGCCGCTCCCTTCGTACTGCGGGCTGTTCTGCGTGCCGGCGGCAAAGAGCGCCAGGTGCCCGCCGGCCGAGTAGCCCGCCACGGCGATGCGCGCGGGATCGATCCCGAGGGCCAACGCGTTGGCCCGGGTCCACCGGATTGCCGCCTTCACGTCCTCGATCTGCCCGGGCCAGCGCGCGACGCCCGACAGCCGGTACTGGGCGGCAATGTTCACGTAGCCGAGCGCCGACTGCGCCTGCAGCCGCGCCGCCAGATTGTTCTTGTTGCCGGCGGCAAAGCCGCCGCCGTGGAAGTGGAGGATCGCCGTGCGCTTCGACGCCGCTGCCGGCGGGCGGTAGATGTCGCAGTGCAGATCGACGCCGCCTCCCTTGCCGAAGACGACGTCGCGCTCCACGTTGGCGGCCTCACGCGCGGGATTGGGCGCCGGGGCCTGCCCTTGCGCCCACGCCGCACGCGACGTCAGATTCCCCAGGGCGACGCCCGCGCCGAGCGTCCCGAGAACCCCCCGCCGCGTCCACGTCGAAGCCGCCATGTCGCCTACCGCGCGCTGGCGGTCTGCGGCGCTGGCGCCGCCGGCTTGATCGACGCGAGGTACGCCACGATGTCGCGCATCTCGTCGTTGGTCAGGTTCGCCACGACCGGCTGCATGATCGCCGCGAACGTCCCGTTGCGCCGCCCGGTCTTGAAGTCGTACAGCTGCCGCATCATGTAGCTCGGCGAGCGGCTGCCAATAGCCGGGAACTCGCCCGCCCCGTTCATGTCGGCCCCATGGCAGGTGACGCACGCGATGGTCTTGCGCACCGGCCGGCCGTCCGCCATCACCTCGCCGGCCTCGACGAGCCGCTTGCCCCTGGCGACGCTCCCGACCGGCACGTACGCAATCCAGCCGGAGCGCGGATTGCGCACCCCGTTCGCCTGAAACGCGTCCTCCGGCGTCTCGACGATGCGCCCGGCGAGCTTCTCGGTGGGCTCCTTGCCGTGGGTGATGTACATGTTGCCGTCTTCGAGCTCCATCTCGGGGATGAGCTCGGCTTCCTTCACGGTGATCCAGGGCGTCCACTTGACTGCGGCGAAGTACTCCGCCGCCTGGCGCATCTCCTCTTCGCTCATCGCCTTGGCCAGCATGGCCATCGTCGGCGTGTTCGGCTTGCGGGGATCGGAACTGAGGCGCCGGCCGGCCGCAAAGTCGCGCAGTTGCTGGACGAAGTAGGCCGCCGGCTGGCCCGCGACCGGCGCGTTCTCCGGACGACCCTTCCCGTTCGGCAAGTGGCACGAGCCGCACCCGCGCGCCGTCTCGCCCAGGCTCGCCGGGCCGTTCTTGATGATCGGCGGCATCGCCGGGTGATCGCCGGGGAACCAGTCGATCACGTTGTGGCCGTCGCGGACGTCGACGAGCGAGTAGCTGGCGGCGCTCCCCTGGACGGTCCGCGGCCTCGTCTGCTCCTGCGGATTCTCGTTGGGACGCAGATTGCGGTTGGGAGCCGCCTGCGGCGCCGCCTTGTCGCCGGGCTGCGGCTGCGTGCTCCGCGCCCACGCCCACAGCGGCAGCGGCTCGACCTGGGCAGAGAGCGATGCCGCGCTCGCCGCGCCCAGCGCGGCACCAACGACACAGAGGACGATGCGCTTCATAGGCCCTCCTGGTCCGGCCGGAGCCGGACGCTGCGGAACGGGTACAATTCCGTGCGGGACACTATAACTCCAACTCCGCCGCCGGCGAATTCGATGTTCATTCTGCGGTGGCAGAAACCACTCTCAGGCCGTACCGTGTAGCCCATGACCGCTCAGCCTGCCCTGTTCACCCCGGCGCTCCCTCCCCGCGCGGAAATGGAGCGCGCGTTCCTCGAGAGCGACCCGACCTACGACGGCATCTTCCTCACCGGCGTCCGGACGACGGGCATCTTCTGCCGGCCGTCGTGCCGGGCGCGAAAGCCGCTCGCGGCCAACGTCGAGTACTTCGCCACGGTGCGCGAGGCGATCTTCGCCGGGTACCGCCCCTGCCGGCGGTGCGACCCGGCCGCACCGCCGGGGACGGTCCCCGGCTGGGTGAAGACGCTCCTCGACACGGTCGAGGCCGACCCGAGCCGCCGCCTGCGCGACGAGGATCTCCGAGCGCTGGGCGTCGATCCGGCCCGGGCGCGGCGGTATTTCCTCGAACACTACGGGATGACGTTTCACGCCTACTGCCGCGGACGACGGCTGTCGGGGGCGCTCGGCCAGCTCCGCTCGGGCGAATCGCTCGACGAGGTCGCGCTCGGCACGGGGTGGGAGTCGCACAGCGGCTTCCGCGAGGCGTTCACCCGCACCTTCGGCACGGCGCCGGGCGCCGCGCGGGCGCTGCCGGACGCCGCCATCGTGATGGCCACCGTCGAGACGCCGCTCGGACCACTGGTGGCGGGCGCCACCGACGCGGGCCTCTGCCTGCTCGAGTTCACCGACCGCAGGATGCTCGAAGCGCAGATGCGCCGCCTGCAGTCACTGTTGAAGCAACCGCTCGTCCCCGGCAATCACCCCTACCTCGCCCAGGCGCGCGAGGAGCTCGCCCGCTACTTCGACCGGACGCTCACGGCGTTCACCCTGCCGCTCGTCTTCCGCGGCACGCCGTTCGAGGAACGGGTCTGGCGGGAGCTGTGCCGCATCCCCTACGGCCGGACGATCTCCTACGCCGAGCTGGCCTCGCGCGTCGGCTCGCCGGGCGCGCAGCGCGCCGTCGGACGCGCCAATGGCATGAACCGCATCGCCATCGTCATCCCGTGCCACCGGGTGGTGAACAGCGACGGGAAGCTCGGCGGGTACGGCGGCGGACTGTGGCGGAAGCACTGGCTGCTCGGATTGGAGTCCGGCGGGTCCGCGGCTCGCTGAACCACACCTGGTCGCGCAATTCACCCAGCGCACGCTCGGCGCGGCGTCGGCCCACGCGCGCCCCTGCCCTGGATTATTCACGAACGCGTCGTTCACGCTGCTGGGTTCTCCCTTCTCCGTTCGTGTTCCGGTTCGGTTCTGCCGCTCCTCGTTCCCCTTCGAGCCGGTTCGAGGTATTCCGGCGAGGACGAGCCAGAGACCTCCGACCAGTGAACCGCGAACCCGCGAACCGATCGTGAACACGAACCGAGCACCACGCACCGAGAAGCGTGAACGACTGATTGTTGTGCTGAAGGCATGGGACGTCTCAGGGAGGCGCGGGCGGCGCTCGGCCTCACCCAGGCCGACATGGCCGACCGTCTCGGCGTCACACAGGCCTACGTGTCGATGCTCGAGAACGGGCGGCGCGTCGTGCCTCAGGCGTTGCGCGACCGGGTCGCCGGCGCTACGACGAGGAACTGAGACCGCTCCTCGGCAACCCGGCGCGCGAGGATCTGACGCTCGACCTGTGGGTCGAGATCATCGAGGAGGCGCGGCGGCGCTGAGCGTCTTGTACGCGTTGGCGACGTTGATGTCGTTGTCCTCGTCGTATTCGATCCAGTCCTTGTACTCGCCCATGATGTTGGCGGCCTGGACTTGCTCCAGCGTCCGGCCGGCCTTGATCGCCGCCGAGACGCGCTCGGCCAGGCGCTCGAAGTACTGCCGGTGGTCGCCAAGGTCGCTCTTCTTGCCGACCGGGCCATGACCGGCGACGGCGATGTCGAAGTCGAGCGCCTCCACCGCCCTGATCGCGCTGACGTATTCGCCGATCGGCGCGCCGTTCTGCAGCGTGTTCGAGCCGGGCACGGTCCGCACGGCGATGTAATCGACGACGAACGCAGCCCGCTCCCCCGGAAAGTGGAGAACGGTGAAGTCGGGCGCGTGTCCCATGCGCCCGGGGTGGACGAGATCGACGCGCCTGCCGCCGAGCGTGATGGTGCGGCGATCCCGGTAGGTCGACTCGGGCAGGACGACGGCCGCGTAGCGCGGGTCCTTCGGCGCGGCGGCCTTGACGGCGGCGGCGAAGTTCTCGTGCGCCACGAGCTCCGCCGTGTCGTCGAAGACCGCGGCGCCGGAGGCGTGGTCCTGATGGTGGTGGCTGTAGATCACGTAGCGGACCGGCACGTTCGGGAAGCGCCGCGCCAGTTCGGCCTTCAGCCAGGCGGCGGCGTCGGCGCTGATCGGATCGGCCAGGATGATTCCCGCCGGCGTCACGTAGAACACCGTGTAGTGCTCGTTGTTCTGGACGCGATACAGGCCGCCGGTGACCTGCGCGATCGACCGCACGGGCGGCTTCTGCCCCTGCTGCGCCGACGCGGCGCACGCCAGGAGCGCAAGGACGACGACGAGTGCGAGACGACGAGTCATCGGATGAGTCCTCCAGCGGCGAATCATAACCCGGCGACGCCGCACGCGCGGGCCGTGGTACAGTTCGCGGCTATGAGGGCCTCCGGCACGCTTCCGATCCTGACCGCCGAGGAGGTCGTGTCGCGCCTCGGGGCGCTGCGCGCGCGGCAGCCGGTGACCTTCCGGGCGTTCTACTCCAGCCAGCTTGGCGGCATCGTGACCGATCCCGCGCTCATGGTGCTTCCCTTCGACGACCACATGGTGCACCGGGGCCACGGCATCTTCGATACCGCCGGCCTCGTGGACGGGAAGATCTACGACCTCGAGGCGCACCTGGACCGCTTCCTGCTCTCCGCCGAGCGGTCGAAACTCCGGCTCCCGGCCTCGCGCGCCGAGATGCGCGACGTCATCATCAAGACGACCGGGGTGAGCGGCCGGCGGGACGGCTCGATCCGCTACTGGCTGTCGTCGGGTCCCGGCAGCCTGGACCTCACCCCCGCCACGGGCGCCGAGCCGGGCTTCTTCGTGATGATCTTCGACGGCCTCTCGTACCCCGCGCGGTGGTACACGGACGGCCTGAAGGTGATGACGACGACGTATCCGATCAAGGCGCCGCTCTACGCGGTCACCAAGGCCACCAACTACCTGCCCAACGTCCTGATGCAGATGGAGGCGAAGGAGGCCGGCGTCGACAACGGCGTCTTCATCGACGCGGAGGGGAACGTCGGCGAGAGCTCCAACATGAACGTGGCGTTCGTGACGGGGGGAGGCGCGCTCGTCCACCCGAAGTTCGACCACATCCTGGCCGGCTGCACGTCGCTCAGGCTGCTGGAGCTGGCGCGCGGGCTGGTCGACCGGGGGGTGCTCGCGGGCATCGAGGTCCGCGACATTCCCGTGGCCGAGGCGCGCGCGTCGCGGGAAATGCTGCTCGTCGGCAGCTCGGTGAAGGTGGCGCCGATCGTCCGGTGGGATTCGCAGGCGATCGGCGACGGCCGGCCCGGCCCTGTCGCCAACGCGCTCCTGGGCCTCCTCGAGGAGGACATGCGCAGCGGCGACCGGCTGATTCCCGTGCCGTACTGACGCGCCGCGGCCAGGCGACCGAACCACCGCAGTCTCTGTGCCTCCGTGGGCTGCGTCAGTGCATCAGACGCGGGTCAGCGGGCCTTCCATCGGCCGGTCGTCGTAGGCGCGCCCGGCCCTGCGGCACCAGCGCTCCCAGGCCCGCTCGAAGGTGTAGGAGGCGCGCGTGGCGAGACATGCCCGCACCTCGCCCTCGCTCAGGAACGTCACCTCGCCGAGAGCGTGCGACTTCATCTGCAGGTCGGCGTTCAGCTCCAGATAGACGGCGTTGAACACGACCTCGCGCAGCGACGGACCGGCGACGACCGCGCCGTGTCCCCGCATGAGCGCCACCGGCCGCTGGCCGAGCGCCGCGGCGAGGTCTCGCGCCATCGCCATGTTGACCACGAGCAGGTTGGTGTCGCCGAACCTGGTCCGCGAGTCCCACGTCGGGATGTCGTAGCCCATCGACGCGCACATGTGCATCAGCGGACGCAGCCGCGTGCCGGTGACGCCGAACGGGATCACGCTCGGGCTGTGATGATGGACGATCGCCCGGACCTCGGGCCGTGCCTCGTAGACGCCGGCGTGGATGAACCGCTCCGAGTAGGATTTCCGGTCTCCCGGGTCGAGGGGCGTGCCGTCGAGCGTGTACTCGAGCAGGTCGTCCACGTCGATGCACTCGGGCGCCCGGGCGCGCGACATGACGAAGCGATCCGGCCTCGCCGGGTGACGAATGCTCGCGTGGCCGAATCCGTCGACCACCCCTTCGCGCGCCAGGATCCGATTGGCCGTGACCAGTTCCTCGAGTGCCTCTCGCCCTATGCCCATGTCGTTCATCCCGGATCAACGAATGCCGATGAGCGGCCAGTAGAACAGGACCAGGAGCAGCAGCAGCGCCCCCTGAACGATGGTCAGGAGCAGGCCGAGGCGCAGCAGATCGCGGCTGCCGAAATATCCGTACGACATCCCGACGATGAGCACCCCGGACTGATACGCGAACAGCTTGCCGCTGGCCCCGAACGTCCAGATCATGCCGATGAGCAGCGGCTCGAGGCCATGGCTCTTGGCGAAGTTCATCAGGACGGGAATGGACGTGGCCAGCATCGAGATCTCGCTGGCCAGGAAGAAGTGGTACACGAACGCGGTCCAATAGAGGACCATCGTCGACATCCAGACGCTGCCGAGCAGCATCGGCTCCATCCACGAGAGCATGGCATCGGTCACCAGGTCGAGCGCCTTCGTCTCGGCCAGCACCTCTCCCATGCTGACGGCGGCGGCGACGAAGAAGACGGGGAGATAATTCATCCGCTTCATCTCGTCCACGGTCAGCACGCCGATGCCGGGGGTGACGGCGGCCAGCCCGACGCCGACGCCGATGATCGGCGGCGGGATGTGGTGGAGGAAATCGGTCACCCACAGGCCGATGCCGACCACCACGATGAGCGCGGCCCGCGTGCTGTCTGCGTCCCAGGCGCGCGTCTCCCCGATCGCGCCGAGGCAGCCGGACTCGCCCGTGAACGAGCGATCTTCCGGTGGATACAGCCACAGCGTCAGCCGCCACGCGATGAGAATCGTGAGGATGTCGCACGGCAGGTACGCCAGGAACCAGCGGCTCCACAACACTTCCACGCCACCGAAGCGTTCGATCGCGCCGCGCGCGGTGATCGACGCCGCGCCGGCGATGATCATCTTGTCGAAGATGCTCGCGGTATACGTGATGATCAGGAACATCGCCCGGCCGACATTGGTGCCCGGACCGACGCCGAACGCCTGGGCGACCCCGAGGGCGATCGCCGCCATCACGACGACGCGTGCGACGCCCGAGGGGATGACGAAGGTGAGCAGGAAGTCGGTGATGATGAGGCCGAGGAGAATGCGCGGGTACGTCGTGCCGATCCGCCCCATGACGGCCGACGCGATCCGGCGCCCCATGCCCGTCTTGGCGACCATGGCGCCGAAGAGGATGGCCCCGAACAGGAACCAGGCCGTGTCGGTGGCAAAGCCGCGGAAGGCGACGCCGAACGGCACCACCCCGAGCGCCCAGAACAGGTAGCAGCCGATGAGCCCGGACACGGCGTAGTCGGTCACCTCGGTGATCCACGCGAGGATCATGAAGGAGGCGATGGCGAGTCCCTGCTGCGCGCGTTGGTCGATCCCGAGCGGGGTGAACCACACGAGCAGCGGGACGACCACGCACAGCGCGCGGCCGACGTAGA
Source organism: Acidobacteria bacterium RIFCSPLOWO2_12_FULL_68_19 (assembly GCA_001767525.1). Lineage (GTDB taxonomy): Bacteria > Acidobacteriota > Vicinamibacteria > Vicinamibacterales > UBA2999 > MELF01. Next base: position 58,953 of record MELF01000048.1, on the reverse strand, counting down.
GCCGAAGGCCTTCGGCGCGGCCCTCCGGCGCGGCAGCAAGGGTGGCGACCTCAGCGCTCATCCGGCGCGTTCCTCTCCGGTACCCATCGGCGAAAGCAAATCCTAATACAATTCCGGAGTCGTCCATGGAGATCGAGAGGCGCTCGCGGCCCGGGGCCGTAACCGACCTGTGTGCCTGACACGCGGCGTACAGCATAATTCTGGCGATCGTGTCGAGCACCGAACGTTTCCTCCTCGCCGGCGTCATGGGGTGGCCGGTGATGCATTCGCGCTCTCCGATGCTGCACACCTACCTGATGCGGCAGCACGGGCTCACCGGCGCCTACGTGCCGCTGGCCATCAGGCCCGAACAGCTCGGCGCGGCGCTGCGAGGACTCGCGCCGCTCGGGTTCTCGGGCTGCAACATCACGATCCCGCACAAGGAACGGACGCTCGCCATCGTCGACGAGGTGGACGAGGTGGCCCGGCGCATCGGCGCCGTGAGCTGCGTGACGGTCCGCCCCGACGGCTCGCTGGCCGCCACCAACAACGACGCGTTCGGCTTCGTGGAGAACATCCTGCAGCACCGGCCGGCGTGGCGGGCGGAGGCGGGGCCCGCCGTGGTCGTCGGCGCCGGCGGCGGCGCGCGGGCCGTCGTCTACAGCCTGGCCGACCGGGGCGCCCGGGAGATTCGCGTGGTCAACCGCACGCTGCCGCGCGCGGAGGCGCTGGCGCGGGAGTTCGGGGGGGCCGTGCGGCCCGTCGCCTGGGAGGATCGCCACCGGGCGCTCGACGGCGCGGCGCTGCTCGTCAATACGACGAGCCAGGGGATGGTCGGCCAGCCGCCGCTCGACCTCGAGCTGGCGACGCTGCCCGGAGGCGCGCTCGTCTGCGACATCGTGTACGTGCCGATCGAGACAGGGCTGCTCGCCGCCGCCCGCCGGCGCGGGAATCCAACGGTCGACGGCCTCGGCATGCTGCTCCACCAGGTCCGCCCCGCCTGGCAGGCGTGGTTCGGCATCGATCCCGAGATCACGCCCGAACTCCGCGCGCACGTGGAAGCGTCGCTCTGAGATGCACCGGGGCCCCGCTCGTTCTCGTCGAATCCACCGCTTGCGCTCGACGCGCGGCGGGGCCATCATAGGCGCCTGACGCGAGGTCTCCAGCGCGCACGCCGGTGCGCTGGGGCGCCAACCGGGAGGTGCGATGTGCTTCGCACGAAGGTCTTCGCGGTTCCCCTGGTCGTCTCGTGCGCCGCGCTCCTGGCGGCGATGAGCGTCGCGGCGCAGTCGCCACCCTCCGCCCTGACGGGCATGGTTTCGGCGCAGGAAGACGGGGCCACCTCACCCCGCCGCGCCGGTGCGATGGGGACCCCGATGGAAGGCGTGCTCGTGAGCGCGAAGCGCGCCGGATCGACGATCACCACCACCGTGGTGAGCGACGCGCAGGGACGCTACGCCTTCCCGGCGGGCCGGCTGGAGCCGGGCGCCTACGCGATCCGCATTCGTGCCGCCGGCTATGAGCTAGACGGCCCCGCCTCCGTCCACGTGAGCGGCGGGCAGCCGGCGACGCTCGACCTGATCCTGAAGAAGACGCAGGACCTCGCCTCGCAGCTCTCGAACGGCGAGTGGCTCATGAGCTGGCCGGGTAGCGACGAGATGAAGCAGAACTTCCTCAGCTGCACCCAGTGCCACGGGCTGCAGCCGATCGTCCGCTCGCGCTACACCGCCGTGGAGTTCGCGCCGATCATCGAGCGTATGGGGCGCTATGCGCAGGGCAGCACCATGGCGCGGCCGCAGCTCAGGCCCAACACGCACGGCGGCGGGTTCGCGAGCCCGATCCGCGACGACATGAGCGGCGCCGGACGCGAAGGCGAGCGTCCCGTCCAGTCGTCCCGGGTCATGCAGACGGCCGACTACCTCGCCTCGGTCAACCTCAGCGCGGGCCGGTGGCGCTACCCGCTCCAGACGCTGCCGCGCCCCAAGGGGAAGGCCACGCGCGTCATCGTCACCGAATACGACCTGCCCCGGCCCGAGACGCTGCCGCACGACGCCGTGGCCGATGCCGATGGCCACGTCTGGTACGCCGATTTCGGCACGCACGTCCTCGGCATGCTCGACCCGAAGACCGGCGCGGTCATCGAGTACCCCATCCCCATCACCAAGCCGGGCGCGCCGCGAGGCTCCCTCGATCTGGTGTTCGATACGCGCGGCGACATCTGGCTCGGCACGATGTACCAGGGAAGCCTGGCGCGGTTCGACCGGAGGACGAACACGTTCCAGACGTGGGGTTCGCCCACCTACATGGATCGCGACGAGGCGCGCATCGCGATGGTGATGCCGATCCACCACGACGTGGACGGGCAGGTCTGGATCGGCGGCGACGAGGAATACCAGGTGGACATCAGGACCGGCGAGTGGAAGGCGATCGACTACTCGACCGGGCTGCCGGCGGCCTTCCGCGCGCCGCTCAGCTCCTACGGCGTGGCGTCGGATTCGAAGAACAACTTCTACGGCATGAACCTGAACGGCACCTACATCATCAAGGTGGACGCGAAGACGAAGAAGGTCACACCGTACCCCACGCCAACGCCGAACTCCGGGCCCAGGCGAGGTCACATGGACGCGCAGGACCGCCTCTGGTTCGCCCAGTTCCGCGGCAACAGGATCGCAATGTTCGATACGAAGGCGGAGACGTTCCGTGAATGGCCGATCGCCACGCCATGGACCAACGTCTACGACGCGCTCGCCGACGCGGCCGGCTACGCCTGGGGTGGCGGCATGAACACCGATCTGGTGGTGCGGCTCGACACGCGCACCAACGAGATGGTCGAGTACCTGCTGCCGAGGGCGACCAACATCCGCCGCGTCAACGTGGACAACACGACCAATCCGCCGGCGTTCTGGGTCGGCAACAATCTGGGCGCGACGCTCATCAGGGTCGAGCCGCTGGAGTAGACGTCAGCAGGAGGACCGATCATGCCAGGCCATCGATCGACGCGGGAACTGCAGAATCTGGAAGTCGCCGCCGCCAACGGCCTGCTCCACCGCCGGGCCTTTCTCACGAGCGGCGCGGCGTTTGCCGCGGCGGTCACGGGCTACACGCTCGCCGACACGGTCGGCGCCCAGGAGCTGACCGACGCGCCCTGGAGCCGCAAACAGGGCACGCTCGTGCAGGGATACGGCGCCCCCTCCTCGTACGAGAAGCACGTCGCCCGCACGCTCAGCAACCCGAAGGGCGAGCCGCGCACGCAGCACGGACGCACGCCGCACCACCTGCTCCACGGGACGATCACGCCCAACGCCCTGCACTTCGTGATCTCCCACAGCGGCGACCCCGACATCGATCCGGCGCAGCACAAGCTGGCGATCCACGGCCTCGTGCGGCGGCCGCTGGTGTTCACCCTCGACACGCTCGCCCGCTATCCGATGGTGTCGCGGATGGCATTTGTCGAGTGCGGCGGCAACAGCGCCCCGCTCTTCTCGAACGAGCCGCTCCAGGCCAGCATCCAGGCGATTCACGGGCTGATCTCGTGCTCGGAATGGACGGGCGTCATGCTCTCGACGCTGCTCGAGGAGACCGGCATCGACCCGAAGGCGAAGTGGGTGGTCGCCGAAGGCGCCGATTCGCTCGCTCTCAGCCGCAGCGTCCCGATCGCCAAGGCGCTCGACGACGCGATGGTGGCGCTCTATCAGAACGGCGAGCGGATCATGCCGGGCAACGGCTATCCGATGCGCCTGCTCCTTCCAGGATGGGAAGGGAACATGAACGTCAAGTACCTGCGGCGCCTCAAGCTGGTCGATCAGCCGGCGATGACCTACTACGAGGCGCGCACCTACACGGCGATCCTGCCGGGCGGCAAGGCCTATCAGTTCTACTTCGTGCAGGAAGTGAAGTCGTTCATCACACATCCCTCGCCCGGGCTGCGGCTGAGCGGCCCCGGGTTCTACGAGATCTCCGGCATCGCCTATTCGGGCAACGGACGGATTGCGAAGGTAATGGTTTCGGCCGACGGCGGACGCACCTGGGCGCAGGCGGCGCTCCAGGAGCCGGTGCTGCCCAAGGCGTTCACGCGGTTCCGCGTCCCCTGGCGGTGGGACGGCGGGCCGGTCGTGCTCCAGAGCCGCGCATGGGACGAAGGGGGCAACGCGCAGCCAACGCGCGCCGAACTGGTCGCGCGGCGCGGCCAGACGCCCAAGCCGGTCACCAATCCGCTCGCGTTCCCGGGCACCCACTACAACGGTCCGTCCAGCTGGGCCGTCGACAAAGCGGGCGAGGTGAGAAATGTCTACGCGTGAAACGGCTTTCACCATCCACGAACCACAGAGCCCCAGAGACACAGAGGCGATCAAGAGGAAATCTCTATGTTTCGGTGTCTCTGTGGCCCGTGGGAGCGCCATCGTGCTGGCTCTGGCTACGCTCACCTCGAGCGTCGCCTTGGCCCAGGGCCAGATAGGCACACCGGCGGCCCCGAACCTGGGCACGCCGGCCTCGGAAGCGGAGATCGCCGCGTGGGACATCAGCATTCTGCCTGACGGGACGGGGCTGCCGCCGGGAAGCGGCACGCCGGAGCAGGGAGGAAAGATCTTCGCGACCAAGTGCGCGCTCTGCCACGGTCCGGAGGCGAAGGGCGGCACGGCGGCCGCGCTCATCGGCGGCCGGCCGCTGACCGACGGGATCGACACGCCGAAGACGATCGCCAACTTCTGGCCGTACGCGACGACGCTCTTCGACTTCACGCGGCGGGCGATGCCGTGGCAGGCGCCGCGGACGCTCACCAACGAGGAGGTCTACGCGCTCACCGCGTACCTGCTGTCGCTCAACAAGATCATCGGGCCGAGCGACGTGATGAACGCGCAAACGCTGCCGAACGTGCGAATGCCGAACCGCGACGGCTTCATCCCGCGCTTTCCGGAGCGGATGCCGTAGCTGGGTGGTAGGTGGTAGGTGGTAGCCGTTGGTAGTCGGCAGCCGATCGTCGACCGTCGGTAGTCAGTAGTCGGAGAGGCTACGCGGCGTCGACGAGCGGCTCGATCCTGGAGCCGGGCTCGTAGACGCAGAGCGGATCGGCGGCCATCACGCCGCCGGTCGCCGGCCTCAACGGGACCGAAGGCCGATGACGAGCACGAGCGCTGCGGCCGCCGAAATGCCAATGAGCGTCCAGCCCACCGCGCGCAGCCGGGCGGGCGAAGGAGTCCCGAGGGCGAGCACGGTGGCGGCGATGAGTCCTGGCGCCGCCGCAACGACAGTCGTCCACGGCAGAACGAGGCTCGTGGCGGCGGCCGTGATACCGGCGCCGCCCGCGGCCGCGAGCACGAGCGCCGCCGCGCGCGTCGCCCGAACGGCGCCGGGGCTTCCGCCGCCGCGCACCTTCAGGATGACGACGCGGACGGCGAGCGTCGCGGTGACGAAGATCGCCGCATAGGCCACCGCCACGGCAAGCGCCTCCCGGAGCGGCGCGCCGGCGGCCAGACCGAGCGGCACGGCGAGCAGCGAGAACGACAGCGCGACCGCCACCTCGCCCTGAGCGCTCTTGGCGTCGGTGCGAAGGAGCGCCGCGGCAAACGATGCCGCGGGCACGAGCGGCAGCAGGAGCGACCAGCGCGTGCCTTCCGGCATCAGCCAGAGCCCCGCCGCGCCGCCGAGCAGCGCCAGCCCCCCGGTCACGGCCAGCCACACCGCCGCCCGCCGGCCTGCCTCGAGCCGCGCGCGCCCGCCGCGCCCGCCGCGCAGCACGAGCAGCGGCTCGTGTGCGAGGAACGCGGCGACGGCCGAGAGCGCCAGCAGCAGCGCGGAAGCCGAGAGACCGGCCACCGCCAGCGACGTGACGAGGGGAAACGCCAGCTGCCCGTACGCGCCATGTTCCTTCGGCCAGAGCGACATATTGATACGCTATTTGATCATGGATCCACTCGCCGGGTCGCCCTGGAGCCGGCCGGAAACCGTGGCCGGCTTCTCCGCCTCGCCTCCGAACGACGACCTCCTCCGGTTCGCTCGCGCCGAACTGGGCCGCGCCGGCCGGGGCCGCGCGCTCGACCTCGGCTGCGGCGCCGGCCGCAACGCCGTGCCGCTCTCCGAAGACGGGTGGCGGGTGCTCGGGATCGACCTCTCGCTGCCGATGCTCCACGCGGCGCGCGAGCGGGCTCGTGCCGCGCCGTGCGCGGGACGGCTGACGGTCGCGCTGGCGCCGATGGGCGCGCTCCCCGTTCGCGACGGCTCGGTCGATCTCGTCATCGCGCACGGCATCTGGAACCTGGCGCGTTCGTCGGCCGAGTTCCGGCGGGCGGTTCGGGAGGCCGCGCGGGCGGCGCGCCCGGGCGCCGGCCTCTTCGTCTTCACGTTCTCCCGCGCGACGCTGTCGCCCGGCGCGGCACCGGTTGCCGGCGAGCCGTTCGTCTTCACCGAGTTCTCCGGCGAGCCTCAGTGCTTCCTCACCGAGGAGCAGCTCCTCGTCGAGCTCGACGCGGCAGGGTTCGCGCCGGATCCGGCCGTGCCGCTGCGCGAGCTGAACCGTCCGCGCCCGGGCGCGGCGGGCGCCGGAGGCGCGCCGGTGATCTACGAGGGGACGTTCAGGCGCCGGTAGGGATCAGTACGCGATCCGGCGCGTCAGCGGGCGCACGACCGGGTAGCCGACCTCCCGCGCCCCCGTGGGGCGGCGGCGCCAGGCGCCGTAGCTGGTCGCCCGCGCCAGCGCCGCAACCGCCGACTCGGGGAAGAGATACGACGGGATCGGCGCGAGCTCCGGCGGCGCGCCGCGGCTGCTGATGAAGTTGGCGAGCACCGGCTTGGCGGCCTCAGCCGCGCCCGCGGCAATGGCCCGCGCGACCGCCGGCACCTGCGGCACGAGCGGCGGAGTGAAGATCACCACGAGGCTGTCGACCTGCCCGTCCGCCAGCAGCAGCCGCGTGGCCTCCTCGTACTCGCCGGGCGTCGCCGAGGCGAGCATGTCGATGGGGTTGCCGAGGGTCGCCGTCGCCGGCAGGAGGCTCCGCAGCCCGGCGACGGTGGCATCGCTCAAGGGGGCGAGATCCAGCCCGTGCGCCTCGCACGCATCGGCGGCGAGAATCGCCGGTCCGCCGGCATTCGACAGCACCGCCACGCGGCGGCCCGCCGGCAGCGGCTGATGGGCGACGAGCGCGCGCACGCCTTTCGCGATGCAGTCGTCGACGACGCCGCTCACCCGGTCGCGGGGCACGGCAATGACGGCCAGGTCGATCGACTCGGGAATCGCCGTCACGCGCGGGTACGCCGGCACCCCGTCGATGGAGGCCGCCGAGGGATGGACGGCGTACAGGCGCCCGGTGAACCCGCCGGCGACGAGCACGAACTCGTTCTCGGAGTCGGCGCCGAGCAGGCGGGCCACCTCCGCCTCGCCGTCGGTCCTTCTGCCGCGGAACCGGAAGTGGAGGCTCTCTCCCGACAGCCGGCCGTACAGCGCTCGCAACCCTGCCTCGTCATCGGGCCGCATCGGCCGGAGGCGGAGCGTGGAGCCGTCGCGCGCGACGATGTCCGACTCGTACTGCGACGGATAGCCGGCCATCGACCTGGCTGAAGCATGCCGCATGCCGGCGCTGCTACGACCCGGCGGACCAGAGGCAGTCCCGCCGGCGGCCGCTCGGAGCGGCCTTCACCGCGGCAGCGCGAACACGTACACCGCATTCGCCCCGCTGGCGGTGTCGGCCTCCGGCGTCACGCCGACCTGCGTCCCGGCGATCGGCCCGCCCCCGGCGGTGATGGCGACGAACTGACGGCCGTTCACCGCAAACGCGATCGGCGCGCCGACCGTCTGGGACGCCAGACGCGTCTGCCACAGGAGCGTGCCCTTGTCGGCGTCGAGGGCGCGCAGGTACCGATCCATCGAGCCGTTGAACACCAGTCCGCCGCCCGTCACCAGGATCGGCGCGTAGTTGGAGACGCGGGTCTCCCAGCTCCACACGGTGCGGCCGGTCTCGACCGAAATGGCGTCGATCCGTCCCACGTTGTCCTTGCCGGTGGAGAGCTTGCCGACGTTCGTCGTGTTGTAGACGAACTGCGGCTGCGGACCTCGGTCGGCGCGGGCCGTCGAGTCGATGCACAGGTTCGCCAGTTGCACGTACATCACGTTCGACCGCGGGTTGTAGGCGCCGTACGGCCAATCGCGGCCGCCGTTGTAGGTGGGACAGACGCGATACGTCTTGCCGATCTCCTTGAGCACGGCGTCCTCGTTGACGGTGACGAGGCCGTTGCCGTCGATCCTGGCGACCACATTCTGCTCGTTGGTCGCTCGCGCCCAGAGGAACTCGCCTGTCGCCGCGTCGAAGCTCCAGGCGATGCCGGTCTTGCACGGCACTCCGGTCAGCGTCTTGCGCGGCCCGCGGCGGAGGTTCGGGTTGACCGACAGCATGACCGACGGATCCGGATTGACCGGGGTCGTCATGGTCATCATTTCGAACGTGCATTCCTGATCCCAGTTGTCGCGCGGCAGCACCTGGTGTTTCCAGACGACGTCGCCGGTCTTCGGCCGGACGGCGTAGCGCGTGTTGGTGCCGGCCATCGTCGCGCCCGGCATCTTGCGTTGAGCTTCCGACGCGGGACCGACGCCGCTCGAGCCGTAGTAGACGAGGTCGAGCTCGGGATCGTAGGTGAGGTGGCCCCACACGCCGGTCATCCAGCGGCTCTCGTACGGCGAGCCGGCCCACGTCTCGTCGCCGGGTTCGCCCGGGCGCGGAATCATCGTGTTGCGCCAGAGCTCCCGGCCGGTCCGGGCGTCGTGGCCGGTGACGTAGCACCCGAAGCCGGCGTACTGGCAGGTGCTGCCGGCGACGACCACGCCGTTTGCGACGACCGGGCCGCTCGAGTTGCTGACGTAGAGGTCGCCGCCGCGATCGGTCTCCCACACCTTCGCGCCGGTCCGGGCATCGAGCGCGAGGACGTGGTTGTCCCAGGTCACCGTGTAGACGTTGTCGCCGTAGAGCGCGACGGCTCGCTTGCGCTGGCCGAGCTGATTGCGCATCCCGGCCGTATCCGGCAGCGGGTGCCGGTACTCCCACATCAGATCGCCGGTCGCGGCATCGATGGCCTGGATGACATCGCCCGGATTGCCCAGATACATCACGCCGTTGTAGACGAGCGGCGTCGCCTGGTTGACGCCCGGCTCCATGGCGCGCGACCAGACGAGCTGAAGACTCCTGACGTTGCGTCTGTTGATCTCGTCGAGCGCGCTCCAGCCCCACGCCTGATAGTTGCCGCGGTAGAACACCCAGTCTTCCGCTTTCGGCGCCCGGATCGTCTGGTCGGTGACCGTGACGAAGCTCTTCACGGGCCGCAGCGTGCGCAGCGGCGACGACGCCTCCCGGGCGGCGGGCGTCTGGGCGCGGCCGGCCAGGGCGAGGGCCGGCAGCGCCGCGATCGCGAGAAAGGTCCTGACTGTCATCGCACTCCCCCTCGTGAGAACCGAAGTTGTGACGGAAGCCGCGCGGATGATCCGCCCGCGGCAATCGGCCTGTCAAGGGGGAGTTGGATGGTTCGTTGTCAGCGGGAACTGCGCACGGCGGTCCTCGGAATCACGGGAAGCAGCACGTACGACGCGCGGTCGCCTCCCGTGTGAATGCTGTTGGTTTCCACCTTCAAGCTTTCCTCGGCGAAGAATCGATAGCCCGGGTCGGTCGGCCGAACATCCAGCCTGATTCGGTGTCCTTTCTTGAAGACCGTCCCGGTCGGCCACACCTCGACTTCCACCTTGACGACTTCGCCCGGCTTCAACTTCTGTTCCTCGTCGTGCGTGTGGTACGGCCGATAGGGCGTCGACAGTTTCGGATCCAGCTTCCGGTGAGACGCCTTGAGCCACCCGACGGCCGCCGGCGCGCGGGCGGAACCTGGGGTGATCGGCGAATAGGTGACTTCCCGGCCATCCGGACCGATATTCCTCATCGTGGCGAAGATGTGCATGTCGTCGGTGGTGGACGACACCCACATCACCAGGTTGACCGGACCGATGACCTCCATGTCCTCGGGCAGCGGGTCGGTGAGGAACGAGACGCCGGAGGGAGGAGGCGCACCCCGGTACGGACCCTGGCTCGCGTAGGTGGCCACGCCTGCGGCCGCCGGAGTGGTGCTGCTCAACACCCCTGGGGCATTGGCCGCGCCGGCGCCTGGAGCGCCCAGATAGAGCCTGGTCCACTGGGTGTTGTCGAACGGCCACTGCTGGTTGTAGCGCCATTCGCACGCGTTCGCATCCGTTCGCACGCACGCCTTGACCGCCGGCTCGGACATGATCCCTGTGTCGATGCCCTTCAGCCACTGATCGAAGAAGCGCACCTGATCCGACTTGCCTTCTTCCGAGTAGAAGGGGTGGTAATGCGTGCCCGAATGAATCCGCAGCTTCTTGTTCTTCGAGGCCGCCCGAACGAAGGCTTCCGTGTTGCCGCGCAGATGCAACATCGTGTGGCTCCAGTTACCCACGCTGTACATCGGCACGACGACCTTGTCCCACTCCGCCTGCACACCGTCATAGAAGGTCGTGTCCAGCCGGTTCCGCATGACCCCCCATATCCAGTTCAGGGACAGGGCATCCGGGTTGTAGGTTTGCGCCGGACCGTGCAGGTGATTGAACATGAGGTTCAGATACCAGGTCTGCATGAAGTTGTTGAAGATCCCGCCGTGGTACGCGGCGTCGCGGTAGAGGTCCGCGGCCCCCTCCCAGGGAATGATCGCTTTGAGATGGGGCGGTTGGAGGGTGGCGACCCACCATTGATTCATCGCCATGTAGGAGATCCCCAGCAGCCCGACGTTCCCATTGCTCCACGGCTGCACGCCCGCCCACTCGATGGCGTCGTAGAAATCGAGCACTTCCTGCTTCAGCCACGGCTCCGCGAAGCCGGGTGACTTCCCCGTCCCGCGGCTGTCCACCCGAACCAGGATGTAGCCCCGGGGACACCACCACTCGGGGTTCCCGGTCTCCCAGTTCATGTAGGGGTTCGCCTTCTCCTCCAGATCCGACGGCGGGATCCAGAGCGCGTCCTTCTGGTACGCCGTCATGTCCATGATGACGGGGAACTTCTCGGAGGAGTCCGGGCGAAAGACGTCCGCTTTGAGCCGGGCGCCGTCCCGCATGCGAACGTCCACGTCTCTTTCGACAATCCACTTGTACTTCGGCGCCGAGACCTGCCCGGCCTCGGCGAATTCCGCCTGCCCGCCGACCCAGCACACCGAGGCGAGCAGTACCCCGATCCGAAGCAGCCGGACGGGCTGGTTTCGTTCCCTTCGAGCCTTGTGATCCATTGAGCGCCTCCGCAACCGCAATCGGTAAGAAGGATTCTTCGCCGTCACGTACACGCCGGATAGTACACCCGCCAACGCCGGCCGCGACGCGATCTTCCGGCAACGCGCGGAATCGGCGTCACACGCCGTGGCATCGTCAGTGGCTCGATGACACCGGCACCGTGGCCGCCTCGGCCTTGATCTTCCGCCCGTCCGACTCGGTCAGCCAGCGTTCCCGGACGAGCCGGTCGACCGAATCGGCAACCCGCGCGGCGTACTTCTGGGGCGTGCCGTACAGGGCGTTGAGTCGCGCCCAGTCGAACGGCTCGGTGCGGCCGAGCTCGGGACAGAAGGTCTCGCCTTTCGACGTCGTGTGATACGTGGCAACCGGAACGTCCACGTACGGGGTGCGAACGCCGCCGCGCGCGTTGCCGAACTGGTCGCGGACGACGCGCGCCTGCGGCGTGCCGCCGTTCTCCACCCTGATGCGCTCCGCCCTGGGAGGCGCCGCGCCCTCGCGAATCCACCGCGTCAGGTTGGCGTACGCAGCGTCGAGCACATAGGTGTTGATGGGCGTCTTCATCAGCAACATCTCGGGCTCGCACTGGTTGTGAAACGGCCAGGAGGCGAGATACGGATACGCGCTGCCGATCTTCTTGAGATCGGCGACCGACGGCTGGAAGGGATAGAACCACCCGTCGGCATGAGACCCCCCCGCGACCTCGTACAAGCGGTAGCGGTCGCCGGGCGCGTCGCTGTCGTCCCGCCGGAACCGGTACAAGGTGAGCACATCGGTTTCCGGGACGATGCGAATGAGCGGCACGTCGAGGTTCCGGAGCGTCTGGCGGGGGTCGGCGGCGGCGGGCGCCGGAGCACACCGGCGGATGCGCGCGAGCGGAGGATGCCGATGCTGAATGTACCCGTCATAGACCGGACGGCCGTTCGCCAGTCTCGCATGCGGGTGAATCGCCGCCATGTAGGTGGCCATGATGCCGTCGTAGGCGGTCATGTAGAGGCGCTGGACGTCGAAGCCCGCGAGGGGTCCACCGGGCCGCGCGGCTTTCAGCAGCGCGCCGACCTGGCTGAGGATGTCCCACTGCAGTCCGTCCTCGAACGTCGATGTCTGCGGCGGGCCGCCGCCTCGTCCGACGACGCACGCCTCCTCCGGTGTGGGGTTCGCCATCGACAGCGGCGCGTACCGGGCGGGGTTGAACAGCTTCAGCCCTTCGAGGTTCGGCTGTGCCAGCGTGAGCACGACGAAGACGTCGCCCTGCTCGAGGAAGGAGCCGTGCGAGACGCCCCACGTGAAGTTGAAGTCGAAGCGCCGTGCGCTGTTGGCGATTTCGACAACCGCGTTGCCGCTGAACCGCCGCGGATCGGCTGGCCGCCGCAGCAGAATCCGCGTCGTGTACGGCGCGTTCGACGTCCGTACGGTCAGCCGGCCGTCGGCCGCCCAGTCGTACACGTTGGCGCGGCCGCTGACGAAGAATTCCTCCTCGATGTAGCCGAGTTTCGGCAGGTCGAGCACCGTCTGGAGCGTGTCCGACGACATGAGCGGATATGAATCCGCCGTGACGGCAACGGGACCGGTGACGGCAGCGACTGGCGTCGGCGTCGCCGGCCCCTGAGCGGCAGCCGGCAGCGTCGCGCACGCGACCAGGAGCAGCACCACGACCATCCACCATCCACGCTCCACCATCCGCATCATGGTCGCCTCCCCTTCCCGCCGGCGCCGTAGGTCGAGGGCAGCGCCCAGATGCCACCATCGACTCCAGCCTTCGCGAGCGCTTCCTGAGGAAATCGCGGCGTATCGTGGGATCTGAGATTCGCCTGTGTCAAGGCGGGAATTCCCCCGCCGGACCTGGCGAGTGCACCGGGCTCCTCGGCCCGATGACACCCGACCCCGGCGCGGCAAGGCTCCGAGGCGAGGAGTCTGTCGGGCGGTATACTTCCCGGGCACTCAATTGCACGCAGTCGAGGCGGGGCCCATCGTGCTGGACCCCTTTCGACCGAGGAGGAATCATGCGGACGGACACGACGATGAAGTCGATGGCGAAAGGCCTGCTGCTGGCGGTCCTGGGCTCGGTGGTGACCGCGTGCCTGTTTCTCGTGCCCGGCCGTTCCTCCGAAGCCGTCGCGGCGCAGAATCCGCCTGCCCCGCCGATCCCTGGTGCGTTTGCCGCCAATCCGAACCTGCGCCACAACACGTGGACGCCGGTCAACGGCAAGGGAGGCCAGGAGGTCAGCGGCCCCTATGAAGTCGTCAAGACCTGGCCCCAGCAGGCGGCGACCGACGGCTGGACGACGAACGCCGAAGGCATCTATCTGCAGTCGCCGGATCGCATCATCTCGGTCGGCCGCGGCACGCGGAAATCGCCATGGCCGAACGTCTGGGGTCCGGCGGTCTTTCGGGCGCTCGGTCCCGACCTCCCGCCCGACGCCCAGAAGCGCGGCTCGACGGTCGTCGTCTACGACCGCACCGGGAAGGTGATCGAGTCGTGGGATCAGTGGCAGTCGATCCTGCCGGACGTCCAGCAGGTGCAGGCCAACCCGTACGATCCGGAGCGTCACCTCTGGATCGCGACGGGGCGCGGCGTCGTGCAGCTCACCCGTGACGGAAAGAGCCACGTGAACACGATCGACGCAGCCGATGTGCCGCAGGCCGATCCCAAGAAGCCGTACTTCGTGGTCGAACATTTCGCCTGGGCCTCGAACGGCGATCTGTTCACCTCGGGGGGATACCAGGTTCACAGGTTCTCGAAGGACGGCAAGCACCTCGCCGCCATCGGCAAGCCGGGCAGCGGCCCGGGCGAGTTCGGGGTGGTCGGCCAGGGGCTGGCCGGCGCCGGCATCCACGGCGTGGTCGTCGACTCGACCCGCAACCGGATGTACGTCGCCGACCGGGTGAACTCGCGAATTCAAGTCTTCGATCTGTCCGGGAAGTTCCTCGATCTGTGGCCGAACATCACGGCGCCCTATGCGATCCGCCTGACCCGGGACGGCCGCTTCCTGTGGGTCGCTGACGGGTACACGATGAAGTTCCAGAAGTACGACGCGCTCGGCGGACGCCTCGTTCCCGGGTCGACGTGGGGAACGATGGGCGTCTCGCCCGGCACGTTCTGGGGCATCCACGTCTTCGTCACCGACGCCGACGGGAACCTCTACGTGGGCGAGGATCTGGCGTTCCGGATCCAGAAGTTCACGCCGCGCAAGGACGGGAATCCGGAGCAGCTGATCGGGGCGCTGCTGGAGTAGGGTCAGCGCGGCCAGCCATGATGAACCGGCGCCAGTTCCTCCACCGAGCCGCCGCCGGCGTGGCGACCGTCGCCAGGCCGGTGAACGCATGGGCGGCGCGCTACGACCTCGTCATCCGGGGAGGGCGCGTCATCGATCCCTCGCTCAGGATCGACGCGATCCGCGACGTCGCGATCGCCGACGGCCGCATCGCCGCGGTCGAGGCCAACCTCGCCGCCGAGGCGGCGGAGGTCATCGACGCGCGCGGCCGGCTCGTGGTCCCGGGCCTGCTCGACATCCACACGCATTACGCCCGCGAGAAGGACGGCCCGCTCGTCGGCCTCGCCGACGGCGTCACCGGCTGGATCGATGCGGGATCCCAGGGAGCCGATCGCATAGCCGAGATGATCGCCACGGCGAGGTCGGCCCCGCAGCCGGGGCGGGTGCTCATCAACATCGGGCGCGCCGGCATCCTGCCCGACGGCGACACGATGGCTCTCGCCCGCGCCGATGTGGCCGCCGCCCAGGAGGCCATCGCCCGCCACCGCGACTTCATCGTCGGCGTCAAGGCGCGGCTGTCGAGAGAGGTGGCCGGCGCCAACGACGCCGAGGTGCTGCGCCGGGCGCAGGAAGCGGCGTCGGCCTTCGATCTGCCGGTGATGATCCACGTGGGCCAGACGGTCTCGCCGCTCTCGACGCTCCTGCCGCTGCTCAAGCGGGGCGACATCGTCACGCACCTGTTCGCGCCGCCGCCGAACAGCATCATCGACGAGGGAGGGCGCATCCTCCCGGAGGTGCTTGCGGCGCGGCGCCGCGGCGTCTGGTTCGACGTCGCCAACGGACGCAACGGGCATATCCGGTGGGACACCGTCGACCGCATCATGCAGGCGGGCTTCTGGCCGGATACGCTGTCGACCGACGGCAACTCGATGAGCCGCACGACCGGCGTGATCGACTTTCCGAACGTCATGTCGAAATTCCTGATGGTTGGGATGACGATCGATCAGGTGGTGGCCCGCGCGACCGTGAACCCGTCTCGCCTCTTCCCGCTCTTCCACGACCGGGGCACGCTGAACGTCGGCGCGCCGGCCGACGTGGCGGTGCTCGAGCTGCGGCAGGGGCGATTCGAGTTCCTCGACAACTACAACAACACGCGAACCGGC
This sequence comes from Acidobacteria bacterium RIFCSPLOWO2_12_FULL_68_19, assembly GCA_001767525.1. Classification (GTDB taxonomy): domain Bacteria; phylum Acidobacteriota; class Vicinamibacteria; order Vicinamibacterales; family UBA2999; genus MELF01. Next base: position 43,339 of record MELF01000048.1, on the reverse strand, counting down.
GGGCAGCGCCTCTTTCCGAGCGACACGGTGCTCGGCGGGAGGCGGATTCCGCGCGCCTGACCTGCTCCGAAGTTCACCGGGTCAGACTCGGCGAGAACGTTCGTTTTGAACAGCTTCGCCGCGCTGTTCCCGGTCCCGTCCGACAGCAGCACGATGTGCTTGGACATCGGCCTCTCGTGTAATGACGAACGTGCGACCCCAACCAAACGCGGGTCTACTTTGGCGTACCGACCCCGCGGGCTGCATGGACAAAGCGCCTCTCCCGCGGCGAGGGTCGGAGATTCCGTGCACGAAGGCGGGCTACGTCCGGACCTCGCGCATCACGCTGCGCTGCCGGACCGCCGGAGGGACTACTCGGCCAGCAGCGCGTCAACAGCGATCGTGCAGTGCTGGAGCGCGCCGCGCGCGAGAGACTGGCCGCGGCGATATCGTTGCAGGTCCCGATAGGCGCCGCCTTCGGGTGTCGAGTGAGAGAACACCAGGTTGTCGTTCAGATCGACCAGCCAGTACTCTCGAACGCCCGATTCCGCGTAGAGACGCGCTTTGACCTCGCGGTCGTAGTCGATGGAGGATTCGGCGATTTCGACGACGAGAAAGATGTCCGAGGGGCCGGGAAGCCGGGAGGCGTAGTAGTCCGCCTGCGGACGGAGGAGCACCAGGTCGGGCTGGGGCTCATGATAGAGGCCCAGGCGAACCGACCCCTGGACCTGGACGATCGCGCCGTCGCCAACCCCCGTCACCATCGCGCGATTGGCGCGATTCACCGCCGCATTGTGCCGGGGACCGATGGGCGTCATCGCCACCACCTCGCCGTCGATGAGCTCCACGCGGTCGTCTTCGGACAGGATGCCGGCCTGTCCCATGCGCTGATAGTCGTCAGCGGTGAATCGTCTCTTGATGAGCTCGACAGGCATGAACGCTTCCCCATTCTACTGGACACGCCCGCGTCGAACCGGCGCGAAGCCGTCGTCTGGATCGATCCGCGCACTCAACTGGAGGCCCATCGCCCGTATAATCTACCCCCGGGAGGGGCCCTATGCAGCCGACCCGTCGAGAATTCCTCAAGGCCGGCACGCTCGGCGGCGTGGCGGTGTCGGTGCTCGGCTTCGACCTGACGCCCGCCTACGCCCAGGCGCGGGAGCTGAAGATCGCCCGCACCACCGAGACGCGCTCCACCTGCCCGTACTGCTCGGTCAGTTGCGGCGTGATCATCCACACGCTCGGCGACAGGTCTCGCAACGTCCGGCCGACGGTGGTCCACGTCGAAGGCGACGCGGATCATCCGATCAATCAGGGCACCCTCTGTCCCAAGGGCATCACGCTGAAGCAGAACATCGTCAACGACCGGCGCCTGACGAAGGTGCGATACCGGGCGCCGGGCAGCCGCGTCTGGGAAGAGCGGACCTGGGACTGGGCGATCGACCGCATCGCGCGCCTGACGAAGGAGACGCGCGACAGGCGGCTCATCGTGAAGGACGCGGCGGGCCGCGGGATCAACGCGCTGACCTCCATGGGCGTGATCGGCGGCTGCACCGACACCAACGAGATCAACTACCTGCTCGTCAAGGCGTTTCGCGCGGGGCTCGGCGTCATCCCGATCGAGCAGCAGTCGCGGATATGACACGGCCCCACGGTGGCCAGTTTGGCCGCCACGTTCGGTCGGGGCGCCATGACCAATGGCTGGACCGACATCAGGAACGCCGACGTCGTGCTCGCCATGGGGGGCAACCCCGCCGAGAACCACCCGGTGGGATTCCGCTTCGTCATGGAGGCGAAGCGGACCCGGAACGCGACGCTCGTCTCGGTTGATCCGCGGTTCAACCGCACGGCGGCGGTGGCGGATCGGTTCGTCCAGATCCGCGCCGGCAGCGACATCGCGTTCCTGGCCGGGCTCATCAATTACGCCCTGACCCGCAACCGCTACCACGAGGAATACGTCCGGCTCTTCACCAACGCATCGTTCCTCGTCCACGAGCGGTACGCCTTCGACGAAGCCAAGGGCGTCTTCTCCGGCTGGGACGACGAGCGGAAGGTCTACGCGGACATCTCGAGCTGGAGCTACGACCTCGGGCCGGACGGCTTCGCCCGCGTCGATCCGACGCTCCAGCACCCGCGGTCGGTGTTCCAGGTGATGCAGCGCTTCTACGCGCGCTACACGCCGGAGCTGGTGTCGACCATCTGCGGCTGCGGCGCCGAGGAGTTCCTCGCGGCGGCCGACGTCATCACCTCGACCTACACGGCCGATCGCGCCGGCACGATGCTGTACGCGCTCGGGTGGACGCACCACAGCCATTCCGTCCAGCTCATTCACACGGCGGCGATGCTGCAACTGCTCCTCGGCAACGTCGGCCGGCCCGGCGGCGGGCTCAACGCGCTGCGCGGCCACGCCAACATCCAGGGGGGCACCGACTGCGGCATGGCGTACCACAACCTGCCCGGCTACATCCCGGTGCCGAAGGCGGACCACGAGACGCTCCGGGCGTTTCTCGCGGCGGTGACCCCGCGGGCGCTCCGCCCCAATTCCACCAACTTCAACGCCAACACCGATCGGTTCGCCGTCAGCCAGCTCAAGGCCTACTACGGGGATGCGGCCACTTCGCGGAACGACTTCGGGTACGGGTTCCATCCCCGCCTGCCGCTGGCCGACGCCGGCGGGTACGAGAACTGGAGCTGGGCGTACATCTTCGACCGCATGTATCGCGGCGAGCTGGAGGGGTTGTTCAGCTTCGGGATGAACCCGGTGAGCAACGGCCCGCACTCGCGCAAGGCGATCGCGGCGCTCGCCAAGCTCGAGTGGCTGGTCGTCGCCGAGAACTTCGAGCACGAGACGGCGGCGTTCTGGCGGCCAGACATCCTCTCGCTCGTCGATCTCGCGCCCGAGGAGGTGCAAACGGAGGTCTTCCTGCTGCCGGCGGCCAACTTCGCCGAGAAGGACGGCACCTTCGTCAACTCGGCGCGCTGGATCCAGTGGAAGTGGAAGGCGGTCGATCCGCCGGGAGAGGCCAAACCCGATCAGGAGATCATCGCGCGCATCTTCCTGAAGGTGCGCGAGCTGTACGAGCGCGACGGCGGCACGTTCCCGGACCCGGTCCGTCATCTGAACTGGTGGTACACGAACCCGCTCAGCCCGTCCCTCGACGAGGTGTGCAAGGAACTCAACGGCTGGGCGGTGGACGAGGTGCGCGACGCGAGCGGCGCCGTGGTGGTGCGGCGCGGACAGCAGCTCTCGCGCTTCCTCGACACGCGCGCGGACGGCTCGACGCTCGCGGGCAACTGGCTCTACATCGGTATGTACACCGACGCCGGCAATCTGACGCAGCGCCGCTCGTACGCCGATCCGAGCGGCCTGGGGCGCTACCCGGAGTGGACGGTGAGCTGGCCGGCCAACCGGCGCATCCTCTACAACCGCTGCTCGGCCGACGCCGAGGGACGGCCGTGGGATCCCACCCGCGTCGGGATCGCGTGGAACGGCCAGCGCTGGGTCGGCGACACGCCCGACTACACGGTCGACAGCCCACCCGATGCCGATCTGGGCGCCTTCATCATGCTGCCGGAAGGCGTGGCCCGGCTGTTTGTCCCGGGGCAGTTCGCCGAGGGGCCGTGGTCGGAGCACTACGAGCCGGCGGAGTCGCCGGTGCCGAACGCGCTGCACCCCGCGCAGAGCTCGAACCCGGCGGTTCGCCCCTTCGCCACCGCGTTCGACGTCCTCGGCACGCCCGACAAGTTCCCCATCGTCTGCACGACGTACCGGCTCACGGAGCACTTCCATTACTGGACCAAGAACAACCCGTACAACGTGCAGCTCCAGCCGGAGTTCTTCGTCGAGATCCCCGAGGCGCTGGCCCGGGAGAAGGCGATTGCCAGCGGCGACCGGGTCCGGGTGACGTCGGCGCGCGGCGCGATCGAAGGCAAGGCCATGGTGACGCGCCGCATCAAGCCGATGCAGGTCGGCGGGCGCACCGTGTATCAGATCGGATTCCCGATTCACTGGGGCTTCCTCGGACGCGGCCAGCAGCAAGGGTCGCTCGCCAACCTCGTCACGCCGACCATCGTCGATCCCAACTCGTTCGCCCCCGAGTACAAGGGGTTTCTCGTGACGCTGGAGAAGGTGTGAGCCTCGAGCTGCGGCGTGTATCGGCGAGCGTGGCGCCGGCGCCGGGGATCCGCGCGGTGCCCACCGTCACCAAACTGGTGGACACCTCCACGTGCATCGGCTGCAAGGCGTGCGAGGTGGCCTGCCAGGAATGGAACGACCTGCCGCCCGAGTCGTCCACCGGTCAGACCGGGACGTACCAGACGCTGTCGGATCTGACGGCCAACTTCTGGAATCTCATCACGTTCAACGAACACGACGACGCCTCGGGGACGCTGCGCTGGCTGATGCGAAAGGACCAGTGCATGCACTGCGCCGAACCAGGATGCCTCATCGCCTGCCCCGCCCCAGGCGCCGTCGTCCAGTACGGAAACGGCATTGTCGATTTCCAGCAGGATCAGTGCATCGGCTGCCTCTACTGCATCACCGGGTGCCCGTTCGACGTGCCCAAGTTCAACCCGGCGACGCGCCGCGTCTACAAGTGCACGCTGTGCGTCGACCGCGTGTCGGTCGGGCTGCAGCCGGCGTGCGTGAAGGCGTGCCCCACGAGCTGCCTGCAGTTCGGGACGAAGCAGGACATGCTGGAGGCGGCGACCACCCGGGTGGAGCAGCTCAGGGCCCACGGGTTCGCCAACGCCGCCGTCTACGATCCCGCCGGCGTGGGAGGGACGTCGGTCGTAACCGTGCTGGCCTTCGGCGATCGGCCCGAGCTGTACGGCCTGCCCCGAGATCCGACGGTTCCGCTGGCGGTGCAGGCGTGGAAGGGCCCGGTCAAGTGGCTGGGGAATCTCGCGATGCTGGGCGGCCTCGCCGCCGCTCTCGTCCACTACCTGCGATTCGGACGCAAGAATCCAGGATCGGGGATCGGAGATCCGAGGCCAGGGATTCGGGATTCGGGATCCGAGCGCGCCGCTAATTCGCGGGAGTTGCCATGACCGAGCGTCGCCTGCTCCGGTACACGTTTTCCGAGCGGCTCGTCCACGCGGCGGCAGCCGTGTCCTACGTGCACCTGCTGCTGACGGGGCTCGCCTTCTGGACGCCGTGGCTGTACTGGCTGGCGATCGTGCTCGGCGGCGGCTACCTCTCGCGCCTGCTGCACCCGTGGATGGGACTGCTGTTCAGCGCGACGGTTGCCGTGATGTGCGTGTTCTGGCGGCGCGACATGCGGACCACGCCGGACGATCGGGCCTGGCGGAAGGCCATCGGTCACTACGCGCGGAATGAAGATGCCCGAGTGCCGCCGGCGGGACGCTTCAACTACGGCCAGAAGATGCTGTTCTGGGTGATGGCCGGCGGCGGCGCGGCGCTGCTCGCCTCGGGACTCGTCCTGTGGTTCGTCGATCAGGTTCCCTGGGAGCTCCGGAGTCTCCGGTATGCCGCCGTGCTCGCCCATGCGAGTGCGGCGCTCCTGACCATCGGCGGCTTCATCGTCCACGTGTACATGGGCGTCGCGGTGGTGCCAGGGGGACTCTCGGCCATCCTGCACGGCGAGGTCACCGAAGCGTGGGCCCGGGACCATCATCCGCTCTGGCTCATTCGCGATGCTGGCGCCGTGCACGATGACCGCGCGCGCAAGTAGCCCGGACCGCTGGGACGAGCGAATCGCCCGCGCCGGCCGTCTCGCCGAACGCTATCCCGCTGCTGCGGACATTCTCACCTTCTACGGGAAGTTGGCCGGGTATCAGCAATCCCTCGCGGCGCGCTGGGCGCCGGCGGAGAACGCGCGCGCTTCGACCGATGCCTCACGGGGCTTCCGATTCGAGGCGGACGCGACAGGGCTCACCGACCGCGTGCTCGAGGCCACGACAGACTTCCTGGCGTGGCTGGACGAGGCCGCGCCGCCGGGTCTTGCAGACGCAGTTGTAGAGATGCGTCGTCTCGATCGGTCCGCGTGGCGGGCCGTGCTGGATGACTATCTCGGCCGCCGCGGTTCCGAGACCGCGGCCCCTCGTGCCCCACGCGTCTTCGTCGTCGAGGCGCTGCTGCAGCCGCTCGCCGAGCAGCTCGCAGGCCAACGCCGTCCTCCGGCGGACCGGCTCACGCCGCCGCCGGCAACAGGCGAGAGCCGCTGTCCGTTCTGCGACGACCGGCCGCTCGTGGGCGTGCTCCGCGAAGAAGGGGAAGGCGCGAAGCGCAGCCTTGTCTGCGGGTTGTGCCTGACCGAGTGGCCCTACCTCCGGCTCGTCTGTCCCGCCTGCGGCGAGCGCCGGTTCGAGGCGCTGCCCGTCTTCACCTCCGAACAGGTCCCGGGCGCGCGGGTCGAGGCGTGCGACACGTGCCGCGGATACCTCAAGACGATCGACCTGACCCAAGACGGCCACGCGGTTCCGTGCGTGGACGATCTGGCGACCGTCTCGCTGGACCTCTGGGCACGGGACCAGGGGTACACCAGGGTGCGTTCGAATCTCCTGATGACATAGCCTGGATCATTCACGAACGCGTCGTTCACACTGCTGGGTTCTCCCTTCTCCGTTCGTGTTCCGGTTCGGGTCTGCCGTTCCTCGTTCCCCGTCGAGCCGGTTCGAGGGGTTCCGGCGAGGACGAGCCAGAGCCCTCCGACCAGTGAACCGCGAACCCGCGAACCGACCGTGAACACGAACCGAGCACCGAGAAGCGTGAACGACTGATTCATCAATAGTGCGGGCTAGTGCGCCTGGACGTTCGGGTCGCCCGTGGTGTCGAACGCCAGCGCCATCCCCCACGGCAGGTACGCCAGGCGATCGTGATCGACGAACGCGTACACGCCCTGCTCGGGGATGCGGAACTCGACCATCGCCCCGCCGCCGGCGGCCACGCCGTACGTCTGCACGTTGCGCACTTCCGACGCTCCGTCGTAGACGGTTTCCAGGATCGTACCGATCACGTGGATCGCCGCCACGCCCGGTCCAATGTTCACGACGTAGGCGCGCACGAGATCGCCCGGCTGCACCCGCAGCGGCGCGTGCTCGAGCCGCCCGTTGAACATCATCACGAACGGGTCGTTCCTCTGCGCCCGGGCCGGATCGGTGCCGGGAATCAGACCGGCCTTGTCCGGCGTTCCGTAGATGGCGCTCTGCACGACGACCAGCTCGCGCGCCGGCTTCAGCGTCCGCTCCCGGGGGTACACGATCATGGCGCCGTAGAGACCGCTCTTGATGTGCACGTCGGTGACCGGCCCCGACGCGCAGTGGTACATGTAGACGCCCGGAGTATCGACCGCCTTCTGGATCACCCGCGTGCCGCCGGGCGGAACCGCCGCGAAGCGCCGCATGTCGATCCGCAGCGCGTGGGAATCGAGGCCGTGCGAGGTGTTCGCGTGGTTGGCCACGTTGATCGTAACCTGGTCGCCCTCGCACACCTCCAGCGTCGGACCGGGAATCGTCCCGCTGTAGGTCCACGCATTGAAGCGCATCCCCATCCCGAGATCGAGCGTCACCTCCCGGGCTTCGAGAGAAAAGACCTTCTCGCGGGGGCCGGCGCAGGTGGCCGCCTGACCCGCCAGGCGGGGCAGGTCAGGCGCGTCGATCCGAGTGCTTGGACCCGTCGCGGCGGGCGGCGGCGGCGAAACGCTGGTCGGTCCCTCCGAACTGCACGCGGTCGCGTACACAGCGGCCGCGAGAGCGGCAGCGGCGACCGGAACGCGCATGGTCCACCTCACCCTTCTCAGTTGTACGACGCTTCGAGCTCCACCGCCTTGGGGAACAGCACGTTGTTCTCCAGATGAATGTGCCGGTGCAGGTCGCGGTCGAACTCGGCCATCTCCTCGAACGAGACGCGGTAGGTCGTGCACCCGTCGGGCGGAGGCGTGTAGCCGCCGGTGAGCGTCCGGAGCTGGTGCAACAGCCCGCCGGCGAATTCGTGCTCCCGCTCCATCATCCGGATGGGGTTCTGCACGGTGCCGAACGGGCACGCGACCGGACGGCCCTCGTCGGCGAGCTCCTGAATGTACGGGAACAGCACGTGCTCTTCCTTCCGCATGTGCTGCAGGAGCTCGTTGCCCAGCTCGTCGAAGACGGCGGCAATGCGCAGCAGCTCGGGATGCCGCGAGCCGTGGACCTCGACGAGCTTCCCGAGGTAGCCGACGATGCGCGGCAGCGACGACCGCACGTACGCGTGGTGCGTGAGCAGGATGTGATCGATCAGGCGATCGATCGGCAGCTCCGAGACGTGGTCCCCGGGCTCGGGCGCCGGGAGCGTCTCGATGGCGCGCTCCACCTCCGCCACCTCGACGCCGGCGCCCCGGCACGCGTCGGCCACCGACCGGCGGCCGCCGCAGCAGAAGTCAATCCCGAACTGTTCGAAGACCGCCGCGGCGCGCCAGTCCTCCGCGACGACCTCACCCACCGTCCGTGCGGCAAACGATTCGTTGGTGGCTGTATCGCTCATAGAAACCAGCCTACGCGCCCCGCATCGGCCGTCCTATGATGGCCGTCATATGCGCGACAATGGCAGCGTGGCCGATCCGCTGCACGACGCCCTGAAGCAGACGACAATCTTCCGCCGCCTGTCGGCCGAAGACCGGCAGCGGCTCGCCGCCGTGGCGACCGTGCACGACTTCGACAGGGGTGAGTACCTCTTCCGGGAAGGGGACGCTTCAGACACCCTGTATACCGTCGTTTCCGGTCGGGTAAAAGTGTTCAAGACGACCGCGCGCGGCACCGACCTCATTCTCGAGATCTTCGGCCCGGGCGACCCGGTCGGGGCGGTCGCCGTCTACGAGTCGCGCCCGTATCCGGCCAGCGCCGTCGCCATCGAGCCGGCGGCGTGCCTGCTGATTCCGCGCCAGACGTTCTTCGCGCTGCTCGAAACGTACCCCTCGATGGTGCGAGGGCTGCTGACCGGCCTCACGCACCGGCTGGTCGAGCTGACGACTCGACTCACCGAGCTCTCCACCGGCCGGGTGGAGGCGCGGCTCGCGCGCTTCTTCCTCAAGCTCGCCGACACCATGGGGCAACCCGGCGAGGCCGGCACCTTCGTCCCGCTGGCCCTGTCGCGCCAGGAGCTCGCCGACATGATCGGGACGTCCATCGAGACGGCCATCCGGGTGATGAGCCGCTGGGGCAAGGACGGCCTCGTCCGGACCGACAAGGAAGGCTTTCTGATCCAGGACCGCCCCACGCTCGAGTCCGTTGCCCTCTCGTGAGGGCGTATGATGGCCGTCATGGGAGGATCTGCTCCGGCGCGTCATGCTGTGGCCGTGGCCCAGGGGATTGCCGTCGACTTCAACCAGGCGCCGTTCCTCGTCATCTGGGAAGTGACGCGGGCGTGCGCGCTGGCGTGCATGCACTGCCGGGCCGACGCCATTCCGCACCGGCATCCCGATGAGCTGACGACCGAGCAGGGCTTCCGCCTGATCGACCAGGTGCGGGTGTTCGGCTCCCGGCCGCCGCTCCTCGTCCTGACGGGCGGCGATCCGATGCGCCGGCCGGATCTGGCCGAGCTGGTCCGGTACGGGACGGAGGCGGGGTTGACGGTCGCGCTGACGCCGAGCGGCACCGCCGCGGCGACGCCGGCGCGCCTCGCCGAGCTCAAAGCGGCGGGCCTCTCGCGCGTCGCCGTCAGCCTCGACGGCCCGACGCCGGAGACGCACGACGCCTTCCGTCGCGTGCGCGGCTCGTACGCGTGGACGATGCGGATCATCGACGCCACGATTGCGATGGGACTGCCGCTGCAGATCAATTCGACGATCGGCCGGATGACGCTGCCCTCCCTCGAACAGATGGCCCGGCGCGTGTCGGAACTGCCCGTGACGTTGTGGGCGCTGTTCTTCCTGATCCAGACCGGCCGGGGCGCGAGCCTCGAGCAGATCACGGCGGAGGAATGCGAACGCGTGCTGAACGACCTCTACGACCTGTCGCTCACCTCGCCGTTCGGCATCAAGACGACCGAGGCGCCGCACTATCAGCGCGTCGTCTGGCAGCGCACCCAGCAACGCCTGGCGCAGGGTCTGCCGTCGGTGAATGTCGAGCGCCGCCGCCAGCTCCGGGCGCCGCGCAGCGTGACCGACGGCAACGGCTTCGTGTTCGTCGATCACCTGGGCGCGATCTGCCCGAGCGGCTTTCTTCCCGTCCGCTGCGGCAATGTCAGGACCGACAGCCTGGTCGAGGTGTACCGCACCAGCCCGTTCTTCCAGACGCTGCGCAACCCCGACGCGCTCGAGGGAAAGTGCGGCCGGTGCGGCTTCCGCGCCATCTGCGGCGGCTCACGGTCGCGCGCCTTCGCGGCAACGGGCAACGCCCTCGCCTCCGACGCCTTGTGCGCCTACGATCCCGGAGAGGTCGCCGAACCGCTGGTGGCCGAGCTGTAGCCAGGCAGATGTCGGCAGGCACGGCCACTCCGATGGACAAGGTGCCACCCCGGGGCGTGCCCCTGCTGTACCTGGGCACGGCGCACGCCGCGCTCGGGCTCGCCTTCCTCCTGGCCGCCTGGTGGCCGCGCGCGGTGGCGGGCTTCTTCTACCACGCGTGGATGGTGGCGCTCGTGCACCTCGTCACGCTCGGCTGGATCACTTTCTCCATCTTCGGCGCCTTCTACATCGTCGGCCCGCTGGCGCTCCGAACCGACATGCGGGCCCGCCGCATGGATGTGGTGGCCTGGGTGCTGGGGCTCGGCGGCCTGGCCGGAATGGTGGGGCACTTCTGGATCGAGGAGTACTCGGGAATGGCGTGGTCGGCGACGCCCGTCGCCTGCGCCGTCCTGTTCATGACGACGCGCATCGCCGCCGCCATCTGGCGCGCCCCGATCGCCGCCGCCGTTCGGCTGCACGTCGTGCTCGCCTGCGTCAACGTCTGGCTGGCGGCGGGGATGGGCATCCTGATTGCCATCGACAGGGCCACGCCGGTGCTGCCCGGGTTCGTGCTGTCGAACGTGTTCGCCCACGCCCACCTGGCGGCGGTCGGATGGGCGGTCATGATGGTCGTCGGCATCGGCTACCGGCTGCTGCCGATGGTGTTGCCGTCGAAGATGCCGGCCGGCCGCTCGATGTACGCGAGCGCGATCCTGCTCGAAGCCGGCGTGCTCGGACTGTTCGTCACCCTCCTGGCGCACAGCGCGTGGTCGGTCCTCTTCGGCATCCTCATCGCCGCCGGACTCGGGGTGTTTGGCGCCCATGTCGTCTGGATGCTGCGGCATCCTGCGCCGAAACCGTCCGGCGCGCCGCCCTTCGAGTTCGCCGTGGCGCATGCCGCATGCGCCGGCGCATCGCTCGTGGCGGCGCTCGTCCTCGGCCTGGCGCTGGTCGTCGTCCCCACGTCGGAGGAATCGCTGCACGCGGCTGCGGCGTACGGCGTCCTCGGACTCGTCGGGTTCCTGGCGCAGATGGTGGTCGCGATGGAAGCCCGGCTGCTGCCGATGGTGACGTGGTGCTGGGCGTTCGCGAGCAACGGCTACCAGGTTCCGCCCCCGCCGCCGCACGCGATGCGCGACCGCCGCCTGCAGGCGCTCGTGCTGGCGGGATGGGTGGTCGGCGTGCCGGCGCTGGCGGCCGGAATGGCGCTCGAATCGGCGCCGCTCGTGGGCGTCGGGGCCTGGACGCTCCTCTCCGCCGTGGGCATCGCCGCGATCGACCACGGATGGGTGCTCGCGCATGCGCGCCGCGCCGCCGCCGCCCGGTCGACGGAAGCGGCGTGACGGCCACCCGACCGCCATGCCGGAGATGAAATGTTCCTGAAGGTCGGTCAACCTGCGGACCACGGCTTCGATGAGCCGCTCGGGCTGCTGAGCGACTGCCACCGGCGCATCCAGCGCTTCCTGCAGATGCTGGCCGCGATCGCCCGGGATGCTGCGGGCGGGCCGCCGAGCGACGTGCAGCGATCGCAGCTCGAGGCGGCCCTCACCTATTTCGCAACGGCCGCCCCCAAGCACAAGGCCGACGAGGAAGAGAGCGTGTTTCCGCGGCTCAGGAGGTCGCGCGAACCGGAGGCGGCGCGGGTACAGGAGCTGCTGGCGCGCCTCGAGAACGACCACGGCGCCGCCGAGGAGCACCACCGCGCGGTGGACGTCCTGGTCCGACGGTGGCTCGGGGACGAACGGCTGGACCCTGAAGACGTCTCGCAGCTCGCCACCCGTCTCGCGGCGCTCGACGCCATCTACCGCCCGCATATCGCCGTCGAGGACAACGAGCTGTTCCCCGCGGCGGCTCGCCTGCTGTCCGCGCACGAGCTGCAGGAGATCGGCCGTGAGATGGCCGCCCGGCGCGGGCTGCCTGGCGGCAGCGCCAGGGCGTAGCATGAGGTGGACAGCGGCCCCAACGCGCTGAATGTCCGCGTGGGAGTGCAGGTCGATTGAGGCGGCGTCGCAGGACAGAGAAGGCTGCGACCGTGGTCCCAGCCGGCGATGCTCCCAAACGATCAGTGAATAGTTGGCGGGGTCGACGGGACTCGAACCCGCGGCCTCCGGCGTGACAGGCCGGCGTTCTAACCAACTGAACTACGACCCCGATGAACCAGGCCCCGAGAAAGTAGAGAAGTAGAGGAAGTGGAAAAGTGGAAAAGTGGAAGAAGTTAGAGAAGTTAGAGAAGTTAGAGAAGTGGAACAGTGGAGAAGTTGGCAGCGAGGAACTCCGACGCCGACTCTTCCACTGTTCCACTTCCCTATTCCTCCACTTTCCTACTTCCACTTTTCTATTTCTTCCACTTTTTCTACTTCCTCTACTTCTTCTACTTCTCTTCCGTCGGTGGTGGGCGGTGCAGGGTTCGAACCTGCGACAGCCGGCGTGTAAAGCCGGTGCTCTACCACTGAGCTAACCGCCCGCCTTCGCGCTCGCCTCCATTATGGCGCGCGCGACGGCGAGCCAAAACAACCCATTATAGCTCACGAACCCGCCGCGGCCTTGAGCGCCAGCAGCGCGAAGCCGCCGAGCAGCCCGGCGATCGCCCGATGCTCGCGGTTCCGCAGCGCCCGCGCCAGGCTGAAGCGGCGCGCCATCGGCGCGGCGCGCGAGGCGCGATAGTCGTCGTAGGCCTGGCCGAACGCCGCACGCAGCCGCGCCTCCTCGGTGCGAACCGCCGCGGCAATCGTCAGCCCCATATAGACGGCGATCGCGATCGCCACCGGCAGACTCTGCGCGGCCAGCGCCACGCCGCCGGCAATGACGATTGACCCGACGTACAGCGGGTGGCGCACGAACCGGTACGGTCCCGACCGCGTCACCTCCCGTCCCTTCTCGAGATGCCCCGCCGCCCAGAGCCGAATGCACTCGCCGGCCAGTGCGAGGAGGAAGCCGGCGCCCCACGTGCGCCAGGTCGGCTGGGCGAGCGCCAGCGACAGCGCCGCGGCGAGGAATCCGAGCGTCACGCGCCGCCGCGCGAGCGCCTCGGCTGGGCGAGCCCGGAGCCGGGCAAGCCCCGCGGCGAAACGCCCCTCACCCATGGGCGCCGAGACTGCGGCCAACGGCGTCGACCACCTCCGGAACCGCGATGTCGGTGATGCACGGCGCGCGCTGGCGGCAGCGCCGCTCGTAGAAGCAGCAACACCGGTCGGTGCGCGAGATGACGAGGTCGCCGGGCGACCAGGGGCCGTTGCGTTCGGCGAAGGTCGGGCCGAACAGCGCCACGACCGGCGTGCCGACGGCGCCCGCGACGTGCAACGGACCGGTGTCCCCCGACACCATCACCCGGGCGTCCCGCGCGATGGCCACTAGGTCGGCGATCCGAGTCTCGGGCGCGAGCGTCGCCGCGCCGCCGGACGCGGCCACGACCGTCTCGGCGAGCGCCTGTTCACCCGGACCCCAGAGCACGAGCGAGCGTAATCCGAACTCCGCGCCGACGGCCGCCGCGACGGCGCCGAAGCGGTCCGGCGGCCACCGCTTGTTCGGCCAGGCGGCGCCGGGATTGATGACGGCGTACTCACGTGAGCCCAGGCGCTCGACGGCGGCAGCGGCTGCAGCCGACCGCGGCACCGCAACCGGAAAACGAACGGACAGGTCGTCCACGCCGACCGCCCGCAGCAGCCCCAGGCCGCGATGGATGACATGTCTGTCGGCGCCGGGATCGGGCGTCTCCGAGTAGAGGAAGCGGGCCATCGGCTCGCGAAGATGCCGTCGCGGGAAGCCGATCGTCCGGCCTGCGCCGACCAGGCGCGAGAGAACGGCGGACTTGAGCAGCCCCTGGAGGTCGAGCACGACGTCGTACCGCGCGCGCCGCAGCGTCCCGAGCGTGCGCCACGCCGCCGCGCTTGCGCATCTCAGGTCGCGGGGATCGAACGGAATCCGCCGATCGAGGCCCTCGACCAGGTCGAGCAGCTCCGTGTAGCGCGGATCGACGAGCCAGTCGATCTGCGCCCGCCGATAGCGCCGCCGCAGCGCCGCCGCGGCGGGAATGCCGTGCACGACGTCGCCGAGCGAGCCGAGGCGGACGATGAGGAACTTATCCACGAATGCGGGTCAACAGGTCGCGCGTCGAGTGGTCCTTCGGATCGCCGACAATGGCGATCCGCCCTCCGTAGGCGCCGACGACGTCGCGCTCGGGGACGGTCTCGGGCGTGTAGTCGGGGCCCTTGCAGTGGACGTCGGGCCTGATCGAGTCGAGCAGCGGACCGACCGTCGGCTCCTCGAAGATCATCACGTAATCGACCGCGCGCAGCGCCGCCACCAGCTCGGCGCGATCGTGGGCTCCCAGGATCGGCCGCCCTTCCCCTTTCAGCCTCCGCACCGACTCGTCGTCGTTGACGGCGACAATCAGGCGGTCGCCTTCCGCGGCCGCGCCTTCGAGATAGCGGACGTGGCCGACGTGCAGCAGGTCGAAGCAGCCGTTGGCCAACGCGATCGTGCGGCCGGCGGCGCGGTCGGCGGCGACGCGCCGCAGCAGCTCGTCGCGGCCGAGGATCTCACCCATGGGCCCGAATCGCGGCGCGCAGCTCGTCGCCGCTCACCGTCGCGGTGCCGCGCTTCATGACCACGAGGCCGCCCGCATAGTTCGCCAGACGCGCCGCCGCTTCGAAGCTGCCGCCGGCGGCGAGCGCCAGGGCGACGGTGGACACGACCGTGTCGCCGGCGCCGGTCACGTCGACGATGGATTCGGTGCCGAAAATCGGGATGTGCACGGTGGGCGCCGTGGGCAGGAACAGCGACATCCCGTGGCTTCCGCGCGTGACGAGCACCGCCTGCATGCGGGTCCGCTCGAGGATCTCGCGCCCGGCGCGCTCGAGCAGCCGCAGGTTGTCGCCGATTCGCAGGCCGAGCGCCTGCTCCACTTCCGACTGGTTCGGCGTGCTGATCGCCAGGCCGGTGTAGTCGAGCAGTCGGTGGCGCGTGTCCACCAGAATCGGGACGGGGCGGCCGGCACGGCGCAGATGGACCGTCAGCGCGCGGACGAGGCGCGGGGTCGCCAGTCCCGAGCCGTAGTCGGACACGAGCACGGCGTCGGCGCGCCGCACGGCCGCGAGGGCGGCGCGCTCGACCGCCTTGCGCGTCTTCGGATCGATGCCGCGCGCCACCGCGCGGTCGATCCGGACGACCTGCTGCTTGGCCGAGTGGACGCCGCCGGCGAGAATGCGCGTCTTGATCGGCGTCGGCGCGCCGGTGCGCACCATGTGCCGCGAATCGACGCGCCGGTGGAGCGCCGCCACCACGCGCCGGCCGGGCTCGTCGCCTCCGACGACCGAGACGAGCGTAGCGGCGCCGCCGAGCGCCGCCACGTTGTTGGCCGCGTTGCCCGCTCCGCCCGGCACGATCTCGGTCGAGTCGTATTCGAGGATGAGCACCGGCGCCTCGCGCGAGACGCGCGCCACCCGGCCGTAGACGAACTCGTCGGCGACGAGATCGCCGAGGACCACCACCCGTCTGCCGCCGAACGCGTCGGTCAGCGGCAGGAGCTGCGCAGAATCCACCCCACGGCCTCCATCAGGTTGTTGAGGATAGCATCGGCGCTCGCGCCGGCCGGCGTGTGCTCCACCTCGTGGCCGCCGTGCCCCGTGCGCACCAGCACGGCGCGCGTCCCCGCCGCCCTGCCGCAGGCGACGTCGAGCCAGCGGTCGCCGACCATCACCGACCGGGCGGGGTCGATCTGCAGGTCGCGGCAGGCGCGCTCGATCAGGCCGGGCTTCGGCTTCCGGCACGAACATACCTCCCGGTACGCCTCGAGCTCCGCGTCCGGGTGATGGGGGCAGAAGTAGTACGCGTCCATCCGGGCGCGTCCGGCGGCCAGGCGCGCGTCGATCGCGTCGTGCACGCGCCGGAGGAACGGCTCGTCGATGATGCCACGGCCGATGGCCGACTGGTTGGTGACGATGACGGTGGCAACGCCGGCGCGGTTGAGCAGCCGAATGGCGTCGACCGTCCACGGATAGAGCTCCAGGAGGTCGAGCCGGTCGAGGTAACCGCGCTCCTCGATGAGCGTGCCGTCGCGATCGAGAAAAACCGCCGGGCGCATCATGGGGTCAGTCACCAGGGTCTGACCCGGGGTCTGACCCCGTGACCGCGGCGTAGACGCGCTCCGGCGTGATGCCCTTCATGCAGCGGTGGTCGATCGGGCACGTGCGCAGCATGCACGGCCGGCACCAGACGTCACGGGTCAGCACGGCGGCGCGGCGTCCTTCGCGCGTGAGCGGCGCCGTCTCGTACTCGTTGCTCGGGCCGAACAGCGCCACGAGCGGCGCACCCACCGCCGCCGCAACGTGCATCGCTCCGGAGTCGTTCGACACGCACGAAGTGGCCAGCGCCAGCACGCCCGCGAGCATCTCGAGCGTCGTCTGGCCGGCGGCGTCGATGACGTGCGGTTCGGCCTCGGCGCCGACGGCGGCCCGGACTTCTGTCGTGGTGGAGCTATCGGCGGCGCTCCCGACGAGCACACAGGTCGCGCGGCGCTCGCGGACGAGGTTCCTGACCACCTGCGCCATGGACTCGGGAATCCAGCGCTTGGCGCTGCCGTAGGCCGCCCCGGGGGCGCACACGACAAGCGGACGCGCGGTGTCCCAGCCCCGCTCCACCAGGAACCGGGCCGCAGCGCTGGTGACAGTCTCGGGTACCGTCAGCACCGGCTCGAGCGGACCGCTGTCGATCCCAAGTTCGCGAGTCAGGTACTGGTAGTAGGCGCCCTGGTGCATGCTGCCGGCGGGCCGAGACACGGCGCGCGACAGCAGCCGTCCGCGCAGATCGGAGCGGTACCCCCACCGTTCCGGCACGCCCGCCTGCGTGACGAGCCATGCCGACGCAAGAGAGTTCGGCAGCAGGATCGCCAGATCGGCGCCGAGCGCCCGCAGCCGCGCCACGTCGTCCCGGAACAAGCCGCGTGACCGGCAGCGACCGTTCCACTCGAGCGTGACGACCCGGTCGATCGCCGGGACGAGCTGGAAGAGATCCACGACGCCCCGCCGCGCGGCGACGGCGAGCTCAGCGGCGGGAAACCGCCGGCGGAGGTCGGCAATCGCCGGCAGCGCCATGACGAGGTCGCCGAGCCAGTTGGGCGCGAGGACGAGCACGCGCGCCGGGTCAGACATCCGCACTTTCCCGCGATCCGGGATCGGGGATCCGGGATCCGACCGCCTGCGCGTCCTGGTCGCGCCACCGGCGATGCATCCACATCCAGAGCTCCGGATCGCGGCGGACGTACATCTCGAGGACGTCCGTACAGCGCTGCGTGAACTCGCGCACCGCGTCGTGCGTGTCCGAGAGCGGCGGCTCGACCGGATGCTCGTAGATCAGTCGATAGCGGCCGCCCGCAAGCGGCAGCGCGAAGACCGGAATGACCGGCGCGCCGGTGCGGAGCGCCAGCGCCGCGAGTGCGGAGGTGGTGGCGGCACGGCGCTGGAAGAAGCCGACGTACACCGCGTCGGCCTCGTACAGGTGCTGGTCGATGAGGATGGCGACGCCGCGGCCCGCGGCCAGGTCGCGGAGGATCCGCCGGACCGCTCCGCGCCGGGGAATCACCGTATTGCCCGTGCAGGTCCGGATCTGCTCGAGCATCGCGTCGAGCTGCCGGTTGTCGAGCGGCCGCGCGAGCATCGAGATCGGCTCGACCCGGAGCGCGAACGTCAGCGCGTGGATCTCCCAGTAGCCGAAGTGTCCAGTGAAGAACAGGACGCCCCGGCCCTCGGCGAGCGCCTGACGGGCGCGCTCCTCGCCTTCGGTCTCGACGGCGGCGAGCATGCGCTCGCGCGACCAGGTGCCGAACTTGATCAGCTCGAAGAGCAGCCCGCCGAAATGGCTGAACACGGCTCTGGCGAGCTGCCGCCGCTCGTGCGCGGGGCGTCCAGGAAAGGCGTTGGCCAGGTTCTCGAGCGCCGTGCGCCGCCGCGCGCCGTCGAGGAGGTACGCCAGCCGGCCGATCCCGTGCCCGAGCCGGCGCACCGCCGGCATCGGCAGCAGCCGGACCAGCGCGCGGACGATCCGGACGAGCAGCGTCTCGAGGCGATGGCGGACCTTCACGCCGCCGCCTCGATCCGGCGGCGCCGCGCCGCCGCCAGCCGGCCCGCCAGCCACGACGCGAAGCGTTCGCCCGGCTCGACGACCAGCTCGAGCGGGAGGACCGCCCAGAGCGGCGCTGCCTCGTGCCTCACCTGCGCCTCGGTGAGCCGCACGGCGTCCTTTTCCGTAGTGATGACGAGGGTGGTGCCGGCCTCGAAAGCGGCGCGCTCGACCGCTGCGATGTCGCGATCGGTGAACCAGTGGTGATCCCGGAAGACCAGCTCGCGAGCCACCTCCCAGCCCTGCGCCCGCAGGGCGGCAAAGAACCGCGCCGGCCGCGCAATGCCGGCCACCGCCACGACGGGGCGCGATCCGGGAGCGATCTCGGTCCCGTCGGGCGCGGCCAGCAGCCGCGGGGCGTGCGCGTGCGCCTGCACGCGGAACGCCGTCTCGACGCCGATCCGCTGTTGCACCGCTTCCACGTCGCCTTCGGCGCCCGGGACGAGCAGCGCGTCGGCGACGCGCGCCGCGGCCAGCGGCTCCCGCAGTCGTCCTGCCGGCAGCAGAGGCTCGTCCAGATCGGCTCTCGAGACGACCAGCAGATCGATATCCCGCGCGAGCTGCAGGTGCTGGAACCCGTCATCCAGGAGATGGACGGTGCAGGCGAACTGCTGCTCCGCGAGCCGCCCCGCCAGATGCCGATCGGGCGCCACGAAGACGGGAACGCCGGGAAGCGCGCAGGCGAGCATGTACGGCTCGTCGCCCGACTTCGCCGGCCCCGCGAGCAGCCGCTCGCCGTCGCTCACCACGACGACCCCGGCGGGGCGCTCGCGGCGGCCGTAGCCGCGGCTCAGGATCGCCGGGCGCTCGCCTGCCGCCCGGAGCAGCCGGGCGAGCGTGGCCACGAGCGGCGTCTTGCCGCTGCCGCCGGCGACGAGGTTGCCGACGCTCACGACCGGCCGGTCGAGGCGGCGGACGCGATCCGGGCGCCGTCCGTACCACGCACGCCGGAAGGCGGCCGCACGCCCGTACAACCCGGCGAGCACGTTCAATGGACCACGCGGAAGGGACGGACCACGGCGCCGTGTTCGCGGTCCTCCGGCGGCACGAGCGCCGCGACGGCCGCCATCGTCCTGTCCTTCGCGCCTCGATTGGCTTCGACGAGCGCCCGCGCGCCGGCGCCGAGGCGCGCCCGGCGCACCGGGTCGCCCATCAGGCCGACGACGACCTCGTCCAGCTCGCGCGCCGACCGCACCTGAACGGCGGCGCCGTTGGCGAGGAACGCTTCGGCGATCTCGGCGAAATTCTCCATGTGCGGTCCGAAGACGATCGGCTTGCCGAACACGGCCGGCTCGAGGATGTTGTGGCCCCCCGCGGGCACGAGGCTCCCGCCGACGAAGACGACCGTCGCAATCTGGTAGAGCTCGGCCAGCTCGCCGATCGTGTCGAGCACCACCGCGTCGGCGCGCGGCTCGGCATCGATCGGCAGCTCCGTCCGCCGGATGGTCGAGAGCCCTTCCTGCCGGCACAGGCGCTCGACTTCCGTGAAGCGCTCCGGCTGGCGCGCCGCGATGACGAGCAGCGGGTTGCCGCCCCGGGTGCGCAGCAGGTTGAAGGCGCGCACCACCGCGGTCTCCTCGCCCTTGAACGTGCTGCCGGCCACGAGGACGGGCCGGTTGGGAGAGACCCGGAAGAAGCGCAGCACGCGCTGGCGGCCGCGGCCGGGCGGCGGCGCCACGTCCAACGCGTCGAACTTCAAGCTGCCGGTGACCGTGATGCGCCCGGGGTCCGCTCCGAGCTCCGCGAGCCGCCGGGCCGCTTCCTCGCCCTGGACGCAGAACCGGTCGATGTCGTCGAGCACGCGGCGGAAGAACGGCCGGATCAGCCGATAGCGCGGAAACGACCGGTACGAGATGCGGCCGTTGACGAGCACCGTCGTAACGCCCCGGCGGCGGCACTCGCGCAGCAGGTTCGGCCAGATCTCGGTCTCGATCATCACGAAGAGCCGCGGCCTGACCCGGTTCAGCGTGCGCCGCACGCTGAACGCCCAGTCGAACGGCAGGTAGAACACGCCGTCGACGTCGCCGACGTTCCGCCGCGCGAGCTGCTGTCCCGTCAGGGTCGTGGTGGAGAGGAACAGACGCAGCCGCGGATACCGGCTCCGCAGGTCGGCCACGAGCGATCGGGCGGCGAGCACCTCGCCCACCGAGACCGCGTGCACCCAGATCGACTCGTCCCCGTCGAGATTGAGCGAGACCGGCAGGGAGCCGAGGCGCTGACGGAGGCTGCCGATGTACTTGTTGTGGCGCAGCGCCTGATAGAGGAAATAGGGCGACAGCGCGACCAGCGCCACGAGCGTGATCAGGCTGTACAGGAGGTACACGCCCAAGTATACAGCCCGGCCGCGCGCCGCTACCCGGAGGCGGCATTGACCCTCTTCGACGCGCGTCGGTACAATTCCAGGTTGGTCATTCGGGTTGCCGGACGTCAGGAGGAGTGGATGGCGGTGCGGGTCGGGATCAACGGGTTCGGGCGGATCGGCCGCAACATCATGCGCGCCGCGATGGGCACGGGCGCGATCGACTTCGTCGCGGTCAACGATCTGACGAACGCCAGAACGCTCGCGCACCTGCTCAAGTACGACTCGGTGCTCGGCAACCTCGCCGCCGACGTGCGGGCGACCGCCGACGGCATCGCGGTCGACGGCGAGGAGTTCAAGGTGCTCTCGGTGAAGGACCCCGCGCAGCTTCCCTGGAAGGACCTCGGCGTCGACCTCGTCTTCGAGTCGACGGGGCTGTTCACCGGACGCGACGCCGCCGCCAAGCATCTGCAGGCCGGGGCGAAGAAGGTCATCATCACGGCGCCCGCCAAGGGCCCGGACGTGACGATCGTGCTCGGCGTGAACGAGCAGACCTACGACCCGGCGAGCCACCACATCATTTCGAACGCCTCGTGCACGACCAACTGCCTGGCGCCGGTCGTCAAGGTCCTTCACGAGTGCTTCGGGCTGCGCAAGGGGTGGATGACGACGGTGCATTCCTACACCAACGATCAGCAGTTGCTCGACCTGCCGCACAAGGACCTGCGGCGCGCCCGGGCGGCGGCGCTCTCGATCATCCCGACGACCACCGGGGCGGCGACCGCCGTGGGCGAGGTGCTCCCGGAGCTGAAAGGGCGGCTCGACGGCTTCGCCATGCGCGTCCCGACGCCGAACGTCTCGGTCGTCGACCTCAACGCGATCGTCGACCGGAAGACGACGGCGCAGGAGGTCAACGCGGCGCTCAGGGACGCCGCCAGCGGCAGGCTGAAGGGGATCCTCGCCTTCTCCGAGGACGAGCTCGTGTCGATCGACTTCCGCGGCAACCCCCACTCCTCGATCGTCGACGCGCCGTACACCAAGGTGATGGACGGCGATTTCGTGAAGATCGTCTCGTGGTACGACAACGAGTGGGGGTACTCGAACCGGTGCGTGGACCTGCTGCTCCGGGTGGTCGCGCGCGGCCTGTGAGGACGCGCACGATTCGCGATCTGGCGCTCGAAGGCCGCCGCGTCTTCCTGCGCGTCGACTTCAACGTGCCGATCAGAAACGGCGTCATCGGCGACGACACGCGGATCCGCGAGTCGCTCCCCACGATCCGCCACGCCCTCGACGCCGGCGCGCGGACGCTCGTTCTCGCCTCGCATCTGGGCCGGCCCAAGGGGAAGCCGAATCCGGACATGAGCCTCAGGCCGGTGGCGGCGCGGCTCGGTGCACTCGTCGGCGCCGCGGTGGCGTTCGCGCCCGACTGCGTCGGTCCCGAGGCCGCGCGCCTGGTCGGCGAGGCGCCGCCCGGCGGGATCGTCCTGCTCGAGAACCTGCGGTTCCATCCCGAGGAAGAGAAGAACGACCCGGCGTTCGCCCGGGCGCTGGCGTCGCTGGCCGACGCGTACGTGAACGACGCCTTCGGCGCCGCGCATCGCGCGCATGCGTCGGTCGACGCCATCGTGCGCGCGCTCCCGGAAGCCGGCGCCGGCCTGCTGATGGAGAAAGAGCTCCACTACCTCGGCGAGGCGCTCGGCAGTCCCGCCCGGCCGTTCGTGGCCGTGCTGGGCGGCGCGAAGGTCTCGGACAAGATCGAGGTGATCGAGAACCTCATGGCGCGGGTCGACCGGCTGCTCATCGGCGGCGCCATGGCGTACACGTTCCTGAAGACGATGGGGACGCCGGTCGGAGGGTCGCTCGTCGAGGACGACAAGCGCGAGGCCGCCGCGGGGATCCTGACGCGCGCCCGGGAACGGGGGCTTCCACTGCTGCTGCCGATCGACCATGTGGTGGCGGACAGGCTCGAGGCCGGCCTGCCCGCCGACACGCTCGACGTGGACGACCCGGCCATCGGCGATCGGATGGGGCTCGACATCGGCCCGCGGACGCGGGCGGCCTACGCCGACGCGCTGCGCGACGCCCGGACCGTCGTCTGGAACGGGCCGATGGGGGTGTTCGAGATCGACGCGTTCGCGGCGGGCACCATCGCGGTGGCGCGCGCGGTGGCCTCCGTCCGCGGGACGACGATCGTCGGCGGCGGTGATTCGATTGCGGCCATCAGGAAGGCGGGCGTGGCCGACCGGGTCACGCACCTGTCAACCGGCGGCGGCGCCTCGCTCGAGTTCCTCGGCGGCCGCACGCTGCCCGGGGTGGCGGCGTTGCCACATGCGTGACGCGCGCACACCGTTCGTCGCGGGCAACTGGAAGATGTACAAGACGGTCGCGGAGACCGTGAAGTACGTCAAGGAGTTCCGCGCCCTCGTCAAGGACATCGACGGCGTCGAGATCGTCGTCGCGCCGCCGTTCACCGCGCTCCACGCGGCGGCGGAAGCGGCGCGCAACAGCAACGTGGGGATTGCCGCGCAGGATCTCTACTGGGATCGGGAGGGGCCGTTCACCGGCGAGGTGAGCGGCGCGATGATCCGAGAGGCGGGCGCCGAGTACGTGATCATCGGGCACTCGGAGCGGCGTACGCTGTTCGGGGACACCGACGCGACCGTCAACCGACGGGTCGCCGCGGCGTTCGCCGCCGGGCTCTGCCCCATCGCGTGCGTCGGCGAGACGCTGGATCAGCGCGAACGGCAGGAGACCTTCGACGTGCTCGACCGGCAGATCCGCCAGGGGCTGGACGGCCTCACCTCCGACCAACTGGCCCAGCTCGTCGTCGCCTACGAGCCGGTCTGGGCGATCGGCACCGGCCGGAACGCGACGCCCGAGCAGGCGGAGGAGGCGCACGGCCACATCCGCAAGCGCCTGCGCCAGTGGTTCGGGCCCGACGCCGCCGCGCTGTGCCACGTGATCTACGGCGGCAGCGTGAAGCCCGACAATAGCGCCAGCCTCCTGTCGCAGCCCAATGTGGACGGCGCGCTCGTCGGCGGCGCCAGCCTCGACGTGCGGAGCTTCCTCGAGATCGTGACGAAGGGGCGGGACGCCGCCCGGCGCCGCTGAGCGCGTGTGGCGCGGCGCGCCGGCCCGTCTAGTTCGTCCTCCCGGCCGCCTGGAACATCGCCATGAATTCGTCGTTGGTGCCGACGCGGCCGTGCGCGGGCGCGTGCTGCGTGACGTCGAGCTTCAGCTTCCGCATGTTCTGCTGCAGCGTCCGCATGCTGGCGGAGGGGGGCGCCGGCGCGGCGCCCGGCGCGGGCGGCGAATAGAGGTCCGCGTTGAAGAGAATCTTCTCCTTCGACAGGTAGGCCACCAACATGTCGAGGCTGTGGTTGCCCTGGGCGTAGGACCGGTCGCCCAGCTCGTAGGCCATGTCCTCGATCTTGATGATCTCGAGGATCCGCTCGCCGTCGGTGACCACGTATTTCGCCGTGCTGCGCGGCTCGCCGGCCAGCGTCTCGATCGGCGGCGGCCGCCGGCTGATCCAGTACATCGGGTTGAACAGCGACATCCGGTCCTCCTGCAGCGTCCGCGGCGAGGGATGGAACAGGATGTCGAGGTAGTACTGCTTGTTCGACTCGTGCGTGACGATCGTGGTGCCCTGCGAGAGGTAGGTGCGGAGCCCGCCGGCGTGGTCGAAGTGGTGGTGGGTGTTGATGACGTACTGCACCGGCTTACCCGGCACGAGCCTGGCGGCTTCGGCGATGACGGCCAGCGACCGCGCCTCGTTGTTCGGCGCGTCAACCACCGCTACGTAGTCCTTGAAGGCCACGAGCAGGCTGTTGTGGGTGCCGCCCCCCAGGAGCCAGACGCCGTCGGCCAGCCGCTGGCTCTCCACCCTCGGCGGCGGCGTCACCGCCGTCCGCACCACGTCGGGCACCGGCATGGTCGCCACCGGCGCGTTCGGCTTCACGCTCGTCACGCGGTACTCGTAGTAGTTGTGCGCCACGTTCAGCCTCGGGTCCCCCTGGTGTGTGTGGAGCAGCATGGGGAACTTCACCCCGCCGAAATCCTTGTACTCCGTGTAGCGCATCTCGTAATCCATGTCCCCATAGACCGGATTGGGAAACCAGGTGCCGACCAGCTCCACGAGATTCTGGTCGTTGATCGTCCCGTTGATCCGGTACTTGCCCAGGAACGTGAAGGAGACGATCGTCACGGTCCGCCCGAACTGGGAGAGCCCGAAGTCGGAGGCCCCGATGAGCTGCATCCGGATCGCCTTCGCGTCGGAGGCCGCCAGCGCGGCCTTCAGGAACCCGTGCGGCGTGATTGCGAGCTCCAACTGCCGGAGCTCGCCCCAGGGTGCGCCGTCGAGATACGGGCGCGTGAGCGGGACCGGGGTGCTGTCGCGCATGTCCCAGGCGTACGCCCCGCTCACGATGGCGGTGACGCGCTGCTCGGGCATCGGCACGCGGCCGAACCTCGGGAAGTTGCCTTGCCGCCGCGTGTAGTCTTCGCGGGACCACTTCGCGTCGAAATCGATGGCCCGGGTGTAGTCGGCCACCTCGAATTGCGGCCAGTTCCCGTCCACGGAGTACTGCTGGCCAATCAGCGACGAGGAGCCGGCCGCGGCGTACACGATGGTCTTGAGCGTGTCGCCCCCCATGGCCTTGAGCGAAACCTGCAGGGCCGCCCGGGCATCGACCTCCTGCGCCGAAGCGCGTCCAGCCACGAGTCCGATGACGGCCACAAGCGCCACGACCACCCTGTTCACCATACGTTTCTCCTTGATCCCCTGCCGCGCGCCCTTCCGCGCCCGGGAAGACCGGTAGAGTCTGTCACGAGCCGGAGTTGGCGCGAAATCCCCCAATTGCATCACGACCCGCCGCCGAGGCGGCCGAGTGCAGGCCCGAACGCTTCGGCCGGAGGAGCCCGGCCTGTATAATAGGGTTTTCGCCAACAGGTCGAACCAGATGCTGTATTACCTCGGCGCGGTGCTCTACGTCCTGATCTGTTTCGTGCTGATGCTCGTCATCCTGCTCCAGCAGGGGAAGGGGGGCGACATCGCGAGCGCGTTTGGCGGCGGCGGCGGCAGCCAGGCGGCGTTCGGCGCCAGGAGCGGCGCCACGGTGCTGACACGCGCGACGACCGTGCTGGCGGCGCTCTTCGTCGTCGGCGCGCTGCTGCTGAACATCCTGGCGCAGCGCGGGCCGGCATCGGTCGTCGGCGGCCGTGCGACGCCGGCGGCGCCGGCGGGAAGCGTGCCGACGCTGCCGACGACGCCAGCGCAGTCGGCGCCCGCGGTACCAGCCGCGCCCGCGCCGGCGGCGTCAACGGCGCCAGCGGCGCCCGTTCCAGCAGCGCCGACGGCGCCAGCGACACCGGCGCCAGCGACACCGGCGCCGGCGCAATCGCAGCCGCCGGGACAGTAGCGGCGGCCGCACGTCTCGCCCACCCGGAACGCTCCGTCCTCCCGGTATCCCGCGTCCGATCGACGGCTGCGCGTAGTAATATCGTCGTATTACCATGCCAACGATTACGGTGAAGCTCGACAAGGAACGCGCCGCCCGTCTCGCGCGTTGGGCGCGGCGACGCAAGGTTCCGAAATCCGAGGTCATCCGCGCCCTGATCGACCGGGCGGGGCCAATCGGGACGGGAGACGATCTGATCGAATGGGTCGACGCGTCGGTCGGAAAGGGGCTGGGCCTGGCCCAAAGAAGACGGTGAGCCGCCCGGTCCTGTTGGATACGTCGTTTCTTGTCGCGCTCGAGCGAGAGACGGCCAGCGGCGACAAAGGTCCTGCGCGGCGGTTCTTACCTTCATTGCGCGGTCGGCAGCTCGTGGTTTCGATTGTGACAGTGGAGGAGTTGCTGGAGAGAGCAGTCGACGAGCCGACGGCCATGTCGGCGCTGCAGCGATTTTCCATTCAGGGGTTGCATCTCGCGCAGGCCCGGCGGTGTGCGCTGCTGCAGCGGCGATCCGGGCGCCGGATGGGCGAGAATGACGCCTGGCTGGTTGCGACGGCGGAGTCCATCAACGCCGACATCGTGGGAGCCGATCGCGCGGCGTTTGAGCGACTCGGTGCTCGTTACCTGCGCTTTCATTGAGCGTCCAGAATGATCAGGACGCCTCTCTTTCCCCCCCCCACCATGGCTATGCACAACCAGGTTCATCCCGGCGACTTCATCAGGACCGAGATCATCGAGGCGCACGGGCTGTCGGTGACGGCTGCCGCCAAGGTGCTCGGCGTGTCGCGCCCGGCGCTGTCGAATCTCCTGAGATGCCTCAGCAAGGCTTGACAACGGCCGCGGTGGACCGAAGCAACCAGCCAAGGGGCTCCGCCCCTTGCGAGGATTTCCCCACCTACGTCACGATGTAGCAGCGGGCGACAGAACGCGAGTGCCGGAGCACAAATGGCCAGCGAGAAAGCCGGCGGCGCCGGATGATTGGCTCAATGGAGAACACGATCCCACCGCTCAATCACGGCGCGATCGGCAATGGCCGGGTCCTGGCATTGATTGCCCCGACCGCGCGTATCGAGTGGCTCTGTCTGCCGCGCTTCGACAGCCCGTCGGTGTTTGCGAGCCTCCTCGACCCCGATCGGGGCGGCTCGTTCGGTTTCGAGCCGGCCGACGCCGGAGCGCGGATGGAGATGACCTATGTCGCCAACACGAACGTCCTCCGGACGCGTGTGACGGCATCGGACGGCATCTTTGATGTCTTCGACTACGCTCCCCGGGTTCCGGCCGGCGCCTCGGTCGAGGCGCCGGCCGAGATCCACCGGCTCCTGCTGCCGCGTGAGGGGTGCGCACACGTCCGTGTCCGTTTCGACCCCCGTCCTGACTATGCCCGGGTCGTTCCCGAAGTCGTGGAGGTCGCCCACGGCCTCGACGTGCTGGCCCGCACCAGCCGGCTTTGCCTGCGCAGTAACGTGCCCGCTCCGTTTCTGCTGAGCGGCCTGTCGATTCGCGTTGACGAACCCCGCTTCTTCATCTTGAGCTGCGAGACGCCCACTGCGCTCGATTCCATCTCGGCGGTCAGACAGGTGCTGGACCAGACCATTGCCGGATGGCGGGCCTGGGCCAAGACATGCGCGCTTCCGTCCTTCGCGGAGCGGGAGGTCTTACGGTCAGCGCTGTGTTTGAAGCTGCACACCTTCGATGAAACGGGCGCCATCATCGCGGCGGCGACGACGAGTATCACCGAGGCCGTCGGCACCCAACGCACGTGGGACTATCGGTACTGTTGGCTTCGAGATGCGGCGTTCGTCGTGGAAGCACTGAGGCGTCTCAGCCATCTGGCCGAGGGTGAAGCCTTCGTCAGGTTTCTCCGCACCGTGGCGGAGCAGGGCCGGCTGCAACCCGTCTACGGGATCGGTGGCGAGCGGGATCTGCCGGAGCAGCACCTGGACCACTTGACCGGCTTCGCCGGAGGGCGCCCGGTCCGCATCGGGAACGCTGCGTACCTGCAAGAACAGCATGACTTGATGGGCGAGATGGTGCTCTGCCTGGAAACGCTGTTCACCGATGTGAGGGTGGTGGTCGAGGACGGCGACGATGTGTTCGGGCTTGTTGAACGCCTCGTTGACGATGCCATCGCGGTGGCGCCCTCCGACGATACGGGGCCGTGGGAGTTCAGAACACGCCTGGGACCCTACACGTTCTCCAAAGTGCTCTGCTGGGTGGCCGCGCACCGCGGGGCGCGGCTGGCCACGCTCCGGGGACGAACGGACCGCGCCCACGCCTGGGATCGCTGGGCGGAACAGCAACAGAGAGAGATTCTCGACGCTGCGTACAACCACAAGCTCGGATTCTTCACGCAGGCGCTTCATGGCGAGCACCCGGACGCCTCGCTCCTGCTGCTGCCCACGTTCGGCATCATTGACGCGCGCGACCCACGCTTTGTCTCGACCGTCCGGGCGTATGAACGGGAACTCGTTGAAGGCGGCCTGATGCTGCGGTACCGGCACACCGATGATTTCGGCGAGACAACCAGCGCGTTCTCGGTGTGCTCGTTCTGGTGGGTCGAGGCCCTCGCGATGATGGGTGAACTGGAGCAGGCGGTGGCATTGTTCAATCGGCTGCTCGCTTACGCGAATCCGCTTGGTCTCTTCTCCGAGGACATCGACCCGAAGACCGGGCAATTGCTCGGCAATTTCCCTCAGGCGTACACGCACGTTGGCCTCATTCATGCGGCCATCACCATCGGGGAGCTCCTGGAGGCGCGCGACTCGCGTTTCCGCGCATGGACGTAGGTGCCCTCCACGCATGCGCCTCAGGGCTATGCCGAAGACGACGTCCCCTGCCTCAGCGTGAGCAGCGATTGCAGCAGTCTGTCGATATCCGCCTGCCGTTGGAGGTGGTATCGCGCCCTGGACTTTCGGGAAGGTCCGACGCGGATTGAGAGCAGGCGATCGGGGTGAGCAGACGCGAACGCATCTTCGTCCGTGTCGTCATCGCCCACGTAGATGGCCGTGTCGCACCGTAGCAATCGCCGTGCCCGCTGCAGGGCGACCCCTTTGTCCGGTCCCTCCCGGGGCAGGAGCGTCACCGCCTCTACGCCGCCGAGGACTCTCGCGCCGGGAAGCGCGCGTGCCGCATCGTGAATAGCTGCAATCGCCCGGTCCTTGTTGCGCGCACGACGATAGTGGATCGTGACGGAATAGCCCTTGTCCTCGACGACGACGCCGGAGAGCGTCGACAGCCGTTCTCTCAGATGCGTCACCCAGGCGCCGACGCGCACGGGTGGTTTACCCTGCGGCGACGGCTCGCCGCCGTAATTGCCAAACACCGACCTGATCGGAATCCCGACCAGTCGCCGTGCGATGTCATCGAGCGGCCGCCCGGAGATCGCAATGGATGGGTAGCGGTGCGCGACCTGCGTGAACAGCCTGCGTGTGCGGACTCGCATGCGCGCCTGATCCGGCGTGGGCGCAATCGGCGCGAGCGTGCCGTCGTAGTCGATGGCCAGGAGAACGTTGGACGACGCGAACGCCCGGAGGATGCGTTGTCGACGCATCGCAAGAATATCGGCTGTACGGCTCATGTCGCGGTCTCTCCGGGCGTGGCTGGGTGGCTCCGGCGATTTCCTGGGCATAGCCCGCACGACGGTCGGATAAGCTTCTCGTGCACATGGCGGACCAATGAACCGACGTTCCGTTGCCCAGGCGAGGGTTCAGGAGGCGCCTGTCAGCAGGCTCTTCCTTGCGGTCACGACGTCGTTCTGTCAGGCGGTCGGGTCGCTTTGCCCTCCACCACGCGGTTGCGGTCGCAGACAAGCTCCATGTCCAGCCGTTCCTCGTCGGCATCACCCTTGTGGCGATTGGCACGGACATACCCGAAGTCATCAACTCGCTCGTCTCGTCCCATCTTGGGTACGGTGAAATCAACGTGGGCGATTCGATCGGCTCCGTCTTCACTCAGGGCTCTCTGGCTCCTGGGCTGTTCCCTGTTGTCGCCCACTCCGCTCTGCGCGTGGAGCGACGTGAAGTGCTCCTGATTCCAGCCCTCACCGTCGCAGCTCTCGGAGTCGGCGCCCTGGTCCTGCGCGATGGGGCGATCTCCCGCGCCGACCCGATCCTGCTCATTGTGGCATGGGTCGCTGGAACCAGCGTGGCGTGGCGATGCCGCGCTTCTGCGGTAGAGACGGTCGTGCAAGAGGCGGCACCGCGCGGCGCCTTCCTTCACGTGATGCTGGCACTGCTTGCGCTTACAGTCGTGAGCGCCGAATGGGACCTCACACCGACGTCTCTTCCCACCCCCGAACCGCATAGAGCAACGGTTTGGTCCACAGACTCTCGAGACCCCCCAGAATGTCGGACGCCCAATTGAACACGTTCCGTCCAGCGACCACCTTCCGCATCGCCCGCATACGCGTCACCTGCTCGTCTTCTGTCATCTCGATCGCGCGTACCAGGGCAGCCGCGAACGCATCGACGTCGTAGGGATTGATGATGACCGCGTCCTCGAGCTCCTGGGCGGCGCCCGCGAGCGCGCTGAGGACCAGGACACCATGCTCATCGTCCCGGGCGGCGACGAACTCCTTGGCGACGAGGTTCATCCCGTCGTGCAGCGAGCTGACGATGCAGAAGTGCGCGAGACGGTACAGCGCCACGAGGCTGAACGCCCCCAGTGGCGTCGTGTAGTACGACACCACCGGCGCACCGCCCGTCACGGCGTGCCGCGCGTTGAGGTTGGTGATCCGCTGGCCAATCTTCGCCTCGATCGCCGCATAGCTCCCGAGGTCCGAACGCGACGGGACGCCAATCTGGACGAAGGTCATCCTCCCGCGCAGATCCGGCCGCCGCGCCATGAGCGCATCGAGCGCGTCGAGGCGTTCCGGAATGCCCTTGGTGTAGTCGAGCCGATCGACGCCGAGCCCGATGATGTCCGCGCGAAGGCCGAGCAGTTCCCGCAGGCGCTGCTGTTCCTGTAGGAGCGAGGGGTCGGCGGCGAAGCTTTGAATGCGGTCGTAGTCCACGCCGATCGGCACCGCGACGACCGTGGTCGAGCGCCCGCCGAATCGAACGCGCGATGCCTCGATCTCCACTTCGGCGTGCAGCTCTTCTTCAGCCGCCATCAGGAAGTTGCGGCGGTCGCGTTCCAGCTGAAAAGCAATCAGGTCGTTGGCGAGCAACCCCGCGACCAGCTCTCTCCGCCACGGGCAGATGCGGAGGCGATCCGGATAGGGCCACGGAATGTGCCAGAAGAGGGCGGTTCGGGCATCGGGCCGCAGTGCCCGCAGCGCCGGCGCCACGAGGGCCAGGTGATAGTCCTGGATGAACACCGGCGCGTCGGACGCCGCGATCGCCGCGTGGATGGCGGCGGCGAACCGCGCGTTGACGTCCTGATAGGCCGCCCAGTCTTCGCTCCGAAACTTCGGACGGACATCGACCACGTGACACAGGGGCCACAGGCCTTCGTTCGCGAAGCCCCCGTAGTAGGCCGAGAAGGTGGGTTCCTCGAGCCACAGACGCCGAAGCACGTACGAGGGGCTCTCGGGAGGGACCCGCACCTTGTCGGTCGCGTCAACCACCAGGCGGTCCGCGGGACCGGCCCCGTGCGCGATCCACTCACCGCCTCGTTCGCGCATCAGGGCGTCGAGCGCTACGGCGACACCACCCGTCGCAGCTTTCACGCCAATTCGGCCAGCCCCATCCTGGCTGTGCAGGTACGGCTCGCGGTTGGACACGACCACGAGGGGGCGCGGCACCTGCGCATCGAGTTCGCCGGCCAGAGCCAACCCGCGGCGAAACAGAAGCGGTCCCACAAGCTCGTGAATCGCGATCGACGCGACCAGCAACAACTGCACCTGGCTGCCCCACCCCGGAAATTCGGTGGCGATCAGGGATGCGAACCCCAGGGTGATCCCAGCCTGCGACACCAGGCCCGTCCACGCGTACCGCCCAACCGGTTCGGGCAGCGCGGACAGCTTCACGCCTACCCGAACGCCAAGCCTGATGAATCCGAGTCGGACTCCTGACAATGCGAGCGCGCTGAGCCCGATGGTGGCCAGCGCGTCGAGCCGAAGGGATGCGCCCACCGCCACGAAGAAGACCACCAGGACCGGTGGCGCGCCACGGCGTACGGCGGCCCGAAGGGTGTCGCCCTGCGCGACGGCCAAGTTCTCGATGACCAAGCCCGCGGCAACGGCCGCCAGCAGTGGCTCCAGCTGCTGCGTGCTGCCGACCTGACTGAGCACGGCGCACACCGCGAGCAGGACGAGCGTGACCTCTCGGCCGATGTAGCGCAGGTAGAGCGCGAACAAGACGCCGATGAGCACGCCAAACGCGACGGCCCCACCGATCTCCCACCCGAGCTGGGCCAGCACCTCGACGCTACGGCCTTCGCTGGTGTCGAACACCACGCGCGCGAGCTGCATCGACACGGAGAACAGCACCAGGATCACGAGGTCGGCCAGCACGACTATCGTCAGCACCGTCTCGCTCAGCCGCCCGCGTGCGCCCGAGTCGGCGACCACCGCCGCGGTCATCGTCGGCGAGAAGGAGACGACCATCACGACCAGCAAGGCCAGCATGGCCAGCCGTTGCACTCCCACAGCGTCGGCGGCGATGGGCAGCCACGGCCACACCAGCCAGCCCACCGCGAATAGACCGGCGATGGCCACGACCAGCGTCGCGGCGGTCACGCGTGTGATCGCCCCGAGGCGGGATCCCAGGCGCTCCACACTCAGGGTCAGGCCAGCGATCAGCGCAATCAGGGTCGTGGCGATCCCGGTCACGACCTGTAGCTGGACGGCCATCGGTTGCGTGATCAAGTTGCCGAGATACGGTCCGACGATCACGCCGAAGAGGAGATATCCAGTGAGGCGTGGGGCCTTGAACCGTCGCAGCGCGTCGCCCATGACGGACGCGCCCATCAGGGCAAATCCCAGAGCCAGCGCCGCGGCGGCCGAACCGGCCGTCGCCTGGATGCCGAGACGGCGCACCCAGACCATCGCGCCGATCGCCAGCGCGAGCGCCAGGAGGCGCCTCACTCGGTGACGCTCCGAGGTGGCAGCAGGAGCGCGACGAATTCGGAGCCGATCGTGCCAGCCACCACAGCCGCGAGTAGGATAGACGCGTCCGCGCCGACGACGCTGACCGCGTTGAGCGCAAACGCTACGCCGAAGACGCCAGGCGGGAGGAGGGAGAGCCTCAGGTCACGCGGCGCGTTCACACCGATGACACGCCCAGCCACGGCGCCGCCGGCCAGCCGACCAACGACACGGAGCACGAGATAGCCCGCCCCAAGTCCGAGTGACGCGAGCGAGAGATCCACACGGGCCCCAGCCACCAGCAGCACGAGCACGAGGAGGGGGTGCTGCACGAAGAGTACATCCCGACTGATCGTATCGCGCGGGTGCCGTCCTGCATACCGCCAGAAGACACCAGCGACCAGACCACCGAACAGCGCGGACAGGGACAAGGCGTCCGCGACGCCGCCGACGAGCAGGAGCGCCGACACGGCCAAGACGCGTTCTTCCGTTTCAGACGAAACTCGCGTCAGTAGCAACCATCCGGCGGCCGCCAGCGCCAGGGTGACGCCCGACGCTTGCGCCACCAGGGCCACGGCTCCCACGGAGGAGCCCGCGCGGAGCGACGCGAGCAGGAGCGCACCCGCCACGATCGGAAGCAGGACGCCGAGCTCGATAATGCGGACGGCGGTTGTCCGAGGTTCCAGGGGATTGTCCGTCGGCAACGTCAGGGACGTCGCGGCGCAGATGCCGCTGGCCAAGACCAGCGTCCAGAAGGGCCGGACGATCGAAGACATCGCGGCGAATCCGATCACCCCGATCCCGGCCGAGACCACGAGCATGGTGACGGCGGCATCGAGACCGGCGGCGGCGAACACACGCCGGTCGTCCGGTCGACGGTCGCCCACGCCCAGTCCCACAAGTACGCCCAGCGCCGCGAGGGCGACGGGAACCACCGGATTGAGCAACGACAGCATGGCCGGGGAGAGCAGGCTGAGGCCCCGAGGACCGAACACAAGTCCACCTACGAGGAGGAGCGCCACTGGAGCCGAGGTCGCGGACCAGCCCAACACGCGCCATCTGCGCGACCGCCGCCCATCCGGCTCCTGGGCCTGTCCGAGCGCGTCGTCGATGGGCAGGCCGAGAGACGGGTCAGGCAGGCCGCAGGGATCGCCGGCCGGAGGGGCGGTCATCGTTCCAAAGTTGTCACAAGGTGCACGTCGCCCCGCGTGACGGCGACCATCACGCGCTGACCCTCACGAACGGAGGCGAAGGACCGTGTCACCTGGGCTGGCGTCGGCGCGTGGACATCGGCGACGAGCGTGATGATGTCACCGGCCGCCAGTCCGGCTCGATCCGCCGCGGACGCCCGCTCGACACGGACCACGTCAGTGCCAATCCCCGTCCGCCCGCGTAGTGTGAGGCCAAGCGCCCGGCTGACGGGCGGCGACGCAACGGCGGCCGCAGTCAACACCACCTCCTGGACTTCGCCGCGCCTGCGCACGCGGAGCGTCAGCATCTCGCCGGCGAGCAGACGGGCCAGACGAACGTCCCAATGCTGAGAAGTCGCGAGCGCGCGACCGTCAATCGCTTCGATGACGTCGCCCACCATCAGCTGGCCGGCAGCGGCGCCATCCTGTTCAACCCAGGTGACGACCACCCCGACGGGAGCACCGGTCACCGACGCGACTACCGCGGTCAGGGCTTGCACCTGGAGGCCGACCGTCCCCACGGGTCCCCTCGGCGTGTTCAGCAGACGATCCGCTTCCGCGAGCACGGTCGCGGCAGGCACCACGACAGACTCGGCATCGTGCGCGAATACCAGACCTACCAGTTCCGCGCTGTTCGTGAACACGAACGAGCCCGGCGCCAGGTCGCTGCGCCCCGGCACCGCCCAGATCGGCTCCGACCACAACGGACTCTCCATCGGAGCGAGCGACCCCACGAAGACTGGGCGGAGTGATACGCTCTGTGAGGACACGTCGCTGGCGATGAGATACCGCGGCTGCTCCAGTCGGCGGGGTGTCCAGGGGACCACAGGAGGTGCGGGCACCTGGCTCGGTACGCGCACCACGACCAAGCCGGACGCCGGATCGCGGGCGAGGACACGCCTGTCGTTCCACAGCTCTGGATGCGACCCGGCCGGGAGCAGCGTCACCGCGAGGTCGTCACGGAGCCTGAGCGCCCCGAGCCAATGTGACGCCGACGGCGAGCCTGGGAACGCCGAAGGCACGTCGAGCACGAGAAGAGAGGGCTCCACACGAGCCTGGAGCTGCGCGATCTCTGCCGCGAGATCGTCGTACGTCGGTCTGTTGGCCAGCTGACTGAGAAGCGCCGGCACCGGGTTGGGCGTAACGGGACGTTCCTGGAATCGAATACGAGCGAGGAGCCACAGCGCGGCGACGGCCACGACGCCGGCCGTGAGCAGCAACCGCGTTTCCCGTGATACTCGAGGTCGATAGGGGCTCGATGGCTCCATGGCAGTACCGAGAGACCGCTCGCCCGCGCCCAGTTCAGCGCGTCAATGGCCCTCCGACACGACTAACAGCGAGTTCGCAGCAGCGAATGTCAGCGCGGCTGACGCCGGCGCCGCACCGGCCCATTGTAGGCGGAATCGAGTGAGGCCGGGCCGTGCTCCATTGCGCCGGACGCTGTCATTCGATAACGTGCGCCAATCATGAATGTCGCCGGCGCGATCGCCGAGTTGCCGCGGCCGTTGACGGAGTACCCGGTGGCCGCCGGCGACAGCCTCGTCCGTCATCTGATCGGACGGGTCGAGATCGAGCCGTTCAACGGGATCGCCACCGGCATCTTCGTGCTCGCCATTCTTCACACATTCGCGGTCGCCCGCTTCACGGCACTGGCGCACCGCGTGCAACACCGACACGACGACGACGCACGCGCGAAGGGGCGCCCGACGACCCCCAGTGTCGTCGCCGAGCTGCTGCACTTCTTCGGGGAAGTCGAAGTCGTCTTCGGACTCTGGGCCGTGGTGCTGACCATCGCGATGACCGCGTACGCGGGGTGGGACACGGCCGCCCACTACCTGAACAGCAGGGTCAACTACACGGAAGCGCTGTTCGTGGTGGTGATCATGGCGCTGGCGTCAACGCGACCCATTGTGGTCTTCGCGGAGGCAGGACTACGACGCGTGGCCAATGCCGGCGGCGGGACGCCAGCGGCATGGTGGATGACGATTCTGACGATTGGGCCCGTGTTCGGATCGTTCATCACCGAACCGGCGGCCATGACGATCTGTGCGCTCCTGTTGGCCCGCCAGTTCTACGACTTGCTCCCCAGCGCGAAGTTGAAATATGGGACGCTGGGCCTCCTCTTCGTGAACGTGTCGATCGGGGGCACGCTCACGCATTTCGCCGCACCTCCCGTGCTGATGGTGGCGCGATCCTGGGGCTGGGACACGTTGTTTATGGCGAGCCACTTTGGCTGGCGAGCCGCTGCCGCCATTGCCATCTCCACGGCGGTCTACTACCTGCTGTTCCGGACGGAGTTCACGGCGCTGGCCGGGCGCGCGCCCGTGGCCGATGTCGAACAGCCCGACGAAGACGCGTCTGGCGCCGCACTGTTGCCGGTGCCGGTATGGGTCACGTTCGCGCATGTGTCCTTCATCGTCTGGACCGTCTTCAACTCGCACTTTCCCGCACTGTTTCTCGGAGGGTTCTTGTTCTTCTTGGGATTTGCGAGGGCGACCGCGGTCTATCAGAGCCGCATCGAGTTGAAGACGCCCCTCCTGGTCGGCTTCTTCCTGGCCGGACTGGTGATTCACGGCGGCCTGCAGGGGTGGTGGATCGCGCCGGTGCTGGGAAGCCTTGCTGAAGCGCCGTTGTTCCTCGGATCGACGCTGCTCACGGCCTTCAATGACAACGCGCTCATCACGTATCTGGCCGTCCTGGTACCGAATCTTGGCGACGAACTCAAGCTCGCGGTCGTGCAAGGCGCGGTGGTCGGCGGCGGCCTGACGGTCATTGCGAACGCGCCGAATCCGGCAGGCCAGGCGCTCCTCAGCCGGTTCTTCGGTGGATCGGTCTCTCCGCTGGGGCTGATGCTCGGCGCACTCGTGCCGACGCTGATAGCGGCCGCGGTGTTTCGCTTGTTCTGAGGCGATTGAGGCCGCCCGTGGGGTTAGAATTCGCGCGCAGGCACCGGCGCCGCGGATGTGCCGAGCCTGCCGACAAAGACCCTCTCGGTATCGAGACTGACGCGGACATGTCGATCTTGGCGAGGCCCTGTCGGTAGTGGGCTACTTTGGATTATGACGATACGGTCTCCCGGTTCAGGAGTGACATTCGGTATCGTCAAAGACGAGCGTCATCGTGGGGAATAACAAGAAGCTCGACAACCACGTCGAGGCATTCGACGCCAGGGGCGAGAGTGTTGGAATTGTGTTTCAGACGGCAAGTCCGTTCGATACGCCGCGCCTGACGGCGGAGCTGATCGCGTGGACGACGGAAGCTCTATCGAAAGGGAAAGGGACATGGTATTCCCTGCCCTGATCTGTGTCCGAATGCCGTCAGCCACGACTGGGTCTTCTGTTTGTCGGCGGCGGCGATGTCATATACTTGTCGCGAGATTTGACAACGAATCTGTTGTCCAGTGTTGTCCAGTCTGAGGCGCAGCGATCAGCTGTTGTGAACGAGGACATACTGGCACACGAACCAGCCTGTTTGGCTTGATACTTGACGTTTCGGTGAATTCTCTTCCTCACGCGGAAGTGGCGGAATTGGCAGACGCACCAGCTTGAGGGGCTGGCGGTAGCAATACCGTGGGGGTTCGAGTCCCCCCTTCCGCACCAACCACTTACGGCGATTTATGGCAGCCGTGAGTGGTCAACTGGTCAAGTATTTGGTCAAGTTAGGCTAGGCTTTCCAGGTTCTTCCCACACCCCATCCTCCCCTGTTTTTCCGGCGCTCTCGATGCGAGGGCCTTTCTAGGCGAAAAAAAAAGGGACGGAGCGCCGAGGCGCCCCGTCGATGGACGACTGACGTCAGGCGGTCGCCGCCTCCGCCGCCTCCTCGTACTCCGCGTACGCTTCGAGGATGCGTTCGCGCATGGGATCTGTGTCACGCGCTAATCATCGGCGCGTCGTATAGAGATTTCCAAAGCTTTGGCGCACTCAAGGGTTTCTCGAAGAAGATATTACCGGAAGAGAGCAACCCGTTTCTGTGTATCACTGCGACCCATACAGAGCGGATCGACGAAGTGTACAAGATCCGCAATTACCTTTCTCACTACAGCAGTGCCAGTCGTCGTGCACTACGCCTCGTCTACGCGTCGAAGTACGAAATGCACAAGTTCCTTGAACCTGGTCAGTTTCTGCTCGCGTATCGAAGCCTTTCGCTCAGATGACCTCGGTGCGCCTTCCGCATTGGCCAGCGGCTCGCATCACGAGCGGAGCCCGGCTGGTACTACCTCGGCGTCAACCTGCCCTGCCGGCCGTAATTGCCAATGCCCAAGCCGGCGCGGAGGCAGCGTCAACGCCGGAGCCCCGCGGGGCGAGGCGGCCCGCCGAGCGCGTTGACACTGACGAGCACCGGCCGAGACTTCACTGAAGGCCGGCGGACGGGACACACGCACCTACCTCGTCGCGCTCGGCGACAGGTAGTGCGTACCGCGTTTCTAGTGCGAACGTGTCGGTTCGAGCGTCATAGCCACGAATCGCGACGACCTCCGTGACACGACGTCGGCCCCCGTCGCGCGCGATGTGCGCGACCAGGTGAATCGCGAAGGCGATCGCCTCGCGCGTGCTGGCATGCGGAAGCCCGACGTTAGCGGTGAGGACACAGTGCGCGAAGCGCGTCAGGGCCTGCTCAGCCGAGTTCGCATGGATGGTGCTCATACTGCCGAGGTGTCCGGTGTTGAGCGCCTGTAGCAGGTCAAAGGCTTCTGGGCCACGCACTTCGCCCACGAGGATGCGGTCGGGCCGATGCCGCAACGTCGCGCGGAGCAGGTCCGCGATGGTGATGGCCGGCAAGGGCGCCTCCTGGCCGAGGGGCGTTTGTGCGCGTCGTGCCTCGAACCGCACAAGGTTTGGCTTGTCGATCATGATCTCGGAGGTCTCTTCGATCAGGACGATGCGATCCGCGTCGGGAATCGTGGCGGCGAGTGCGTTCAGGAGCGTGGTCTTTCCGGTGCCGGTGCCACCGGAGATCAGGATGTTGCGGCGGCCTCGAACAGCATCTTGAAGCTGCGACGCAAGCTCCGGTGTGAGGCTCTGGACGTCGAGCAGATCTTGCAGCGAATACCGTCGTGTGAATTTGCGGATCGTGAGCGTCGGTCCGTTCACTGAGCACGGCGGGAACATCGCCGCCACGCGCGAGCCGTCCTCCAGCCGCGCGTCGAGGACCGGCTGGGCCTCCGAAATTTCGTCGCCACACGTGCGCGCGATGTTCTTGATCGCAACCTTGAGGTTGCGCTCGTCGAGCACCAGCTCCGGCACCTGTTCAAGCGTGCCCTCGCGCTCGACGAATACGCGCCGGCCGCCGGCATTGACCATGACTTCGGTCACCGTTGGATCGAGCAGCAAATGTTCGAGCGGCTTCACGAACGGGAGGATGCGCGCAAAGCTGCTCACAACGCACCCGCGGCCACGTGGCGGAAGTAGCTCGTGTCGACGTCGAGGTAGTGCGGTTTCAAGTAACAGTACGTCGGCGGTTGCGGATTCAGGCCGTCGTACGGGAGGACGATGGCCTGGCCGTTCTGCAGCTCGCTGAAGACCTTGGGCTGGAAGACGTAGTCGACCTGAAACGAGTAGTGCTTGCTGGCCGTCACGGTGGACTTATGAGCAGCCGCGCGGCCGGTGAGGAGCGAGACACGCGCGTCTTGCCCGGCTTCGGTGAGCTGGTACGACGGCTTGAGCTGCTCCGCGCGCCCGCACAGTTCCGCGGCAATGCGGGCGGTGAATTCATCGGACGAGGCCAGGAAGATCTTCGTGCGGAAACACTGCAGCAAGGTGCGCCACGATTCCTCGCCTTGAATGGCTGATCGCAGCGAGCTGATGCTTTGGGTCGCGACAATGGGAATCAGGCGCGCCTGCCGACTCAGCGCGAACGTGCGTTCGTCGCCAGACGGGTCCGTGTCGCCCGTGGTGGCAAAGCTATGGTATTCGTCACAGACAAACAGGAGATCCCGCCACGGTCTGCGAGGCGCAGCGGCGATCTTCGGGATGCGTGACACCACTGCGCGTTGGAAATCCATCTTAACCATCACGCCGAGCGCGCGCGCGAGTCCCGGATTCAGGCCCACCGGAAAGTTCAAGACGATCACCTTGCCGGCTTCCAAAAGCTGCTCCATCGGGGGCAGCGGTGTTCCGTGTCGTTGGCCGGGTTTCGGTGGGTGGGTATAGGCCGATTTCGGCGGACAAAACGCCCGCGCGACGACCGGGTTGTCGTCGAACAACGACAGGAACACCACGATACCCTCGACGATGGACGATCGCAGGCGCGGTTCCAGCCGCATCCAATTGTGCTTATACCAACGTTTGACCGCTTCGAACTGCTCGCGCTGGTCGGACCAGGCGGCGTCGCGCGCGTGGCGCTCCACGACAAACGCAATCCCTTGCTCGGTGAGGAACGTCTCCAGTTCGGGGGTGTGTTCATGGAGGAACTGGCCTTCTGGATCGTCGGTCCAGTCCGGCCAGGCGCTGTCTGCCATGGTGACGTGGAAATCGAAGCCGGCGATCCGGATTCCGGCGCCTGTCCCACCAAACTTCTGCTCTCCGCGTTCGATCGCCTGTTGAATCAGGCTTTCATCGATGGCGTAGTGGTAGATCTCCGCGAACTGTACGGCTCCGCACTCGTGATGAACACGTACCTCAAGATCGCGCTCGTCCTTCTCGCGCTCCTCGCCCTGGGCCTCGTCGGACTGAACTTTCGGACGCAGGCGAAGTACGCCAATGTGAAACCGCTGGTCATCCGGATCGACGATGTGGGTCGAGCGGAAGCGGTCGCCTACGACGCGGCGACGTATCGGCCGCAGGCGGCCGAGCTGCGCTACTTCCTCACGCGCTTCGTGGCCATGCACTTCAGCCGGCTGCGCGCAACCATCCAGCGCGACTATCCGGACTCGCTGTTCTTCCTGGACCCCGCGCTGGCGAACGCCACGATCGCCCAGAACGAGCAATCCCGCGTGATCGAGGCGTTCCTGACGAACGCGTCAGACGACGAGGTGGACATCGAGGTGAAGAACGTCACGTTCGGCGAGCTGAACAAGTCGCCGTACAAGGCGTCCGTTGATTTCGAGAAGCACTACCTCGCGCTCGGCACCAGGCAGGAGCGCAGGCGTGAGACCTACGTCGCCCAGTTTGATTTCGTGCTTCGCGACGTCGTGCCCAACGCGTTCATCCGCGTCAACCCGTTGGGGCTTCAGGTGACCTATTTCCGAGTGGATCAGGCGTTCCGGTAGGTGGAGCCATGCAGAGCAATCTTGAAGACGTCCGGGAGTGGATGGCCGAGGGCGATCGCCTCATGGCGCAAGCCTACGACTACCTCAACATGGGCACCACCGACCCCATGCAGCTCGATTTGCCCTCGAACCACAGCCTGTAGAGGTGATTGATCTTCCTGCTTTCCTTTGCGTTCTTGAGCGCCGCAGCCGCCTGTGCAAGTCTGATGCGGCGAAGCGCCTCGTCATCAACCGGGCCCCCAAGCAGGCTGGTCTGGCTGGTCAGACCGCGAGCCATGGCCCGGAGCAGAGCTCGGTCCTTGGGGTTATTCGAACTCCGCCATGCACGGTAGATAGGGTAGAACCAAGAATCCGCCCGGAAGGCTAGGAAAGGAAACCGCGACACGTATTCTTCAACGACCTTCCGTCGCTGAGGCTGTGTCTCCGCGCCTTGATACTGTCCTTCGTAGTAGCCTTGAACGGCACTTTGGCGATCGTTGAGCATCGTACGCCCCACCGTGGATTACCAGCGGTCACGCAACAGGGTCGATAGCGCGACTGCAACTTCTGGCTCTGTCGCGTTTTGTAGTCGAGTCGCGCGCATCGGGTGAGTTGCTGCGTGAGAAGGATGAGCACCAGGACGTTGCCGAGCTGCGCTTCTGTGTGCTCCTGCCCAAAGTTCGTCTTACTAACACGCCCCAGTTTACGTTAGCGCAAGCTCGCGGCCTAAGATGCTCCGCAATGGAGGTCGTCGACGCTGATGATCAGCATCATCCTGACGTTCATGCGGCCCACGGCCGACTCACCGATGCGCGTCCCGCGGTGTCCCCTCTGTGCGGGCGTGTGGCATACCGCGTTTACGATTACCACTCAGTGCAGGGCGACGTCAGTCATTAGAATCAGGGCGGAGAACCATGACGAGGAAGTCCGAGGAAGCTGCGCGCTCGATGGCAGAGTATGGCGTGGCGTGGCCGGACGGCAGTGAAGATCTCTTTCGGCTGACCGCCGACGAGCGCGGACACGTACTCGTGCGGCACATGGACTCCAGCTATGACCGCGCGGAAGGATTCAAACGTGCCGGAGACGCACTCGCCGATCGGTGCATCGAGCTCGCGGTCGGAGGCTCAATCGAGGAGACGATGGTGCTGGCTGTGCTCCATGCGTACCACCACGCTATCGAGATTGAACTGAAGCGGCTCCTGGGCGCGCTGTACCGCTTTCACGGTGTCGAGAAGGGTAGGCCGCACCACCATGAGATTGTCGAACTGTGGACGGAAGTGCGCGGACTGTTGCGCCGAACCTCTGGAGACCTGACGGACGCTGTTGACGTATCGATTGCACGTTGCCTGACCCAACTGGCTGAGAGCACGGCGAAAGGAGAGGCTTGCCGTTACTCGCACGACGATAAAGGCAATCGTCTTGAGATGACGCAGCATTTCCTAGACTTGGCGAACCTCAAGGAGGTCGTGAATCGCATCACTACCTATCTTGCATGGATGCGTGACCGCTACGTGGATCGTGAAGCCGCACGGCGTGAATGGGAGAAAGAGCAGAAGAGCTGGTGAACGGCGCCGTGAAGCTTGATCGCCCTCCGGGCGACGCCAGTCTGTTGTGCGCGGCGTCAACTACTTTTGCCGGTCGACGACAACTATTTCTGCCGGCGAAGGGCTAGCGAATGGAGCGCGGCTGGTGACCGCAGCAGCGCTCG
>MELF01000047.1 GCA_001767525.1 Acidobacteria bacterium RIFCSPLOWO2_12_FULL_68_19 | reverse complement strand
GCCTCAGCTCTCACACGGCGTGGTAAGTCAACCAAGTGTTACCCATGTCCCCGGACTAATCTGTTACTCATGTCCCCGGCCGCTCAGACGGACCGGTGACAACCAGAACTGTGCCGTCTTGGCCTCGCGACCCACGTGCACATGGACCGGCTCGTTCCGGTCGCTGGCGAAGAAGAAGAACCGGTATGGGCCGCTCCGGAGGACCGTCGGGCTCACCCGAGCGATTGTTGCAGTTTCGGCGATTTGTTACCACGGCCCGTGAGTTCGTCCTGTTGAACCCCCGTAACGCTGCAACCCGCAGAATCGAAACGCGATTCCAGCAGAAACACGTGCCGTCCTCCGCGTGGTTACGCGCCACGCTCCGCGCGTATTCCACGCGTAGTCGCGAGATAAGTACCGATCATCGCCAAGGGACTTTCTAATCGGGTCCGATCCGGCCACAAGTCCCTTCGGCGTCACTCAGAGCGCGTTGCGAAATTAAACCGCCGTGCTCACGCGTGTTGACACAGCGCGGCGGGTCCTGTCGCCGGGTTGCCCCACCCGTCCTCGGCGCCAAAAACATGATCACGGGTGAGGCGCCTGCGCGGCGGGCGGGGCGGCCCCACCCGGTGCCACCCGCTCGCGGCTGGCTGCGCTGTCAACACGCGTGAGCACCGGAGGGCCCTGAGGC
The DNA here is from genome assembly GCA_001767525.1 of Acidobacteria bacterium RIFCSPLOWO2_12_FULL_68_19. Taxonomy (GTDB): domain Bacteria; phylum Acidobacteriota; class Vicinamibacteria; order Vicinamibacterales; family UBA2999; genus MELF01. Next base: position 130,059 of record MELF01000047.1, on the reverse strand, counting down.
ACCCTCTTGTACTTTGATCGCGAGCTTGGTACTTTCGCGTGACCGACAGGAGGTGGTCATGCATTACCAAGCCATTGATCGATGACGCCTTATGGATCCGAATCGAACCGCTCCTGCCGAAACGACGGCCACGCAACCGGCAGTACGCAGGGCGCAAACCCATTCCCGCCCGCGCCGCACTGACCGGGATTCTCTTCGTGCTCCGCAGCGGGATCCCCTGGAACATGTTGCCGCGTGAAATGGGCTGTGGCTCCGGCACCACGTGTTGGCGCCGGCTGGTCCGCTGGCAACGCGCGGGCGTGTGGAAGCGGTTACACGCGGTGTTATTAGCGGAATTACGCCAGCGCGGCGACCTCGATCTCGCGCGCGCCGTGATCGACAGCGCCTCCCTCCGCGCGTTGCGCGGGGGAACAAAACTGGACCGAACCCTACCGATCGCCGCAAGGCCGGGTCGAAGCATCATGTTCTCACCGACGCGCACGGGATTCCGCTCGTCGCGACGCTGACCGCCGCCAATCGGAATGACATCACGGAATTGCTCCCCCTGGTCGACGCCATGCCGCCGCTGCGGGGCCGGCCTGGCCGGCCGGTGCGGAAGCCGGCGCTGATCCAAGGGGACCGCGCCTACGACTCCCAGCCCCACCGTGACGTGCTCCACCGTCGTGGCATCCGGACGCAACTCGCCAAGCGGCGCACCGACCACGGTAGCGGGCTCGGGCGCACCCGGTGGGTCGTCGAGCGCACGCTGGCCTGGCTCCATCGGTTCCGTCGGTTGGCCGTGCGCTACGAGCGCCGGGCCTGTGTGCACGACGCCTTCCTCACCCTCGGGTGCGCCCTCGTATGCTGGTACTTTCTGAAACCCGTCAGTTAATTTCGCAACGTGCTTTTAGGAACGAAGAACGAGAGGGGACATTTCTATTTCGCTTTGACAGTATGAAATGACCGGCCAGATCGGCGAAGGCGGCATGGGGCAGGTGTACCGGGCGTCGGACACGAAGCTGAAGCGTCAGGTCGCCATCAAGCTCCTCCCGCCGTCGCTTACGGCCGACCCCGACCCTCTGGCCCGGTGCAGGACTGGCAGCCCGACGCGAAGAAGTAACGCCACCTCGACGTGACGATGGAGGCGAGATCCCTTACACTGAAATCTGGAAGGAACTGACAGGTGCCTCTGCTCGATTGGTCCCAGTGCCCGGCGGTCGAGAGCATTCCCGGCAAAGTGAGCGGGGCCTGGGTGCTCCGCAACACGCGCATGCCCGTCGCCACGATTTTCGAGAACCTCGAGGCGGGGGCAAATATCGACGACATCCTGGCGTGGTACGACGGGCTGGACCGCGACCAGGTGAAGGCCGTCATCGAATTTGCGGCACGCAGCCTCGACACGCCGGTGGCCAGCCGCTGAATGCGCGTGCTGTTCGATCAGGCCACCCCGGTCCCGATTCGCGGATTTCTTGTCGATCACACAGTGCGCACGGCCGCGCAGGAGCACTGGGACACGCTGAAGAACGGCGACCTGTTGACCGCGGCCGAGCACGCGGGCTTCGAGGTCTTCGTGACCACCGACAAGCAGATGCGGTATCAACTGAACATGGCCGGCCGGACCATTGCGGTCGTCGTCATCGGGGTTCAACAGTGGCCAGCCCTTCAGCCACACGTCGCGCTCGTCGTAGCTGCCGTGAACGCCGCGGCGCCTGGAAGTTTCACTGACGTGGATATTCCGGTCGACTGACCGCCCGCCCGACAACCCGAGGCGAAGAAAGTAGCCCTCGCGCGGAGGATAACTCCTCCCTTGTCGCCAAGGGATTGCTAACGGCTGAACAGCTCTCGCGAGCGGGCCCGACACGGGGCGCCCCAGTGTCAGGCCGCACAAGATCCAAGAAACCTTCTCGGTGTCCCGGTGCCTCGGTGTTTCGTGGGGAGTCTTCCGCGGGAGCACTCGGTGTGCTCAGTCCTCGGGCTCACTGAACGCGTCGAGCAACATCGGCGCCAGTGCATGCATGCCGCCGACGGAGGGGCGCTCGGGGATGAGCCCGGGGCGGAAGCCGTGCGCGAGAAGGCGATCCAGGACCTCTCCACTGCGGCCGATCACGTGCACCGGCACGTCCCACGGCGCAGTGGGGCCCGAGACGGCCGAGGGCGGCTGGTGGTCTCCCACGACGATCAACACGAGGTCGTCTTCGCGCCGGCGCAGATACCCGGCAAGCGACTCGAACTCGTACGCCGTGGCGCGCACGTAGCTCGGCCGCAGATTCCTCAGATCGGGACGCTCGCCCAGCGCCCGCGCCGCGTCGCGTACGTCGTACGGCTCCCTCGTCAGCAGCCGCGCCCAGTCCGGCTGGTACGGGGCGACCGGGCCGAAAGGCGCGTGCGTGCTGCTCGTGGGGAACACGGCGAAGACCGGCGCGCGCGGCCGCCGGGTCCGCTCCAGATCGTCGAGCTTGGCAAGGGCGTACTGATCCGGAATGCTCCACCACCCGAACTGCGGCCCCGGATACGCGAGGTCGTCACGGCCGTAGACGGCGTCGAAACCGTAGAACTGTCCCTCCGGCCAGGCCTGCCGCATGCCCGGCATCAGCGCCACCGTGCGGTAGCCCCGCCGTTCGAACGCGGCGAGGATCGTCTCGCGACGCGAGGCCATCAGCGCCGCGTACGCGTACTGGTCGCGCACCTCCACGCCGGTGAGCAGCGTCAGGTGCGCGAGCCACGAGGAGGCGCCGAAGGTGGGCGAGGCGACATAGGCCGAGACGATGCGGCGGCCCGTCTGCTGGACGGCGGCGTCGAGCGCCGCGCGCGCGCCGGCGAGGCCGGCGGCGACGGCGGGCTCGTCGTAGGTGACTGCCCCATACGATTCCAGGAAGACGAGCAACACGTCGGCGCCGGCGAGCGCGCGGAGGTTGGCGTCGAGCGAAGGGCCGGCGGGAAGCGGACGGGCCGCCTGGCCGGTGGTGGCCAGCACGAAGCGCGCCTGCCGCACGTAGGCGGGCGTCACCGGACGGGCGAACGCCGCGCGGATCGGACCGACGTCGATGTCGGCTTCGATGTGCGGATTCGTGTCGACCGGGGTCGCAACGCCGTACAAGAGGATTATTGCCGCGGCAAGCGAGCCGAGCGCCAGCCGGCCGCCGCGCCGCTCCATCGCCGCGGCGACGTGTCGAAGCGCGAGGCGCGCCACGACGTACACGACGCCGACTGCCACCGCCGCCGACACGACGACGGAGGCAACCAGCCACCACGGCGCGGCACGGGCGAGCATCGCCGCCACGTTGCCGAGGTGGGCCGAGTCCCAGTAGAGGTTGAACTCGCGGCCGTAGAGCCCGGGGCCGGTGACCGCAAGGTAGCGGCCGATGACGAGGAGAACCCAGACGGCCGCCAGGATGCGCGCGAGCCGCGGCGCCCATCGGCGGGCGGCGGCGAGGAGCAGGACGCAGGCGGCCAGCTCGATCGAGAGGGCGGTGCCGAACCGGATCGCCGGCGTGGGCCACACGTTCTCGAAGGTGAGCGACGCGTTCAGGAGGACGAGCGAGACGCCAGCCGCCGGCCACACGCGCCAGCCGCGCACGAGCTGTCGAGCCACCGCGTTACACCGAGGAGAGCAGGTGGCCCAGCTTTTCCTTCTTGGTCCTGAGATAGCGTTCGCTCGAGGCGGTCGGCGGAATCTCGATCGGCAGCCGCTCGCTGACCGACAGCCCTTCGCCGGTGACGCCCGCCAGCTTCTTCGGATTGTTGCTGAGCAGCCGCATCGTCTTCACGCCGAGGCCGCGGAGGATCCGGATGCCGGCGCGATAGTCGCGCAGGTCGGCCGGAAAGCCGAGACGCTCGTTCGCCTCGACGGTGTCGACGCCCTGATCCTGCAGCGCGTAGGCGCGGATCTTGTGCACGAGCCCGATGCCGCGCCCCTCCTGGTCGAGGTAGAGCAGCACGCCGCGCCCTTCGTCCACGATCTGCTGCAGCGCGGCATGGAGCTGGCGGCCGCAGTCGCACCGCGCCGAGTGGAAGAGATCGCCTGTCAGGCAGGATGAGTGGACGCGGGTCAGCACGTTCTCGCCGTTGCCGATCTCGCCCCGCACGAGCGCGACGTGCGTCTCGCCGGAGAAGAGGTTCTTGAATACGTGGATGTCGAACGCTCCGTACTCGGTGGGCAGCGTCGCCGAGGCCACGCAGCGGACCGGCGGCAGGCGCAGCAGGGCGTTGAGCGCGGCGAGCGGGCGGCGAACCCAGGACATCATAAGGGGCACCAGAAATTGTCTTCGTGAGAGCCGTGGGCCTGTAATCGTAGGTGGCCCCGGAGGCGCTGTCAAACCGGCGCCTGACGGGTCGCCCGAGCGTACTCTGAAATCGTTTCGACGGGGTATGATTTGCGGCGCCTGGAGCGTTCGGCGTCACCCGGGCGAGAGGAGTCGGCAGATGCGCGCGATGGGAATCGGAATCTGTGCGGGTGTGATGATCGCCCTGGCCGCGGTCGCGGGGCTGAGCCAGACCGGCGGCAGTCAGCAGAAGATGCTCGGTGGCATGGTGCTCGGCCTGCCGGCGCCATCCAACAGGACGGTCGACTGGCCGGCCACCAACATCAGCGCCGGCTTCAAGGAGATGGTCGGCAGGAAGCTCGAGAGCCAGCGTATTCTCGAGGGAGGCGTCTTCAACTTCAACCTGCGACGGGAGACCGCCGCGGAAGAAGGCGCCGGCACCCACGGCAAGAAAGCCGATCTGTACCTGATTCGATCGGGCGAAGCGACGCTCACGACCGACGGCGAGCTGATCGGTCCCAAGGCCGCCGAGGGCGGCGCCGGCGCCAAGGAAGGCGACATCGACGGCAGCGGCATTCGCAACGGCAAGTCGCGGACCGTCCGCGCCGGCGACGTCGTGTTCATTCCGCCCGGCGTGCCGCATCAGATCACGGCGGTCAACGGCGAGGTGCAGTACCTGCTGTTCCGCTGGGACACGAGGTAGTAGGTGGTAGGTGGTAGGTGGTAGGCGGTAGGTGGTAGGTGGTAGGTGGTAGGCGGTAGGCGGCAAGAACGTCCTCTTCGGCCACGACCTACTGCCCTCTGCCTCCTGCCTGCCGTTGGTGGGATATGGCCGAGGACAAGTCGCTGAAGTCCGCCTACGAGCTCGCGATGGAGCGGCTGCGGAAGCAGGACGAGCAGTCCGGCGTCGAGCAGCGGCGGCCGACCGACGCGCAGAAGGCGGCGATGGCGGAGGTGCGGAACTTCTACGAGGCCAAGATGGCCGAGCTCGACGTGCTGCAGCAGTCGCGGCTGCGCAGGACGTTCGATCCGGCCGAGCGGGAGACGATCGAGACGGACCTCCGGCGCGACCGGGAGCGGCTCGTGTCCGAACGCGACGCGAAGATCGAGAAGATCCGTCGCGGCGAGCAGCCGTGAACCGCCGTTACTGGCTCTTTGCGTGCGCTTCGGCGATGACGAGCGGGTAGGTCTTGGCCACCTTCGCTTCGATCGCCTGGCGCTCGGCGGCCGGCGCGGTGGCGAGCCGCGCCCGCAGCCGGAGGCGCTTGGCGCGCCGGTGGCGCCGCTGACGGATGACGCGCTTTCGCAGGGTCGCACTCATGTCTCCTTTCTTATCAGAATTCGCCCTCCAGGTGGAGAGATAGTGGAAACGATGCTCATCGACGGCCAGTCCGTCGGCGCGCACGACGGGCGGGTCATCGACGTCGAGAATCCCGCCACGCGCACGGTGATCGCGCAGGTGCCGCGGGCGGGCGAGGCGGACGTCGACCGGGCGGTGCAGGCGGCCGCCCGGGCGTTCGAGACGTGGCGGAGGGCGCCGCCCCGCGAGCGCGGCCGGCGGCTGCTGGAGGTTGCCGACGCGATGGAGGCCGAGACCGAGACCATCGCACACCTGGTCGCGCGCGAAACCGGCAATGCCATCCGGACGCAGGCGCGTCCCGAAGTCAAGGGCGCGGTCGACGTGTTCCGGTACTTCGGCGGCGTGGCCGGCGAGCTGAAGGGCGAGACGATCCCGCTCGGCGAGCACATGCTGTGCTACACGCGGCGCGAGCCGATTGGGGTGGTGGGCGCCATCGTCCCGTGGAACGCGCCGGTCGTGCTCGGCGCGCTGAAAGTGGCGATGGCCGTGGCGGCCGGCAACACGCTCGTGCTCAAGGCCGCCGAGGACGCGCCGCTCGGGCTGCTGCGCGTCGCGAGGCTCTGCGGCGAGCAACTGCCGGCCGGGGTCCTCAATCTCCTCACCGGGTACGGCGAAGAGTGCGGCGCCGCCCTCGCCCGCCATCCGCTCGTCCGCAAGCTGTCGTTCACCGGCTCGACCGAGGTCGGCAGGCTGATCATGCACGCCGCGGCCGATCGCATCGTCCCCGTGTCGCTCGAGCTTGGCGGAAAGAGCCCGGCGATCGTGTTTCCGGACGCCTGCGACGACCGCACCGTCGACGGCGTCATCTCGGGCATGCGGTTCACGCGGCAGGGACAGTCGTGCACGGCCGGGTCGCGCCTCTTGCTCCACCGGTCGATCTTCGACGCGTTTCTCGACAAGCTGTCGGCCAGGCTGACCACGCTGAAGATAGGCGACCCGAGCGACGAGGCGACCGACATGGGCGCCATCATCAACCGGCGGCAGTTCGACCGGGTCTGCGCGTATATCGAAGACGGTCTCGGTCGGCCCGATGCCCGCGTCGTGATCGGCGGGCTGCCGCCGAAGGAAGGACCGCTCGCGCAAGGGTATTTCGTCCAGCCCACGGTGTTTGCCGGCGTCGGCCACGAGTGGCGGATCGCCCGGGAGGAGATCTTCGGTCCCGTGCTCGTCGCGATCCCGTGGGAGGACGAGCGTGACGCGGTCCGGATGGCGAACGACAGCCATTACGGACTGGCGGCCTACGTCTGGACGCGCGACATCCGGACGGCGCTCGCCACGGCGCACGCGATCGAATCGGGCTGGGTGCAGGTCAATCAGGGACTGGGACAGTTTCCGGGACAGGCGTACGGCGGATTCAAGCAGAGCGGCATCGGCCGCGAGTACTCGCTCGAGGGCATGCTCGACAGCTACACGCAGCGCAAGTCGGTGACGGTGAGTCTGCAATGACACGGCTGGTTCGTCTCGTCCTGGTCCTGTGCGCCGCGTTCGCGGTGGCGCCGGCGGCCGCTCCGGCGCCCTTCGGCCGGGCTCAGGGCGTCCCGAGCGCGAGTCGAGAGACGCAGGCGCCGGAGTCGCGGCCGATGGGGGGCAAGAAGTCGGTGACGACCTTCTTCGTCACGAGCCGGGGGATCGGCCGCGGCGGCGACCTCGGCGGGTTGACCGGCGCCGACGCGCACTGTCAGGCGCTGGCGGCAGCGGAAGGCTCCGGCGACCATACCTGGCGCGCGTACCTCAGCGCCTCCGCCGGCGCCGGGCAGCCGGCGGTCAACGCCCGCGACCGCATTGGACGAGGCCCCTGGTACAACGCGGAGGGGACGCTCGTGGCCTCCAGCGTCGAGGAGCTGCACCGCAACAACAAGTTCGGTAAGGAGCTTGCCGTCTCCGAGCGGCTCGATCCGATCAACGGTGTCGGCGACACTCCCAACATGCACGACATCCTGACCGGCTCGCGGCCGGACGGCTCCGCCTTTCCGCCGGGCGACGACCTCACGTGCGGCAACTGGCGGTCGAGCGGCGCTGGGAGAGCGCAGGTGGGCCACCACGATCGGCGCGGCCAGGGGGCCGCCGCCGGTTCGTGGAACTCGGCGCACGCCTCGCGCGGATGCGGCCAGAGGGATCTGGCCAGCACGGGCGGCGCGGGCCTCTTCTACTGTTTCGCCGTCGACTGAGCGCGCGTCGCCGGCGCCGGCGTTGCGCAGCAGATCTCGACAGGCCCCTCGGACCGATGACTCGTCCCTTCCTCGCCATCGCGCATCGCGGCGCCCGGGCGTTCGCGCCCGAGAACACGCTGCCGGCCATTCGCGCCGCCGCGCGGCTCGGCGCCAACGTCGTGGAGCTCGACGTGCAGACGTCGCGCGACGGCGAGCTCGTCGTCTTCCACGACGACACGATTCTCCGGTGCTCCGACGGGCTCTCCAAGTTCCCTGGGCATCGCGACTACAGCGTCGGCGCCTTCACGTGGGAGGAGCTGTCGGTCCTCGACGTCGGCGCCTGGTACGTCCACGAGCTCGCCAGGCCGGCATCTCTCCGGCAACCGTACCTGCGCGATCTCGGGGAGGAGGAGCTTCGCGAGGGGGTGACGCCCGCGGCCGCCCACGAGTACGGGTCGGGTCGCTTGCGCATGCCCCGGCTGCGCGACGCGCTGGCAACGGCGCGCGAGTGCCGGCTCTCGGTCGTGCTCGACCTGAAGGCGACGGCGCGCGGCGATCCGGCGCTCGCCCGCCGGACGGTGGAGACCGTCCGCGATCTCCGCATCGACGACGAGACGCTCGTCTCCTCGTTCGATCACCTGCTGCTGGCGGAGGTGCGCCGTCTCGCGCCGACGATCGCCACGGGCGTGCTGACGAGCCACCGCCTGTACCACGCACGCGAGTACCTCGCCGCGCTCGATGCGGACGCGCTCCATTCGACCGACGGCCTGGACGCCGCCACGATTGGAGCGCTGACGAGCGCCGGGCTGTGGGTGAACATCTGGACGGTCAACGCGGGCTCGCGCATGCGCGCCCTGATCGAGGCGGGCGTGACCGGCATCTTCACCGACTACCCGAACCGGCTCGCCGAGGCGGTGCAGGCGACCGGTGTTCGTGCTCCGCTCCGGCCGCGCCTGCGGCGCCAGCCCGGCTAGCGCGGGCAGGTCGTGGGGCGAGCCTTTCAGGCTCGCCACGCGAACCCGAAGGGTTCGCGCCACAATAAGTGTGTGGCGGCCTGGGAGCACTTCGCGCACGATGCGGACATCGGGGTGGTGGGCACCGGGGCGACCAGAGCCGAGGCGTTCCGGCAGGCGGCGCTGGCGCTCGTCGCGGTCGTCACGGACCCGGCCGGGGTGAGGCCGCTCGAGTCGGTGTCCATCACGTGTCGGGCGTCGAGCGACGAGCTGCTCCTCGTCGAGTGGCTCAATGCCGTGATCTACGAGATGGCCGTGCGCGGGATGCTCTTCGGCGAGTTCTCGGTCGACATCACGGACGAAGAGCTGCGCGCCACCGCGCGCGGCGAGCCGGTCGACGTGGCGCGGCACGAGCCGGCGGTCGAGGTGAAGGGGGCGACGCTGACGGCGCTCGAGGTGCGTGAAGGGCCCGGCGGCTGGCGGGCGCAATGTGTGGTCGATGTGTGATCCTGACGTGGAGCGATCGAGACGTCGTTCACGCTTCTATGTTCGAGTGTTCTCGGTTCGTGTTCGGGGTTCGTGTTCGGGGTTCGGTGCTGGGTTCGAGATTCGAGGGTTCGGGGTTGCAATGAACACGAACCGAGAAGCGAGAAGTCAGAAGCGTGAACGACGACGTATGACATGGACCTCTCCTCCCTGACGCGAAAGTCCGAGCACGAGTGGTGGATTCCGCCCACCGGCGGGATGCGCGTGCCCGGCGTGATCTACGGCTCCGCCGCGCTGGTCCGCGACATGGACGAAAAGGTGCGCGAGCAGGTGACGCACGTGGCGATGCTGCCGGGCATCCAGCGGGCGTCGTATGCGATGCCGGACGCGCACTGGGGGTACGGGTTTCCCATCGGCGGCGTCGCGGCGTTCGATCCGCGGGAAGGGGGCGTCGTCTCGGCGGGCGGCGTCGGGTTCGACATCTCGTGCGGCGTGAGGACGCTGCACACGGGGCTGGGTGCCGGCGATGTCGAGCCGCTCGTGGCCCGGCTCGCGCAGGAGCTGTCGCGGAGCGTTCCGGCCGGCGTCGGCAGCCGCGGGCGCATTCACCTGGACGATCGGGAGCTCGACGCGATGCTGGAGGGGGGCGCGCGCTGGGCGGTCGAGCGCGGCTACGGCGTCGAGGCGGATCTCGACCGCATCGAGGAGCACGGACGCGCCGCCGGCGCGGCGCCCTCGGCCGTCTCGCCGCGGGCGCGGCGTCGGCAGCAGGACGAGATGGGGACGCTCGGGTCCGGCAATCATTACCTCGAGCTGCAGCGTGTGGCGGCGATCTACGACGACGCGGTGGCTCGGGCGTTCGGCGTCTCCCTCGATGACGTGGTCGTGTCGATTCACTGCGGATCGAGGGGATTGGGCCACCAGATCGGCACCGAGTTCCTCCGCGACATGGCCGCCTCGGCGCCGCGCTTCGGCATCGTGCTGCCCGATCTCGAGCTGGCGTGCGCGCCGGTCGACTCCGAGATCGGTCAGCGCTACCTCGGCGCGATGCGCGCCGGCATCAACTGCGCGCTCGCGAACCGGCAGATCATCACGCACCTCCTGCGGAAGGCGTTCGCCACGGCGGCGCCCCGGGCGGCCCTCACGCTCCTCTACGACGTGTCGCACAACACGTGCAAGCTCGAGACGCACACGGTGGACGGCCGGGCGAAGCCCGTGTTCATCCACCGGAAAGGGGCGACGCGGTCCCTTGGTCCGGGACATCCCGACATTCCGGCGGCGCTTCGTGATGTGGGGCAGCCCGTGCTCGTCGGCGGCACGATGGGGACCGAGTCGTACATCCTCGTCGGGACGCCGGAGAGCGAGCGCCTGTCGTTTTCCTCGTCGTGCCACGGCGCGGGCCGGGCGATGAGCCGGACTCAGGCGCTGCGGACGTGGAAGGGGCGGCAGGTGATCGACGAGCTGGCGGCGCGCGGCATCGTCGTCCGGAGTCCCTCGCCGCGTGGCGTCGCCGAGGAGGCGCCAGGCGCCTACAAGGACGTGAGCGCCGTGGTCGACGCCGCGCATGCGGCTGGGCTGTCGCGCAAGGTGGCGCGGCTCGTCCCGCTCGTGTGCGTGAAAGGGTGAGCGGCTACTTCGCCGGCACCGCCCGCGGGAGCTGGTCCACCAGCCGCTTCAGCGCTCCCTCGACCTCGTACAGTGTTTCGCGAAAACGCGGCGAGTCGGTGTGTGACTCCTCCTTGCGCAGATCCACCACCTTGGGCTCGAGCCACTCCCGCAGCACGCTCGCTTCCCGCTCCGAAAGAGAGATGGTCACCATCGCTACCTCCCTGCGCTTCCACCCCATCGCGCAGGCGTGCGCGATGGGGACCCCGGGCCTTGGGCCCGAGGCCTACGTCTTGATGAATGTGCCCGACCGCAGCTCGGCGTAGGCCTGTCGCAGTTCCGCTTCCGTGTTCATCACGATGGGTCCGTGCCACGCCACAGGCTCCTCGATCGGCTGCCCGGAAACGAGCAGGAACCGGATCCCACGCTCGCCCGCCTGGACGACGACGTGGTCGCCGCGGTCGAAGACGACGAGTGTCCGGTTCTCGACCTCGTCTGGCGGGTCCGAAAGGACCCGCCCCATATCTGAGGGCGATCGGAGGCCGGGTCCTGTTGGACCCGGTGCACTGACGTGGTCCGTCTGGACCTCGCGCGGCTCTGACGCGTCGCGGAACCGACCCGAGCCGTCGAAGATGTATGCGAACGCATTGCGCACCGTCTCGACCGGCAGCTGTTTCCGCACGCCCGGCGGCACGAAGACGTCGAGATAGCGCGGATCGGCGGCGACGCCGTCGACCGGACCGCTCCGGCCCCAGAAGCTGCCGCAGATCACGCGAACGCGCGTCCCGTCGTCGTCGACGATCTCCGGGATGTCGGCGGCCTTCACGTCCTGATACCGGGGTTTTGTCATCTTCAGCGACGAAGGAAGGTTGGCCCAGAGCTGAAAGCCGTGCATCCGGCCCTGTATGTCGCCCTTCGGCATCTCCTGGTGCAGGATGCCGCTGCCGGCGGTCATCCACTGGACGTCGCCCGCACCGAGGTTCCCCTGGTTGCCGAGACTGTCGCCGTGCTCGACGGTGCCGGCCAGGACGTAGGTGATCGTTTCGATGCCGCGGTGCGGGTGCCACGGAAAGCCGGCGAGGTAGTCCGAGGGGTCGTTGTTTCGAAAATCGTCGAGCAGCAGGAAGGGATCGAAGTCGGCCGTGTCGCCGAAGCCGAACGCCCGGCGCAGCCGCACGCCGGCCCCTTCGAGTGTCGGCTTCGACTGGACGAGGCGCTTGACGGGTCGAATCGACATATCTCAAGGATATCGCAGGCGGTAGCCGGTAGCTGGTAGCCAAACAACGATCTGCCGGCTGTCGGGGAAGCGGGCGTCCGACGCGTGTCGGTCCGACTGTGCCGTTGACAGCGAGGGGTCCATCACGAGCGGGGCGACGAGCGCGTACAATAGGGTGCTCGCACGTTGATGATTGTCAGTCCGCCGAGTGAACGTTCGTTTGGCATCAGTGTCGGCAGCGTGTGCCTGGCGGCGGGCGCGCTGTTTCTCTGGCGCGGCCGTCCGACCGTCAGCCTCGCTCTGCTCGTCGTCGGCGGCCTCCTCGTCGGGTGTGCGCTCGTGGCGCCGTCGGCGCTGCGGGTGCCGAACCGCTACTGGTGGCGGTTTGCGCAGGCGCTCGGATGGGTCAACGCCCGCGTGCTGCTCACGCTGTTCTTCGCGCTGGTGCTCACGCCGGTCGGTCTCGTCATGCGGCTCGTCGGCCGCAACCCGCTGCGGCCGGCGCAGCCGCAGACGAGCTGGAGCCCGTATTCAGCTCGGCGGCGCGATCCGAAGCATTACGAGCGGATGTTTTGACGCAGGGCGGGGCCCCCCGACCCGCCGGAGACACATATGGCGAAATCTGACGTGCTGCGCGAGTTCTGGGAGTTCCTGAAGCAGGAGAAGAAGTACTGGCTCGCCCCGATCGTGCTGGTGCTCCTGCTGTTCGGGCTGCTGCTGGTGTTCGCGCAGTCGAGCGCGGTCGCGCCGTTCATCTACACGCTCTTCTGAGTCCGGGTTGTTCATGAACGTGTCGGTCGAAGAGGCTCGTTCGCCGCGAAACAGCCCTCCGCGCGCCGGACACACGCTGCTCCGGCCTTTCGTTTCGTGCTCGAGCTTCCGTGACACGGCTGGACAGGAGGCCCTCCGCCCGCGGGCAGGGCCGCCGACCTCTGCGCGGTCAGTGCTCCACCAGATGAGTAAGTTGATTTTCGGGGTCAAGCGGGATGCCGGCGGAACGCGCGACGGCGGTTCGATCCGTATCGGTAGACGAGGAAGTGTGCGTCGAAGGCGAAGACGTCCTCGAGTCCCAGGCGCTCCATCAGTGCGAACGAGGCGCAATCGGTGAAGCTGAAGTCCTGATCGGCGAACTCCTGGGCGATCCGCCACGCAGCCTCCAGGTCGGATGCTTCGATCGTCAGGATCGGCACACGTCCGTCGCGCAGCGTCTCCCAAAACGTCATCGCGGCCGCCCGGCCAAGGTGTGAGGCCAGCAGGGTCCATGTTTCGGCGACGATCAGGTCGGACGTCACGAGGCGGTTTTCAGTTGCATGGGCCAAGTAGAATTGCGACGCCCGGCCGTGGTGCCGGTCCGAGCGGTCGGCGACGGCATACCACGCTCCGGTGTCAACGAAGGTGTTCACGGTGGAGCGCGTCGGCCAGGTACCGGTCGTGCCGGTCGGCGACATCGGCGTGTCCGCTGGCGCCGAGATCGACGATTCGCGCGAAGACGTCGGGCGGAGTACGGGGGGCGCCGGCAGAAGCGGCAAGATACTGGCGCACGAGACGGCGAACGAGTTCGGCCACGGAAATGCGCTCGGCTCTCGCCCGCTGCTTCAGCGCCTCGAGCTGCTCGCCTTCGAGATAGATCATCGTTCGTGACGTCATGATAGTTGCAGTATGATGCCAGCATCGATCCACCGTCAAGCTATGGCAGCCCTGGGGCTTGTTCGAGCCTAGGAGCCTGTCCGAGTAATAGCATATGGGTCGCGCGCATGGGGCTTGCGAGACGAGATCAAGGCGCGAGGAGGAGGCGATGCCAGTGCGCATCGGCGACGACGAGCAACGCCGAGCTCGCCCGCAACCCCCATGCGCCCTGCGGGTTCCGGCGGCGCACCGGCATCTGCGGCGTTGCCGCTCCTCGCCAATGCGCCCCGGCATTGCCTGCGTCGCGTCGCCTGGCATCTGCCGGCGCGGCGCTCGGAACGCGGCCCATGCTATTACTCGGACAGGCTCCTAGATGCCGTCAACTGTCCTCGGCATTTCGGCCTACTACCACGATTCGGCGGCCTGCCTGCTCGTGGACGGCCGGATTGTCGCCGCCGCGCAGGAAGAGCGCTTCACGCGCAAGAAGCACGACGAGCGCTTCCCATCCCACGCGGTCGCCTACTGCCTGAAGGAAGCGGGTCTCCGCATCGACCAGGTGGACGCCATCGGCTTCTACGAGAAGCCGCTCGTCAAGTTCGAGCGGCTGCTCGAGAGCTACATCGCGTCGGCGCCGCGGGGGCTCCGGTCGTACCTGATGGCGATGCCGCTGTGGCTCGGGCAGAAGCTCTGGATGGCCGACGGGATTCAGCGCGAGCTCGGCACGACGCGGAAGATCCTGTTCGGCGACCATCACGAATCGCACGCCGCCTCCGCCTTCTATCCCTCCCCGTTCGAGGAGGCCGCGATCTTGACGATCGACGGCGTGGGCGAGTGGACCACCTCGTCCATCGGTCAGGGGCGCGGTGCGGAGATCACCATGCTCCGGGAGATGCGGTTTCCACATTCGGTCGGCCTGCTCTACTCGGCGTTCACGTACTTCACGGGCTTCAAGGTGAACGAGGGCGAGTACAAGGTGATGGGGCTCGCCCCGTACGGCGAGCCGAAGTACGTCCAGGCGATCCGCAACCAGATCGTTGACATCCACGACGACGGCAGCATCACGTTGAACCTCGAGTACTTCGAGTTCGTGCACGGACTGATGATGACCGGCGATCGCTTCGCGCGTCTCTTCGGAGGGCCGCCCCGCCAGCCGGACGGTCCGGTCACCGAGCGCGAGATGGATCTCGCGCGGTCGGTGCAGGAGGTCGTCGAAGAAGTGATGCTGCGGATGGCCCGGACGGCCCAGCGCGAAACCGGGTCGAGGCGGCTCTGCCTGGCCGGCGGCGTGGCGCTCAACTGCGTCGGCAACGGCCGGCTGCTGCGCGAGGGACCGTTCGAGGACATCTGGGTCCAGCCGGCTGCAGGCGACGCCGGCGGCGCGCTCGGCGTCGCGTACGCGTTGTGGCACCGGTATCTCGGCAAGCCGCGCGTGAGCGCGGAGGCGCGTGGGGCCTGGGCGCCGCGCACTTCGGTACGTGGCGTCCGGCTTCAGCCGGACCAGAGTCCTGCGCCGTATGCCGACGAGATGCAGGGGGCGCTGCTCGGGCCCCGTTTCTCGGACGAGGAGATTGGGGCCTGGCTGCGACAGCAGGGGATTGCGGGCGAGCGGCTGCCGCGCGCCGAGCTCCCCGGCGTGGTCGCGCAGCTCATGGCGGCCGGCAAGGTCGTCGGGTTGTTCCAGGGCCGGATGGAGTTCGGCCCGCGCGCGCTCGGGTGCCGCTCGATCATCGCCGACGCACGGTCGCCGGCCATGCAGTCGGTGCTGAATCTGAAGATCAAGTTCCGCGAGTCGTTCCGGCCGTTTGCGCCGGCCGTGCTGCGGGAACGGGTGGCCGAATGGTTCGAGATGGACTACGAGAGTCCGTACATGCTGCTCGTAGCCGGCGTGGCCGAGTCGCGGCGCGTGCCGGTGCCGCCGGGGACGGAGCAGTTGTTCGGGATCGAGAAGCTGAAGGTGCCGCGATCGACCGTGCCGGCGATCACCCACGTGGACGACTCGGCGCGGATTCAAACGGTGCGGCGCGAGGAGAACCCGCTCTACTACGACATCATCCACGCGTTCGAGGCGCTGACCGGCTGTCCCGTGATCGTGAACACGTCGTTCAACGTCAAGGACGAGCCGATCGTCTGCACGCCCGAGGATGCCTATCGCTGTTTCTTGAAGACGCAGATCGACGTGCTCGTTCTCGAGTCGTACTTCCTTGTGAAGCCCACCGTCCTGCTGCCGGCAGCCCTGCGAGAGGCCGCCGTTCCCCTCGGCTGACCTGGAAGGCACTGCGCAACCACAAGGCGGGCCGGCGTTTGACAGGCCGGAGCCACACTGGCTACAATGTGGATCGATATTGGACTCATATGAAGATCCATTCAATGTCCGATGTGGATCTGCTCGCGGAAGAAGGGGTTGGCCAGGCCGCCGCGGAGCTCGTGCGCAAGGCGCACGCGGTGGGCCTCGTGGACGAGAGCCCCGACTTCACCGCGCTGACGTACCCAGCCGTGAAGCGGGCCGTGCTGCGCGTCCGCGAGGCGGGCATCGGCGAATCGGCGGCGGCCGACGTGATGCGGGCCTGGCCCGACGCTCCGGCCCTCGTCATCGAACGGTTGCGCGAGATCGGCGCGCTGCTCGAGGAGTCGCCGCTGCCGGCCACTGAGTGGGGCCGTGTTCTGGAGATTGTCGAGCGCGACCAGCTGGCATCGCTCCTCGGCATCTCGCCGGCGAGCGTCGTGCGGTACGCGAGGGGCGACCGCCGGACGCCCGACGCGGTTGCGGCGCGGCTGCACTGCCTCGCGCTGATTGTCGGGGACCTGGCCGGCGCCTACAACGAGATTGGCATTCGGCGCTGGTTCGAGCGGGTGCGCGCGCGGCTCGACGGGCGATCGCCTGCGCAGATACTCCGTGGAGACTGGCAGCCTGAAGACGCCGGACCGCGTGCCGTTCGCGATCTGGCTCGCGCGCTCGTCTCCTCGCCGGCGACGTGATCGTCTTTCGCCACGCCGATCCCCGTCTCCCGTTCCTGTGGGAAGACGCCGCGCAGCCGGCGGCACGCTGGCACGCCGAAGGGGAGGGCCCTGCGCAGTACTTCTCCGACACACCCGACGGCGCATGGGCCGAGCTCCTCCGCCATGAGGAAATCCGCGATCCTGCCGACGTCGCGACGCTGCGGCGCGCGCTCTGGGCGGTCGAGATCCCCGATGCGGAGCCGGCCGTCGCCCCGGATCTGCCGCTGAAAACCGTTACCGGGGGGCTGTCCAGTTACGCCGCGTGCCGTGAAGCCGCACGGGCGCTGCGGGCGCGTGCGCTCGTGCGTCTGGAGGCGCCGTCTGCGGCGCTGGGGCCCGGCGGCGCGCATGGGTACCGCGTCGATGCCGGGCTCAAAGCGGGGCCGCCGCGGGATGCGCGCACGATTGTGCTGTATGGCCGCCGTCCATCGCTGGTGGGGTGGCGTGCCGCGTACGAGGGACGTCCTGCGGACGAGATCCTCGGGCGTGTGCGCCATCTGAAGCCCCCTCGTCACCACGTCGTGTCGTAGTCCAGGCCGGGAACGCGCGGCGTCCCGACATCGTATCCACGCCGGCGGTCGACTGATTCGAAGATGGCAATCCTGCACGTCTACCCAGACGTGGAAGTGCCCCTCGATGAGCGGCGCCAATTCCCAGTCGAGCCACCGCCGAACCTCACGGTCTTCATCGGCCAGCGGCGCAATCACGCCTCGCGTGACGAGCGATCGGTGTACGTCCAACAGCGAGTCGTCGGAGGTGTCGCTGCTATGAATAGGGCGACAGCAACGGGATGACGTGGCGACCCTTTCGACGATACACCAGGAAGTCCTTGTCGGTCGTGAAGACCTGCCACCGCCCACTGGTGATGCCGGTCGTGTCGATTGAGATAGGCGGCGAGCGGGCCTGTATCCAAGAGGACTCTAGTTGCGGCCATAGCCCGCGAGCTTCCGGGTCGACGTGTCTCTCGCGCCGGAGACCGCCCCGCAGAGATCCTTGGCCTGCTCGTGCAGCGACGGTTTCCGTCGGCCCAGGTGGCGGTCGATGAGGTCGCGGACCACTGCCGCCTGAGAGCGCCCGGTGGACTCTGCATGATTCTTGAGTCGCTGGATGTGCCGGCGGTCCAGTTTCAGCGTCACGGTCTCCATGGGCCCAATGGTAATACTCACGTGGCGCACGCTCAATACCACCGATCCTCGTCTCGGATCATGACGGCGAGCCCACCTGAAACGGGTGCCGTGCGCGATATCAGGCGTCCTGCCGAAAGCTCCTCGGGCGTGTCCGGCACTTCGAGTGAACAGACCGGCCGCGTCATCGGCACGGCTGCTTCAAGGCCGGTCGTCACGGGCTCGTGTCCTTCAACGCGCCCTTGCCTCCACCAGGCCCAGGAGAATCCCGAGCGACACGAGCCAGAGGCGCGCGTCGACGCCTGGGCCCGGCACCGCTCCGGCGAGTGCCAGCACGAAGCCGGCGGCAAGCGCGCCGCGTGCCGCGGCGGCGATGCGACCTGTTCCGAACCCACCTGCGCCGCGCGGCAGGACCGCCTGGACGCACACGCCAATCAGGCACAGCGCCCCGAGAGGACCGAACTGCTGGAAGAGCGCGTCGAGCGATTGACCGGCGGTCGTCAGGCGAAGGTCCGGGAAGCTGGCGTCGACACCGCCGAACCCGAGGAGCAGCAGTGCCGTCGTGGTGCAGGCGCCGCCCACCGCGGCAGTCGCCATCGCCACGACCGGCCAGCGGCCGGTCGCCGCCGAGAGAGCGACGGCGGCTGCCGCGACCAGTCCCCAGAACAACGGATCGTGCAGCGCTTCCGCCGATTGGCTGCCGGCCATCGCCACGCGCGTCAGCGCGGCGGTCCAGACGGCTCCTGCAGCCAGGCGATGCAGCAGGTCATGGCGCGTCACGCGAGCGACGGCAAGCGCGGTCGCCGGCAGCAGCAGCGCGGTCAGCAGTTCGAGGCCCTGCTGCCATTGGATGACCGCGCCGGTGTACGCCAGGTAGGTCCAGTGTCGGCGCTCCCGAAGTATGGGTCGAGCGATGGGGATGATGTGGCGGCGGATCCAGGCAGCCGCAAGCTGCGGCACCCCTCGCAGCCGGGCGGCGGCCAACAGGAACGCCGGCAGCACCGGCTCAACGGCGAATGCGGCGTACGGAATCAGCAACGGATAGAGCGGGACGATGAGGCGATCGGTATAGCCGTGCGGGAAGACCAGCACGACCGCCGCCGCATGGCTGAGCGCCCCTGCAGCCGGGAGCCACACCGCAGGACCCAACGGAGCGGGAGATGCGGCCAGGATCCGGATGGCGCCGGCCCCCGCCAGCACCCACATGCCGACGTAGAGCCACGATATTCCGATTCCTCCGTCCAGACCGCTCCAGCCGAAGAACCCCACCGTGTACAGTGCCTTGTTGCCCAGGCCGCGGACGAAATCACCGGGCGCTTGAAGCGCGAATTCGGCGACGCGGCGCACGTTGCCGTCGAGCCCGAGGCGCTCATAGACGATGGCTCGCCCGGCCGGTGGTTCGTCCAGCGGACGTGTCGGCTCGTTACCGGCGTACAAACTGGGGCCGAAGCTGGTTGGCGAAAAAATGAAACGGTCGGCGACAATCCAGTTCCTGATCGTCAAGAGATTGACGACGGCAAGCAGCACGATCAGAAGGCCGGTCAGATAGCGACCACCACGGCGCGAACGTAGCGATGCCCACCAGAGCAGGAGGATTGGCGGCCATGCCGCGAGGAGGGTCGGTCTGGTCAGCGTGGCGATGCCGCCGACGACGCCGGCGGCTCCCACCTGCCGCCAGGATGGCTGCCCGCTGGCGAGAGCTACGAGCAGTGCGGCCCACCCGACCAGCAGCGGCATGAAGAACGGCTCCGATAGGAGCACGTTCGTCCATCGACCGGCTTTGGCGTACAGAAAAGCGCCGCCGCCGATCAGTGCAATCCAGCCGGCCCGCTGTCCGAAGGCATGCCTTGTCATCGCCGCGGCCCAGCCGATCGCGGCAACGAGCAACAGGCGCTGGACCAGGATCGCGCCGAACAGACCCTCTCCGAAGCTGAGATGACTGAGAGCGAGGAAATACGGATAGAGGGGTTGAAAGTACAAGGGGCTTCCCTGACCGCCGCCGGGTCCCGGCTGTCTCAATAGCGGATCGCCCAACGCGATCGCGCGCGACAGATGTTCATACATCAGCCAGTCGTTGCCACCGCTGAGTACGGTCATGCGGCCAATGTGCGGCGCCGCGAACCACAGTGCTTCCATGATCGCGACGAGCCACAGCAATCGACCGATCCGAAGTTCACGTGCGGCATGTCGCGCGCGCTGCAACACGAGCAGACCGAGCCACAACAGGATTGCGGCATCGACGAAGCCCGTCGTCCAGCGCAGAGTGGTGTCGACCACCCGGCGCACAGCGCCGACCGGTCTGATAGAGACACGACTGGCATCAAAGGGCCGCCGCGTGCCGTTGACGATTTCGCCAGCCTCGAATCGCCGCGTGGAGCCGTACGGCGCCTTCACCCTTACCGTGAGCGCGTGCCAGCCGGCCCCGACTCTGACCGAGCCGGTTCGAGGTAAGGCAGCATCGCGCGCGATCACTGGACGGCCGTCGACTGAAAGCTCGGCCGAGACACCTGGCCCCCCGTCGACATAGAACGTCGCATCCGCCGACGCGGTGTCGGTGCGCAGGAAACCGGTCCACTCCGCCGAGTATGCGAGCCGGTCGCGCTTCGGCTCCGTGGGCTGGTAATAATTCCAGCGGACGTTGTTATAGAAGTAGAGCGGGAGATCCGGTGCACCAGTACTGCCGAACCACAGCCGTTCGTCCCTCCACGTGAACGGCTGGCTGCGAAACTCGATGCTTCGTTCCGCAGGGGGCGTCCACGTGTCGTTCGCGTAGTACTGCGCGACAAAGCCACGATCCACGAAGGCTGCGCCGAGTACCAGCTTCGCGACAGCGAGGGCGGCAAGGACGCGCATGCCCGGCAGATGACGGCCGGTTGCCCACGTCCACCAGACGAGCGCGAGTGCGGCCGCTTCGAACCATCCGAGAGGCACGCCGTCGAGCCAGCCCCATCCACGGGCCGGGAGGACAATGTACGCGCTCCACGCAGCAGGAGCAGCGAGTACGCGGATGCCAACGTGGCGGAGCGATGAGAGGTCGATCGACAAAGCCGTGCTTATACTAGACTGCAATCAGTTCGTTGCGTACGGACCCCGATCGCATCATGAAGATTCTCGTTACCGGCGGCTGCGGATTCCTGGGCTCACACGTCTGCGAACTGTTCCGCTCGCATGGGTGGGACGTCGTGGCATACGACAATCTGACGAAGTACGAACTGGATCGCAGTGGCTATGATGTCGAGGAGGCGCGAAGCCACAACCGCAGGTTCCTCGAGTCAATCGGTGTGCAGATTGTCGTTCAGGACGTTCGCGACATGGACGCACTGACCGACGCTGTCGATGGCGTTGACTTCATCGCGCACACGGCGGCGCAGCCGGCGATGACGATTTCGTGGGAGGACCCCCGCCTCGATTTCGAATCGAACGCGCTCGGCACGTTCAATGTCCTCGAGGCGGCGCGATTGCTCCGTATTCCTGTTGCCGCCTGCTCGTCCATCCATACCTACGGCACCGGTATCAACGACGAAATCACGGAAGATGGCCGGCACTACGCGCGCCGGCCCGCGGCCATTCCCGAAACGCACGCCACGCTGACCGGCGTGCTGACCCCGTTGCACGGGTCGAAGCACGCCGGCGAGGTGTATTCACTCGTGTACGGGCACACCTACGGCGTCAGGGCTGCGGCATTTCGATATACGGGAATCTACGGTCCGCGGCAGCTCGGTGCGGAAGATCACGGCTGGGCGGCGAACTTCGTGATCAGGAACCTGACCGGGCGCCCGATCCGGATCTTCGGCAACGGGCTGCAGACGCGCGACATCCTGTATGCCAGCGATGCGGCGCGCGCCTTCTGGAACTACTTTCAGCGCCCGGTCGCGGGCATTTACAACATCGGGGGCGGACCGCCACACGCGATATCTTTGCTGGAGGCGATCTCGCTGATCGAATCGATCACCAGCCGGCGCTCGGAGGTCGTGTTCGAGCCGGAGCGCAAAGGGGATTTGCGTTATTTCGTCTCGGACATCGACAAGGCTGCTTCGGCATTCGGTTTCAAGCCGTCGATACAGCCGCGTGAAGGACTGACGAAGCTCGCCGAATGGGTGAGCGCGAACCTTCAGCTGTTCGGCGGCTCCACGGGCGCGGCATGAAGGCACTGATTCTGGCCGGCGGCAAGGGAAGCCGCTTGAGGGATCAGCCCGATGCGCCGCCCAAGCCGCTGCTGACGGTCGGTGACAAGCGGCTGATGGATTTCAGTCTTCAGAACGCTGTGAACGCCGGCGTGACCGAGATTGTCGTTGTCGTCAGCTACTTCACCGAGGAAGTCATCAACCACTACGGTTCCCAGTACCGTGGCGTGCCGATCACCTACAAGATTCAGAACGATCCCCGGGGGCTGGTCCATGCCATCGAATGTGCGGCTGGTGCAATCGGCTCGTCCGACTTCATTCTGATGCTTGCGGATGAGGTCTTTCTCGGCTTCAGCGTTGCGCCGCTGGTCGAGCGGTTTCACGGCGAAAAGCTCTTCGCGGTGCTCGGGGTCGTCGAGGTCGACGACAGGAGCCGGATCTCCAAAACCTATTCCATCCTCGCCGACAGCGCAACCGGCCGAATCCACCGGCTGATCGAGAAACCGCGGCGCCCGCACGATTGCATCATGGGCACCGGCAACTGCGTTCTTGCCAATGGGATCCTGTCGTACATCGACATGACGCCGGTCAACCAGACGCGCGGCGAAAAGGAGCTGCCCGATCTCATCCAATGCGCCGTGGACGATGGACAGTCTATTAAGATGCAAATCATCAGCGACCGCTACATCAACGTCAACTCGATGGAAGACTTCCGGGCGGTGTACGATCTACTGAAGCAGTACGGCGAGTCGTTCTGATGCAGTCCGACGAAGGTGCCGGACCTGCGGTCGGTACCGTCTCGTCCGCGAGAACCCTCGTCGTCATCCCTGCGTACAATGAGGCGGACACCATTCGCGAGGTGGTCACGCGAGCCACCGCCCTTGCGCCGGTGCTGGTGGTCAACGATGGATCGACGGACGCGACCGGAGCAATCGCGGCCTCGCTGGCGCGCTGCATGGTCATCAATCACGAGCGCAACACCCATATTCCGGGTGCGATCACGGATGGATTCAAGTACGCCCTCGAGCACGGCTACGACTACGTTGTCACCATGGACGCGGGGTTGAGCCACGATCCAGATCTCGTCGGTTCGCTCATCGCGCAGCCTGACGCAGACTTGATTGTGTCGTATCGCCGGCACGTGAAGAACACGCCGCTGTATCGACGGCTGTTGTCGCGCGCGGCGGCGTGTCTGGTGAACGCGGCCATACGGCGGCCGCGCTGGAAGGTCTGGAGGCCTGGCTTCCGGGATGTCACCTCAGGGTACCGGCGCTATTCTCGCCGCGCGATGCAGGCTGTCCTCGATGCGCCGATGGTGTGCCGGTCGTTCGACTTTCACCTCGAGGCGCTGGCCGTAGTGAGCTACGCGGGTCTGTCTATTCGCGAATTTCCGATCACGTACGTCTTCTCCAACAGCTCCTTGACCTACAGCGTCGTGGTGCAGGCCTTGAGGACATGGGCGCGGCTACTGCTGGGGCTGCACCGCCGTTCTCGCACTCGGTGATATCGGTATGAGCGACGAAACCCTCGTCATGACTGCCACGTTCCGGCCGGCGGCCGACACGCCAGGCCTGGTCGTATGCGACGAGCGGGAACGCATGGTGCAGTACCTGTGCGCTCTGGTGTCCTGGGCGCGGCCGGCGCACGTCCGCCGGATCGTCTTCGGTGAGAACAGCAACACCAGGTTCGACTTCTCCCGCGTCACGCAGTACCTCCAGGCGGCCGGCAAAGAGGTCGAGGTCCTCGTCTTCGACGGCAACAGAGAGGTGGTGCGGTTCGGAAAAGGATACGGCGAGGGCGAGATTCTCGAGCACGTGTACCGTCACAGCAGGCTCTTGCGGGCCGCTCCGGCCTTCTACAAAGTGACCGGGCGCCTCTATGTCGGCAACTTCGACGCCGTGAGCGAAGCCACCTCCACGCTCGACGCGTTTCAACGGAAAGTGAAGCAGCCCAAGGACGGCCCGCCGCGGCCGTGCAAGGTGGTGACGACGTTCTTCAAGTGCAGCCTGGCGCTGTTCGAACGCAGGCTCGTGCGCGCGTATACGCAGGTGGACGACCTGCACGGTGTGTTCATCGAGCACGTCTACTACAACCAGCTTCGCGAGGTGGATGCGCCGAGTTTCTCCGTCCGGCCCACGCTGGTGGGGCAGCAGGCGTCGACGGGAAGAGTCTACGGCGCCTACGACGAGGGGGTCGTTCGGACCGCCCAGTCGTTCGTGGCGAGCCCCGCGGTCGCGAGTACGCGGCCTCAGAGGCTCGCGCAGTAGGCTGGCATCCGTGAGTTCATCGACCCGCTCCAAGTCGTTCGAGTGGTCCGAGACGGGACCAGATTCCTGCAGACATCGCGCGGTTCGCCCAACGGACACTCGACTTCCAGGCCACGTCACGTATAGCGCAAACCATGCGGTCGGGATTGTCAGGACACCCCGTGGCTGGATCGGATTGGAACTATGATGGTGAGCACGGGCGCACGCGGCACGTTGACGGTCGTTGCGTTCTTGGTCAACAGCGGCGGGATAGAGCGCCATCGCTAGGGTCATCTCACGATTCGACGTGCAGATATCCTCTGGATTCTCGCGACGCGTCGGCCTATCTGGTCTCGCCGGGCTGGCGCTGCTGGCCGCCGCCTACTGGGTAACCCGGGAGCCCGCGCCCAGAATTCGAGTCCTGTGGCGCGACGGGACCACCATCCAGCAGCAGGCCGCCCTCGAGGCGAGTTACTTCCTGCTCAACGCGCGCGATCGCCTCCCGGAGGGTTCCCTTGCCTACGATCTGCTCGATGCGAGTCGCTCGAACATCAGGCGCCTCGTGGAAGATCCGGCGGTCGCGGACACCAACGACATCGATCGTCACCTGTACGTTGTCGAGCCGGACACCGATCGCGGCGATGAGCGGACATGGGTGGCGTACCGGGTGCCCGGATTACGCGGAGCATGGTCGCGCCGGGCGGTCATTCTGCTCCTGGCGATCGCGGCACTGGTCGGTCTACGACGCGAGTGGCGGTTGCTCACTTGCAAGACCGTGGCTGGTATGCGGTCTGTCGCCCACGTCTGGAATACGCACCGGCGCTCGCCTGCTGGCAGTCGCGATTTCTTCGACGCGATTCCATGGCGCGCCATCTCCGCGCGCCAGCCGGCGCGGCATGGAGCCCTGCTGGTGAAGCTCACTGCAGTGGCCTTGGCGCTCCTCGCGGCGGGACCTCCTGTCCTCGAGACATGGGAGACGCTTGCCCTGGCGGCTGCCCTGCTGGCGCTCGTCTTCGGCGAGTGCCGGCGCGGCTGGTGGCGGATCCCTGCCGCAGCTGTCCTGGTGCTGGCGGCCATGGGTCTCAAAGGCGCATTGCCGAGGGCCGACATCGCCGAAGCACACAATGCGTTTCTCCTCCCCAGAGACGGCGGACCTCTCGAGGAGGGACTGCCGCCGGAGGTCTTCGCCAGCTGGAGGGCGCAGTTCGACGCGCTGTATCCGGAACCGGAGGCGCCTGTTTCCAGCTCATGGCGCGATACAAAGGCCGGTCCAACGACCCTGTACGCCAAGTCGGCCGACGCCATCTGGCGGCCTGCGAAATATACGCGGCAGGTTGACGCGATCGGCTTTCGAACGCTTGCGGAATTTCGCGGAGGCTTTGCTAACGAGCTGCGCGACAACTTCTGGGGCGGAGACCTGGCTCGAGAGGACATGCCGTTCTACGTGATGTACGAGTTGACGCCAGCGAGTGTCGGGAGCCGGTTGCGGTGGGCGGGTCAGCTGTTCTGGGAACGATCGGACGGTCGCTACGAAGAGATTCACCATGAACAGATCGGCGAGCGGACGATCGAACCGGACGACGCCGGAAAGCGCGTGTATGCGGCGTTTTTCCCCATGCGGAATCCCACGTTCGAATTTCGCCTCGTCCCCTCGCGTGCGTTGCGTCTCTCCGGGTGGGCGGAGGCGCTGCTGACGCTGCTCGGCATGGTCGCAGGAGCCACACTGATCCGCCCACGCTGGCCGGATTACCTCCGCGCCACATCGGTGTGCCTGATCGCGTATTATGTGCTCATCGCCTGCTATATCGAACCGTCATCCGCACGCCTCGGGAACGGTTATCTCCCGCACGGCGGAGGCAATGACGGCCTTGTGTATGAAGCGCACGGTCGGACGATGGCGATGCTTGCAGGATCCGGAAGAATCGTCGAGGCGCTGATGGGAGTCGAAAGCGTCTTTGGATCCACCCCGGGAACGCGCTATGTGCGCATGGTGGAAAAGATGCTTTTTGGCGATACGAACCATCTGTTCGCGCTGATGCTCGCTGCTATTCCGATCATCGTCTTTTACCTGATGCGGCGCTTCATCGGCGCCTTACCGGCCTGGATTGTCACCGGCGGCTTTCTCATCCTTCCCGTCCAGCATCTGTCGTTTCTGCAGTATTTTACGAGTGGGCGCGCGGGGTACGCCGATTGGCTCGGCGCCGGTCTGTTTCTGCTCGGTTTGACGCTCGTCCTGTATCACGAACCGGGCACGCCGCACCGAAAGCTTGCACAAGTAACGGCAGCTGGCGCGGCGCTCGCCGCATCGATGTGCATTCGTCCACACGTGGGCCTTGCCGTCTTGTGGATTGGGTGTCTGTACGTGTGGCTGTCATGGAGCCGGAAAGACCTCCGGGCAGCGCTAGCCCTCGCCGGCGGCCTGGTGCTGGTGGCATCGGTGCCCGTCCACAACTGGTATTACGGGCGCGAGTTCAATCTCTTGACCCGCCGCCACGCGACGAGCTTGGATCAGGGTCTCGTGGCACGAATTGTCGCAGAAGGGCCGGACGGCGGCGCGTGTGCGGTGGTCAGGGACCAGCTCGCCGGATGGCTGTGGAATCCGGGTTTCGCGTACGCACCGTCGTCGCCGCCGCTGCAATGGCCGGCGCGTTCACTTCGAGCGGTCGCGCTCGTGATTACGGCGTGGGTCACCGTCTGCTTCGTACGTCGCGGTACGCTGACAGATCTGATGTTCATCGCGGGCGCGGCACTGGGCGCGCACGGCGCCATGCTCTTCGTGTTCGGACACCACCAGCGATTCCTGCTGGCCTGGGACTTGTCGATGGTGGTCCTGATCGTCTGGGTGCTGAGTCGATCAGGCGCGGACGTCCGTGCGAGTACAGCGTTCCCACACGGAGCATCGCACGGCCGCCACGGCCACGCGGCAGTTGGCGCCACCTGAACTACGTATCGCGCCGAGCGGCATGCCTCGCGCGTTTCTGCGCTTCCGCCAGTCCGAACAGAATCCCGAGCGCCGTTACCCACAGACGCTCGTCGACTCGGACGCCTGGTACTGCTCCAGCGAGTGACAGGAACAGCGCGGCGATGAGAGCGCCGCGCACCGCCTCGGCCAACTGGCTGTTCCGGGCGTTGCGTGTACCACTCGCGACGATCCCCTGAATCCACATCGCGAAAAGAAACAAGGCACCAAGGTCACCGAAATGCTGAGAGAGCGTCGCCATTGACTCACGGATCGTCGGCCGATCGAAACTCGGAAAGGTGAATGCAAAGTCCGGAAAGACCGGCAGCAACGTTGCCATCATCGTGCAAGCGCCAGCGAGCGCCGCGGTGATCGCGGCGGCAAATGGCCAGCGGCCTGCCGCCGCGGAGACGCCAAGCGCGACCGCCGAGACCAATTCCCAGAAGAGCGGGTCGTGCAGCGCCTGCGCAGCGAGACTCCCCGCAGCAGCAATCCGGGCGAGCGCGGCAGCCCACAGAGCGCCTCCAGCGACCCGGTGGAGACGGTCGTCGCGAGTCAGGCGGCCAACAGCCAGCGCAGTGGCCGGCAGCGCAAGTGCGGTCAGCAACGCCGTGCCGCGCAGCCCATACAGCGCCGCCGCGGTGTAGGCGAGATAGGTCCACGATACGCCGGCGCTGGTGGTGTCGCACGAACGGGAACGGATCCTGCAATGCCTGTGCGCGCTCGGGTCATGGGCTCGGTCGGCGAACGTGCGGCGGATTGTCTTCGACGAGAACAGCCATACCACATTTGACTTCTCGCCGCTCATTCGGTATCTCGAATCAGCAGGCAAGGAGGTCGAGTTGCTTGTCTTCGACGGCAACACAGCCGTGACGCGGTTCGGAAAGGGATACGGTGAAGGGGAGATTCTCGACCACGTGTGCCGCCACAGCCGGCTGCTCCGTGTCGCGCAGGCCTACACGCAGGTGGACGATCGCGCAGGCGTGTTCATCGAGCACGTCTACTACAACCAGTTGCGGGATATCGACCTCCCCGATTTCGGCGTGAGGCCGGTGCTCGTGGGTCAGCAGGCGTCGACGGGAAGGATGTACGGGACCTACACCGACGACGCGATTCGGATCGCGCAATCGATCATGGGCAGCGTAGGCCGCTGAGTACGCCTCAGAGGCTGGCGTAGTACGCCGGAATCACCACGAGGATCCACCCTGCCGCATCGAGCAACGCGAACAAGAAGATCAGGGCGGCTGCAGCATACATGCGACGCGACCGCGGTACCCACGCCTCGATGCCGACCCATAGGAGGATGAGCGATGGCACGAGGAATGGGAAAAGGTACCTTCCCTGCGCTCCCCGGCCCATTCTGAAGAAGGTCCAGTAGACGGCTGCCAGCTGAATGGCGATACTGATCGCCGCAAGCACGAGCAGCGTGCGCGTCCGGCGATCGAGGATCGCGTCGCCGAAGAGTCGACGTCCGACGCCAACGACGGCCGCGAGCGTGAGTGCGGCGGAGATGGCGCTCCACCAGACTGGCGGCGGGTAGCGTCCCCAGCCCAGGGCATACCACCAGCCCTCATGTAGTCGCCATGTGAAGCGTACGAAGCGGTCCCATGTGATCGCACCCGGGACGGGTGCCCAGCCGCCGGCAAAGACGTGGCCGAGCGCGTATGAACCCCCGAAGGCGGCGAGGGCCGCCACGAGTGCCGCGAGCGCCAGTATGACAAACACCGCCGTCGAGGTCCCGAACATCATCCATGGGCGACGGAGCGAAGCTCGCCGCACCGTGGCGACCAGAGAGACGATAGAGGCCACGGCGACCAGCGGCACGCCCATCCGGTCGACCGCCGCGGCAGCAACCGCCGCGGTCCACATCAACGCGAGCGCCAGGAGGACGCGCCGGTCGGCGACTCCGCATGCGGCCTGCCACCATACGCACGCGCCCAGGAGATTCACCATTGCATCAGGCGTGGCAGCAGCCGAGATGATCGCGAACTGAGGATGCAGGGCCAGAAGGCACGCGATCATCGCAGCTGCAGAGGGAGCCAGCGTTCTGTGGGCCGTGAGCCAGGCGACGAACAGCGTGAGGATTGCCAGAGCCGCCGACAGGACCCGCATGGCGTACAGATCCTCGATGAGAGTGAGGCGCGGAAGCCAGCTCAACACGCGGCCCGTGACCAGACTGAATGCCGGTGGACGCTCAACGGTCAAGACTGGGACGGCCACGTACTGGCCGGATGCTTCGAAATTCTTCGGGATCGTGGCAGGCGTGACCATCCCCCGGTGAACCCAGAAATCGTATCTCGCCATCGAGATCAGGATTTCATCCTCCCGTGCGGGATGGCCGTACCCGGAAGCCGCGAGGAGTCGGTTCTTTTGAAACTCCGCCCGCGCCAGGTGCGTGGGCTCGTCTGGCTGTTGCCAGGGTGGAATGAGCGCAAACGCAAGCAGCAACTGGCAGACAAGGAGCGAGAATGCGACGGGAAGCACTGCTCGAAAGATAGCGCTCAGTATACCTTCGCACCTGCACGGTGGTCGGAGCACGAAGTGCCGTCGTCTGTTTGCAGAACTCCTGACCGTCCAGTAAGATAGGCGTTCTGGCCGTCCTTTAAGAGCTTGGTGTGACGCTGGCGCTCTTCTTCGCGTTCGCGTTGCTGGTGTCGGCACTCCTGGTGTCGGCGTGCCGCGCGGTGGCCCGTCGACTCGGCTACGTCGTCACCCCTCCACTGCATCATTCCGGCCATCCTGCGAAGGCGCTATTCGGCGGGGTGGCCATTGCGCTGACGGTGTTCGGGTGTGCCGCCGTCTTCGGCGCATTCCGCACGGTCCCCGTGGTTCTCGTGTGCAGCGCCACGCTGTTTCTGGTGGGTCTCACGAGCGATCTGTTCTCACTGCGGCCGTCGACCAAGCTCGTGGCGGTGATCGCCGTCGCTTCGGTCTTCCTCTTCTTCGACTATCGACTTCACTGGACCGAGTCGCTGACGATCGACAGCATCGCCACGTTGTTCTGGATTGTCGGCATTACGACCGCGTTCAACCTGCTCGATCACATGGATGGATTGTGTGCAGGAATCGCGCTGATCGCCGGCACCGCGTTCCTGCTGACGATCCTGCCTGTGACCCCGGGAACCGAGCTCTTCCTGCGGACACAGCACCTGACACTGCTGCTCGGCGCCATCGCCGGATTCCTCGTGTACGACGTGCATCCGTCGTCGATTGCGATGGGCGAAAGCGGGAGCCTGCTGATCGGACTCAACATGGCAGCGATGACCCTCCAGATTGCGCCTGGTAGGGGCAGCGATCTGCTGTCGATCATCGCCGTTCCGACGCTGCTCCTGCTGATTCCGATTGTCGATGCCACACTCGCGACCGTGTCCCGACTGCGGGCTGTGCGGCCCGCGGACAAGGATAGGTGGGACTATTCGTCGCATCGACTCGTGGCGATCGGACTGTCGCAGCGGGCCGCCGTGGGCCTGCTCTGGGCGCTGGCAGCGGCGAGCGGTCTCGTGGCGGTCGCTGCGGGCCGGAATCAGCAGGTCAGCGGCCTGCTGGTCGCGATGTTCACGATCGGCATGGCGCTGTTTGCCGTCTACCTCGCCCGGATCCGAGTTCACGACCAGGTCGAGCCGAACACCGTGCCGGCGACGATGGTGCCGCTCGAGATCGAGCTGGGCTACCGGCGCAGGCTGACCGAGGTGCTCCTCGATCTCATACTCGTGTCCGTCGCGTACTACGGCGCCTTCCGGCTGTTGTTCACCCCGCTCGAGTGGGCGGAGCAGTTCGAGTACTTCCTTCGATCGTACCCGATCGTCGTTGGCACGCAGATCGTCGCACTCTTGGGGGTCGGCGCGTATCGGGGCATCTGGCGGTACTTCAGCCTGAGCGACGGCATCACGTTTGCGAAAGGCGTGTTCGTCGGTGTCGTGATCGTACAGGGCGCCGTTTTGTACCTGCTGGATCAGTACCAGACGTACTCGCCGCCCCTCTTCATCATCTATGGGATGCTGCTGCTCCTGCTGCTCGTCGGGTCACGCACGTCCTTCCGTCTGATCAGCGAGTTCGTGCAGCGCCGGCGGCAGATTGGCCGCCGCCTCGTTATCTACGGCGCCGGTGACGGCGGGGCCATGGCCGTGCGATACCTGCTGGCCGATACCCGCAGCGCATACCGCATCCTGGGATTCGTCGATGACGACGTGAGCAAGCGACACGTCCGGGTCCACGGGTATCCTGTCATCGGCGGCTACGATCACCTCGTCGGCATGATCATGGCGGGACAAGTGGACGCCGTGGCGCTCACGAAAGAGGGCGCCGGGACGTCAAGTCTGCCGTTTCTCTGCGCCAAGCACGGTGTCGCCCTTCACCGCCTCATCATCGATTGGCACGAGGTACCGGTGGCCGAGGCGGAAACGGTCGCAGCGGCGGGCGGTGGCGCGGCGATCGCTGTAGAACCGCGCGTGCTGCGCTTCCTGGATGCACGACGCGACCGCGGGCCGGCGGCAGCCTCACCTGCCGTTGCGACGGTCGGCCGTCCCGAGGCCACGAGTCCGCACCCGGCCCCGGCCACGCCGATTCGCGTCGTTCATATCATTACGCGCCTGATCCTCGGTGGCGCGCAGGAGAATACGCTGTACACCGCGATCGGGCAGCACCGGGATCCGCGGTTCGATGTCACGCTCCTGTGCGGCGTGGACGAAGCGGGGGAAGGCGACATGTTCGCCGAGGCGAATCGAGCCGGCGTGACGACCGTCGTGCTTCCCTCGCTGGTGCGGGAGATCCGGCCTCTCACGGATGTGAAGGCGTTTCTCGACATGTACCGCTTCCTCAAGGGCCGGTCGGTCACGGTCGTTCACACGCACTCGTCCAAGGCGGGCATTATCGGTCGCCTCGCGGCCCGCGCCGCCGGCGTGCCCATTGTCGTGCATACGCTGCATGGCCTCGTCTTTCACGAGTTCCAGTCCCGGTGGAAGAACCGGTTCTACATCCTGTTGAAGCGCGTCTGTGCACCCATGACCGACACGATCATCAGCGTCAGCGATCTCGTCAGCAAGACGGCGTTGGCGCGTGGGGTTGGCCGTCCCGATCAGCACATCACCATCTACAGCGGCATCGATCTCAACCTGTTCTTGTCGGTCGGTGAGCGGCTGAGCGTGGAGGCTGCCAAGCGGCTCGCGGGAATCCCGCATGACGCCCCCGTCGTGGGGAAGATTGCGCGCCTGTTTCCGCTCAAGGGCCACGAGCAGTTTCTGGCGGCGGCCGCCGAAATCCACCGCGAAATGCCCGAGGTCTTCTTCCTCCTCGTCGGCGACGGTCCGCTACGCGAGCCGTTGAAGGCGCAGGCGGCGCGCCTCGGAATCGGCGACCGGGTGGTGATGGCCGGGCGCGTGCCGCCGGAGCGGGTTCCGGATTACATCCAGGCGATGGATGTCGTCGTGCATACGTCGCTCCGGGAGGGGATTGCGCGAGTACTGCCGCAGGCCGGGGCGGTGGGGAAGCCCGTCGTCACCTTCGATCTCGACGGCGCGCCCGAAGTGATTCGTGACGGGGTGTCCGGCTACCTCGTGCCGCCGCTCGATGTCGCCCAGGTGACGACCCGGACGGTCGAGCTGCTGCGCGATCCGGCGCGGCGGCGCAGCTTCGGCGAAGCTGGGCGGGCCTTTGCGGCGGCACATTTCAGCGTCGAGCGCATGGTTGAGCGGATCGGCGCCGTCTATCTGGATCTTCTCGCGCGGGTCGACGCGCGCAAAGACGCGTAGTGGAGCACGACCCCGTCGATCTGAGCGTGCTCATCCTGGCGAAGCACGAAGCCGAAAATCTGCGACAGCTGCTGCCGGCGGTGCACAGGGTGCTCCAGCCGGCACCTCTGCGGTACGAAATGGTGGTCGTGGTCGATCCGGGCGACGACGGCACGGCTGCGGCTGCGCGGCTGAACGCCGCGCGCGTGGTGACCCAGCGGCAGCGCGGCTACGGCGCTGCGTTTCGCGAAGGCGTGGCGAGCGCGACGGGCAGCTACATCGTCGCCATCGATGCCGACCTATCGCATGATCCAGCGGTGATCCTCGATCTCTGGGGCGCCAGAGGAGACGCCGGCTTGGTGATCGCGTCGCGGTACGTGCGGGGCGGACGCGCGTCGATGCCGGCGATGCGTCACGCGCTCAGCCG
Organism: Acidobacteria bacterium RIFCSPLOWO2_12_FULL_68_19; assembly: GCA_001767525.1. Lineage (GTDB taxonomy): Bacteria > Acidobacteriota > Vicinamibacteria > Vicinamibacterales > UBA2999 > MELF01. Next base: position 96,819 of record MELF01000047.1, on the reverse strand, counting down.
CACGCTCAACGCGTTTGTCCGATTTGGATTGTCGCTTCAGGTGCGGGACGTGTCGAGCGGATTTCGCCTGTACCGGCGTGAAGCGCTCGACGGCATCGACCTGCGGGCCGCCAATTTCGACGTCCTGGAGGAAGTCCTCATCAACATCCTTACCCGCGGATGGGAAATCCGGGAGATCCCGTTTCATTATCAGCCCCGCCAGGAAGGCCGCTCGAAGGCCCGATTGCTGGCGTTCGGGTGGAGCTTTGTTCGAAGTTTCAGACGAATGCGGCAACTGCGATGGTCCGCGCCGCTGGCTCGACGGCACGACACCGCTGCGCCCGACCCGCGCTCCGTCGGAACGGATTCTTGGAATGTGTAAGCCGGAACACCTCGCAAGACGCGAGAGAACGCGTCGATGAGGCCGCTGCACGTGTTGCTCGCTGCGCTCGTCGCACTGGGCGCTGCCCGATTCGTATACGGGCTTGCCACCAGCCCGTTGGGCATGACGGACGAGACACATCTCAACATGACCTACGAAGCGCAGGAGCGGGCGCTCAGCTCGGGAAGACCGCTCCGCACCGGTCGCTGGTGGGGCCCGCTGTTTCCGATGATCTTCCGTGGGCTCGGCGCGCTCGATCTGCCGCGGTGGCTGCTCAATCTCTCGCAGCGGGTGCTCCTAGCCCTCCTGTACGCCGTATCACTGCTTCTTCTCACGCGATCGGTCGGTCCTTCAGCGTGGATCGCCGTTCCGTCGCGCACGCTGGTGTGCCGGGCGGTGCTGGTGTTTCTGGGACTGCAGTCGTCAGCGGCGATTTACGCCATCTCGGGCGGCATGGCCGAGCCGCTGACTGCGTTCTGTGTCGTCGGCCACCACTGGTTCTTTGCGCGCAAGCGCTACCTGTCTGCAGCCGGCCTGATCTGCTTCGGGATCTATTTCAAGCTGTGGCCGCTCGTGTTCGTCTGGCCGTACCTGTTGTTTGCGTTGCTATCTCGACCGCACCGGTCTTACATCGCCGCATTAGCCGGAGCGACCGCGATTATCGCCGCTGCCTCCCTGCCGGTCATGGACTGGTGGTACGGCGCGCTGTACCCCGTGGCGATGATCGTTGACATCTTCACGACCGCCCCGAAGGTGGTGCCGACGGGGAGCGCGGAGGTTGTCGGGCTCGTGTTCGTGGTCGAGCGGATCCTGTCGGGCTTTTCGTACGCCTCGGCGCTGCACCCGAACCTTGTACTGGTTCAGATGCTCGGCGCGGCGGCGACGATCCTGTTGATTACGACCACGTCGTGTGCCGCCATCGTGCTTGCGCACACGGAACAGCGGTGGAACACCAACCCCGCCGACCGCCGGAGGGCGCTGTTGCTGTTCGACGCGACGATTGGATTCTGCGCCGCGTCGTTTTCTCTCGACCTCTCGCTGGCACACCTCTTGTACCTGATCCCAAGTCTCTACGCTGTGCTTCTGCTGTGGACCACACCGCCCCCCACGGCCACGTGGGAGCATCCGTTGCGGCCCTCGGCCGTCGTGCTGGTCACCGCCGGCATGGTGCTGATCGGCGGTCTGGTGCCGTTGTCGCTCGTGTTTCGAGTCGTGCCGCTGTCCTGGTTCGACGCACTTGCCGGAAATGACGCGCTGCTGGGCACGTACGTCTGGTTTCGAGTGCCCCTGGCGAAGTACATGTGGTATGAGGTCCCGTTGTTCGGCGTGTACCTCCTTGCGGCCGCGCTGGTCGTGACCTGGGCGACTGCGCGCAGACGCATCGCCCGCGAAGCTGGTGCGCCTGCGGTCTGATATGGAACGACCTGTCAACTCAGCTGGTTCTCCGCGATCAATGTGAACCGCAGCATCGGTGGCGGCCGAGGCAGCTATCGCGACGGTTGATCACTCTGATATTCGCGGGTCGGAACCGCATAATCGTGATCCGTCGGGAGCTACCTCGGACTAACAGCGCGGGTTCGGCCCGGAGGCCTACCGCATAGACCGCTCGAGGGTTCTCCTTTCCGTGTGCCCCTCGACCGCCGCCGATGCCGCGGTCCCGTATCATTGCCTTGGTTGCTTACGCCGCGATCCCCTGCGACTGCCGGTGTCTGGTTTCCACGACGATACCGATCGCCCAGATGAAGCCCAAGAGCTCGCGCCCCACCGCCGTGACGACCTGCTGCTGGCATTTGCCCCGGCCGAGGAGTTTCCGGTACCGGCCGTGCAATCGGTGTTGCGCCTTCCAGGCGATCGCCTTGACCTCCTCGCTGAGTGTCACCTGGCGTTTGCGCAACGCGCCGCCGACTGCCGGGCGGTGCCGATAGGCCCAGGCCGCCTCAATGACGATGCGCCGAAGGTGCGCGTTGCCCGTCTTCGTAATGCCCCCCCGCCGTGTCCGCGGGCCGCTGGAGTCCTCGCGGGTCCCCAGGCCGGTGTAACCCATCACCTGCGGCGCTCTCGTGAAGCGTGAGAGCTCGCCGACTTCGGCGACGATTGTCACCGCCGAGACCAGGGCGATGCCCCGCAGGGCCTGGAGGGCGTCAATCACCGCGCGCATCCGCGCGGGCACCGTCCGCACGGCCTCGTCGATCGCGCGCTCGAGCCCCTCGATGCGCCCGGCCACGTGCTCGACTTCATGCAGGTAGTCCAGCAGCGTCGCCTCCTGAGCCGGCTGCTCGAAATGCACCGCCTGTTTGACCCACGTGAGGTGGCGCTGTGTCCAGGGCGTCATCGCGATCGCCGGACGTCGCCCGTGCCGCAGCAGAAACTTGCCGAGCCGATGGCGCGCGCGCAACTGGTCTTTCTTCGCGGCCTCCCGGGCGCGCACCAAATCCCGCAGCGCTTCATGGGCCGCGTCCGGCACCCACACAGCCGTCAAGTCGCCGGCGCGGTAGCTCCGCGCCAGCTTCTCCGCATCGCGTCGATCCGTTTTGACCCGATCGCCAGCCTTGGTTGGCACCAACGTCGGCGCCACGACCTCGCATTGCACCCCGAGAGCGGTCAGCTGCCAGTAGATCACATACCCCGTCGGGCCTGCTTCGTAGCAGACTCGCAGCGGCTCTGGCGGCCCGAGTTTCTTCATCAGCTTCCGGATCGACTCCGGTCGATTGGGAATCTGGCCGAGGGATCGGACCTCCCCGCCCGGCTCCGCGACCGCCACCGCAATCGTGTCCGCATGGACATCCAGACCAACACATCGTACCTTCTTCATGACCGGCTCCTTTTCGCATGTGGCTCTGCGTTGAGGTTTCCAAATCGCAGCGTAACCCACGAGCTGCGACTCGGAGCCGGTCGTTCCATTCTGACCAAGGGCGTTTTGTCATATCTTTTGCCATACGCCGCAACTTTTCCTTGACAACCAGGGGCTCAGCGGTTGACGATTTCTTCTCGTTCATTTCGTGAACAACGCCCATTGCTTCGGTGTTGGGCACACGAATCTCTTCGCGTCGCCCGGGGCCGCACGACGACACCCTGTGAGTGAGAGGGCGGGAGCTTCTCTTCCCCCGCCCGCCGATCGGCCCAGCTAGTCATGGACGTCCCGTCTAAGCGCGACCTCGACGTGCTCGAGGCAGTGGCCGACAACAACAGGATTACCCAGCGGTCGCTGGCGAATCGCCTCGGCATCGCTGTCGGCTTGACCAATCTGTACCTGAAGCGCCTGGCCCGGAAGGGCTACATCAAGTTCGTGAACGTCCGCCCGAACCGGATCACGTACTTGCTGACGCCCAAAGGCATCGCCGAAAAGAGCCGCCTCACGTACGAGTACATCGAGTACTCCATGTTCGTGTACCGGCAAGTCCGAACCCACCTGACGTCGATGGTCCAGCCCTGGCTCAGCGACGGCGCCCGGGGCGTGGCATTGTACGGTACTGGGGAAGCCGCTGAGCTCGCCTACCTGTGCCTTCGAGAACATGGACTCGAACCCGTGGCCATTTTCGACCGGGAAGCGCGCCGCTTTCTCGGCATGCCGGTGTACAAGCCTCGCGAGCATTGCTCCATCGCTTTTGATGTATTGATCATCGCCAAGCTCGATCCGACAGAAGAGTTGCTCGCGGAACTCATCGAGCTGGGCATTCCCAGAGACCGCCTGGTCCTGCTGCGGCAGCCGGTGCCTGCGGACCGCACCAGAAGACAGAGCGGAGTGGCGGCAAGCAAATGACGAGAATCCTCCAAGTTGGCCTTGGCAACTTCGGCCGGCGCCACCTCGCGGCGTGGCATCTGATCGATCACGGCGACCGTCTGTGGATCGCGGAGGCGGACCAGCGTCAGTGGTCGGCGGCCGCGCGCTACAACTTTCCCGCTGACCGGCTGCTTCCCGCGCTGGATGCGGGTCTCGATCGGGTTGATGTGGTCGACATCGTCACACCCTCAACGAGTCACTTCGAGTTGTGTCGCACGGCGCTGCTCGCTGGCAAGGACGTCTTCGTCGAAAAGCCGATGACGATGACCAGTCAGGACGGTGCGGAGCTGGCGCGAATTGCGGAGCGTACCGGGCGCATCCTGCAGGTCGGCTACTACTATCGCTATCACCCGATTTCGCAATGGCTGCACCAGGAGCTCGACGCGGGACGCCTGGGCCGGATTCGCTATATCACCGGCAACTTCATGGGCTTCAAGCGCGCCCGCACAGACGTCGGTGTGATGCATACCGACGGGATCCACTTTCTCGACCTGTTCAACTGGTTGCTCGGCGAGGCGCCGGCGTCGGTGTATGCGGTCTGCCGTGATCATTTCCGCCGCGGCCTCGAAGACTTCGCGGTCGCGGTGCTCACGTATCCGAGCGGCATCGTAGGCAAAGTCGAAGCCGGCTACATTCAGCCGGGGCGCTGGAAGGACCGGGTGGTTCCAGGGGCGTTGACCAGCAAGGACATCACGATTGTCGGGGAGAAGGCGACCGTCGAGGTGGACTTCGAGGTCGAGACGCTCACGATCCATGACGCGCACCATGAACTGCGCGACGGCGTCTGGGCCGCGGTGGTCGGTCCGTCGATGCACGTCCCGCTCGACCCCTGCGACCCGGTCCAGATGGTCGCGCGCGAGCTCGCCGATTTTCTCGACGCGGTCGCGAGCCGGCGCTCCTCCGGTCCGGGGCCTCAGGATGCGGGGGTACAGCTGGCGGCTCTCATCGAGGCGATTTACCAGTCCTCTCGATCCGGGGGGCCTGCCGCGGTCCAGGCTCCGGCGTCGCTGTCCCGATGAAAGACATCAGCGACAGCGATCTTCGGACCAACATTCCGCTGGCGTCCGCCAGACCTGACGGACGGTGCACCCCGGTGCGTGTGGGGAACGTCGAGGTGGGCGGGAATGCCGTGGTGGTGATTGCGGGACCGTGCGCCGTGGAAAACGACATCCAGGTACTCGACATCGCGCGCGCGGTCAAAGCCGCGGGCGCGGCGATGCTGCGCGGTGGAGCCTTCAAGCCGCTGACGTTCCCGTACCGCAACGAGCGTATGTACGAGCTGGGCGAAGTCGGCCTCCAGTACCTGCGCGCCGCCGGCGACGCCACAGGTCTGCCGATCGTCACGGAGGTCGTCGATGTCCGCCTGGTGGACATGGTGGGACGATACGCCGACGTCGTGCAGGTGGGTGCCCGGAACATGCAGAATGTTCCGCTGCTCGAGGAGGTGGGCCGCGTTGGCAAACCGGTCTTGCTGAAGCGGCATTTCGGCGCCAGCCTGCGCGACTGGCTCGGCGCCGCCGAGTACATCCTGCACCGAGGCAACGAGCGGGTGATCTTGTGCGAACGGGGCATTGTCGCCCCGCACACGCACGCTCCGACCTCGCGTTTCATCGTCGACATCCAGGCGATCCCCGCGGTTCGCGAGTACTCGCACTTGCCGGTGCTGGTCGACCCGAGTCATTCGACGTTCCGGCGTCGGTACGTCGCGCCAATCGCACGCGCCGCAATCGCGGCAGGTGCCGATGGGCTCATCCTCGATGTGCACCCGGACCCGGAGCGGGCGGCCGTCGATCCGCTCCAGGCGCTCGATTACGCGGCCTTCGGCGAGCTGATGCGTGAGTTGCGCGGCATCAGCTCGGTCATGGGGCGGAAGCTGTGAGCACGCGCAACCCGTCGATCGGCCTTGAGCTGGCGCGACTCGAGTCCCACCTGGCCAACACGTTCAGCCCGGATGTCCGCGCCTATCAGCGTTTTGCGGGCATCATCGGCGACCGCCCGTCGCAGTACGCGAAGAGCCCCAGCCTGTGGAACGCGGCCTTTACCGCCCTCGGCCTGAATGCGATGTTCCTGCCGCTGGACGTGGACCAGCCCAAGCTGCCGGACGTCGTCCGGGTGCTTCGCGCATCGGAGCGGCTGCTCGGGTTCAGTGTGACGGTTCCGTACAAGGTCAGCATCCTGCCGCTGCTCGACGAAGTCGAAGAGAAGGCATCGCGGATCGGTGCGGTGAATACCGTGGCGCGGATGGCGGACGGACGGCTCGTTGGGTACAACACCGATGGGAGCGGGTTCCTGGCAAGCCTGACCGCACCGGTCGTCGATCGGCCTTTGTGTGACGGCAGCATCGCCGGCATGGACGTGCTCCTGATCGGTGCCGGGGGTGCCGCGCGGGCCGTCGCGTTCTTTCTCGCGGATCAGATTGCACCCGGCCGCCTGTTCCTCGCGAACCGGACGGACGCGGCCGGGCAGGATGTCGCGCGCGCGGTGAACGCGGCGTACGGGAATGCGATTGCCGTTGGTGAGGAACAAATCGGCGAGCTCGCCGGACGCGTCGGATTGATCGTGAACGGTTCGACGAAGGGGCAGGCCGGCCTGCGGCGGCTCGCCGACGAGCGGGTCGTGATGCTGGAGCCATATTCGGCGCTGGCACCGGCCACCCCGGCGCCTGTCCCGGCCGGGCTCGACCCGGCCAGCGATGAGGCGCGACGCCGCTGGTTCGAGGCCTCGCGGCCGGACATCGAGCAGAACAACCGGCGATCGCTCGAGATTGCCGCACATGCTCCGGCGGCTACCGCGGCCTACGACCTGGTTTACGCTCCAACGGAGACGGTGTTCCTCCGGCATCTCCGCTACAGCGGCCACCGCACCGCGAACGGGAAAGGGATGAACATTGCACAGGCGGTTGACGCGTTCTGTGATCGCGTCTGCGCGGAATACCTTCGCGACAGCGGGTTCGAGGCGACGGCGGTACGACGGCGGGTCACGGAGGAAATGAGCCGCGTCTGGTAGCCACGGTGCCCGAACAACTCCCACAGTCCGTGCCGGCCGCAACCGGGTGCCGTGTGATTGCGGTGCTCGAGTCCGGCTACCACGAGGAGATCGACGCGCTCTCGCGCCTGCTCCAAGACGTGATCGCGACCGGGGCAGACGGCGTGGAACTCGTGGCGCGCGGCGGTCCCGAGTCGGAGGGCACGCGCGACAGGATGAGGCAGTTCATCGAGCGCGCCGGGTCCGTGCAGCGGGTGGTAGCCCCGCATCACGTGAGCGTCGTCGAGCAACTCTCGCCGTTGCCGTTCGAGGCCTGGAAAATCGATCCCCCGTTGCTGACACACCTGCCGCTGCTGGAATCGGTGGCGGCGGACGGCCGGCCGATCTTCCTGGGCGTGGGCGGGTGCACGCTGCGTGAGCTGGAAGAAGCGTTGTGCCGGCTGCCGGCGGACGTCGTGATTCTGCACACGCTCGGCATGGCTGGCGGCCTCGCGGACGTTGCCGATGTCGCGTATCTCAGCGCGCTGCGCCGGTATGGCCGCACCGTGGGATATGCGGATCGCAGCACCGATACGGGTCCGGCGCTCATCGCCGTGGCGCTTGGCGCCGCGGTCGTCGAAAAGCCGCTGACGTTCGAGCGGCTGGTTAGGACGCCCGGCCACCGGTCGAGCCTCCTGCCGCACGAATTCCTGGCGTTCGTTCGGCACGTGCGGCGCATCGAGCAAGTTCTCGCGGGCGACGGCGCGCGCGACCCGTTGCCGGACGAGCTGGACGCGATCGAGCGGGAACGTGTCTCGATCGTTGCCGCGCGTCGGATTTCGCGAGGCACCCCGATTCAGCGGGACATGCTGACGCTGAGAGCGCCGGGGGTCGGCCTGCCGCCGCGCTTTCTCGGCTTTCTCGAAGGCCGCCGCGCGTCGTATGACATTCCCGAGGGCGCTTTCCTCACTTTCGGCCTGATCGACTGATGCTGTCGGTTATCGTCCGGACGAGAAACGAGCGTCAGTGGATCGGCCGCTGCCTGGCGGCGCTGCGGCATCAGGACTGCGGGGAGTTCGAAATCGTCGTCGTCGACAACGAATCGACCGACGGTACGCTCGACATCGTGCAGGAGTTCGACTGCCGCATACTCACGATCTCTCAGGCCGAGTTCAGCCACGGGCGGTCGATCAATCGTGGCATCCGGGAGTCGTGCGGCGACTTTATCGCCATCCTGTCGGGTCACTGCATCCCGGCGAACAGCCACTGGCTGCGCCGGTTGCGCGTGGCCTTTTCGGATCCAGCAGTCGCCGGCGTGTACGGACGACAGGAGCCGCTCCCCGACACGAGCGACTCCGACAAGCGTGACCTCTGGACCGCCTTTGGCCTCGACCGGCGCATCCAGTCGCGCGACTACTTCTTTCACAACGCCAACTCGATGATTCGGCGGGCGGTCTGGGAAGCGGCGCCGTTCAACGAGGAGCTCGCCGGAGTTGAGGACCGCGACTGGGCGAAGCGAGTGCTGGCCCAGGAGTATCGCCTCGTGTACGAACCGGCGGCCAGCGTGTATCACTTCCACGGCATCAACCACGGGCTGGACGAGCGGCGGGCGGCTCGCGTCGCGCGCGTCATCGAACTTATCAACGGCCATCCGCCTCGCCCACGCACGGATTGACGGAAGCCTTGCCCAACGTCGTTGCCATCATTCCGATCCGCGGGGGTGACCCGGAAACCCCCGGCACGGGCATGGTGTCGATCGCCGGCCGGCCCTTGCTGGCCTACACGCTCGATGCCGCGAAGCAGTCGAGGTACGTGCGCCGGACGATCGTGTCCACCGACGACCCTGGCGTCGCGCAGCTCGCGCGGGCGCTCGGCGCCGAAGCGCCGTTCCTGCAGCCGGCGGCGCTCGCCGGGCGCAGCGTCCCGCTCGGCCACGTGCTTCAGCATGCGGTCAGGTGGTTGGACGAGCACAGTCCCGACCCCGTGGATCTCGTCGCGCTTCTCGAGATCACGCACCCGGTACGCCCGCCAGGCCTCGTCGACAGAGTCATCGAGGTCGTGCTGAACGAACAGCTCGATTGCGCCTTCGGCGCGCGCGAAGAGCGCCATGAGTTCTGGACGATGGACGAGGACGGCGCGTTGACGCGGGTACGCCGGCGTGAGGAAACGCCGCGGACGGCGCTTCAGCCCATGTACAAGGAGATGGGAGGGCTCGTCACGGTCATGCGCGCGCACGTGCCCCGGGCTGGACACCGGCTGGGCGAGCGCGTCGGAGTGGTTCCGGTGCGCGATCCCGGCAGCCTCGTGGACCTGCATGACGAAGACGGCATGCGGTTGGCGGAGCTCCTGCTGCAGACGGCCCCGCGCACGGACCACGGCAGATGAGTCGCCGGCAGCCCCTCGCGTCTGACCTCGCGCTGGAGACGGTCGAAGCCGCCGGGCGGCTTCAGCCGGATCGCGTCCAGCGCCGGGACATCATCTGCTTCTCGTCCATCGACTGGGATTTCAACTGGCAGGGTCACCAGGAGGTGATGTCGCGCCTCGCCGGTGAGGGCCATCGCGTCCTGTTTGTCGAGAACACCGGCGTTCGTGCGCCGTCGGTGCGCGATCTCGGCCGGATGGTCCAGAGAGTCAGGAACTGGTGGCGCGGACTGCGGGGCTTCCGCCAGGTGGCCGAGCGGATCTACGTGTATTCGCCGCTCGTCGTTCCGTTCCCGAATTCACACCTCGCCGAGTGGATCAATCGAGGCATTGTCGGAGGGGCCATGCGGCGGTGGATGCATGCCGCCGGATTCCACGATCCGGTTGTCTGGGTCTTTCTCCCGACGGCCCTCGTCGTCGACATGATCGACGACCTCGATCCGCTGCTGGTCGTGTACTACTGCATCGCCGACTGGGAGAAGCTCGCGCCGAGTCCGCGATCCGTCAGGCGAAGCGAGCGGCGGGTACTCGAGCGCGCGGATGTGGTGTTCGTGCAGGGCGAGGAGTTGAGGCGGCGCTGTCAACCGCATCCGAACATCAGGATCTTCCCGTTCGGCGTGCGCCTGGAACACTTTCACGAGGACGTTCCCGTGGATCCCGAGCTGAGCGGCCTGCCGCGGCCCCTTGCCGGATACGTCGGCGGGCTGCACCGGCACGTGGATTTCGATCTGCTCGAGCGCCTCGCGGGGTCGTGGCCGGGCACGATCGTACTGATCGGCCCTGAGCAGGCGGCGATCGATCGCCTCCAAGCCCGTCCCAACGTCGTGCTCCTGGGTCAGCAACCGCACGAGCGTCTCGCCGGCCTCATCAAGGGTTTCGATGTCGGCCTGATCCCTTACGCGTTGAACGAGTACACCAGAACGGTGTATCCGACGAAGTTGAACGAGTATCTCGCCCTGGGCATCCCGGTGGTGTCAACGGCGCTGCCGGACGTCCGGCAATTCGCACGCGACCACGGCCCCGTGGTCACGGTGGCCGAGACGCCCGATGCGTTTGTGGCGTCCGTGTTTCAGGCGCTCGAGCAGACGACGCCGGACCTCCGGCGCCTCCGCATCCGGGCGGCCGCCGCGAACGGCTGGGACCGCAGGGTCGCCGAGATGTGGCGCATAGTCGAAGAGGGGTTCGCTACCCGCGTCGGACACGAGACGCCGTGGGACGAGCGCCTGCGGAGGCTCTATCGACGGACTTCCCGGCGCATGGTTCAGGTGGGCGGGGGGCTACTCGCTAGCTATATTCTGTTGTTTCAGACCACGGCGTTCTGGCTGCTCGCTGAGCCGCTGCGCCTCGCCGCCGAGCCGCGGGCCGCCGACGTGGTGGTCGTGTTCGGCAGCGGGGTTGGAGAGTCGGGAAAGGCCGGCGGCGGATACCAGGAACGTCTCCGGAAGGCGCTCGATCTGTACGAGACGGGACATGCGCCGCGCATGATTTTTTCATCGGGCTACGTCTTTGCCTTTCCCGAGGCCTACGTGATGAGGGATGTGGCGCTCGGGCTCGGCGTGCCGGCCTCCGACATCATCCTCGAGACGAAGGCCGCCAATACGCGCGACAACGTGGAGTTCGTCAGCACCATTCTTCGCGAGCGCGGCTGGCGGCGGATTCTGCTCGTGAGCTCGCCCTATCACATGCGGCGCGCGATGCTCACCTGGCGCAAGCTCTCCCGGGACGTTGTCGTGATCCCGTCGCCGGTTCCCAACAGCCAGTTCTACGCGCACGAGCGCGGCCCCACGCTCGAACAGGTGCGCGGCATCGCCCATGAGTACGTGGCGATCCTGGCCTACTGGTGGCGGGGATGGATCTAAACCGATGAAGACCGTGTTCTTCGGACCCTGGGTCGGGGAATTCGGCTGGGAGCTCGTCTGGTGGCACGGGTGGGTCAAGAAGCTGTGTCGCACCGTCTATCGTGACCATCATCGCGTCGCGGCGAGCTATCCCGGGCGCACACTGTTCTATCCGGACGTCCATGAGTTCTGGGCGCACCCCGCGGAGTTTCCCGGACGGTCGATCTCGCAGAACTCGTACGTCACCGACTACTGGCGCAGCGGTTATCCACGCGGTAACGTCACCGTCCGGAAGAAGCGCCTTCTGGTGCGCGATTACTTCGAGCGGGTGCCGGTCACAACCGAGCCTCAGTCGGATGTCGAGCCGGTTGTCCTGCAGCTTCTGCGTGGGTACCAGGCGCGACTGCCTGCCGATTGTGAGATCGTGGCGCCTTTCCGGCTGAACCGTTGCCCCCTGTCCGGGCGTTCAGTTGGCATGGACATCGCTCCGCATCCCATCAGCGACGGAGATTTTCGGAACAGGCCGCCGCGCCTCGAGGATCAGGTCTTCGAGCCGCCGATCCCCTCACCCGAAGCCGGAGAGTACCTCCGGAGAATCACCGGGCCCACCGACTCGTTCATTGCGCTGTTTCCTCGCGCCCGATCGCTGCGAAGGCCCGACAAGAACTGGCCGAAGGAGAAATACGACGAGCTGATCGCCCGCTGCCACCAACGCTTTCCCGGCCACTTGATCGCGATTCTGGGAGAGCCGGGAGGCGCCTACTACGCCGACGGCGTGCCTCCAGGCTGTCTCGATCTGATCAACGTGGACCGCGTGCTGCGCATGGATGTGCAGGTGGCGCTCCTCCGGCGCGCATCGGTCGCCATCGGCGGCATGTCCGGAGCCATGCTGTTCGCGCTCGCATGCAAGTGCCCCAGCGTGATCGTGGGCCTGGCCGTCCAGCGCTCGGAGTACTTCCGCCAGAACGTGCTCGATACGCCGCTGGTGTACTACCCGTTCATCGACGCCGACCCCGCCAGGGTCGTCGCGCTTGCAGACGGCGTACTCCGCGGGACGATTCCGCCGTGCAATCAGGCTTGCTGGGATCCGAACGCGTACTTCGGTCTCGGCGCCACGATCTGGGGACGGCTGAAGCTACTGCGCGCTCAGTAGAGAGACCCTGATATCACATCCAGCATCGCTCGGTTCCCACGCCGCACCCGCGGCCGAGCCTCCGATCCAACCGGCGGCGGGGCGCGAGATGTCCGGCGGGTCGGCGAAAACCGACGACCTCCTGGGCGCGGTGGCGCATCTGGCCACGCGCAACGTCGTCCAGCAGATCGTCGGAACGGTGCGCGGGCTCATCCTGCCGAACCTGCTCGGACCCGCTCATTACGGCGTAGTCGCGACGGCGCTGCTCTTCGAGCAGCTTGCAGGCTACGTGAACCTCGGTGTCCACACCGCCACGCTCTACCTCGCGCCGGTCAAGCTGGCGGAGGGACGTCCGGAGGAAGCCAGAGCGATTCACGACGCGGTCCTTTCGTTCACGGCCCTGACCGGAGTGGCTGCCACGACGGCGATCGTTGGATGGATATGGATATCGCGGGGTTCACTGGCGCCAGAGCTCGTGTGGCCGCTGCTCCTGGCCGCCGGATTCCCGCTGTTCCTGTCGATGCGGGGCAGCCTCATCATCTGGCTGCGCAGCACCAACCAGTTCGGGGCCGTCGCTCGTACCGGCGTGGCAGGGTCGCTCGTAGTCCTGTTTACGACGATCGCGTTCGGATGGATATGGGACAGCACGGGCGTTGTGGTTGGTCAGGCGCTCTCGTATGTGCTGATCGTCGGCTGGCTGCTCCGCCTTGCGCCACCGCGCCGCCTGTCGCTCAATCCGGCGTTTCTCGCGAAGCTGCTCAAAGTCGGCATCCCCATTCACATGGTGCTGGGCGGGACGCTGGTGTATGTGCGCAGTCTCGAGCGGATCGTGGCGGTGCGACTGTTCAGCGCCGCGGACGTTGGCTATTACGCCATCGGCCAGGCTTTTGCCTCATTGCTGATCCTTGTCCCGTCGGCGGTCATTGAAGCGATCGCACCCGAATACATCGTCAGAGCGAACGAGCCAGCGGAGCTGTCGAAACCCTTTCTCGTGAAGACGACCTTTCTCATGGCGGCCGTGATGGCCGTGCTGGTGGCCGGCCTGGTCGCCGCGCTGCCCGGGATCCTACGGGTGCTATTCCCGAGCTTCCAGGCGGGCGTCGTGATAGGGCAATTGCTCTGTCTGAGCGCGTACTTCGAAGCCATCCTCACCGGTCCACACTATGTGGTGATCACTCGTGGGCGGCTGAAGCCGTACATTCTGTTCGTCGGCGCGCTCGCCCTGATCGCGTCGTGGGTGCTTGCGGCGGCAGGTCGGTGGGACGGCATTCGCGGTATTGCATCTGCGGCGGTCGTGCTGACCGCGGTCCGTGCCCTCGGCGTCGTCTGGGCGTCGGGACGGTTGACAGGACATTCGACTCGCGAGACGGTGCGTATCGTCTGTTCTCTCCTGGTCATCGGGTTGACGGCGGTGGCGGCCGCCGCATTCGTCGGGTGGCTGCTGCCGATACAGCCGCAGCTGGGCGGGTTGTTGACCCTGGCGCTCGGGTGCGCACGCGGGGTCGCGGCGATGTTGATTGTGATCGGTCTGATTGCCGTCGGCGGCCGTTTCGTCCACCTGCAGCCGCCCATGCTGGCGGATCAGCTGGCGAGGTTCAGCCGGCTACTCTCGCTGCGCACCCGATGACGGAGGTGTGCGCGTGACTCAACCGGTGAACACGGCCGCGCCGGATGCGGCATGGCTCGGCGATTCGCTCCTGACGTGGTCGCAGAGCATTCGCAACGGGTATATCCGGGCGTTCGTCATATTTGCCCTGCACGAAACCGGCGTGTTCGAGACGCTGCGCCGCCGTGGCGCCATGACGTCCGCCGAGCTCGCCGAGGCATGCGGCGTGAACGCGCATCTGCTCGACGGCGTGCTGCACTTCCTGCTTCATGCGGACGTCGTCCTGGCCAAGGACGATGGCCGGTTCAGGCTGACGAAGCGCGGTGCGGAGTGGCTGTTTGCGGATTCGGTGCTCGCGATGTCATTTGGGGCGGTCGGCGCGTACGCCAGCATTCTCCACGAGCTGGTGCCGTGCCTGCGCAACCAGAAGCGGTACGGCGTCGACTTCGTCCGGCCGGGTGATTTGCTCGCGAAGGGGAGTTATTACACCGGCAAAGGCAACTACGACTGGATCGTGGCCGAGCTGAAGCGACTCGGCGTCGCGCGGGTGGCCGATCTCGGTTGTGGACTTGGCGACGTGCTCGTCGGGTTCTGCAGGCTCGACGCCCGGCTGGAGGGCGTCGGCATCGACATCGCGTCTGGCGCGCTGCAGGCGGCCGCCGAGCGGGTGCGCGACGAGGACCTGGCGCATCGCATCATGCTCGTCCAAGGCGATGTGACCCGTCCGGAGTCGTTCGCCGCCGCGACGGCTAACGTGGACGCGTTTCATGGGCTCATGGTCTTCCACGAGTTTCTCCGCGACGGCGAGCAGGCGCTGGTCGAGATCTTCGAGCGGATGAAGGCGCTGTTTCCAGGGCGCTATCTGATCGTCGGCGAATTCGATCGCCTGTCGGACGCTGAATTCCAGGCGATGCCGCTCGCCGAGCGTATTCACCCGCTCTTCTATCAGCACGTCATCCACCCGCTGACATGGCAAGGGCTGCCGATGGAAAAAGAGCGGTGGCTGCGACTTTTTGGACGCGCGGGATTAACGCTCCTGAAAGTGGAGGACCGATTCAGATTCAGGCTTGTCGAATACGTTCTTCGGTTCTGAGTCACCGTGGATCGCCCGATCGTCCTCCACCTCATCGACAGCTTCGGTATCGGCGGTGCCCAGCAGCGCCTGTTCAATGATCTGCACTTCTTCGGCGCGGAATTCGAGCACTGGCCGTTTGCCGTGTTCGGCCCCGGTGAGAGCGGGCAGGCGAGGGGGTTATCGATTCCGCTACGTACTCTCGACCTCCGCCGGAAGCGCGATCTGCCGTACGGCTTCGTGCGGCTGGTCAGGCTGCTCGCCGGACACCCGCGCATCCGGATCGTGCACACCCAGCTGTTCTGGGCGGATCTCATAGGCCGTCTGGCGGCGCGCGCGTGCGGCAGGACCATTGTGAGCACGATGCAGAACGCCGGGCACGAGCCGGACAGCGGGTTCTACTCGGCATGGCGGCACCGGACGGACCGGTCGACCGCGAAACTGCTGACGAGGGCGGTGGCGGTGTCCGAATACGTGCGCCGGTCGGTCGTCCACCGGCTTGCTATGCCGGCCGGAAAGGTCGTGGTGATCCCGAACGCAGTGGACACGGAGACGGTGCGGCCCGATGCCGACCGGCGGTTGCGAACGCGCGCCCGGCTTGGACTCGCGCCGGACGACTTCGCCTGGCTGATTCTCTGCCGCCTGGCCACGGGCAAGGGTCTTGACGATCTGCTCAGTGCCTTTGCGCAGGTGGCGGCGCGAGCTCCATCCACGCGCCTGCTGATTGCGGGAGACGGCCCTCTGCTGCGCGACCTCGAGCAGAACGCTGCGGCTCTTGCCGTTTCGGAGCGCGTGCGCTTTCTGGGCGCACGCACCGACGTGCTCGAGCTGCTCGACGGAGCGGACGCGTTCGTGCTCCCGAGCCTCCATGAAGGGTTGCCGGTGGCCGTGCTCGAAGCCATGGCGATGGGGAAGCCGTGCGTCCTGTCGGCCATCCCTGCCCATCTCGAAATCGTGGAGCCGGGCGTCAACGGCATTCTGACGTCTCCGCGTGACGTACCGGCGTTGGCGCAGGCCATGTTGCAGCTCCAGGAAAGCCGCGGGATGCGCGAACGGCTCGGGGCGTGCGCGCGCGTGAGAGTCGTGCGGGCGTTCGATGCCGCCGCCTGTGCGCGACGGCTTCAGGACATGTACCGGTCGATCGTCCCGCTGCCGTTCGAGACGGTCGTCGTGCCGTGACTCCCTGTTGTGATGGTTGAGCCCGTCGAATTCACCTGGCTCGTCATTCTGGCCGTTCCCGCGCTCGTTGTGTCCGGTGCCTTCGCGGCCGCCGTGCTCCCGCGCATCGCAGGGCTCGACGCACCGCTTCGCCGTGCCGTCCTGCTGATCTACGGAGTGAGGCTGACGGCAGCCCTCGGTCTGTTCGGGCTGACGATACTCGTCGGGTCCTCGCCGGGCTCGCCCGTCGCGGGTCCAGGCTTCTGGCGAGGCATATCCGATGCAGCCGCGTACCACAACGGGGCCGTGGAACAGCTGGCCGCTCGGAGTCACGGCATCAATCTTCGCGAACCCGATTTCTTCGGCGAGCTGGTCGCATTCCTGTACGCGTACGTCGGTCCGAATCCGCTGCCGTTGATCGTCCTCAACGCGATCTTCGACGTCGTCACGCTCACGCTGCTGCTCCTGCTTTCCACACAAGTTCTGGGACGAGGCCCGCCGGCGTGGCTTGCGTGGGGCCTGGGTCTCTGGCCGTCGTGGCTCGGCTGGTCCGTACAACTGCTCAAGGATGCTCTGCTGCTGTGTCTCTCGACGACCGCTCTCGTGCTCGCGGTCGTAGCCATCAGCAAGGCCGTTCACGCTCGAGAGTGGGCGCCCTCTGGTCGTCTCTGGCTGGGTCTGCTGCTCGTGCTCGCCTCGGTGGGGCTCATTCGCACGGGAGTCGCCGATGTCCTGAGCGCCGCAATGGGGATCGCCGTGATGTGGGGCTGGGCGCTCACGCTGCGCGGACGCACGCCATGGAGCGCCGCGGTCGTCCTTACAGCGTTGACGGCGTTGCTGCCTACCCAGGTGTTCGTGCGGCAGTTGCTCTATCGGAGTGCCTCAACGGCGGAGCGCGTGGAAGCATGGAGCGCGCTGGGCGTGGCATACGAACGGGATCACGTCGCCGCCAAGGCGCTGCGTGCGTACTCGGTCGCACTGTCGATCGACCCTGACTCCACCTTCGCACGGAATCGCCTTGCGATTCTCAGCAGCGAGATCCCGCCAGTTCTGGTCGGGACAGATCGTGGGTCGTCCGCCGCTTCGGTCGCAGCGTCGCCGGCGTTGGCTGTGCCGCTGTTCGCGACTCGCAGCGACGTGCCGTCGGATGCTTCCTGGGTTCAACGCTTTCGGCGGTATTTCGACCGCTTTTCGCTTCAGGGTGTCGCGCGCCTTCGCCAGTCGGTCGGGCGGCTGCAGGTCGCCCCGGACGCTGACTTGTCGACGATTGGAGGTCTGACCCGATTTCTGCCGATTGGGCTGGCTCACGCGTTGTTTGGGCCCTTCCCGTGGGCGATGTTTTCGGGCGACGGAGCCACGGATGTGCTCGGGTTCGCGAGTCTCATCGAACTCGTCTGGCTCATTTTCGTCGTGCCGCTTGGATGCGTGGGGCTTGTGGTCGCATGCAGAAAGGCGAACCCGGTACACTTCCTGACAGCGACGTATGTGGCGCTCGGCATCCTCGGCCTGGGAATCGGCGTGGCGAATGACGGGTTGCTCTTCCGGTACCGTTTGCCGTTTGTCGTGCCGCTGGCGGTCTTTGTTCCACTCGCCCTGAGGACGCTCACTCGCTCGCAGCAGCATGATTGAAGAGGTCGCACCCGTCGAGTTCACGATTCTGGTCGGTGTGGCCTGCGCGGTCCTGCTCACGCTGGGGGTTGCGCTCGCCGCGTACCTTCCGCGCGTCGCTGGTTTCGAAGCGCCCCTGCGGCGCGTTCTGGTGGCGCTCTACGGGCTGCGAGTCGTCACCGCGCTCGTGGTGTTCGGGCTCTCGGTTGCCTACGCGTCTACCTCGGAGTCTCCGGCGGCGGGCCCGGGCCTCTGGCGCGGCATCCCCGACGCGATTGGGTACCACAACTCCGGCATGGAACAGGCCGATGCGGCTGTCCGGGGCGTGAGACTCAGAGAGGCCGGACTCTATCCGCTCGTCGTCGGGCTGGCATACACGCACATCGGCCGCAATCCTCTGCCTCTGATTCTCCTGAACGGTGTGCTTGACGTCGTGACGCTCGTGTTGCTGCTGGTGCTGGCGCGTCGGCTGTCGGGACGAAGCTCGCCGCCGTGGCTGGCCTGGGCGCTCGGGCTCTGGCCTTCCTGGATCGGCTGGTCGGTGCAGCCGCTCAAGGAGCCATTGCTGCTCTGTGCCTCCGCCGGCGCGCTCGCCGTGATGGTGTCGGTCGTGGCTCGGGAATCTGCATCCCGTGAATTCCACTGGCGCACGCTCCTCTGGTGGCCGCCGTTCGTGTTCATCCTCGCATGCATCGGCCTTCTGCGCGGCGCAGACGTCTATGTCTTCATCGGTGCACTCACGCTGACGGCAGTCTGGCTCTTCCTGGCTGCGTACCGAGGCCTCACCCCCTGGCGAGCCGCGGTCGCGACCGCTGCGATCGTCGTTGTGTTGCCGCAGGCCCGGACGACGACGGAGAGACTGATCGCGCCATCGACGCCGCTGGAGCGGAGCCGGGCGTGGTTCGAAATGGGGCGGATCTACGAGAAAGAGGGAGCCATCCCCCGGGCACAGCGCGCTTACAGAGTCGCTCTTTCATTCAGTCCGGACGATGGAGACGCAGAGGAACGATTGTTCGCTATTGGTGGGACCAGGGAACTGGCGCCGTCCGGCGCCGCCCCCGGTGCGACGCCCTTCAACCTCGCCGCCCAATCTGCCGCTGCTCGGTCCCCGTCGCCGGCGGTGCCGGATTTCCTGCCGGGACGCCTCAGGCGGTTGGTCGCGCTGCTCGACCTGCGAACACTTGCAGATCTGCGGGCTCATCATACGAGCACCAACGACCCGGGGCACACGCGGTTCGGACAGGACGCCGACCTCTCCACCCCGTCAGGCCTGCTCCAGTTCCTGCCGATTGCCCTCGCACACGTGCTGTTCGCACCCTTCCCCGCCGCGCTTGTGCCGGGTGCTGACGCGGGACGCGCGTTCGGGTTGGTCGGTCTGCTCGAGCTGCCGTGGATGTACGCGATTGCCGTACTGGGCTTCGTGGGGGCGTTTGTCTGCTGCCGATCGGGACGCATCGAAAGCGTGGCGATCACGACGTATGTGACCCTCGGCGTTCTCGCGCTGGCGCTCATCGTCGATCATGACGGTCTGTTGTTCCGCTACCGCCTGCAGTTCATGGTGCCGTTGGCGCTGTTCCTGCCTGCAGCCTTCGAGCTGGGACCGCTTCGAGCGTTCGTGAGACGTTCGCACGAATGACTCTTGACCAGCAGGCGTCCGCGCGCGGCATGCGCCCGCACGTTCTGTACATCTCCTATAACAGCCTGATCGAGCCGCTGGGTACGACACAGGTCACTCCCTACGTGCGGGCGCTCGCGCGCACGTACGAGATGACCGTGCTCTCCTACGAGAAGCCGGTACGGTCGCCTGTAAAGGACCAGGCCGCCCGTCACGCGCTGGAGATCCGTCTCCGTGAGAGCCGCACGACGTGGATTCGCCTGCCGTACCACAAGAGCCCGTCGCTTCCCGCGACGGGGTATGACATCGCCGCCGGCCTTCGGCGGATTGCACTGGAACACCGGTCCCGTCCATTCGATCTGGTGCACGCCCGCGGATACGTCCCG
This sequence comes from Acidobacteria bacterium RIFCSPLOWO2_12_FULL_68_19, assembly GCA_001767525.1. Lineage (GTDB taxonomy): Bacteria > Acidobacteriota > Vicinamibacteria > Vicinamibacterales > UBA2999 > MELF01. The sequence goes on along the minus strand of MELF01000047.1, from coordinate 76,877 downwards.
TCGGCGATCGCCTGGGCGTTCAAGCGACGAACCGGCACGCCGTTTCTTTTCGATATCCGGGGGCTTCAGGCCGAGGAATACGCCGACGCCGGACACTGGAATCCTCACGGGCTCCGCTACAGGCTCACGAAGATCGTCGAGCAACAGGTGCTGTCCGCTGCAGATGGCCTCGTGACGCTGACGAGCGCGATCCAGCCTGCGCTCCGGGAGTTTCCCGGCCTGCGGAAGAGGCCGGCGCTGCCGCCCTGGGACGTCATTCCGTCGTGTGTCGATCTGGAGCATTTCTGCTTCACCGAAGAAGGACGCCGAGGGGTGCGAGACGGCCTGGCCGTCGGCGATCGGCCGGTTCTTGTGTATGCGGGGTCCGTCGGCACCTGGTACCTCCTGGACGAGATGCTCGATTTCTTCACGACAGCGCGAGCAATCCTGCCGGACCTCTTTTTTCTCTTTCTCGCCAATGGACGGACTGCCGACGTCGAGGAGCGAATGCGCCGGCACGGGATCGACCGACGCGATGCGGTGGTTCGCCGGGTCGGTCATGATGAGATGCCGGCGTACCTGTCGGCGGCCGACGCCGGCATTGCTTTCATCCGCACGTGTTTTTCCAAGCTGTCCTCATCTCCGACGAAGTACGCCGAATACCTCGCGTGCGGCCTCCCGCTGGTGATCAACGCCGGCGTGGGCGACGCGGACCGCCTCGTGACGGACGACGAGGCCGGCGTGCTGGTGCCTGAACTGCGCCGGGACGAGTACCGGCGAGCGGCACACACTCTGCAGCAGGCGCTCGGCCGTGGGCGAGCGCATTATCGGGCGGTAGCGGAGGGCCACTTTTCGCTGGAGGAACGGGCCTGTCCTGCCTATCGGGCCTTGTACGACAGCATCCTGGTGCGGCGGCCGCGGAGGCGAGTGCTGTTCCTGACGCCGTACCCGCTTCACTGTGCGCCGAGTCAGCGGCTCAAGTTCGAACAGTACTATCGTTTCTTCGAGGACAACGGCATCAAGGTGGTCGCGTCGCCGTTCGTCGCTCCGGCCCTGTGGCGGGTGTATTTCACGCGCGGCAACCGGCTGCGTAAGCTGGCTCTTGGACTGTATGGATACGGCCGGCGTGTCCGGGACTTCATTCGCGCCTCGCGCTATGACGCGGTGTACGTGCATCTGTGGGCGGTTCCACTCCTGCCTCCGTGGTTCGAGGAAGCGCTCCGCCGGCGTGGCATCCCGCTCGTCTACGACATCGACGACCTGATCTACCGGCGGCCGCCCAGTACGGCCAACCCGCTGTTCGCCGGATTCCGACGAGCATCGCGGGTGGGGCGGATCATCACCGCGGCCGATCACGTGATCGTCGCGACGCGTCACCTTGCCGAGTTCGCGGCGCAGCACAACCCGCGGGTGACGGTCATTTCGTCGACGATCGACACCGATCTGTACTATCCACGCGAGCACTCGCGCACCGCTGGAGCCGTCACGATCGGGTGGAGCGGCTCGTATACGACGGCGTTGTACCTCCGCCATCTGATCCCCGTGCTGCAGCGGGTGGCGCGGCTGTTTCCGATCCGGCTGCTCGTGATCGGCGCCGGCGACTTCAGCATCGACGGCGTAATGGTGGAGTCGCGGCCCTGGACGCTTCAGCGGGAAGTGTCGGATCTGGCCGAGATGGACATCGGCGTCTATCCGGTGCCGAACGAGGAGTTCGCGCTGGGAAAGAGCGGCTTGAAGGCGCTGCAGTACATGGGCATGGGGGTGCCCGTCGTCGCGTCGAAGATCGGGTCTGCCTGCGAATTCATCCGCGACGGCGAGAACGGGTTCCTGACGGCGAGCGAGGACGAGTGGGTCGCAAAGTTGACACGCCTCATTCTCGAACCACCGGTACGTGCGCGCATGGGCTTGGCAGGGCGCCGCACGGTCGAGGAACGCTTCAGCGTCAAGGCCAACGCAACGACCTACTTTCGCGTGGTCACGTCAGTGTTCCCGCGCGATGCTCGGCTACGACTCGGGAACACCCAGGACGCACGCGTCGCCGGCCGATGATGTCGTCGCGAGCCTCAATCTGGCGTGAACATGTGCTTTACCTTCTCTCGACGTGCCGGATGGCCGCCGGCATCTTCGTGCGTAAGGCCATCACGGGTTCAGACCGGCGGCTCTGGCGTCGGTATCTCCTCGATCGCGTTGGAATATTCACGGGACGTCGGGTCGAGTTGCCGAAGAAACCCTCCATTATCTTGTTCATCAACGCCGGCGAGATTCTTGGGCTTACCGTCTTCTGTGCGACGTTGCGTCGGTTGCACCCCGGGCACAACCTGATCTTCGCGATCGACAACATGGAGTCGTACGTGATCGGGACCGAGCTGGAGATAGCCGATCTGCAGATTTTTGCACCGTGGGATTTCCCTTGGATCGGCTCCTGGCTGCGGAGATGGTTCCGGATCGAGATCGCCGTGTTTGTCACAAAGATTTTTCATCCGGTGATTGCCAAAACCCTGCGAACGTCCGGGGTTTCGGTGGGGCTCGTGTCAGGACATTTCGGGCCGGACACGGTCGCGCAGCCAGCAAACGCATCGTACTGGCGTCGCATGTTTACCCTCCGTGCGTACGAAAACCTCGACTACGTTGCGATCCAGAATGAGCCGCAGAAACGGGAACTGCTCAGGCATGTTCAACGACCAGATGTCGTAGTGCTTGGAAACATTCGTGCCGACGTGAGTCATGCTGCCGCAACCGCCGAGGAGCAAGCGGCATTTCGCCGCACCTTCTCTGCGCCGCCAGGGTCGCCCATCGTCATCGCGGCCGCGACGCGGGGCGACGAGGAACTGATCGTGGAAGCGTTTCGCGTTGCCCGTGAATACCGGAACGACATCAGGCTTGTACTGCTGCTGCGTCACTTGGAGACAGCGCCACACGTCTTACAGCGACTCAGCGTCAAAGAGCTGGAAGTCACCGCGCTCAGTCGCATGGTGCGACCGGTGCCTGTGGTGGTGGTCGATGTCCCGATGGCGCCGGCCAAGCTCTATTCGATTGCTTCCGTGATCGTCTTCGCGCGGACCTTCCACCCGATGGGCGGCTGGGCCAATATCCTCGAGCCCGCATACCACGCCAAACCCGTCATATTCGGGACCGAACTGAAGCTGTGGCCGGATGGCTTGGCCGAGCTCAGGCAACAGTATCCGCAGGTGTGTGTCACACCAGCCCCGCGTGACCTCGCACAGTCACTCTTGTACTTTCTCTCCGAAGCGTCCGTCTCCGCGGAAGTCGGGCAGGCGTTCAAGCGGCTGACCAGCATCGGAGCGAGTATCGCAGCGGCGAATGCGCGCTTCGTGTTCGATCGTGCGAGAGGATTACGGCCCGGCCAGCCTGGTGCGTCCAGCGTAGATGTCATTGTTGAGAGAGAATCTCAAAGCAATCTATAGCGCGCTGCCTTGGAAACGGCAGCTCTTTTCGCTTGTCAGGCGCGTGTGTGTGCCGCCGCCAGGTATTTACAGGCATCTCCATTTCAAGGGACCGTTCGACGTACAGGTAGACGGTACGGCATTTCAGGTGTACCACCACGGGTGGTTGATTGAGAATGAGATTTTCTGGAAGGGGATCCGAGCCGGGTGGGAAGGTACGTCGCTGTCGCTATGGATTGAACTCTGCAAGCATGCCGACGTGATCTGTGACGTCGGCGCTAACACCGGGATCTATGCTCTGACGGCTCAGGCGGTCCAACCGTCCGCCCGGGTGTACGCCTTCGAACCCGCGCGTCGGGTGTTCGAGATGCTGGAGCAGAACTGCACGCTGAACCACTATCGCGCAGCGTGCCTGAACGTCGCGGTATCGAACAAAGACGGTACCGCTATGCTCTTTGATGCGCCTCTTCCGCACGAACTCGTAGCCACGCTGCAGCCGGACGGCCCGTGCGCCGAGGAACTCACGGTCCGCGAGGTCGTACCGACGATCAGATTGGATACGTTCGCAGCCACACACGGCATATCGTGCATCGATCTCATCAAGATCGACACCGAGGGCCATGAGTTCGAGGTGATTGCGGGCCTCGGCGAGTGGCTCCGGATGCGGCCGTCGATGCTGATCGAGATCCAGAGTGACGCCCTCGGCGCTCGAATCGAGAGCCTCCTGCCGAGCGGGTATCTGTACTTCAACATTGATGAGCGAGCGGGCGTCCGCCATGTGCAGCATATTCTGAAGAGCGATACCTACAACCATCTGGTGTGCACCCCGACAGCCGCCGACCGCCTTGGATTGCATTGACTCCGGTTCTTCCGCTCTCCGTGACCTCGGCCCGTGGCTAACGTAGTCGCTTTTATTGGCGCGCGGGGCGGCTCGAAGGGGTTGCCGCGCAAGAATCTCCTGCCGCTTGCGGGGAAGCCGTTGATCTCCTATGTCATCCAGGATGCGTGCCAGTGCCGGCTCATCGGTCGCGTCTGCGTGTTCACCGACGATCCTGAGATTGCCGATGTGGCGAAAGCGCATGGCGCGGAGGTTCCGTTCTTCCTCCCGGACGACATGTGCACCGATGATCGGAAGATTGAAGCCGTCATCAAGTACGCCATCGACCGACTGGAGCGCGATGAAGGGTATCGTGCCGACATCGTGGTCTACCTGCAGAGCACCGATTTTTTCCGCAAGCCTGAGTGGATTGACTGGTGTATCCAGCAGCTCCTGGACGACCCCTCGGTCGAAACGGCCTTCGTGGCTCAAAAGACGCACAAGAATTACTGGCACAAGGACGATGGCGTCCCCTTGCGGGTTCGGGAGGCGGATGCCCAATACGGCAGCCGCCAGTCACGCAGACGCTTCTACTACCGCGAGGACACGGGCATTGCGTGCGCGACACGCGCCCATGTCATCAGGCGAGGCGAGCGCATTGGTCGTACGGTGCGCATGTTCGAATACGACTCGTTCTGGTGGGATATCCATACGGAATTCGATCTCTGGCTCGTCGAGAAGGTGATGCTCGAATGGCTGCCACATCACCCGGTCGCCTGATGAGCGGCGCCGTTGGGCAGCCGCTGCTCGACCTGCTCCGATGCCCCACGTGCGGCGGCCCTTATCAGCGGCACGGGGACCGTCTCCAGTGCGCATGCGGGATCGTCGTCGCTGTCCGTAGCGGCATTCCGCGCTTCGTGGATGACGATGGATATGTCAAGAGCTTCAGCTTCGAGTGGCAGAAGCATGCGCGGACCCAACTCGACAGCGCGAGCGCAGTCGCGCGCTCCGAGCGCGACTTTCAATCGCGACTTGATCGTCCGCTGGAATGGCTCAACGGAAAGCTTGTCCTGGACGCGGGCTGCGGCATGGGGCGCTACGCCGAGGTCGCGGCGCGCTACGGTGCGACGGTGGTGGGCCTCGATTTCAGTTTCGCGATCGACGTCGCCCGGGCGAATCTGTCCGGATGGCCGAACGTTCAGCTGGTACAGGCGGATCTCACACGGCCACCGTTCGCCAGGGAAACGTTCGATCTGGTGTACTCGTTCGGCGTGTTGCACCACACACCCAACGCGGAGCAGTCGTTCCTCGCGGCGGCGGATCTCGTGAAACCGGGCGGCGTCATGGCGATGTTCGTCTACTCCTCGTACAACAAGGCGTTCGTCTACAGCTCCGACTTCTGGCGACGGCTGACAACGAAGCTCCCATACCAGCTCCTCTACTGGCTGTGCGGGGCGTCAGTGCCCCTCTACTATCTGTATTCACTGCCTGTCATCGGGCTGATTGGGAAGTCGTGTTTGCCGATCTCGATGGAAAGCGACTGGCGGTGGCGGTGGCTCGATACCTTCGACTGGTACTCGCCCAGGTTTCAATCGAAGCACACCCACGCGGAGGTGGCGTCGTGGTTTCTCCGGGCGGGCTTCGACCAGCTATTCATCGGTCCGGGTGAGGTCACGATGCTTGGGGTGAGAGGCTCTGACCAATGACGCAGAAGTCCCCACTGGTCAGCGTCATCATTCCCGTCTACAACGCGGCTCCCTTCGTCAGTCGAGCCATTGAAAGCGTTCTGCACCAGACATTCAAGGACTACGAGATCATCGTCGTGGACGATGGCTCCTCGGATGGATCGCGAGACGAGATTCTGAAGTTTGCCGATCGTCTCACCTATGTGCACCAGGCGAACCGGGGACAGGCTGTCGCTCGCAATAGGGCGATTGCCCGCTCGACCGGTCAGTATCTGGCGTTTCTCGATGCCGACGACCTCTGGTACCCACAGAAGCTGCAGCGTTGTGTCGATATGCTCGAAGCAGACTCCGGTGCCGCGATGGTGTGCTCGACGTATACGCTCATGTCCTTGGAAGGACGCATCGTCATCCCGCACGTCAAGCTGCCGACGAGCGGCGGTCTCTATCCACGGATTCTGCTCGGGAACTTCCTGAGCTGCCAGGGTTCGTTGATCCGGCGCGACGTCTTCGCCGAGGTAGGAGGTTTTTGCGCCGAGACGACGTTGTACGAGGACTGGACGCTGTTTGCACGGGTTACACGTCGATACGAGGTGCAATGGATCGATGAGCCACTCTTCTGCTATCGATCGTCCAAACCCGGCAGGTACACACCCGCACAGATCGCGCTCAGGCTTCAGCGTGAACATCGGGTGCTCGACATCGCGTTTCGCGAAGATCCCTCCCTCGGGCGCTGGTTCCGTGCGCGGTGCCGGGCGAGCGTCTACATGGATCTGGCGAGGGCCTGCTTCTTCCGGCGGCAGTTCCTGCAGGCGTTCAGCCTCGCGTGTCGCAGCTGGCTCCGGATGCCGTTGCAGACGGAGGTGTACACGTTCCTTCCTCGCGTCATACTGGGAAAGCTGCGGAAGGTGCTGACGGACCCGCGACTCTCGGTGTCTGTACGCTCGTCTTCGTAAGCGCACGTATTTCAGCTCTCGAATATGGATCTCCGACAGAAGCGGATTTGTGTAACCGGTGGCGCGGGCTTTCTCGGCTCGGCGGTCGTGAGAGCGCTACGGGCGCGGGGCGTTGCCGACGTCTTCGTCCCGCGGCGTGAGCAGTACGACCTCACGACGCTCGACGGGATCGAACGGATGTTCGCGGACGCGCAACCCGAGCTGGTGTTGCACCTGGCCGCCGTAGTCGGCGGGATCGGCGCGAATCGGAGGAGTCCGGGGCGCTTCTTCTACGAGAACGCCATCATGGGCATCCAGCTCATCGAGCAGGCGCGTCGAGTGGGCGTCGAGAAGCTCGTGATCCTCGGCACGATCTGCGCGTATCCGAAGCTCACCCCCATCCCTTTCCAGGAACAGGCGCTCTGGAACGGCTATCCCGAGGACACCAATGCGCCGTACGGCCTGGCGAAGAAGATGCTGCTCGTTCAGACGCAGGCGTATCGCCAGGAGTATGGCATGAACGCCATCTACCTCCTGCCCGTGAACCTGTATGGGCCCGGCGACAACTTCAACCCGCAGTCCTCTCACGTCATTCCGGCGCTGATTCGCAAGTGTCTCGAGGCGACGCGCAGCGGCGCGCGGCAGATCGTGTGCTGGGGAGATGGCACGCCGACGCGGGAGTTCCTGTACGTGGACGATGCGGCGGAAGGCGTCTGCCTGGCGGCCGAACGCTACGACGGAGCCGAGCCCGTGAACCTGGGCAGCGGTGTCGAGATCAGCATCCGCGACCTCATCACACTCATCGCCAGGTCGTGCGACTACACGGGCGAGATCGTCTGGGACGCGACGCAGCCCAACGGGCAGCCGAGGCGATGTCTGGATACCTCCCGTGCGGAGCAGTGCTTCGGGTTCCGGGCGCGCACCAGGTTCGAGGACGGACTGGCGGCGACGATCGACTGGTATCGTCGCCACCAGGCCTGACGGCGCTCAGGAGACGAAGAACAGCTTTCGCGCTGCCAGGCCGCACATCCGCAGCAGCAGCCAGCCGTCGCTGAACCGGCTGATGTTCGTGGAGCCATATGTGCGCTGGCGATACCGGATCGGTACTTCGACAATGCGCAGGTTGAGCTTCGCGGCGCCAAAGAGCAGATCGAAATCACCGAAGGGATCGAGCCCGCCGAAATACGCGCGCCCGCGGGCAAGCTCCTCGTACTTAGTCCTCCACAACACTTTCGTGCCGCACAGGCTGTCTTTGATCGGTTGACCGATCAGGACGCTGAGCAGAAAGGCGAAGAAGCGGTTGCCCAGCAGGTTGAGAAAGCGCATCGCCTCGGCGTCCATGGCGTACACCAGACGACTACCGTTGATGAACTCTCCTTTGCCCTCGACCAGCGCACGATAGAACATCGGGAGATCTTCCGGGGCGACGCTCACATCGGCATCGAGGATCATGAGAATGTCGCCGGTCGCCTGGGCAAACCCGAGCCGGACTGCGTCGCCTTTGCCCCGTCCCTGTTGCACGAACACGCGAATGTTCCGGCCGGCCGTTTCCGCGGCGACACGGCGGCATTCGGCGAGGGTGTCGTCGCTCGAGTGGCCCTCGACGAAGATGAGCTCGCTGGCGCCGGCGAACGACGGCAGGCGATCGACGATCCGCTGAATGTTGCCGGCTTCGTTCCGACACGGGCACACGATCGACACCGATGGCGGCACAGAGGGGCGCGAGAGTCCGAGCGGCCTGGCGACGACCCAGTTGCTCAAACACACGTGCCGCATCAGCGGCACGTGGGCCAGAAACCGGTTGGCGAATGCGCTTGCCAGCGGCACGCGCGTGGGCAGCAGCGTGTGTCGATCCCGCCGGACGATTTCACAATCGGCCAGATAGAGCAGGTTGGCGATGTCTTCGAACGTCGTCCAGTTGAGGAGCGGCTGTGGGTACTTCGCCCCGAGCTTCTCGGCGAGAGAGAGCACCGGCTCCCACGCGCGGTTGTACCAGTGAATCACGATCCGCGTCTGAGGGTGGCAGACACTGCGCAGACGTTCGAATACCAGGCGGATGTCGTAGAGCAGACCGACGAGATCGGACAGCACCACGTAGTCGAAGGTCTCGCCGTCGAGATCGAGCTGCTCGGCCGCCATATGCCGGAACTCGAGATGCGGATGTCTAGTGGCGGCGAGACGCACCATGTCGCCGGAAATGTCGATGCCGAGCCCGCGTGCCGGTCGGGTGGAGGCGAGCAGGTCGCCGGTTCCGCTGCCGATCTCGAGCACGCGCGCGCCGGGCGGAATGTAGAAGCGCGCCAGCGATGCGATCGTCGAGTGATAGCCGGCGTTGCGTTCACGCCACTGCAGGACGATCGCCGCGTAGTGATCGAAGAATGTCTCCCAACTTTGCAGATACTCCTCGAGCGTGACCGGCGGCCGCACCCTTCGGACCGAGCGTGCCCAGTCGGCCTGATGGATCTCTGGAGACGGAGCTTCAATCTTCGCGTGGGCCATGTCCAGTTGTGAGTCGAAGCGCCAATAGTATCACCCCGCTGCGAGGCTCCTGGTGAGACCTCCCTCCAGCGTCACCCAAGACGACGCGATTCGCCTGCATGAGGCGCAGGCGCCGCTCTTTCGGGAACGCTACCGCGCGCAGGAGACCGATCCGTACAGCTCGGCGTTCAACTACGGACGCAAGAAGATCGGAGAGACGATCGTCGCGGCGCTTGGCACCGACGGACGCGGACGCATGGTGCTCGACGCGGGCTGCGGGACGGGATTCTTCCTGAGGGCGCTCGAAGCCCGCAACTTCCGCGTCACGGGCATCGATCTGGCATGGGAGATGCTGAGCCGCGCGCGCGAGGATACCGGCGCGCGGATCGTCTTCGGCGACGTGGCGGTCCTGCCGTTTCCGCCGGCCACGTTCGACGCCGTCGTGTCCGTGGAGGTCGTGCGATACCTCCGTGAACCCGAACGCGCAATCGTCGAGTACCGCCGCGTCCTGCGGCCCGGAGGGATCTGTGTCATCACTGCGGCGTCATGGTTGTCTTCGCATGGATATGCATTCGCCAACCGCGTCAACGCGGCACTGCACGTGACGAGCCGGATCAAAGCCCGCCAGTCTTTCGAGACGACGTGGACGCTCCGCAACAAGATGATCCGGGCGGGCCTCGAGGACGTCAGCGTCGAGGCCAGATTCCTCGGCCCGTTCGTGCTGGTCGAGAAGTGTTTCCCGCGGCTGACGCCCCGTTGGCTGCGCCGCTGGGAACCGCTTGACGATCGCGTCGCCGACGCCTACGGCTTCCGGAATCTTTCGAACCATCTGATTGCCGTCGGCCGCAAGCCGTCCCTGGGCGGCCGCGCATGAAATTCGGGCTCCGTGTCGTATTCAAGTTCGTCGTCAAGCTCCTGATCGGGACCTTGTGGCTGCCCATCGCGCTGTATCGTCGTGGGGACGGGGTGCGCATCCTCTGCTACCACCGGGTCAATGAGGTGCCGTGGAGCCGGCTGACCGTCTCGACGGCGGCGTTCCAGCGCCAGCTGGCGTACCTGGCGCGGCATCATTCAGTGGTGCCGCTGCAGGCGGTGGTAGACGCATTTCAGAACGGGCATGTCCTTCCGCGGCGGCCCGTGGTCATCACCTTCGACGACGGATACAGAGATGCGTGGCTGAATGCCGTCCCGCTGCTGCGGGAGTTTCGCTTTCCCGCCACGTTTTTCGTCGCGACCGGCCTGGTGGGGGCCACACATGTCGGCGGCACCGGCCGGGAGTCCTGTGCGGACGAACTGATGACCTGGGACGAAATCCGAGAGTTGCAGTCGGCCGGCTTCGAAGTGGGCTCGCATACGGTTGGGCACCCGATCCTCTCGAGCGTGCCGTCGCGAACGCAGCAACGGGAAATCGAAGAGTCCCGGGTCGTCCTGCACCAGATGCTGGGCAGGCGTGTCGAGGCTTTCTCATACCCGTCGGGCAGCAGCGGGGACTTTGGCGAAACGGCCGTCGCCAGCGTCATCGCCGCCGGTTACCGCTGCGCCTGCACCACCATCGACGGTCTCAACTGTCGCGGCGGTAATCTGTTCCGGCTGCGCCGATCCAACGTGCTCAACGAGGATACGATGCTGCTGTTCCGATACACGATGTTCGGCGCGCTCGACTGGATGAGCGTGAAGGACTCGGTGGTCGGCCGCACCTGCCAGCGGTGGTTCCGGATCGTGTTCGGCTACTGAGCGGCATGTCACTAGGCGACGAAACCGCGGCGCCAGGCATCGTTCCCCAACGGCAATTGCTGGCCAGACTGGATGATGCGGAATTGCGGCGTTTCGTCCGCCTGCACTACCTGCCGCTCGTCCGCATGGTGTATCGCAAGCGCCTGCAGACGTCGCGGGGCCTCATGCGGGGCGTGACGCCGTTCCGCCGCGCGCTCGAAGTCGGCTTTGGCCCGGGATTCCTGCTCCCGGCGCTCGCGCACTACGCTCAGAAGGTGGTGGCGGTCGACATCCACCACGAATCTGGGCGGGTCGCCGCCATGCTGGATCGCCAGCGCGTCACCGGCGTGTTGCTGATGCGGAATTCGATTACGGCGCTGGCGTTCCGCGACGCCTCGTTCGATTTCGTCATCTCCACGAGCGTCCTGGAGCATATTCATGCGCTCGACGCCGCCGTGAGGGAACTATCCCGCGTCGTCCGGCCCGGTGGATCGCTGGTGCTCGGGTTTCCGATGAAGAACCGACTGACCGACACCCTGTTCAAGATGGTGGGCTTTGCGGTGGACGAGCACCATCCAAACAGCCATGCCGACATCATCGCGGCGCTGGGCAGGACATTCCGCATCCGGCACCAGTCGCACCTCCCGAACTGGCTGCCGCTCGATTTTGCCCTGTATGGTTGGGTCCTGTGCGAGAAGCCGAAACAGTGAGCACCCTCCGGATGGCGGGGGAGGTACACGGCCGGACATTCTGGCTGGCCGCCATCGGCATCCTGGCTGTCGCAGCCGTGCTGCGATTTCACGGTCTGGCGGCTCGAGGTCTGGTGGAATGGGACGGCGCGTATTACGTGGGGGTGGCGAGGACCTGGGGAGCCGGTCTCCAATGGCTGTTCGAGCGCTACGTGCAGAACGCCGCCGGGTCGTCGCTGTCTGAGCGCCTGCTGACGGACGGCGTGGCGGTCAGTCCGACGGCGAAGCACGGCCTGATTGCGATCATGATGTTCGGGGCGCCGTTGACCGGCTTCACGGAGCTGCTCGGTACGGGCGTCGCCGCGGTCGCCGCGGTCGCGACGATCGGGATGTGTGGACTCGTCGCGGCCACTGCGTTCAACCGGTCGGTCGCCCTGTTGTCGATGTTTCTGCTGACCTTTTCGTTCACCCATCTCCACTACAGCCGCTCGGGCTTTCCCGTCAGCGTGTCGGCGCTCTGTGTGACGATCGCCTGGTTCCTGTACCTCCGGTCCTGCGCGGCTGACGAGCCGTGGCCCCTGCGCCGCAGGATGGCCCTGCTGGCCGGGCTGATGACGGGGCTTGCGGTGACCGTGCACTACAACCTTTTCTGGGTGCCGTGCCTGTTCTACGGATTGCTCGCGTGGCAGGCGCTGCGCGACGCGATTGGCGGATCCGGCCGGGATGTCCGTCATCAAGGCGGCATCGCCGGCATGTTCCTGCTCGGATCGCTCATCCTGCCGCTGGCGTTCGAACTGGGAACGCGGTTGCTGCAAGCCTTTGTCGGTGCGTCGCCCGGCCTTTCGACAGCGGTTCAGGGGAGATTCGGCGATGCGCGGCTCCTGACCTACTTCGAGGAGGTGTACTTGCACACCGTCGGGCAAGGCAACAACTTCGTGGCACGCGAGCCCTGGTTCTACCTTCGCCTGATCGGCGAGTGGGAGGGGTATGGCGTCCTGGCCGCGTTGCTGGCGAGCCTCGTCTGGACGGCGGTTCGATGCGACGTGCCGGCGCTGGTCCGAGCCTCCTGCCTCGGAATTGCCGCTCTGCCGCTCCTCATCTGGACTCTGTTCAGCTTCCCGGTGGCGCGGACGATCGGCGTCGCGACCCCTGCATGGGCCATCGTCAGCGCTGCGTCCGCCTGTCGCGCGTACGACCATCTCGTCGCGCGCAACCGGCGTCTGGCGCGCGTCTGCGCGGCATGCGGCCTGATCGTGATCGCCGCCGCAGGGACGTGGCGCGCGAGGCCGATCTGGGACGTCCGGTCCGGAATGCCGGCGGCGCTCGCCTTCATGCAGGAGCACGGCTCGGTGAAGCACATCAGCACGGAGTTTCCGCTGTCCCGCCTGCTGGTCGGACGCGCGAACGCGATCGACGCCACCGTGAGCTTCCAGGGCAAGGACACCGCGCAGGTGCTGCGGACGTTTGAAACAGAGGACTACAGATATCTGGTCGCATCGGGCGGCAGGTTCACCTCGGATAAGGGACTGATGGCGATGCTCGAAGATGTGGATCCAGTGTTTCGAACGCATCATTCCTTCCGTCTTCAGGCCTACGAATACTTCGATCGTGAGGTCCAGCGGGCGATCCTGAGCTCGCCCGAGCAGCTCGAGGTATACGAGATTCGCGAGCTCCTCGAACACACACAGGACGGCACCCCGGATGTGCGGCATCTGCGGTGAGCTGCGGTTCGACGGCAGACGAACGTCCGCCGATCGCATCGTCGGGATGCGGGAGACGCTCGCGCATCGCGGCCCGGACAGCGCCGGCCTGTACCTCTCGCCGGACTGCCGCGTCGGCCTTGGTTTCCGCCGTCTGCGCATCATCGACCTCAGCCATGAAGCGGACCAGCCGATGGCCAACGAAGACGGCTCGCTCCAGCTCGTCTTCAATGGCGAGATCTACAACTTTCGAGAGCTGCGTGCCGAGCTCGAGACGAAGGGACACGCGTTCCGCTCGAAGTCCGACTCAGAGGTGATCGTCCACCTGTACGAGGAGGAGGGCGCAGAGGGCCTCGCGAAACTCGACGGCATGTTCGCCCTCGCAATCTGGAACGAGCGCACCAGGCAGCTGGTGCTCGCCCGCGATCGTGCCGGCAAGAAGCCGCTGTTCTACAGGCGCATCGCCGGTGCGCTGGCGTTCGCGTCCGAGATCAAGGCGTTCTTCGGCCATGACGAGGAGCCGCTCGAGATCGCGCCGGAGGCGATCCCACAGTATTTCATCCACGGGTTTGTGCCTTCGCCGGGCACGTTCTATCGCAACGTGCGGCAGGTCGAGCCGGCGACGATCATGACGGTCGATGCCGACGGCCGTACGGCGCGGACGGTGTACTGGCAGCTGCGACTCCAGCCCCGTGAGGCGGCCGGAGCGGCGACGGACTCCGCTCGCGACGCCATAGCGAACGTCCGGCGGCTGACAACTGCCGCCGTCGAGCGCCGACTGATCAGTGACGTGCCGCTCGGGGCCTTTCTCAGCGGCGGGCTCGATTCGACGATCGTCGTCGGACTGATGAGTCAGTTGACCGGGTCCTCGGTGCGCACGTTCAGCATCGGCTTCGAAGGGGACCCGTCGTACGACGAGACTGCGTTCGCCCGCGCCGTTGCGCAGCGGTTCCGAACGGATCACACGGAATTCAGGGTGGCGCCGTCGGCCGTCGATCTGGTCGACACGCTGATCTGGCACCATGACGGGCCGTTCGGGGACGCTTCGGCCATCCCCACGTACATCGTGTCGCGCCTGACGCGGCAGCATGTCACCGTCGTGCTGACTGGCGACGGCGGCGATGAACTGTTTGCCGGGTATCTGCGGTTCGCGGCGGCGGTCGCGGCCGAGCGCGTGCCCGCCGCTCTCCGGCGTCCGTTGCGTGCGCTCATGGAACGGCTGCCTCGGGTGGCCAACGATCGCCATTGGCTCGCGAGGGCTCGTCGCTTCGCCCGTGCCATGAACGACCCTCTCCTGGATCGCATGACGAGATGGAGCGGGTTGTTCTTCGACGATATTGAGCAGTTGCTCGATCCGGATCTGGCGGCGAGAGTGTCGCCAATCGACCGTCTGCAGTACCTCGAGCAGGAACGTGACCGGCTGGCGGGCCTGTCCACGCTCGGCGTGCTGCTGCACACCAATTTCCGCTCGTATCTGCTCGACGATCTGCTGGTCAAGGTGGATCGGACGACGATGGCGAATTCCCTCGAAGCGCGTTCGCCGTTCCTCGACACGGAGCTCATCCAGTATGTGGCCGGCCTGCCCGACTGGATGAAGCTGCGAGGGATGACTACGAAGGTCGTTCTACGGCAGGCGTTTCGGGATCTGCTGCCGCCGGCTGTCGCGCGGCGCGGAAAGATGGGATTCGGCGTCCCGCTTGGAACCTGGTTCCGCGGTGGGCTGAAGGACTATGTGAGGGATCTCCTGCTTGATTCTTCAGCGCGTTACAACACGTTTCTCTCCGCGCCGTACGTGCGTGAGCTCGTGAGGCGCCATCAGGCCGGCGAAGCGAATGCGGGACTGCAGCTCTGGACTGTCCTCTGTTTCGAGCTGTGGCTGCGGAATCTGCCGCAGTGGAACCGTCGCGGGGCCGCCGCGCTCCATCCCGCGTGAGGCGGCCGATCTCCTCTGTCAGTAGTCGGTTCCGGGACAGGAAATCGGCGAGCCACGCGTTGCCGGTGCGGTTGTAATGGCGGTCGAACGTCAGGAACAGGCGGCGTCCCTGGCGCACCTCCTGTTCCATGGCCTCGGACGGATCGATGAAGGGAATGCCCCGGGATTCGCAGAACCGCCGCAGTTGAACGCGGGGATTGCTGCGATCGTAGTCGTCGGGGGCGACGCCCAGCGACTCGAGATTGCCGCGAAACATCGACGCGTTGAGCTCGGATTCCTGCGGCAGGTAGAGCACGATGAACGCGATGCCCTGCGCGTGCAATCCCTCGTGGATGGTCCCGATCGCCTCGCTCGCGCTCGCCGGCGTATTGCCCCTCCGATAGGCATGCAGGCTCTCCTCGACCATCTCCCGACGCTCCGGAAACTCGTCCATCGGCGCCCGGAACCCGCCGAGCAGGCGATGCTCGTCCAGCGCCGACTTCACCACGACGTAGACGTAGGAGTAGGTCTGGAGAACCTCCTTGACCGTCGAGAACAGGCTCATCTTCGCGTTGACGAGCGAGTCGTACGGCAGGATCCACAGCGCGTGGACGAGGTAGTACCAGGCGCTGCGCGGGGGGTCTCCAAGGGGCTGCGGCTCCCCCGTCGCTTCGTTCCAGTACCGGGACTCCCGCAGTGCTTCGGCCGAGGCGATTGCGTCGTTGGTCGAGAGGCCCCAGACGACGAGGTCCGGATCGAGCGCGGCAACCTGACGGGCGGTGAGAATCACGTCGCGCAGTGAGCTGCCGGTCCGCCCGAAGTTGCCGACGCGGATGCGGTCGTCCGCGAGGCTCCCCGCGAGCAACAGCGGGTAGGACTGATCGATCGGAAACGGATAGCCTCGAGTGAACGAATCGCCGAGGAACGCGACGAGCGGCTTGTCCGCCTCGAACGCGGACGGATCCACGAACTGGGTCTGGGCGTAGCTGAGCCTCCAGCCAAACAGATAGAAGCGATAGCTCACTTCCGCGATGAGGAACGCCATTGCCAGGCCGAGGCACACTGCTGTGAGACGGAAGACGATGCGAGTGACGATCCGACGGAGTGGCTCGCGCATGCCGGGACGCGCCTCATTATAAGCGCGGAGTTACACACGCTTTTCGTGCCTTCCCGGCGCTGGCTGCTCCTCCCCGTCACCGTTGCGGCGCTCGCTGGCGTTGCGGTCATCCCGACCGAGACGCGACAGGCGGTGGACAGCACGCTGTACGTCCACACGATCCCGCTGTACGCCAAGGCTCTGGATTTCGTGCAGCGCGATCTGGGCTATGCCCGCCTGGTGTCCGGGATCGTTGACGAAGAAGCGGCACCCGAAGCACGCGCATTGACGCTGCTCGAGTGGACCCGTCGCAACATTCGCGATACGCCAGACGGATTTCCGGTCGTTGACGATCATGTCCTGAACATCATCATCCGCGGATACGGCCCAGCCTGGCAGAAAGCGGAAGTCTTCACGACGTTGACGACGTACGCGGGTGTGCCCGCGTTCGTGGCGAGCAGCCGACAGATTGCGCCTCGCCTGACGCTGTCGTTCGTGTGGGTAGAGCGGCGATGGAGGGTGTTCGACGTCGACAACGGAATCGTGTTCCGCAACCGCCGCGGGGACCTCGCATCTGCGGATGAACTGGCGCATGATCCGTCGCTGAGTACGGCGGCTGCGGGCGGCAGGTCGTACCGGTCCCAGCCGTACGAAGCCTATTTCGAGGGGTTCCGGCCTCCGGTGGCCCCCGATGTCCTGCGCGGAGAGTTACAGATGCTGTGGCCACGGCTGTCCTACCCGGTGATGCGCTTGATCGGCCTGGGTCGGAGGGAATGGCAGTCTTGACGCATGTCCCTCTTCAAGCAGCGACCGAGCCGGATCCGCTGGTCTCCGTCGTCGTTCCCGTTCACAATGAGGAGGAGCTGTTAGAGACGACGGTGACGCGCATGCTGGCCGAACTCAGGCAGCTCGGCCGGCCGTTCGAGCTCGTGCTCTGCGAGAACGGGAGCACGGACCACAGTCACGACATCGCGTTGAACATCGCGGCGCGTGCCCCTGAGGTGAAGGTCGAACAACTGGCCGTCGGCGACTACGGTCTCGCGCTGAAGCATGCGATCGCCATGTGCCATCATGAGCTGGTCGTCATCTACAACCTTGATTTCTGGAGCGCGGCATTCGCGCGTACCGCGCTCGAGGCGTTGCGCTCAGCCGATATCGTGCTTGGATCGAAGGTGATGCCGGGCGCCTCTGACCGGCGTCCCACCATCCGGAAGGTCATCACCCGCAGTTTCAATATCTTCTTGCGGCTCGCCTTCGGCTTCCGTGGGACTGATACCCATGGCATGAAGGCGCTCCGGCGCCGGCAGGCTCTGCCCCTGTTGACGTCGTGCGTCTCCCGCGACTGGCTGTTCGATACCGAGTTCGTGCTGCGGGCACAGCGGGCCGGCTTCCGTATCCATGAGATTCCCGTCACGGTGCGGGAGATCCGCCCGCACAGTTACACATCGATCGCCAGGCGGTTTCCAGGCGTGATCGTGGGTCTGGTCAAGCTGTGGGTCACGCTCCGACAGGCGCCCGAGGGCGCCGCGAGATGATGAGACCGCCGTCGGCGCCTTCGTGGCAGGATCGTGTCACCGCCGCCCTGCCGCTGGTCTACCTCGCGCTCATTTCCGTCGCCTGGCCGCCGCTGGCGCTCAACGCCCGGCTCATCGATCTGATGTTTCCAGTCATGGCGGTGTTCATCCTCGTTCCCTCGCCCGGCCGGTGGGAATGGCGTCCTCTCGATTACTGTGTCGCCGCATACCTGCTCTCGCTCGCTCCATCGTTGTGGGGCACCGACGACGTTCGCAGTTCGATCGTGGAGCTGGTGAAGCGCCTCTATCTCGGCTGTGTGTACGTCGTGTTCGTGCTGTATTTCAGAACGACCGGATGGTCGGCGGCGGGCAAGACGCTCCTGCGCGCGCCTGCGGCCATCTGTGGTGTCGGGCTCGCTGCCGTCGGTTTCCATGCCGTCTGGGGCGTCGATGCCGGAATCCTCGGGGGTGCCAGCACGCTCCCGTACCTCGGGCGTGTCCTGCGCCTCACAGGCGGCAGCGAGAGCCCGGCCATGTTCGCGAACTACCTGACATTCGTCCTGCCGTTCATCGGGGCAGCCGCGGTGTTCGACGCGGTGCGGCGGATGGAATGGATCGTGGCGGCGGCACTCGTCGGGGCCGGCATCGTGTTCTCGCTCACGCATGCCATCGTCGGTTTCGTCGTGGCCGGAATCGCGATCGCATGGCCCTTCCTGCCGCGCCCTCGCGCCACGGCGATTCGCGGCGTGGCTGTGGCGGGCGTCTTGATGTTGTTTGTTCTGATCAACGCAATGTTGATCGTGACGATTCGCGGAGTCGAATGGCGACACGATTTCGACGACTCGGTTCCTCCTCCCGAGTACGCGTACGCCTTCCTGGGAGATGAGGGAGCGAAGCGTCTCACCGTCCAGGTGTCGTACAATTTCATGAGCTATTACGTCCTGAAGCGAGCGGCGTGGGACGCGTTCCTCGAACGGCCCTGGACCGGTGTGGGGCTCGGTCGATTCCCGGCGGTCGCCGAGCGCGCGTATGCAGATGGCCTCCTGCACGAACCGTATCGCACCGCTGATCCGCATTCGACACTGCTTGGGGCGCTGGCCGAGACGGGAATCGCCGGCGCGCTGGGCACGGCGTTCCTGCTTGTGGTCGCCTTGCTTCAGGCGCCGGCCCGACGGCCCGAGCGCTGGTTCGTCGTGGCCAGCCGGGCGGCGGTGTTGGGCCTCGTCGTGAACAGCGTCAATGTCGACATCATGAACTTTCGGTTTCTCTGGGTGGCGTTTGCCGGGTTGCGGGATGCATGACGTGCTCGACGCGACGGTTCTCAGAACTTCAATCGCTTGACAACGCCGTTGTGGACCGACTCTAATGCATTGTTCATTTTTTGAACGGTCCCCGCGTATCCCGCGACAGCTACACCATTTCTCGCCTGTGAGCGAGGGGCACGGAGTGTCTCATGCGATCCCGGATCCACGTTGAAATCCACGCGGCGGCGGCGCCGCGTGTAATCGGCTGATGTCGGAACCGCTCGTCACCGTCTACATCACCAACCACAACTACGCCCGGTACCTCCGGCAGTCGATCGAGAGCGTTCTGGGTCAGAAGTTCACCGACTTCGAACTGATCATCATCGACGACGGTTCGACGGATGGCTCGCTGGAGATCCTCACCGAGTATGAGCGGCATCCGCAGGTGCGCATCGTCAGCCAGGAGAATCACGGGTTGACGGTCGCCAACAACATCGCGCTGCGCATGGCCCGCGGTCGATACATCGTGCGCCTCGATGCGGACGATTATTTCGACGAGAACGCGCTGCTGGTGATGTCCAACTATCTCGAGCGGCACCCGGACGTGGGCCTCGTATTTCCCGACTACTACACCGTGGACGCCGCCGGCGAGATCATCGCGCTGCAACGCCGTCACGATTTCCAGCAGGACGTGACGTTGTACGACCAGCCGGCTCACGGCGCCGGGACGATGATCAGGCGCGAATGTCTGCTGGCGCTGGGCGGCTACAACGAGCAGTTTTCGCGGCAGGACGGGTACGAGCTGTGGCTCCGGTTCATTCAGCAGTACCAGGTCGCGAACGTCAATCTTCCGCTGTTCTGCTACCGGCGCCACCCGACCAGCCTGACCCGCGATGAAGCCGGGCTCCTCGAAACTCGCGGGCAGATCATGGCGCACACGCTGCGCGCCGAGAAGCCGCTCGACGTGGTGTGTCTCATTCCAGTGCGCGGAACCCAATTGGATCCGGATTCGGTCATCTTTCGACAGCTTGGCGGGCGGCCGGTGATCGATTTCACGATCGAGGCCGCGCTCGACGCCCAGGGCGTGTCCGAGACGGTTGTCATCACCAGCGACACCGGCGCCATCGAGTACGTCCGGAACGGGTTTGGCGACCGGGTGATGGTCATTGAGCGGCCCGTGCACCTGAGCCGCATGAACACACCCCTCGAGGCGACCGTCGAATACGGGCTGCGCGAGTGGACGGCGCAGCGGGGCCGTGAGCCCGAGGCGCTGTTGATGCTGTACGCCGAGGCGCCGTTCCGGAATGCACACCACGTCGACATGGCCATCCACGCCTTGCAGCTCTTCTCGACCGACTGTGTCGTGGCGGTCCGTCCCCACCAGGAAGTGTTCTACCAGCACAACGGCGCGGGAATGGTCGCGATCCAGAAGAGCCGCACGTTGCGCCTCGAGCGCGAGAGCCTGTACCGCGAAACGGCCGGGATGCACCTGGTGCGAACCGCATTCTTCAGGGAACATGGCCGTGTCGTGGGCGGGCAAATCGGCCACATCGTCGTGGATGCGAAGGCCGGAATCGTGATCCGGAGCGAATTCGATATGGAGCTCGCGCAGCGGCTCGCGGCGCGGGCAGAGGCGAGGGCTCCTCATTCGGCGTTCGCCGAGGATGTATGAACTCGGAGACGCTGCCGTCGAGCCTGCGCGTGCTCCTCCGGCGGCTGTGGCGTCACCTCGACGCCCGCCGCCGCCGCCAGATAGGCGCGTTGTGCGTGCTGATCCTGGTCAGTGGCTTCTGCGAAATCCTGACGCTGGGTGCAGTGCTTCCATTTCTCGGGGTTCTGGCGGCGCCAGAGCAGGCGATCCGCCATCCCATTGGTGCCCGTGTGGCTGCGATCTGGGGGGCGACCACGGCGGATCAACTGGTCTTCCCGCTGGCTGTCCTCTTCGCAGTCGCCGCGATGTTGGCCGGTGGTGTCCGGTTGTGGCTGCTGTGGGTGAACGATCGTCTGGCCTATGCCATCAGCGGCGATTTCGCCGCCGAGATCTATCGCCGCACGATGTACCAGCCGTACACCATTCACGTACGGCGCCACAGCAGCGTCGTGCTCAGCGGCGTGACGCAAAAAATCGAAGGCGCACTCAAGATGCTCATGGCGCAGCTGACGCTGGTGGCATCAGCGGTACAGATGCTCGCACTCACGTCGGCGCTCGTAGCGGTGAATCCGGTGGTGGCGGGCGTCGCCAGCGGTGTCCTGGGCTCCGGCTACGGGGCGCTGACGTGGGCGTCGCGGCGGCGCCTGCGCCGCAACAGCCAGCTCATCGCACGCGAACAGACCAGCCTCATCAGGGTCGTTCAAGAAGGGTTGGGCGGCATCCGGGACGTGCTGCTCGAGAGCGCGCAGCAGTTGTATGCGGACAAGTATCGTCGGGCCAACTATGCGGTGCGCCGGGCGCAGAGCATCAACAACTTCATCATGAATGGTCCCCGGTTTGTCCTGGAGGCGCTCGGCATCGCGCTTGTGGCGGCGCTGGCCTACTGGATGAGCCGCGGCTCCGGCGGCCTGGGCGCTGCCCTGCCGGTGTTGGGAGTGCTGGCGCTGGGCGCGCAGCGGATGCTCCCCCTCGTTCAGATGGCGTACGCGAGCTGGTCCTCGATGACGGCGAACGTCGCAGGCGTGTCTGAGGTCCTGGATCTGCTCGACCAGCCGCTTCCTCCCGAGGCCAACCAGCCACCCCCCGCACCGCTGGGCCTGCACGAGGGCATTCGTGTCGAGTCTGTCCGCTTTCGCTATGCGAACGGGGCACCCTGGGTGCTCGACGGCCTGACGCTGTCGATTTCGAAAGGCGTTCGGATGGGCGTGACCGGCGAGACCGGCAGCGGGAAGAGCACGTTGTCGGACCTGCTCATGGGCCTGCTGGAGCCGACGGAGGGAGCGATTCTCGTGGATGGTCAGCCACTGACACGTGACCGGCTTCGACGGTGGCAGCGCAGCATCGCGCACGTGCCGCAAAGCATTTTTCTGTCCGATTCGTCGGTTGCCGAAAACATCGCGTTTGGGATCCACCCACGGGATGTCGACATGGACCGCGTCGAACAGGCGGCCCGACAGGCGCAGATCAGCGCGTTCGTCGAGGATCTGCCGGATGGGTACCGAACCACCGTCGGCGAACGGGGCGTCCGGCTGTCCGGTGGCCAGCGTCAGCGGATCGGCATCGCCCGCGCGCTCTATCGGCGGGCGCCGGTGCTGGTCCTCGACGAGGCCACTAGCGCGCTCGATGACGCGACGGAACTGGCGGTCATGGAGACGCTCGAGGCGCTCGACGAGGAGCTGACGATCATCGTGATCGCTCACCGCCTCACGAGCCTCCGGCGTTGCGACCGTCTCATCGAGCTGGTTGGCGGACGGGCAGTGGCGTACCAATCGTATCAGGAGATGATCGAGACGAGCGCCTGCGCGCGGAAGATCGCCGCCGTCAGCTGACGTCCCGTTGCCCCTATGTCTTCCGAAGACGCCCAGCGCCGCATGGGGTTGATGCGCACGCAGCAGTGCCCGGTGTGCGGAGGAACCGAACGTGAACCTGCGCACGCGATGTCGAAGAGCGGCGTGCAGTATCTCCAGCGAGCGGCCGACCGGCTCGGGGTGTCGGTCGGGGATCTGATCGAGCGCGCGCAGGTCTTCAAGTGCGTCACGTGCCGCAGTTACTTCTGCGATCCCTGGCTCAGTCCCGAGTTCGCGTCCTGGCTGTTCTGCGCGGCGACGCCGGACCACATCGTCGGCTGGGAAGAATTCGAGTTCTGGGTGCGGAATCGCAAAGGCCGCTTCGAGCTCCACAACCAGAGAGTGTATGCTGCCGTCACACGCAGGACCGGGCCATTGCGGTCCTATGCGGAGTTTGGCTGTCCCTTTCAAGGATTCCTTCTCCCATTGAAGGCTCACGAGGCCGATCCGGAAGCGCGCATCCGGCTGTTTGCCCGGGCGCTGCGTCGCGCTCCAGACGTTCGCTGGACACGGTTCACGCGCCTCTACAACGCTCTGGAGGGGTTCTTGCGCGGTGCCCTCGTCCTCGCGCTGCGGATCCGGGCGATCCTGGACAGGATCATCGATCGGCGAAGAGCCGACGCCTCGCCGGAGCAAATATCCTCACGGCCGGAAAGCCTCTACTTGCTCACGCATGACACCACCAGAGCCTGGAGCAGCAACTGCACGCGTTATGGCGCCAGTTGCAAGTACTTCGCCCGTACGATTCTCGATGCGCATGTGATTCCGATGGACGAGGCACGTGGTCAGGGGCTGACGTTCGACCTCGTCGGCGTCTTCAACATTCTCGATCACACGACCTTTCCCTCGGAAGTGCTGCGAACGCTGTTGGACGTGTCCAGGCACGTGCTCGTGGTGAGTCACGACGCGCGACGGGCAGGCAAGCAGCATATGTTCGCGCTGGGCGATGATTTTGCCGAATGGCTCCGCGAGTCGATCACCGGTGTCTGCGTCGAGGACCTGCGGGACGAGGTCGATGTAGGGGGGGCCTCCGACTACAGTTATCTTCTGCTCACCAAGACGTCGGTCATCGCACGGCCCCTCACCGATGACCAGAGGCGGATGGAAGCGAGCGGGATCGGCCCAGGGAGGCGCACGCCGTGACGTGCGTGATCCTCACGACGGACACACTGCATCACCGGTACTTCGTCAACCGGATCGCGCGCACAGTGCCCCCGATCGTGGTGCTCGAGCGGCGAACAACCCCGCAATGGAAAGCCTACTGGCGCGCGTTCAGACGTGAGATCAGCCTCGCCGCACTCGTCGAGAATCCGTACCTCTATCGCGCCTATAGACGATTCCATCGGCTGCAAGACGAGTTCGAGCGCGATGCATTCTTTCGTGGCGTTCCCGCCGATTTCACTGGCGCCGCGGACTTGATCCATACGGACACCGTGAACTCGACCGCCTGCCTGCAGCTGGTTGATTCAGCCAGGCCGTCACTAATCGTCTCGTTCGGGACCGGCCTGATCGGCCGCGAGCTGTTGGGCCGGCCCGGGCTGAAGATCAACGTGCACCGCGGGATCCTGCCGAGATATCGGGGGCTCGATTCAGACCTGTGGGCGTGCTGGTTCCGGGATTTTTCGCGAATCGGCACGAGCATTCACCTCCTGGACGCGGCACTCGATACCGGGGCCGTGGTGGAACAGCAGCGCTTGGCGCTGACCGCCGGGATGAGGATTCACCACCTGCGCCATCACACGACCCTGCTCGCCGCCGACATCGTGGAGCGTGTCATTGGGACGCTGGGTCACTCCAGTCATATCGAAACGACGCCCCAGGACGCCTCCCGCGGCAGTTACTATTCCTACATCCCCCCGATCCGTCGAGCTTTGGCTATCCGCCGCTTCAACAAGCACGTGCGAGGGCTCGAGGCGTCGCCGCGGCCCGCATTTCGTGAACGGCGTTCCGGGCCGCAGGCATGGTGACAGAAGAGTTCACGATTCTGCTCTACCACGGGGTCTCGCGGTCGGTGCACCGCGGCATCGAGAATTGCAGCCGGAAACATGTCTCCGCAGAGCATTTCGAGGCGCAGATGCGATTTCTGGCCACCATGGGTCGGGTGGCGGCGCTGGGCGACCTGCTCGCCGATTGTGAGAAAGGATTACCGGCGGGCGGCCGCGTTGCCGTTACGTTTGACGACGGATTCGAGAATAACTATTCCGTGGCGTTTCCGATTCTCCGAAGACACGGTGTGCCCGCGACGTTCTTTCTGTCGACAGGCTTCATTGGGTCGTCGCGTGTCTTTTGGGTCGACAAGCTCGAGTACCTCCTGAACGAAGCCGCGGTGAATGCCTTCGAGTCGGCCGTCCTCGGACGCGAGTTTTTGCTCGCCTCTCTGGAGCGGCGCGCGGCGGCGCTCCGCGAAATCAAGGGTGCATTGAAGCGGCAACCGGCGCTGGTCGACGACACGATCGCGGAACTAGAAGCGCTGGCCGAAGCCCCGCTGCGTTATGACTATCCGGATTACAGGATGATGGACTGGCATCAGGTGCGCGAGATGCACCGATCCGGCCTCTGTGAATTCGGCGCGCATACGATTGACCATACGATTTTGAGTCACGTGCCGCACGCCGAGAAAGTGCTGCAGGTTCGTCAATCGAAGGCGACCCTGGAGGGGGAGCTCGGCACCCCCGTAACGTTGTTCGCCTATCCGGAGGGCCAGGCGGACCACTTCGACGACGAGGTCGTGGAAGTGGTACGGCAGGCAGGTTTCGTGGCGGCTGTCGCGGCCATCTTCGGCTGCAATACGTCAGCGACATCCAGGTATCACCTGCACCGTAACATGGTCGAGTTCGTGGCACCGTTCGACAACTGCGTGAGAGGGCTGTCTGAAATTCGCGGCTGAGATCGGGCTCAATCACGATGGCAACTTCGATCTGGCATGCGAGCTGGTCCGGCAGGCCAGGCTGGCCGACGCCGACTTCGCGAAGTTTCAGTTCGGCTGGCGGAGCAGGCCCGGTGAGATCAATGCCTTTGAGCGAGACCGGTGGATCGCGTTGAAGCAGTGGTGCGACTACGTCGGAATTGAGATGCTGGCCTCTATTTTTACGGAGGAGGCGCTCGATCTCGCCGAGACCCTCGGTCTGACCACCTACAAGATCGCGTCCCGCACGGTGGTCGATCAGCCTGCCCTCTGCGAGAAAATTCTGGCACGCCGTCGACCCACATATGTGTCGCTCGGGATGTGGGAGGAGAGCGGCTTTCCGTTCGGTCCGTCCGACGGGCGTCTCCTGCAGTACGTGTATTGCAGGTCGAAGTATCCCACCGGACCCGCGGATCTCGCCTCGATGCCTGCGAGATTTGGTGACGAGGGGTTCTCCGGGTACAGCGATCACTCGCTCGGCATCGCCATGTGCCTGACAGCCGTAGCCCGCGGTGCGCGCTACGTCGAGAAACATTTCACGCTCAACAAGGCGTCGCAGGTCATTCGCGATCACGTGTTGAGCGCCACTCCAGACGAGTTCCGTCAGCTCGTCGAGCTTGGCAGGCCGATGGCTCGATTCGCGGCGCTCTGTGATCCGGAGGGGACGCGGAACCCGAGAAGCGTGCAGGGATGACCGTGGACGGCCGAAGGCCTGCAATCCAGGGCAAGAAGGACCTCGAGGCGAGCCGGCTCTCGTACGCCCTCGAGCACATGACCCACAACAAGGCCTACCGGTACGCCGTCGAGGCGGCTGGTGGCGACGCGGACGGCGCTCTCCTTCGGATGTTCCACGATCGGTTCATCGAGTACCGCAGGGGTTGGCGCGGCAACGCTCGATTCGCGGTGGAGAACCGGCTGCACGACGAGTACTACGCACGCACGGGGTGGGGTCCGCTATCGCTCGACATCGAGGTTGCGGCGGTCTGCGATCTGGCCTGTCCCTTCTGTTACCGCCAGGCGATCGCGACCCCGGACCGGATCATGAGCGCGGAACTGTTTCGCCGCGTGATGGACCAGGGCGCGGAGCTCGGCGTGTCGTCGGTGAAGTTCAACTGGCGCGGTGAGCCGCTGCTGCACCCGCAGCTTCCGACCCTCATCGACGACGCCAAGCGCAGGGCCGTCCTCGAGACGATCATCAATACGGACGCTGTCACGTTGACCGCCGGGAAGAGCGAAGCGCTGATCGACGCCGGTCTCGACCTGATGATCTATTCCTTCGACGGGGGGACGAAGGAGACATATGAGCGGATGCGGCCCGGGCGGTTCAAGACGAACCATTTCGAGAACGTGTACGCCAACATCCGGCGATTCGCCGAGATCAGGGCTTGCACAGGGGCGCGCCTGCCGCGCACTAAGGTGCAGATGGTCCTGACGGCGGACACGTTCGGCGAGCAGGAGCAGTTCTTCGATCTGTTCACCGATTGCGTGGACGACGTGTCGGTCAAGGCCTACACCGAACGTGGCGGTGAGCTACCCGAGCTCGACGTCACCACCCTGGCGCGCGTGCACGCCTTCCTGCGGGCACACGATCTCCCCCCGACGACGGCGTACTGGCGGGACATGAGGGGCGCTGTGTACGTCGGCACCGGGAGGCTCCCGTGCGAACAGCTCTATCAGCGCCTCACAGTGACCTACGACGGCCGCGTCAGCATGTGCTGCTACGACTGGGGTGTCGAGTATCCCATCGGCTACGTGGATGAGGCGGCCTTCCGCGAGGGAGACGCCGACTATGAGGAGGCGCTGACCAAATCGCGCACCGGCGCTCGTGGATTTGAGCGCCTCACGCTCATCCGAATGCCGGCACGCTACGTCGAGCCGCCGCGACGGGTGCAGACGCTTCGGGAGATCTGGGACGGGACGATTCTGAACGAGGCGCGCCGCGTGCACCTCGACCGCAACCTCGACGCGGTGCCGATCTGTCGGAAATGCATGTTCAAGGAGACCTACGAGTGGATGCGCATCCCGGACGCCGAGATGCAACCCACGGCATAGAAGTCGTCGCCGAGATCGCGAACGCGCATGACGGCGATCCCGCGAGAGCGCTCGACCTCGCGCGAGAGGCCGTCGCTGCCGGCGCGGATGCCGTCAAGTTTCAGGTTTACACGGCGGCGGAGCTGATGGCCGCCAATCATCCGCGGTTCGGCCATTTCGCGGCGTTCGAGTTCCCGCGCGATTTCTGGCCGGAGGCGATCGGGTCAGTCAGACGCGTAGGATGCAAGGCGTACTGCGACGTGTTCGGTATCGATGCGTTCGAAATGGCTAGGGCGGCCGGCGCTGATGGATTCAAGATTCATGCGTCCGATCTCCGCAACCGGGCGCTGCTCGAGCGGGTGTCTTGCGCTGGCGCGCCGATCCTGATCGGCGCTGGAGGGGCAGGCATGCGGGACCTCGCAGCCGCTGTACGGCTCCTGCGGGACGGGTCGGGTTCAATCACGCTGCTGCACGGTTTTCAGGCCTATCCGACCGCGGTCGAAGACGCCGGGCTTGGCCGCCTGCGCATCCTGCAGGACGTGTTCGGTGACACGTGCCGCATCGGCTACATGGATCATGCGGATGCCGAGACGCTGTGGGCATGGACATTGCCGGCGATGGCGGTCGCGCTCGGCGCCACGGTCATTGAAAAGCACGTGACGCTCGATCGACGACTCAAAGGCACCGATTACTACTCGGCTTTCAATCCGAACGAGTTCGAGCGCTTCGTTGGCTTCATCCGGGAGGCGGACGTCGCCACCCGGCGCGCTGCGCGGGCGTTCTCGCCGGCGGAGCGCCAGTACAGCGTCGACGTGGTCAAACGATGGGTCGCGGCGCACCCCCTTCCGGCAGGCCACCGGCTGCAGCCGTCCGAACTGCAGATCAAGCGCGTGCCCGGTCCGGGGTTCTGTCCTGCGCTCGACCAGCTGTTGGATCGTCCCCTGCTGCGCGCCATCTCGGGTGAGGAGCCGGTACGCGCCGCCGACGTGCGCCAGATCGTCGTGGCGCTCGTGATCGCGCGAATGGATTCGAGGCGACTGCCGGGCAAGGCGATGGCATCGGTCAATGGTGTTCCGGCCCTGGCGCACCTGTTCCAGCGTCTGGCCCTGGCGAAATCGCCCGCGAGCGTCGTGCTGTGTACCACGGTCAGCGCCGAGGACGACGTGCTCGTCGAGCTCGCACGCCAACACGGCGTGGTCGTCGTTCGCGGTGAAACCGAGAACGTGCTTGGGCGTATGGTCGCCGCGTGCGACCAGTATGCTGCAGATGTGGTTCTGCGCGTCACGGGAGATGACATTCTCGTCGATCCGACGTATCTGGACAGGTCGGTGCAGCATCACTTGGAGACCGGCGCCGAGTACACATCGGCCAAGGCGCTTCCCGGCGGAACGGAGGTCGAGGTCTTCAATGTCTCCGTGCTTCGAACGATTGCCGCGCTGGCACAGGCGCCCGAGGGCACCGAGTACCTGACGCTGTACGTTCGAGACCACGCAGACCAGTTCCGGTGCACGGAAGTGCCCGTTCCACCCGAGCACCGGCGGTCCTATGCCTTGTCGCTCGACACCGCAGAGGATCTCGAGATCCTGCGGGCGTTGCTGGGGGCGATGCAAGAGCGGGGCAAGGCCATCGACTATTCGATGGACGACATCGTGACGTTCATGAGCGAGCGGCCCGAACTCGTGCGGATGCGCCAGCACGGCGCGCGACCCGACTGCATATCGACGAGTCTGGATTGGCGCCGGCTGTTGTGAGGTCGCGGTAGACCGCCAGGTCATGGCTTCATCGAAGCTGTCTCGTCACGTCAGGCGAATCCGGGACGCCATACGCGCGCTTCCACGCATACGAAGGCTCCGGGCGGTTCCACGTCAGGTCGACATCGCCGTCCTGGACGGTACGAATCTCCAGCTGCTGATTCCGTTGTTCGGCGCGCACAGGTACGAAGTCATCTACGTGGGCGGCGAAGCGATCTACGTTCATCCGCGAGTCCTGCTGCGCGCACTATGGCATGTCATCGCGACCCGCCATCTGACGCTCGGATATGTCCTCGCCGTGCTGGAGTGGATGAAGCCATCGATCGTTGTCACGTTCGTGGACAACACCCTGCTGTTCTACATGGCGGCGCGGCAGTATCGCGCGGCGAGGTTTCTCGCGATCCAGAACGGCAACCGCCTGCCCGCGCGCGACAATCCGCCAGGAACGCCAGAAATCTATTTTCGGGAATTTGCCTGTCTCGGCCGCTTCGAGATCGATCAGTTCACACGGCACGGGGCCCGCGTCGAGCGGTATTACCCGATTGGTTCGCTCAAAGACTCCTACTATCGGGCGTACCGAGCCGGCGCGGCTCCCGCCATCAAGGAGTTCGATCTCTGTCTGCCGTCGCAGTTCAAGCCCAACGTGCGACTGATTCATTCGGAGCGTTTCGACAGCTTCGAGGTGTTGACCCAGCACGTCAGGCGCTTCTGCGAGACGCATGGCGTCTCGCTGTGCGTTCCCCTCCGGTACCATCCTGACCATCCGAATCGGGCTGGGTACGAATGGGAACACCAATTCTTCGAGATGCGGCTTGGTCGATATGCGCGACTCTTTCCCAACATGCCCGGTGAGTTCACGACCTACGGTCTGGTCGATCGCAGCCGTGTCTCCCTCGGGATGCACACGACGGTCCTCAGAGAAGGATTCGGACGCGGAAACCGGGTCCTGTCGTGCAACTACAGCGGGAACTCCGTGTACACGTTTCCAGTGCCGGGTCCCTGGGCACTGACGGACCCTGCGTACGAGGCATTCGAGGAGCGGCTGCTGTGGCTGCTCAATGCATCCGAGGAAGAGTACGCTCGCGCGTGCGGAGATCTGCCGTCGTATCTGATCGGGTACGACGACAACCAGCCGACGCACGTCTTTCTTCAGCGAGTCATCGCGGATGCTGTCCGCGGCGCCGCGGAACCGTCGGCCGACGGACAGAGTCACGAGGGATGGCAAAGCCAAAGACAAGCCTGCGGATAGCCATTCTCGCGGCCAGCACCGCGAGTGCCCTGCTTGTATGCGAGGGCGCCCGAGCTGGAGGCGCGGCTCGATGGCCTCACGTTTGGCAACACGGCTCCCTTCCGCTACGCCGTCGAAGATCTCGCCCGACTTGTGCCCAAGGACGGCACCCATTTTTACGACCAGGTCCACTTCACCGATCCAGCTCAAGAGAGGATCTCCGCGATTCTGTTCGAGGCGCTGGTGAAATCAGACTTGCTGTCACGAGCCGTGGAGGCGATCGACTGATCGAGATCCCGTGTTCAACGACGCGACCATTCTGATTACTGGCGGCACTGGGTCCTTCGGGCGCCAGTACGTGAAGACCTTGCTGGCCACCTGCCACCCGCACAAGGTGATCGTGTTTTCCCGCGACGAGCTCAAGCAGTACGAGATGCAGCAGGAGTTCACGCAGCGGAGCATGCGCTTCTTCATCGGAGACGTGCGCGATCGCGATCGTCTCGTGATGGCGATGCGGGGCGTCGATTACGTGGTCCACGCGGCCGCGCTGAAGCATGTGCCCGCGGCCGAGTACAACCCGATGGAGTGCATCAAGACGAACATCCACGGCGCCCAGAACGTGATCGAGGCGGCACTGATCAACGAAGCCAAGAAAGTGATCGGTCTCTCCACGGACAAGGCGGCCAGCCCGATCAATCTGTACGGGGCGACGAAGCTTGCGGCGGACAAGCTCTTCGTCGCGGCCAATAACCTTGCCGGCGGCCATCCGACTCGGTTTGCGGTCGTGCGGTACGGCAACGTCGTCGGCTCGCGCGGCTCGGTGGTGCCGCTGTTCAAGCGGCTGATCGACGGAGGCGCGACTCATCTGCCGATCACGGACAGCAGAATGACGCGCTTCTGGATCACGATACAGCAGGGCGTCGACTTCGTCACGAGGTGCTTCGAGCGCATGCAGGGCGGCGAAGTCTTCGTGCCGAAGATTCCATCGGTGCGCATTGCGGACGTCGCGGAGGCCATGGCGCCGGGCATGCCGACCAAGGTTGTCGGGATCCGGCCTGGAGAGAAGCTGCACGAGGTGATGTGCCCGCAGGACGATTCTCATCTGACGATCGGGTTCGGCGATCACTACGTGATCAGGCCGGCCATCGAGTTCTGGCGCGGGAACCCGAACAGCTACGAGACGAACGCATTCGGCGAGCAGGGCCGTTACGTGGACGAGGGTTTCGAGTACAACTCCGGCAGCAACCCCCGTTTCCTCAGCATCGAGGAAATTCGGGCGTTCAATCACCTCTCCGGCATCCGTTGATTCCCTACGGCCACCACCAGATCACCGAAGCGGACATCGACGCCGTTGTCGCGATACTGCGCTCCGATTGTCTCACGCAGGGTCCGACGGTGCCGCGCTTCGAATGCGCGGTGGCAGCCTGCTGTGGCGCGCGGCATGCCATCGCCGTGAACAGCGCTACTTCGGCGCTCCACCTGGCCTGCCTGGGCCTCGGCCTCGGACCGGACGACGTCCTGTGGACCGTGCCGAACACCTTCGTGGCGTCGGCTAATTGCGCCCGCTACTGCGGCGCCGGCGTGGATTTCGTCGACATCGATGCCGATACATGGAACATGGACGTGCACGCGCTGCGGGCCAAGCTCGTGGCTGCGCGTCGTGATGGACAGCTCCCGACCGTCGTCGTGCCGGTGCACTTCGGCGGGCAGCCCACGGATCAGGAGGAGATATGGGATCTCGCGCGCCAGTTCGGCTTCAAGGTGCTCGAGGACGCGTCGCACTCGATCGGCGCCTCCCGGAATGGCGAGCGCGTCGGCAGTTGCCGCTGGTCTGATGCCGTTGTCTTCAGCTTTCATCCGGTGAAGACCATCACCACGGGCGAGGGCGGCATGGTGATGACCAACGACGAGGAGCTCGCCTGGCGGGTGGCGACGCTGCGCAGCCACGGCATTACTCGCGACGCCGTGCGCATGCAATGCCCACCGGAGGGGCCGTGGCACTACGAGCAGCTCGAGCTCGGATACAACTATCGGATGACGGACCTGGCGGCCGCATTGGGCCTCAGCCAGCTGGAGCGGCTCGACGAGCGGGTC
This sequence comes from Acidobacteria bacterium RIFCSPLOWO2_12_FULL_68_19, assembly GCA_001767525.1. Lineage (GTDB taxonomy): Bacteria > Acidobacteriota > Vicinamibacteria > Vicinamibacterales > UBA2999 > MELF01. The sequence goes on along the minus strand of MELF01000047.1, from coordinate 44,207 downwards.
GCATGTCGGAACGCGCTCGCACGTCGGTATGACGGGCTGCTGTCCGCACTTCCCGTCGCGCTGCCCTCGATACGCCGCGGCAACACATCCGCATTTCACCTGTACGTGATTCGGCTGCGTCCGAATGCCGCCCAGCGAACGCAGCGGGACGTCTTTGAGGCCCTTCGACATCGGGATATCGGGACCACCCTGCATTATCGCCCCGTCCACCTGCAGCCCTACTACCGCAAGCTCGGCTTCACGCCGGGTATGTACTCGCAGGCGGAAGCGTACGCGCGTGAGGCGATCACACTGCCGCTGTACCCCGCCCTGACCGAGAGCGATCAGGATACGGTGGTCGAGGCCGTGCGCGAGGCGCTCGCGTGAGCGTCTCATCCCGGCTCGGGCTGGGTACGGCGCAGTGGGGCGTTCCACGATACGGAGTGGCCGGGAGTGGAAGGCCAACCGCCGAGACTGTCGCGGAAATGCTGCGTCTGGGCCGTACACACGGGATCGATCTTCTCGACACGGCTCACGCGTACGGCGACGCCGAAGCCGTGATTGGCGGCGTCCAGTCCTGTGTCGGAGACGAACTGCGCATCGTGACGAAGACGATGGCCGTGCGAGCGCCCCGGATTTCCATCGAGGCCGTGACGGCCGTGGTGGCGGCGTTCGCAGGATCGTTGACGCGCCTGCGGCGTCAACGCGTGTACGGACTTCTCGTGCATCATTCGAACGACCTACTGGCCCAGGGCGGCGACCGCCTCTGGGCCGCCATGGAGGATCTGCGCAGCGAAGGCAAGGTGGCGAAGATCGGCGTCTCCGTCTACGACCCGGAACAGCTGGAGGCCATCGTCCAGCGATACGCGCCCACCCTCGTCCAGTTGCCGCTCAGCGTGTACGATCGGCGTTTCGAGCGGACGGGACTGCTCGCGGCCCTGAAGCGCGCCGACATCGAAGTGCACGCGCGCAGCGCGTTCCTGCAGGGGTTGCTCCTCCTCGGCGCAGACGAACTGCCGCTTTACTTCGCGCCTATCCGCGCGCACCATGCCTCATTTCACGCGCACGTCCGGGCGCTCGGGGTATCGCCGCTCGCGGCCTGCCTGGGGTTCTGTCTCGCGCAGGCCTCCGTCGACAGGGTGATCGTCGGCTGTGAGGCGCTCGAGCAGCTCGCCGAAATCATTGCGGCGGCGGAGGCGGCCGGATCGCCGGACTTGCCGCTCGACGTCGACAGCCTGGACGACGCGCAGTTTCTCGATCCTTCGCGATGGCCGCAAGGCGAGTCCGCCGCCGTCGTTCCGAGGTGCTGACGCTGAAGCGCGCTGCCGAGCGGACTTTTTCGCTCGAAGACCAGTTCGCGTTCGCGCGGCTGTCGGGTGACTGGAATCCCATTCACCTGGACCACGTGTTCGCGCGGCGCACGCGCGCCGGCGACGTTATCGTGCACGGCGTGCACGCGGCCCTCTGGGCCCTGGACGCTTGCCTGAGCGACCGCGACGGCCGTGTTCGACTCCGTTCCTTCAAGGCGTCGTTCATCAGACCGATGCCGGTCCAGACGAGGCTGAGGACGGCCGTGTCACACGAGGAGCAGTACCGGGCCGCGGTGCAGATCTTCTGCGGCCCTTCACTGGCCTTGCAGCTCGACATCGCATGGGGTGCCGACAGCGGCTGCCCCGAAGCGGCGCCTGTTGAGGGCGGCGTGCCGGCGCGCACGGAGCCGATCGATCGTTCGGTGGCTGACATCGCCGTGTGTAAAGGACGTGTCCCGCTGCAGCTCGACGTGCGAGCGGCGGCCGCGCTGTTCCCCTCGCTGGCGTCCGCCGTCCCCGTCGAGCAGCTCGCGTCGCTGGTGGCCGCCAGCCGCGTTGTAGGCGTCGAGTGTCCGGGCCTCCATTCGCTGCTGGCCGAAATCGACCTCCTCGATCAGCCGGTCCCATTCGCGCCGGAGGTCGCCTATCGCGTCGACCGCGTGGACAGTCGCTTCGGCCTGGTGCGCCTGCAGATTGAGACGCCAGGGTTTACGGGGCACGTGGAAGCGTTTCTGAGGCCGAAGCCCACCGCGCAGGCGACCGTTGTGGCCGTGCGGCAGGCAGTCCGGCCGGGCGAATTTGCTGGAGAGGCGGCGCTCGTCGTGGGGGGCTCGCGCGGCCTCGGAGAGTTGACGGCGAAAATCCTCGCCGCCGGCGGCGCGGAGGTCACGCTTACCTACTATCGCGGTGAACAGGACGGCGCGCGCGTCGTCAGCGAAATTCGGGAAAACGGCGGAACGGCGCGATCGATTCGCTTCGATGTCCTGGACGAGGCGCAGCAATCGCCGGACTGGCTGCGGCCGGACGCGCTGTACTACTTCGCGTCCCCATTCATCTTTTCCGGTACGAAGGGAGGCTTTTCTGCCGAGCTGCTGATGCAGTTCTGCAGGTATTACGTAACCGGATTCTGGCGAGTGGTCGAAGCGTTCGCCGCCCGCGGGCTCACGCGCGTCTTGTACCCGTCGTCGGTGGCCATCGACGACGTGCCGACGGATATGGGCGAGTACGTCGTCGCAAAGGCGGCGGGTGAGGCGCTCGCCGTGGTGCTGGAAAAGCGGTTTCGAGGCCTGCACGTGTTCCGGCCGCGGCTGCCGCGGATGGCGACGGACCAGACGGCCACTCAGCTGCCCGTCAGAGCCGCCGACCCGCTGCCGGTGATGGTAGACGTGCTCCGCGCGTGTCACGGCGGCGTGCGATGAGCAGCAGCCTCACGACTCCGATGACGTTGACAGTCTTCCCGCCGCTCGCCGACATCGAGGCGGCACTGGCGGCGCCGGGATCAGTTCAGCTGGAGCCGCTCCGTCTCGCCGTGCTCCGCGAGATCACCGTCGAGCCGATCGACACGTATCTTCGCTGCCTGGCGCGCCGGTCCCATATGGAGGCGAGCGTCGCGTTTGGCGGCGTCTCCCGGCTGGTGGAGGAGACCGTCGGCGGGGCAGCGTACCTGACCGGCGATCTCGACGCGGTGCTGGTCTTCGCGCCACTGGCGGCGCTCTCACCTGTACTGTCGTGCGGACTCGCGGGGATGGGGCGGCACGATCTGCGGACGGAGCTCGACCGGATCGAGACGCTCTTCCACTCCGTGCTGGCCGGCATTCGCCGCCAGACCGACGCCATGATTCTGTGGCACGGGCTGGAGCCGCCGCTCTATCCGACGTTTGGCATTCTCGACGTCCAGAGGCCGGATGGACAGACGGCCGCCGTCGCCGCGCTCAATGCTGCGCTGCGCGCCGCGGCCGGCGCCGTCGCGGGCGCCTACGTCGTCGACATGGCGGCCTGCCTGGCGCGCGTGGGCGGCGCGCACTTCTACGATCCGCGCTACTGGCACCTGGCGCGGGCGCCGTACACGCCGCGGGCGCTCGCCGAAATCGCCGCGGAGGACTTCAGGTTCATCCGGGCACTCAGGGGAAAGGCCAAGAAATGCCTCGTCCTCGACGCGGACCAGACGCTGTGGGGTGGCGTGATCGGCGAGGAGGGCTTGAGCGGCATCCGGCTCGGCGGTGCGTACCCCGGCTCGGCTTTCGTCGAGTTCCAGCAAGAGGTCGTGTCGCTCTTCCATCGCGGTGTCCTCATCGCGCTCTGCAGCCGGAACAACGACGCCGACGTGTGGGAGGTGTTCGATCACCATCCGGACATGGTGCTGCGTCGCGAGCACATCGCCGCATGGCGCATCAACTGGCGCGACAAGGCGACGAACTTGCGCGAGCTCTCGGAGGAGCTGAACATCGGTCTCGAGAGCATGGTCCTCGCCGACGACAGCGAGTTCGAGGCCGGGCTCGTTCGCGATCAGCTGCCGGACGTGGCGATCCTGCAACTGCCGGCCGGCGAACCGGTCGAGTACAGGAGGTCCCTCGCTGCCTGCGGGCACTTTGACGTGCTGGCGATCACGGACGAGGACCGGACGCGCAGTACGATGTACGCGGCCGAGGCCGCGAGGCGGAGGGCCCGATCCGATGTCGTCGATCTCGGCAGCTACTATCGGTCGTTGGGCATGACGCTCGAAATCGGCCGCGCCGACGAGTTTTCGATCCCGCGGATCGCCCAGCTGACGCAGAAGACCAATCAGTTCAATCTCACGACTCGGCGCTATGGAGAGGCCGACATCCTCAGGTTCGTGCGGTCGGCGGACCACGAGGTGCTCTGGGTGCGGGTGACCGATCGAATCGGCGATCTCGGCATCGTCGGAGCATGTGTCCTCGCGTACGCCGGCCGGCGGGCGTCGATCGATACGTTCCTGCTGTCGTGCCGCGCCCTCGGCCGCGGCGTCGAACGGAGATTCCTCGTGGAAGCGCTGCACCTGAGCCGAGCACGGGGAGCGGAGGTCGTGCAGGGCGAGTACATCAGAACGGCGAAGAACGCGCAGACCGAGACGTTCTTCCTCGACAACGGCTTTGCGGAAGTCGAACGCGCCGCCGGCGCTGACGTGCGCACGTTCGAGTTGCAGCTCGAGCGCGTGCCGCCCAGAGAGCTCGGGCACTTCGCGGGCGTTTCGAGTCCGCTCGCGATTCCCGTCGGGTAGGATATCCATGGCTCTCGATGCTGCGGCGCCGGGTCTGCCCGATCAGGTGCGAGGAATCGTCGCGGCCATCATGGGTGTGGGGCCGGCTGAGGTGGCGGAAGACGCGTCTCCGGAGACGCTCGCTGCCTGGGATTCGCTCAGACACATGAAGCTCATTCTGGCGGTCGAGGAGGCGTTCGGCCTTCGGCTGACCGATTCGGAAATCGTGTCGATTACGGATCTCCAGAGCCTCGTCACGCTGGTCCGCCGCAAGCGCGGAGGTGGGGCGTGAAGAACCCGTACGCCGTTGGCGAGCGCGTCTATCTGCGGCAGCCCACGGCTGAAGACGTGGAGGGCCGGTGGCACGAGTGGCTGAGCGACGAGGAAACGACGCGGTGGCTCGCGCTCCATCACTGGCCGAACTCGGTTGAAGCGCAGCGGGAGTTCTTCGAGGCGAGTCGCCGCAGCCGCGACCGGCTCGTGCTGGCCGCGGTCGACAGAGAAACCGACCGGCACATCGGCGTCTGCAACCTGAGCGCGATCAACTGGGTCCATCGGTTCTGTGACGTAGCCGTCGTGATTGGCGAACCGGAGTACCGCACCGGGCCGTACGTGCTCGAAGCCATGTCGCTGCTCCTGCGCATCGCGTTCATGCGCCTCAATCTGCGGATCGTCAAGAGCTCGTTCGCCGCCGACAATGATGCGTCGAAGGCGATCCACGAGATCTTCGGGTTCAAGGAGGTGGGCCGGATCGAGCAGCTCTTTTGGGATCGCGGGCGATACGTCGACAACGTGATCGCCGCGCTCAGCCGGCCTCAGTGGATGGCGCGGAACGACCTGTCCGCGGGTGCCGAACAGCATGCGTGACGAATGGCGTCGGTCGTAGGCATTCTTCAGGCGCGCCTCTCGTCGTCGCGCTTGCCGGGCAAGGTGCTGCTGCCGATTCTCGGCGAGCCGATGCTCTTCCGTCACCTCGAACGTCTGCGCCGGTCCACGGAGATGGACCGCGTCGTGGTCGCGACGAGCACGGATCCGTCGGACGATCCGCTCGCCGCCGCCTGCCGGCAGCGCGACGTTCCCTGTTTCCGCGGTGATCTCCACGACGTGCTGCGGCGCGTGGTCGACGCCGCCCGGCCGTACCGGCCGGACGCGGTCGTGCGGCTAACGGGGGACTGCCCGCTGGCGGATCCGGCACTCGTCGACGATCTGATCCGGTACTTCCGCGCCGGCTCGTACGACTACGCCTCGAACTGTTTTCCGCCGACCTTTCCCGACGGCCTCGACGCGGAGGTCGTGCGGTTCTCATCTCTCGAGGAAGCTTATCGCGAGGCCGTTCTGCCGTCGCACCGCGAACACGTGACGCCGTTCCTGCGCGCCCACCTCGAGCGCTACAGGATCGGCCACATCAGCGGATCGGTCGATCGATCCGCGATGCGGTGGACCGTGGATGAGCCGGAAGACTTCGAGTTCGTGCGGCAGGTATACGAACGGCTGTACCCCACGACGCCGGAGTTCGACACCCCGGACATCCTCGACCTGCTCGCCAGGGAGCCCGCGCTGCAGGCGATCAATGCACGATTCACGCGTAACGAGGGGAGCCACGCGTCGCGCCAGGCGGATGCCGAGTACCTGAGTCGGAACGCATAGAGATGTCGCTGCGATATCGCCGGTCGGAACAGATGCTCGAGCGGGCGCTCCGGGTGATTCCGCTCGGCTCGCAGACGTTCAGCAAGAGCATCACCGCGCTTCCGTTCGGTGTCTCGCCCTACTTCGTCCAGCGCGCGAAGGGGAGTCGGCTGTGGGACGTCGACGGCAACGAGTACATCGATTTCGTCAACGGCCTGGCATGTGTGACGCTGGGCTACTGCGACTCGAACGTGGACGATGCGGTCCGGAGACAGCTGGACTGCGGCGTCACGTTCTCACTGCCGCACCAGCTCGAGACGGAGGTCGCGGAACTGCTCGTCGAGATGGTTCCCTGCGCCGAGAAGGTGCGTTTTGCCAAGAACGGCACCGACGCGACCTCGGGCGCGATCCGCGTCGCGCGCGCGTGTACCGGCCGCGAGCGCGTGGCCGTGTGCGGCTATCACGGATGGCAGGACTGGTACATCGGCAGCACGTCGCGTCATCTGGGCGTGCCGACCGCGGTCAAGGCGCTCACGCACCCGTTTCGGTACAACGACATCGCGTCGCTCCAACGCATCCTCGACGACCACCCCGGCGAATTCGCCGCGGTGATTCTGGAACCGATGACCTCCGAGTATCCGCGTGACGGGTTCCTGCAGCAGGTACAGGAATCGGCGCGCCGGCACGGGGCGGTGCTCGTCTTCGACGAGACCATCACCGGCTTTCGGTTCGGTCCGGGGGGCGCCCAGCAGGAGTTCGGTGTCATTCCCGATCTGGCGACGTTCGGAAAGGGCATCGCCAACGGCTATCCGCTGTCGGCGCTCGTCGGCCTCGCCCGGCACATGGATGCCGTCGAGCAGGTGTTCTTCTCGGGCACGTTCGGGGGAGAGACCCTCTCGCTCGCGGCCGCCAAGGCCGTGCTGACGAAACTGCGTACGGAGCCCGTGATCGAGACGCTGAAGACGCGCGGACAGACGATTCTTGACGGTGTCGGCGGCATCATCTCCGACGCCGGAGTCGATCGCATCATCGCAATCAGCGGCCATCCGTCGTGGTCGTTTCTGCATTTCCGGGATGCGGCAGGCTTTTCGCGGTGGCAGATCAAGACGTTTTTTCTACAGGAGGTGTTCAGGCGCGGCATCTACACGCTCGGCACGCACAACCTCAGCTACGCCCACACGGATCAGGATGTGGAGGCCCTTCTTGCTTGTTATCGACAGGTATTTCCGCTGATCGGGGAAGCCGTCGACGACGGCAGTCTCGACGATCGGCTGGAGTGTCAGCCGCTGGTTCCGTTGTTCACGCCGCGATAGCACATGAAAGTGGTCATCAGGGCGGACGCCTCGTCGCGCGTCGGCAGCGGCCATGTGATGCGCTGCAAGACGCTGGCGGACGAACTGCGCCGGCGAGGTGCGGAGGTCCAGTTCGTGTGCCGCGACGACCCTGGTCATCTGATAGCGCTATTGACGAGCGAGGGATACCGCGTGGCCGTACTGCCGGCAGCCGATGCTGCGGAGTCCGCTGACGCCGACGCCACGACGTCAGTGCTCGGCGGGTTCGCGCCCGACTGGCTGGTCGTGGATCATTACGGGCTTGGCGAAGAGTGGGAGTCGCGGCTCCGGGCGCACGTGAGCCGCATCTTTGTCATTGACGACCTCGCGAACCGGCCGCACGCCTGCGATGCACTCCTCGACCCGAACTGGTTCGGCGCGACGACGCCGCACCGCTATGACAGCCTTGTGCCGCGCTCGTGCCGGCGTCTGCTCGGCCCCCGTTACGCGCTGCTGCATCCCCTTTTTGCGCAGCTCCGCCGGATCCTGCCGCCGCGCGACGGCCTCATCCGCCGCGTCCTGGTCTTCTTTGGCGCCGTCGATTCGTGGAATCAGACCACGGCGGTGCTCGAGGCCCTTCGCGCGCCGGCATTCGCCGGCCTCGCCGTCGACGTGGTCGTCGGACACGCCAATGTGCACGGTGCGGCAATCGAGGCGATGGTCCGCGACCTCGCCGGCGGTGCACTGCATCGCAAGCTGCCGACGCTCGCGGGCGTTATGGCGAGGGCAGACGTGATGGCCGGAGCGGGCGGGGCGACCACGTGGGAGCGCTGCTGCCTTGGGCTACCCGCGGTCGTCGCCGCCACGGCCGCGAATCAGGAGCCATTCACCGCTGCCGTTGCCGCCGCTGGCGTCCAGCACTCACTCGGAGATGCGAGCACGCTGACCGCGGCCGAGTGGGCGGCTGCCTTGCGCGATTTTCAGCGTTCGCCGGAGCGGGTCAGGGCGTGCGCGGTCGCGGCGCGCGCGATGACCGACGGTCTCGGCGTCCAGCGCGTGGCCATGGCGCTGTGGCCGGCTCCGATCCGGCCGCGACTGCGGCGCGCCGACCGCGACGACGGCCGATTCTCCGACGAGGTCGAAGCCGCTGACGCGCTCTGGCTGACTGCCGAAGACCAGTATGGTGCTCCGCTCGGGACGGTGTGTGCGGTCCCTCACGCGCAGGGGGACACGATCGTTGACATCAATGTCGATGCGGCGCTCGTCGACGACGGTGTGCGCGCGGCGCTGTTACGGCAGACCGTGGGCATGGTGCGTCCCGGTTTCCTGCGCTCGATACGGCATGGCCGGCTACGTGGTGACGGCGAGGGCTGCCGGTCGTTGCGCCTGACGGTCCTGACCGACCGGACGAGCTGGCTCAACGATCATCTGGAGCCCCTGTTCTCCGACTGGTTCATGCAGGGACACGCCGTGCGTTGGGTGCACGATCCCGCCGACCTTCTCACGGGCGATGTCTGTTTCCTCCTGGGCTGCTCTATGGTGCTGACGGCAGACCAGATTCGTCGAAATCGGCACACCCTCGTCGTGCACGAGAGTGACCTGCCTCGAGGCCGCGGCTGGTCGCCGTTGACCTGGCAGATTCTCGAGGGGGCGAAGCGGATCGCGGTGACACTGTTCGAGGTGACGCTGGCGACCGATGCAGGCCCGATCTACCTCCAGACGTGGATCACGCTGGACGGCACCGAGCTCGTTGATGAGCTCCGCGCGCGGCAGGCTGAGGCCACGGTCCGGTTGGGCCGCGACTGGATCGAGAGGTACCCGTCGATCGCACGGGAGGCCGTGCCGCAGTCCGGCGAGCCCACTACGTACCGCCGGCGTACGCCTGCCGACAGCGAAATCGATCCGAACCGACCGCTACGCGACCAGTTCGCGCTGCTCCGCGTCGTCGACAACGAGCGTTATCCGGCATTCTTTCGGCTCGGGGGCGCACGCTACGTGATCAGCATCCGCAAGGAGAAGGCCGCCGGATGACCGCCGAATCGGTTCTCGTCGTGGCGGCCCATCCGGATGACGAAGTGCTCGGCTGCGGCGGGACGATGGCATGGCACCGGAGAGCGGGCGACAGCGTCGCAGTGCTTATTCTGGCCGACGGCGTGGCGAGCCGCGGCGGGGCTGTCGCGACGGCCATCGACGAACGGCGGGAGTGGGCACGGCGCGCGAATGCAATCCTAGGCGTCACGGATCTGACGCTGCTCTCATATCCCGACAACCGGATGGACGCTCTGGCGCTGCTCGACGTCGTCCAGGATATCGAGCGCGTGATGGCGCGGTGCAGGCCCACGGTCGTCTACACCCATCACGCGGGAGACGTGAACATCGACCACGCGCGCACCCACCATGCCGTCATCACAGCGTGCCGCCCGCAGCCCGGGAACGCCGTGCACCAGCTCCTGTTCTTCGAGACGCCGTCGAGCACGGAATGGCGCCCGCCAGGATCGGTCGCGATGTTCGCTCCGAACTGGTTCACCGACGTGTCCGATACGCTCGAGGCCAAGTTGCGGGCGGCGACCGCCTACGCCGGCGAGCTCCACGACTTTCCTCATCCGCGGTCGCTCGCCGCGATCGAACACCTGGCGCGGTGGCGCGGGGCGAGCGCCGGCGTGGCCGCCGCCGAAGCGTTCGAACTCGGCCGCCTGATCGCCCGGTAGTGGACCATTTCTTCACCATCGGCGCGCACCGGATCGGCCGGGGCGCGCGCGTCTTCGTGGTCGCCGAGATCGGCATCAACCATGGAGGCGATCCCGAGCGCTGCGCGCAGATGATCGAAGCAGCGGCACGCGCCGGCGCCGACGCGGTCAAGCTGCAGACGCTCGACGTCGACGAAAGTTACGTCGAAGGCACCGACTCGTACCGGGCGTTCTGCGGAACCGAGTTGAGCGACGAGTCGCTCGCTGGCCTGATGCGCGTGGCGGAGCGGGCGGGCGTGGTGCTGTTCTCCACGCCAGGCGACTTCGGAAGCCTGGCGCGAATCATGCGCCTCGGCATGCCGGCCGTGAAGATCTCGTCGGGTCTGATGACCAATCTCCCGCTGATTGCCGAAGCCGCGCGTCATCGCGTACCAGTGATCATGTCGACCGGCCTGGCGTTCGAGACTGAAATCGAGACGGCTGTCGCGACGGCACGCGCGCACGGCGCGCCGGGGGTGGCATTGCTGAAATGCACCGCCCTCTACCCGGCTCCGGACGAGAGCCTCAACCTGTCGGCCGTCACCAGACTGGTCGATCGGTTCGACGTCGCGGTCGGCTATTCGGACCATACGGTCGACGGACTCGCGTGCGCGGCGGCCGTCGCCCTGGGAGCGTCGGTCATCGAGAAGCATTTCACGCTCGATAGAACGCTGCCGGGCGCTGACCATGTCCTCTCCATGGAGCCGGCCGACTTTCTCCGAATGGTCGGAAGCATCCGTCGCGTCGAGACGATGCGCGGCAGCGGCGCGCTCGTGCCGACCTCCGGCGAGCAGGCTGTGCGCGCCGAACGCCACCGGTGCCTGGTGGCTCGTTGCGACATTGCGCCTGGCGAGGTGTTGTCGGCGCAGAATGTCGCCTTGAAGCGCCCGCGACCGGGGCAGGTGGGCCTGGCGCCCGCCCAGCTCGACGCCGTACTCGGCAAGGTCGCGCGCCTGCCGCTCTCGAAGAACGACGTGATTACGGCGGACCACGTCTCCACATGACGGCGGGACACGTTCGCGTCCTCGTGACCTCGATTGGCGGCCATTTCTGCTATGAGGTCGTGGACGCGCTGCGCCGTGCGCCTGACTTCTCGGCGTTTGTCGTCGGCGTGGACGCAGACCCGCACGCGCGCGCCTGGCATGTCGACGCGTTCGCGCACGTGCCACACCCGGATGCCTCCGAGGATGCCTATCTGACGCGCCTGCTCGAGATCTGCGATCAGCTCCGCGTGGAGGTCGTCATTCCGCTCTCCGAGGCCGAATCGAGGGCCGTGGCGGGCGCCCGCCGCCGCTTCGAGGAGCGGGGCATTGTCGCTTCGGTCAGCGCCGCCGAGGTCGTCTTCCGGATGACGGACAAGGGCACGATGTTCGAACATCTCGAAGCGAACGAGGTGGACGTCGGTCCCTGGCGGCTCGTGGGCTCGATCAGAGAGGCAGGGAAGGCGCTGGAGGCGTTGGGGTATCCGGCGCGGCCGGTCGTGCTGAAACAGCGCCGTGGCAGTGGCTCGCGCGGCATCATCATCGTGGACGCGGCGGTCGAGGAGTTCACGCCGCTCTTGCCGGACCGTTTCTGCGGGCGGGGCGCCTGGACGGCTGTCCGCGATGAGCTCCACAGGCGCGGCTGCCTGCTCGACGCCTATCTGGCGATGCCGTACTACGGGAGCCACGTGTTCGACGTCGACTGCCTGGCGCGTGAGGGATCGCCCATGCTGGTGGTACCGCGGCTGAGGCAGTACATCAATCCGCTCTCGCCGGTGAACGAAGGGTGCTGCGTGACCCGGAACGATGCCATCGAACGGTACGCGTCGACGCTGACGCAGGCGTTCAGCGTGGACGGCGTCTGTGATTTCGATGTGGCGCTCAGCGACGACGGCAGGCCACGGCTGCTCGATGCGAGCTGCCGGCTCAGCGGATCCGTCGGGGCCGCCGTCGCCGCAGGCGTTAATGTGCCGGCCGAGCTCGTGCGCCTCTTGACGAAGAGGCCGCTCCTGGAATCGCAGCCGCCCGCCGCGCCGATTCAGGTGCGCCCCGTGCCCCGGTTCGTGCGCGTGAGATAGCAATGGGACCCTCCCCGGAACGCGCCTTGGCCGGCCGGGCGCATGACGTGTTGCTCGTGGGCTGCGGCGCGGAGATCGGCTCGCTGCTGTTGGGCATGAACGACCCCGCCCGGGACGGCATCGCCATCAGCGCCGTGGTCACGAACCCCATAGCCGACCAGTCGAGGCATCCGCACCTCCATCCCCTGCACTCCCTGTACGCGCGCCTCGTGCTCGCCGACCCGCGCCTCGTGGACGAGGTGTCGGTCGACCTGGCGCACGGCAGGCTCGTGATCCGGGGTCGACCGATCGACGTGCTCTGGGGAGATGCCGCGACCGTCAGCCTTGACACGCTCGGGCGGTCGTTCGCCGCCTGCGTCGTCGCCACGTCGAAGGCGCATATCGCCAACCGCGCCTTCATGGAGCGGTTTCTGTCGGTGTCACGATTCGTGGCGGGAGTTGCGGAGGCGTCGAACCTGCCGGCTCTCTATCCGAGCCTCGTCGGCGCGCCTGATCGACTGCTCGGAAATCCGTCCCGCCCGCTGGGCGACGCACGCGTCGTCGCATTTGGCTCGTGCCAGACCAACGGCTGGCAGGCGCAGCTCAGGGGCCTGCTCGAGGCGGCCGTTCGCGGGGGCTGCGCATCGTTCGACATCGTCGGCGCGGAGCTCGATATCGTGCATCCCGATACGCCCCAGGGGCGGCTCGGGACCAAGTCGATCGATCCACGCAGCCAGGACCCGCGCAACAACCTCCGGCCGAGCTTCTCGCAGGTCGAGACGGCGATGCGGCGCCTGTTTCCTGGCCGCCACGGTATCAACACGATTTCGCTGCGAACCCTGACGATGCCGCCCGGTTACCAGATCGCGCGGTTCTTCTTTCGGTATGAGCGGCCGGACACCAGGCGTTTCACGACGCAGGAGTTCGCGGAGTCGTTCGCGGACACCGCCCGCGCCATGCCATCGACGCTGCGAGTCACCGATACGCCGCTCGGCAGTCGCGCCTACGAGATGGTCGAATCGGCGGCCGTCGTCCTTGCGGGGAAGCGCTACCTTCGATACTCGGACAACCCGTTCGCGATGGCCGGACCGCCGTCCGCGCGCGTGGCCGAATTGATCACGCAGGCGTACGTCCACAACACGCGCGGATATTGCCGCTCCGTCCTGAACGTGATCCGGCACCTCGTTACGACTACGGCCCCGAAGGCGTTCTTTCCAGCTGCATGAAGGGCGTCACAATTCTCAAGAGCTCGGACAAGTACCTCGTGTTCGCGTGTGACGACGAGGCACACGGCCGATGCGTCTACAAGATCGCGCAACGGGAGAACGACGTCCTGCACAAGGAAGTCGCCACACTGCTGGCCTTGAAGGAACGCAGCGCCAGGATCGCCCCGCACCTGCCGGCAGTCTACGAGTACGGCACCTTTCTGCGCGGTGCGTACCGCGGGCGGGCCTACTACAAGCAGGCTCACGTCGAGGGGCGGACCTTTTCGCAGTGTATCCAGCACGCGCTGACGGACGACGCGACCGTGGACGCACTGTTCCCACGCCTGATGCACGCGCTTGTCGAGATCGTGCTCGACGACGTCGGGACGCGGTGGTCCGAGCGCCCGACGAACACCCTGCGGCGTGTGCTGCTCGACGAGTACGCGCAGCTGTCGCGACGACCGCACATCGCAGGCCTGTCGCGCGAGGAGGGGATTATCGTCAACGGGCGGCACCACCCGTCGCTCCGTGCCTCGGTGGACGGGATCCTCGCGTCATCGGCGTTTCGTGCCCTCGACGCGACGGCGCCGTTTCTCACCACCCTCGGACACTGGAATTTCCACGGAGACAACATTCTGTTGACAAACAGTGGCAGCCCCGAGTTCTGCCTGATCGATCCCGACGCCACGTGGCACGTTGCGGATCCGCTGCTTAGCGTTGCTCGGTTCCTGTACACGTTTCCACACGACACGGCGGACTACCGACAGTACGTGTTGCAGACGGATGTCCTGACCGGACTCGACGACGCGCTGCCGGAGGTGCAGGTGACGCTGCTCTGGCCCGAGGTTATCGCGCAGACCTATGGGCGGCTGTTTGGCCCCTTTTTCGAATGCGCCGACGACACGGGTGGGAGTCATGCGGATGCGATGCTCACCACCGAGCAGAGGTTTCGCCTGCGTCTGGCGCTGTTGTTGTGCCTGCTGCGGGGCGTCAACGCGAACTACGAGGACGAGATTGAGTTCTTCGATCGGCGCATCAACGCCTTCCGAAACAAATCGATCTTCCTGTTCCTGAGAGCGACGGAGTTTGCGAGTGTTCTCGCGACATCGCTCGAGGGCGCGGCTGTATGACCGAACCGGACTGGCGGACCCAGGGCTTCGACTTGTCGGGCAGGAACGTTGTTGTGATCGGCGGGAGCAAGGGCATCGGGCGCGCGATCGTGGGTGGCTTTGCGAGGTCGCGCGCGAACGTCTGGTTCACGTATCGCGCCGACGACGAAGCGGCGACCGAGCTCGAGCAGTGGTCCGCGGCCGAGCGTGCGCATGTCAGGGGCGTGCGGAGCGACGCCTCGAACGCAGCGGCAATCGACGAGTTCGCGCGGTCGACGGCGGGTACGATCGACAGGCTCGACGTCCCCGTGAATAACGTGGGTGACACCGTCGGCCGGTCGTCGTTCGCCGCCTCCGACGACGCGCTTTGGACCAGATCGATTAAGATGAACCCACTCTCGACAGTGCGCATGACGCGCGTGGGCGACTCTCTCCACTACGTAGTCGCGAAGGCCGGAGTCGTGAGCTTCGCGCAGCGGCTGGTGCGCGAGCTCCGGCGGATCCGGATCGTCGGGGTGGCGCCGAGCGCCGTTGACACCGCGTTCCGGCGGCGGCACTCGTCCGCCGAACGCCTGGCGAGGATTGTTGACGCAACGCCGCTCGGACGGATCGGCAAGGCAGAGGAAATCGCGGGCGCCGTTCTATTCCTTGCGTCAGATCTCGCGTCCTTCGTGTCCGGCGAAACGCTCTTCATGACCGGAGGCCGATGAGCGCGTCCGGTCTGTGGGTTGTTTGTCATGAGGCCGTACAGACTATGGAGTCTTGCATTCCTCATGAGAGAGCCGCATGCTGCGGGGCCAGCACGACGATGGTCGCGAAAGTGCGGGAACCCGTAGATTCCGCGAGCAGATCTCGAGCGTGGTCACGATGCTGCTGAGGATCGATGTATGAACGTACTTTTTGTGTACCCGGAGCACTACCTGAATATCGGGATTCCCGGTGGGATCACGGCGTTGTCCGCCAACCTGAAGCGCCATGGTCACAGGACAGCGCTCGTCGATACCACGTTCATGAAGACCGATCCGGAGTTCGACAGCCGCACCTTCGACTCGAGAGCCCTTCATCAGAAGGTGCACGGCGGCTTGGGTGAGAAAGAGGCCGATCGCTCTGGCGTCAGTCCGATGATGCGCACGAGCTACACGATAGAAGATCTCGTGAAGGACGATCCGGTCGTCTCCTACGAGGAGGAGTTTCAGAAAGCCATCGATTCGTTCAACCCCGATCTCATCGCAATCTCGACGATGACGTCGACCTTTGACTTCTGTCTGGATCTGCTGCGGGTGGCAAGATACGACTGCAAGGTGATCGTGGGCGGCATTCACCCCACGATCGCCGTCGGCGACTGTCTCGCTCAGAAGGAAATCGACATGGCCGCTATCGGCGAGTCGGACGAGACGTTCGTCGAGTTGTGCGACCTCATGGAGGCTGGGAAGGACTACGCGAACGTGCGAGGAATAGTCTTCAAGCTGGCCGATGGCACGATCAAGCACAATCCGCCAGCACTCCGCGTGGACAACGACGAGCTGCCCTGTCCCGACTGGGGACTCTTCGACCGCCGGCATCTCTATCGCCCGTTCGAAGGCCAGGTCTACCAGGGCTCTTTTTATGCGCAGTCGCGCGGTTGCCCGATGAAGTGCACGTACTGCGTCGATCCGACCGTGGCGGAGAGCACCGGCGGTAGCGCAGGCTACTTCCGGCAGCAGAAGGTGTCGGTCACGATCAGTCATCTCACGCACCTGAAGGAAGAGTTCGGTGTGTCCTGGGTCAAGTTCGCCGACGACTCATTCCTGCTTCCCCGCGTCGACCGCCTGGAGGAGCTCGGGGATGGCTTGAAGCGGCTCGGCATCAAGTTCGGCTGCTCGGTCATGCCGAACACGATCACGGAAGAGAAAGTCAAGCTGGCGCGCGAGATGGGCTGCGTTGCTATGAGCGTGGGCGTGGAAAGCGGCAACGAAGGCATCCGCCGCCAAGTACGACGCAATTACAGGGATGATCAGCTCGTCGAGCGACTGAAAATCGTGCAGGAGTACGGCATCCGCCTTTCGACGTTCAACATCATCGGGTTTCCGGGCGAGACCCGTGACAACGTGTTTGAAACGATCCGGCTAAACCGCCGGATCGGGACGTCCGCATGCAACGTGTACATCCTGTTCCCCTATCCAGGCACGCCGATTCAGATCGAGCAGCAAATTCCGATCCGCGGCGCCGATGGTCGCATTCTGCCTGTCTCGATGGCGAAAGAACTGCGGCTGTCCAAGATGAGCCCTGATGAGCTGGAGGGGTTGCAACATACGTTCAACTACTACCTGCATCTGCCGGAGGAGCTCTGGCCGATCGTCGAGTTGGCCGAACGTCACGACGAGCGTGGCATGGCCCTGCGCCGCATCCTGCATCAGTACGTCGTCTCTTATCTCTCGAAGACGGCGATTGCCACGACCTCACTCGAGAGCGTGCTTGCCGCCCGTGGATACCTGGATGGCCTGAAGGACCAGGTTCGTGTTCCGGCCATTCTGTGTGAGGTGTTTTCGCTGCCGCTCAGCGACGCGCACGTAGGGATCGTCACCGACGCGCTTCGTGCGTACGGTCGTGCTGCCGGCGCACCGGCCTCCGACGTCGCTCCGGTCCCCCTCGAGGCGGAATCCGGCGCGGATGGTCCAGACGGTATCGATCGGAAGGTGATTCCTCTTCAGTTGGCGCGATAAGAACGTCTCGCCAAGACTCCGCATTCGGCGCGGCATCTCTCATCCCGTGCCTAAAGACGACGCGGTCGCCCAGTGGGCCGTGTCGATCGCGACATCGTGAAACGATTTCTGATCACCACCGCGAACGAACGTACCTGGCGTCGCGATCGCCCTGTGCTGTTCCTCGGCGAATGGTGTCGTCTGTACAACAGGCGGGCGGCATGGGAACACCTTGACGCGGAGGTGGTTCCGTATCACTGGGACGACCGAGCGCGATATCACGCCGATTGCGATCGTCTTCGATCGCTCTACGAAGAGCTCCTGTGCAGAACAGTCGCCACCCTGAATGCCTATCACGGCACTGACCGCTCCACGCGGTACTGGCGGATTCTGGTGGGGCCCTGGCTGTACATGTTCACGCACGTCCTTTTCGATCGCTGGACGATGGTGCAGTTAGCATCGGATTACTACGAGATCGACGGCACCCGCATCTGCGAGTATCCAGCGGCGCGTACGATTCCGGCAGACTTGCGCGCTGCGACCTACGACGACGTCGCGTGGAGCCAGCATCTGTTCGGGAGGGCCATCGAGTGGCAGGACAGAATTCCGCGGGAACGGATTCCGGCAGCGGCGGGGGAGTCGATGATGCCGGCGTATTCCCCGCGCAGGCCGGCCAGAGGGTCGACCTCAGCGGCACTACGTGGGTTCGCCGCTTCGTTTCTCGCGCAGTTCAGGTGGCGCAGCGAGGTAATGATCATTCACAGCTACCTTCCGCCGCTTGAGGAACTGAAGCTCCAGCTCATGCTCGGCCAGGTCCCGAAGAGATGGAGGGCCCCGCAGCTGGATGCCGTGGCGCCGGATCTGGCCAGGCGCCGAGACTTCGAGGTCCCGAGCGACAGCACGGACGCGTTCTTCCGATTCGCCGCCGCGATGGTGTCCGAGCAGATTCCGACGGTGTTCCTGGAGGGGTATCGCGCGCTGACGAGAGCAGCCGAGCGGCTTGCGTGGCCGTCCAGGCCGAAAGCGATCTTCACATCGAATCTGTTTCAGTATTGCGAGGTCTTTCAGGCGTGGGCGGCGGCGAAAGTGGAGCAGGGTTCTCTTCTGGTCATAGGTCAGCACGGCGGGCTGCTTGGCGTTGGCAAGCACGTTTCTGGAGAGGACCATCAGGTGGCGATATCCGACCGCTATCTCACATGGGGATGGCGCGATCACCGTCCTCAAACGCACGCCGCGGTCATTCTCACGAACGTCAACAAGCGACATGCGACGTGGAATCCAGCCGGCAATCTGCTCCTGGTGACGGTCCCGGTAAGGCTGCTGACGTTCAGGGGCATGAGCTGGCCCGTCGGGTCGAATCAGTCAGCCTGTTTTGTCGAAGACCAGATCAGATTTGCCGCGACGCTTGACGAGTCAGTTCGCGCGAGACTGACCGTGCGGATAGACGAGGCGCTCGACAAGAAGCTGCAGACGTTCTTTGTCGACAGGTGGAAGGACGCGTTGCCAGACGTCCAGGTCGATCCCTCCGTCGAGCCACTCGAGCGCAGCCTGCGTCAATGCCGTCTGTTCGTCTACACCTACAACTCGACGGGGTTCCTCGAAACGTTGGGCCGAAATATTCCAACCATCATGTTCTGGAACCCCTGGTATTTTGAACTGCGCCCGAGTGCCCAACCGTATTTCGATCTGCTCGCGCAGGCCCGCATCTACCACGAGACGCCGGAATTGGCCGCGCAACATGTGACCGCGATCTGGAACGATGTCGCCGGATGGTGGAATGAGCCTGTGGTCCAGCGTGCACGCCGCGCATTCTGCGAGCAGTACGCCCGGATGCCTGCGAATCCGCTTCGCGTCCTCAAAGACGCGCTCCTTACTGCCCCGGCGAGAGCCGACGTGCAGGAGGCCGTATCCTGACCCGGCGGGAATGTCCGCTGTGCACCGCCGTTGAACCGAGGCGCGCGCTCGGTGTGCCCCTGTGGGTCGGGAATGCGCCAGCCTACATTCAATGCCAGCGTTGTGGCCTCGTGTTCCACGAGGGGCCGATTCCTGAACGCGATCCACCTCCACTCACGCTGGAGTCGTACGTCCGCGGCACGACGTCGAAGCTTCCTACGAACCGTGAGCGGCTACACTGGTTGATCCGCCATGCGGCCGTCCGGCGAGGCCGCGCCGCCGACATCGGGACGAAAGACGGGTCGGCCGTGAAGGTGCTTGCCGACATGGGATGGGACGCGTCAGGTTACGACCCGGACAGCCGATTTCATGGATTCGCCAAGCAGACGTACGGCATTGACATTCGACGGTGGTTTTCGGCTGACGCTGCGGGGCGAGGTTCGCTGGATCTCGTCACGGCGTTCCATGTGCTGGAACACATTCCGGAGCCGGTGCCGTGGCTGTCGGAGATTCGCGAGGCTTTGAAACCGGACGGACACGTGTACATCGAGACACCGAATCTCCGCTTCGTCGAGGCGCGACAGCTGAGGCCGGGGCACGTGGTGCTGTACACCGCGCACACGCTACGGCAGGTCCTCGAGAGAACCGGTTTCCGTGTGCTGGCCATGAGCGAGTGTGCGCCGGGCGGCACCCGAACGTTCGACCAGCTGAGTGCGGTGGCGCAGCGCGACCAGCCTAGATCGGTTGACTGTGCGCTCAGCCGCGTTGATCGTGCGGCGGAGCGCTATCTGCAGAAGATCCCCGTCGACCCGCTGGCATCCCCGCTGTTCCCGGTTCGCTTGTGCCGCCGGGTGAAACGGCGGCTCCGGCGTACCTTCCGCCGGACGTGCCATCGCGTGCTCTGAGCGCTGTGCCGAGCGCGATTTGCTGGGCACAGAACATCAATGACGATCATCGGCATCATCCCGGCGCGCATGGCCGCGTCGAGGTTTCCAGGCAAGCCGCTGGCGCTTCTGTGCGGGCGACCGATGCTCGAGCACGTCTACTGGCGGACGACCCGTGCGCGCTGCCTCGCCAGGGTCTACATCGCGACCCCTGATCGCGAGATCCACGAAGCGGCCAGCCACTTCGACGCGCCGGTCATCATGACCTCGACGGCCCACAAGCGTGCGGTCGATCGCGTCGCCGAAGCCGCGCGCGGTTTGCAGGCCGACATCGTCATCAACATTCAGGGTGACGAGCCGCTGATTCATCCAGCCTCCCTGGATCTACTCGGCGACGCCATGACGGCGCACTCCGCGATCGCGTGCGCAAACCTGGTCAACCCGATCAGCCGGGACGAGGATTTCAGGAACCCGAACCAAATCAAGGTCGTCTGCGACGGCCAGGGCGACGTCCTGTACATGTCGCGCCAGCCGATTCCGTCAGCGCCGAAGCCGGACGCGCGGCTGCGGCAGATGGGTCTCATCGGGTTTCGACGCGACTTCCTGGCGACGTTTGCGGCGCTGCCGCCTACACCGCTCGAGGTGGCTGAATCGATCGACATCCTGCGTGCCCTTGAACATGGCTTCAAGGTTCGCGCGGTGTTCAGCCCGTACGAATCGTTCGGCGTGGACACGGTCGAGGACCTTCGTGCCGCCGAAACCAGGCTTGCCGGCGATCCGCTCACGGCGGCTCTGCTCAGGGCGCCCGAGGTGAAGAAGGGGTGACGAACGCCACGCGAGCCGTCACGGGCGTCACCGGGACGGGTCGGACGACGGCTGACGTCCCCGCCTCCTACCGAGTCGGCATCATCGGCTTCGGCCGCATCGGCCGCCGCCGCGCGGAGCTCGTGCGCGGGCACCCCAGGCTTGAGCTCGCGGCCGTGGCGGATCCATGTGTTCAGGACCTGCCGCAGTATCCGTCCTGTGCGTGGCACCGCACCGGAAGCGATCTCCTGCGGCAGGATCTGGACGCGGTGTTCGTCTGTACGCCTGCCGCGATGACCCCTGATCTGATCGTCGAGTCGCTCGAGGCGGGCAAGCATGTCTTTGCGGAAAAGCCGCCCGGGCGGTCCGTCGCCGACATCGAGCGGATCCGCGAGGTCGAGGCGCGGCATCCCGGCCTCCGCGTGAAGTTCGGGTTCAACCACCGCGAGCACGAGAGCGTGCGTCTGTCGCAGTCGCTTCTATCATCGGGCGAGCTGGGGCGGCTCATGTGGATGCGTGGCGCCTACGGCAAGGCCGGCGGCCTGGGCTACGAAGGCGATTGGCGCGCCGACCCGGCCATGGCCGGTGGCGGCATCCTCCTGGATCAGGGCATCCACATGCTGGACCTGTTCCGATTGTTCGCGGGCGACTTTTCCGAGGTGAAGAGCTTCGTGGGGCAGACCTTCTGGCATGTCGGCCTGGAGGACAATGCGTTTGCACTCCTGCGATCACAGGAGGGGTGCGTCGCGATGCTGCACTCTTCGGCGACGCACTGGAACCACACGTTCAGGCTGGAGATCTATCTGACCGAAGGCTATCTCGTGCTTGCCGGATTCCTGACGGGCAGCCAGACCTACGGGCGGGAAACGCTCGTGATCGGGCGCCGGGACTGGACCGATGTCGACGCGGCGCGGGGACGGCCTCGCGAGGAGCAGTACTACTTCGACGAGGATCGGTCGTGGGAGCGCGAGGTGGACGACTTCGTTCGCTGCCTCTCGACGGGATCGCCTGTAGTGAACGGCAGTTCGCTCGACGCCCAGCGGGCGATGGAGCTGGTAAGGCGCGTGTACGCCGACGACGGATGGCAGGCGGCCCGATGAAGCGCGTGGTGACGAGCGGGGACCTGACGCAGCGCGCGATGCGTCCTGCGGGCTTGGTCGAGACCTATCTGGCGCACGTGCAGGAGGACATCGTGCGCTTTGACCTGTTGCAGGGCGCGCGCACCCGCGGCTGTCCGGCCTGCGGCGGGACGGGAGCTCCAGAGTTCGAGCGGTTCGGGTTCCCGTACCACCGCTGCGCGGCGTGCCGGTCGGTGTTCGTGTCACCGATGCCGGAAGAACACCGCCTGGCTCGATACCACGCCGAGGGCGCCGCCGAGCGATTCCGGCTCGAGCAACTGCTGCCCGCGACGGCGGACGTTCGCGTGCGCCATGCCGTGGAACCCCGGGCTCGCTGGGTAATGGCCGCGGCCGTGGCCCATCTCGGTCCCGGTCTCACCATGGCCCAGTTCGGGGTGGAGTCGCCGCGGCTGCTCGAGTTCCTTCATGCATCGGTCTCGGTCGTCCAGTGGCCCGACACCCTGACGGGCGATCCGGCTCGTCCGCGCATTCACGGGGCCATCGCGTTCGACGTGCTCGAACGCTCGACGGATTTCTCCCGTGCGTTGCACGGCTGCCGGCTCGCACTCCACCCCCGCGGCCTTCTCTTCGTGACGACGATGTCGGGCGAGGGGTTCGAGGTCCGTATGCTCGGTCGGCGCACCGCGGCGCTCGTGCCGCCGGTCCACCTCCAGCTCCTCTCGCGCGCGGGGTGGGTCGCTGCGCTCACCCGGGAGGGCTTCACCCTCGTGGAGTACAGCACTCCGGGCGAATTGGATGTGCAGGCCGTCGCGGACGTCTGTCGGCAGGAGTCGGACCTCGTTCTCCCGCCGATCATCGACGAGCTCGTCCGCCACAAGGATCCTCAGGTCGGACGCGCGCTTCAGGAGCTCCTGCAGCAGGCGTGTCTGAGCTCGCATGTCCAGCTGATCGCGGAAGCCGGCATCGATTCGTGAGTGCGTCAGATCGGTGATGAGCACCGGTGGTTCTCCGGCGGGATTCTCGGAGCTATGGGTGTGCTTCGACCGACCTCCGTCGAATCCGCCGACAGAGGCACTCGTACTGAGCTTCATACTCCCCGCGGCCGAAGCGGAGATGGAGGGGCGGATCGGTTCCCGCATGGTCAGCGGCCGAGCCCTGGTCGAGGAGGTGCGCTCTCGCGCCCGCGCCGAGTACGTCAAGCTGATCGCGCGGATCGGGGCCACGCCGTTGCTGCGCGGTCGAACGCTGCGACAGACGCTTCAGGGTCCGGGCAATTACAGCCGCTGGTGGTTTCTCGACATCACCGAGAAGGATTGTCTGTGGGACGGGGACACGATCTACGTGACCGTGCTCCAGCTCGTGGCTGTCCAGACGCTGATGGAGAGGCACGGAATCGAACAGGTGCGGTTGCACGGCGGGCCGCCCGGTTTCGCTGCGGCGCTTGGCCATCGTGCCGTGCCGTGGGGCGGCGTCGGCGACCTCGCGCGCGCTCTCTTCCTAGGGTTCCTCGGCCGGGCCAGACTGCTCGGCGAATACGGTGGCGTGTGGGCGGCCATGCGCCAGCTGGAGCGTTCGGCCGAGCAGCCACGGGATGTGCTGCTGCAGGGCTACTGGGACTGGACCGTTCGGCCCGATGGTGACGGTACTCTGCGTGATCGGTACTTCACGGACCTTCCGGCGCAGCTGGCATGCCGAGGGCTCAGCGTCGGGTGGCTGGTGTCGTGCGAGACGGATTTGGAGCCGTGGCAGCGCGGTCGCAGCAGGCGTGAGGTCATCGGCGCCCTGTCGGACTATCCCGGCATCACGCCACTCGAGCGATATCTCACGCCCATGGACATCGTGACCACGACCTGGAACCTCCGCTATCCGGTCCAGGTCACGCGGGCGGTGACGAGCCGCGCGTTTCGCCGGCTGTGCGCGGTCGGCAGATTCAACGTGTATTTCCTCGTCAGGCAACGGTTGCTTCGTGCCGCGTGGGGCTCCACCATGTGCCGGCTGCAGCTGGTCGCCCTGGCGACCAGCCGCGCATGTGGGCGCCTCCGGCCCAAAGTGGTGCTGACGGCCTTTGAATGGCTCCTGCGCGCCAGGGCGCTGTATGCCGGGCTTCGCACGTGCGCGCCCGGGGTTCGCCTGTGGGCGGCGCAGCACGCCGGGTACTCGACCGACAAGACGCTTGGCGTCTTCGATCCTGACGTCGAGGTGCATGGCAAACCGGATGGATGCGCGCTGCCGACAGCGGACGGATTCTTCGTACTCAGCGACCTGTCACGGCGGATTTGGGAGGCGAACGGAATCGACCGCGCGAACGTCGTCGTCACCGGAGGGCTTCGGTACCAGACAGTCCGCATACAATCACGCAGGGCGGCCGCTAATGATGGAGGCGTGACCGTCCTGCTGGCGGGTGGCATGTGCGAGGCCGCCCACGTGGACCTCTGCGACGCTGTTCTTGCGGCGACTTCCGATCTCCCGTCCGTGCGTCTGCTCTGGCGCGACCACCCGCTGTACCGATTCAGCAAGCGCCGGTCGTTTCGTCGCTTCCGCGGCTCGATCACGGTGACCTCCGGAACGGTCGATGAAGACCTGCAGGCCGCCGATCTCGTGCTCTTCTCGCAGACCGGCCTCGCGGAGGAGGCGCTGCTCCGTGGGATCCCCGCGTGGCAGTGGCTGTGGCCCGGCTTCAATACGTCTCCGTTTCTCGACCTGCCGGTGATCCCGTCGTTCACGTCGGTGCGCACGCTGCGGCGAGCGTTTGAGGCGTTTCTCTGCAATCCGGCGGATTACGTGCCCACTCCCGACACGCAGCGCCGCGTGCTCCACGAGTGCTTCGGGCCGGACCCCGCCGGCGCGTCCACCCGCATCGCGGATGCGGTTCGGCACATGATTGCGACGGACGCCCAGGCCCAGATATGAGGAACACACTGCGACTGACGCTGCGGGAGGGACGCCCCGCGTTCGGCTCCTGGATTCAGTTTGCCGATCCCGCCACCGCCGAAGTGATGGCGTGCGCAGGCTTCGACTGGCTCGGGATCGACCTCGAGCACAGCGCCATCGACCTCGGTGCCGCCGCCACGTTGATCCAGATCGTCGATCTGGCCGGGTGCGCGCCGCTGGTGCGGTTGTCGGCGAACGACCCGGTTCAGGCGGCGCGCGTCATGGACCTCGGCGCGTGTGGGGTCATCGTGCCCGCGGTGCAGTCGGCCGCCGAGGCCCGAAGGGCGGTTGACGCGGTCAAGTATCGTCCCCAGGGCACGCGAGGGGTGGGCCTGGGCCGCGCGCACGGCTATGGCGCGCGATTCGCCGAGTACCTCGCGGAGAACGCCGAAGGCTCCATCGTCATCCCGATGATCGAGCAGCGGGAGGGCGTCGAGCGCATCGAGGAGATCCTGCATGTCGCCGGCGTGGACGGCGTGTTCATCGGGCCGTACGATCTGTCCGCTTCCTACGGCGTCGCCGGCGAACTGCACCATCCTCTCGTCGGCCAGGCCATGCGGCAGGTGGTGGATGCGGCGCGTGCCACAGGCAAGGCGGCGGGCATACACGTCGTGCATCCTCCCGTCACGCAGGTGGCGGAACGTCTGGCAGAGGGATTCCGGCTGATCGCCTACAGGGGGGACATGCTGTTCCTGACGCCTGCGGCGCTCGAGGCGGTGGAACAGTTGCGCAGCCTCGAGGTGTCGTGACCGACGGCGAGTCGCTTGTGCTTGCCACGAAGGCCGCCCGAGAAGCCGGGCAGTTTCTCGCGGCCGGCCCGAGACGGCATGCGGCGCTGGTCTCGGAGACGCCCCGCGATGTCAAGCTTCAGGCCGACCGCGATTCCGAAGACCGTATCGTGGACGTGCTCACGGCCGACTCGGGCATTCCGATCGTTGCCGAAGAGCGAAGCAGCGCCGAGTCAGCACGGTCCGCGGCCGGACTTCGCTGGATCGTCGATCCTCTCGACGGCACCCTGAACTACCTGCAGGGCATTCCATTCTGCTGCGTGTCGGTTGCGCTGTGGAACGACGATCGACCGATCGCCGGTGTCGTCTACGATTTCGATCGCGACGAAATGTTTTCGGCGATCGTGGGGTCGGGCGCGTGGTTGAACGGGCTGCCTCTGCGCGTACGGTCGGCGCCGCCCGAGCGAGGCGTGCTGTTCACGGGCTTTCCGGCAGGAACCGATCTGTCGCCGGCTGCGGTGACGCGCTTTGCCGCGCAGGTCGGTGCGTTTCGAAAGGTGCGGCTGCTCGGATCCGCGGCGCTGTCGCTCGCCTACGTGGCAGCGGGCCGCGGGGATGCGTACTTCGAACGTGACATTCGAGTCTGGGATGTCGCGGCGGGGCTCGCACTCGTGCGCGCCGCCGGCGGCGAATTCCTGTCCGCGCCGTCGCCGGTGAGTCACGCGTTGACCGTGTATGCGCACAACGGCGCATGCCCCTGGTCTGACGCCCGATTGGAATGAATCCAGAGGTGAAGGAACAGGACATCCGGCCTGAGGTGCTCCTGCAGCGGTACCTGGAGCTGAGCGCTGAGGATGCGCGAGAGTGCTTCGGCGCCGAGCCGCGGTCCGCCGTGGCGTGTGTCGCGTGCGGCGGATCCAACGGCAGCTGTCAGTTTGACAAGAACGGGTTTGCCTACGTCCGGTGCGCGGACTGCGGCACGCTGTTCCAGAACCCCAGGCCGCCCCTCGCGGCCTTCGAGACGTTCTACAGAAACTCGAAATCCTCCCGCTACTGGTCCGACGTGTTCATGCCCGCAGTGGCCGAGATCCGGCGTGAGAAGATGTTTCGCCCGCGCGTGCGCCGCCTTGCCACACTCTGCCGGGAGCGAGGCATCCACGTGGAACGTCTCGTGGACGTCGGAGCCGGCTACGGCATCTTCCTCGACGAATGGCGCGCTCACTGTCCCGCAACCGATCTGCTCGCCGTGGAGCCCTCGGCGTCACTGGCCAGCGTCTGCCGATCGAAAGGGCTGGCGGTCGTCGAGGAGATCGTCGAGCACGTCGTCGGCCATGACGGTTCAGCCGATCTGGTGACCTGCTTCGAGGTGCTGGAGCACGTGCATACCCCGCTGAACTTCGTGCGCGCGCTGGCGCGCCTGGCCCGACCCGGCGGATACGTGTGCATCAGCGCGCTCTGTATCGACGGGTTCGACCTTCAGATGCTGTGGGACAAGTCGACCCAGATCTCCCCGCCGCATCACATCAACTTTCTGTCGGTTTGCGGCTTCGAGACGCTCTTTGCACGAGCCGGGCTGGAAGAGGTCACCGTGGCGACGCCTGGGCAGCTCGACGTCGATATCGTGCGCAACGCGGCGGCCCGCAATCCCGGCGTCCTGGCGGGCCATCGCTTCCTGCAGGCGGTACTGGAGGCCGACGGCACGGCGGCGCGGTTTCAGGAGTTTCTGTCCGCGAGCAGGCTGAGCTCCCACGCGTGGGTGCTCGGCCGGCGGGCGCGTTCGCGTTGATCCATGCCGCAGATTCTCATCGGGCCATCGTCGTTCGGCGTCGTCGACGCAGCGCCGCTCGAGCGGCTCCGGGACGCCGGCTACGACGTTCGCCAGAATCCGTTCGGGCGAAAGCTCGCGGAGCGAGAGCTTGTCGAGCTCCTGCCCGGCGTCATAGGACTGGTCGCCGGCCTCGAGCCACTGGGCCGCACGGTGCTGGAGCGGTCGGAGCTGCGCGCGATTTCACGCTGCGGCGTCGGAATGTCCAACGTGGATCTCGACGCCGCGCAGCGACTGGGCATCGTCGTGCGGAACACGCCCGATGCGCCCACCGCCGCCGTGGCCGAGCTGACGATCGCGGCGATGCTGGCACTGCTTCGCCGGATTGTGCCGATGAACGCCGATCTGCACGACGGCCGGTGGACCCGCGTCCCCGGTGCGCAGATCGAGGGTCGGGTCGTCGCCATCGTCGGCTTCGGTCGGGTCGGCCGGCGAGTTGCGAGGTTGCTGCTGGCGTTCGGCGCGCGAGTCATCGCGGTGGATCCGCACGTCGACAGGGTCGATTCGCCGATCGAACTCGCGAGCCTTCCCGACGCCCTTCTGTGCGCGGACATCGTCACGCTGCACACCTCGGGAGACGACACCATTCTTGGCAGAACCGAGTTGCTCCGTCTGAAGCCGGGGGTTCTCGTGCTGAACTGTGGTCGCGGCGGTCTGCTGGATGAAGGGGCGCTCTGTGAGGCTCTGGACTCGGAGCACGTCGCGGGAGCGTGGATCGACACGTTCGACGAGGAGCCCTACTCCGGCCCGCTGACGCGATATCCCCAGGTGCTGCTCACGCCGCATGTCGGGTCGTTTACCGTCGAGTGCCGGCGCCGGATGGAGATGGAAGCCGTCGAGAACCTGCTCGACGCGCTCGAGCGCGCAGACGCGATGAGAGCCCGCAGCCGAGGATGACCGACGTCGTCGTCTCCGTCGTCATTCCGGCGTACAACGCCGCGGCCATCATCGCTCGAACGCTCGAGAGCGTCCGCTCCCAGACTTTCACTGCCTACGAGACCATCGTCGTCGACGACGGCTCTGCGGACGCCACGAGCGAGGTGGTCAGGAGCTGCTTCGCACAGCATGGGATGCGAGGACGCATTCTCCGGCAGGACAATCGGGGAATGGCGGCAGCGCGCAACGCCGGCATGCGGGAGGCCGGCGGTGAATACGTTGCGCTTCTGGACGCGGACGATCTCTGGTATCCGGCCAAGCTGGCCACTGTCATGGCTGAATTCCGCCAGCACCCCGAGGCCGATCTCGTCTGTCACGACGAGAACATCACACGCGACGGCCGGGTGCTGCGAGTATCGCATCGACGGCTGCCACGCGGGATTCTCTATGACGCGCTGCTGTTCGAAGGCAATCTGCTTTCTCCCTCCGCGACCACACTGAAGCGAGGCAAGGCGCTGGAAATCGGCGGGTTCGACGAGCGGCCCGAGTACCTCACCGTCGAGGACTACGATTTCTGGATCCGGTTCAGCCGCCATGGGCGGATCCGCTTTCTCGATCGTGTGCTCGGGGAGTACGTGCTGACGGAGCAGTCCGCGTCACGCCGTGTCGTGTTTCACCATGTGGCGCTCGAGAGCATGCTGCGGACGCATCTGAACGCGTACTGTGCGTCGAATTCCACCCTGGCAGCCCGACTGCGGGCGCGGCGCCGGCTCGCGCGCGTCTATCGTTCCGCGGCGCGGCAGCTGATCGCGTACCGCGAGGTTCCGCGCGATCAGCGGGCGTTCGTCGGCCGCATGCTGCGGACCTATGCACTTGAGCCGCGCAATGTGGCCGTGGCGCTGATGTGGGTGACCGTCGCCACCCGCCGGCTGTGCGCCGCGGTGCTTCGTCGGTGAAGCAAGTCCCTGAGGTGACAACAACCGTTGACGTTCGCCCTCGGATCGCGACCATTCTCAGTGAACTGGAACGGGCGACGGACGGAATCTACTCCGGCCGGATGACAACCGCGGTCGCCCAAGCCGACGAAATTCGGCTCCGCGAGGCCGTGGCCGAGCGCAGCGGTGGACACCTGCTGGAGCAGGTCGGCCGCCATCATTCCATCCCGGTGATGGACGCCGAGGTGCGATGGTTCCTCGCGCGCATCCCCAGGCACGGCGTTATCGTGGACGTCGGCGGCGGATGGGGGTGGCACTGGCGGCATCTCGGGGTCGAGCGGCCAGACGTCGGCGTCGTGCTCGTGGATTTCGTGCGCGCGAACCTGGCGGTCGCTGCGCGTCTCCTCGGCTCCGTCGTGGACGCGCGGGTCTTCCTGGTTCATGCCGAGGCGACGACGTTGCCTTTTCCTCCGTCCAGCTTCGACGGGTACTGGTCTGTACAGGCGCTTCAGCACATCCCCGGCCTCCAGGCGGCGCTGACGGAAGCGGATCGCGTCCTGAAGCCTGGCGGGGAGTTCGCGGCGTACTGGCTGAACCGGGCTCCGATGGTCGAGGCGGCGTACCGATTGATGCGCCGTCGGTACCATCGGCAGGGCCGGATTGCCGGGAGCTTCTATCTCGCGCGTGCATCCGCGGACATGGCGGCGACCGTCGCTCGCGTGTTTGGGTCGCCCGTGGTCAGCCGATATACGGAAATTCTGTTTCATCCGGATCTCCGAGCGTATACCGGCAGTGCGCGCTCTCGAATCGGGGCGCTCGACGCACGCCTATCCGGGTCGATGCCCCTGCTGTCGTGGGTGGCGCGCCAGCGCTCGTACCACACGCGCAAGCAGTCATGATCGGCGACGCATTGCTGCCCGCCGCTGACGCGGCGCTCGTCTGCACAATCTACGATCCGCCTCGAGCCCGCCGGGCATGGATGTTGAGCGAGGTGCTTCCCGAAGGCGCCACGCGGTACTACTCGCTGGCCCGCTGGGCTCTGGTCGATGCGCTCCGCGCGTCTGGCGTGGGGCCCGGTGACCCGGTACTGGTGCCCGGGCTGGTGTGCAGAGAGGTGCTGGCGGCGATCAGCGTGCTGGGTGCGAGCCCCGCCTTCTACCACGTCACCTCTCAGTTGGGCGCGGTGCTGGCGGCCGACGGCGGCCGTTCGGCAAAGGCGGTTGTGGCCGTGAACTACTTCGGCTTCCCCCAGGAACTCGACACATTCCGCCAATACTGTGCCCGCACGGGGGCTGCGCTCATCGAAGATAACGCCCACGGCCTGTTGAGCCGGGATGAGAGCGGCCAGTGGCTTGGCAGTCGGGGCGATGCGGGTGTGTTCAGCTTCCGAAAGACCATCGCCGTGCCCGGTGGAGGCGCGCTCGTGCTGCGCCGCCGGCAGGAGATGCCGCCTGCCGCACCTGTTCGGCCGGTTCGCCGCGTCCTTCTCCGGCATCACACGAAGCAGGCGTGCCGGCGGGTGGCGGGCCGTCTCGGCCCCGTTCGGGCGGCCGCCGCGATTTCGGCCATCCGGCGCGTGCGGCAGTCGTTCGTCCCCGAATCGACCGGCTCCAGTCATCGCGACGACGAAACACGAATTCCGATCGCGCCGGATCCTCCCGCGTTCGTATCGCGCCACATCACGGCTGCCGATCCGGCGCTCGAGTCCGAGCGGCGGCGCGCGCTGTACGGGCTGGCCAGTCGAATTCTCGAGGCCGCTGACGCCGTTCCAGTGTATCCACGCCTCCCGCCGCATGTCGTGCCCTACGGGTACCCGGTGTTCGCGGCTCCGTCGCGGGTGCCCGACATCACGGCGCGCCTGGCGCGGCACGGCCTGCCGCTCCTGCGGTGGCCGGACCTTCCGGAGGCCGTCGCATCCGCCGCGCCCGAGCACTATCGTCACCTCATGGTCGTGCCGTTCCTGTGGTGACGTGGGCCAGACTGTCGGCCGAGCAGGCGGAGGCGACGTGGGACGCGCAGCTCCTGCGTTTCGCCGGCCACAGCCTGTATCAGTCGTTCCCGTGGGGACAGTACAAGCGCGCCCGTGGCTGGAATCCTCATTACTTCCAGGCCATTGCCAACGGCACCGTCGCGGGCATGTTGCAGGCGCTCGTCCGTGCGTATCCACTCGGCGCCGCCGTGGTCTGGTGCCCGGGCGGCCCTGTCGGAGCGCTGGAGCTGTGTAGCCGTCAGTCGATGCGCCAGCTCACGTCGCTGTTGAGGGCGCGCGCGGTCTACTGCCGCTCCAGTTTCTTTCGCGCGAAGACGGCCGAGGAGGGCCGGTACCTGGAGTCGAACGGGTGGTCGCGGCCGGTGCGCACGCTTGGGGCGAACGTGACCGCGGTGTGGAATCTCAACCAGTCGGAGGATCAGCTGCTCGCCGGGTTGAATCGCAACTGGCGGTACAGTCTTCGGCAGGCGCAGAAGAGCGACCTGCGTGTCGAGCAGCTCGTCGATCCGCCGATCGACGAGCTGGCGGCCCTCTGTCGCGCGATGAACGCCTCGAAAGGCGTGCCTGCGCCGGTCCGGAACTCGGAGATTGCGGCGCTGTTCGAGGCGCTCGAGCACCGGATCTTCGTCTACGGGTGCAGGAATCCGCGCGGGGAGCTGGTCGCATTTCATTCCTGCGGCATTCACGGCCAGCGTGCCTGGGAGCTGCTCGCCGCGACCTCGCCCGAAGGCCGCCGTACCGGTGCGTCCTTCGCGGCCTTATGGACGCTCGTGCAGCACTGCCGGCGTCTGAATGTCACCCATTACGATTTGGCGGGGATCGATCCGGCGAACGCGCCTGGCGTGGCGGACTTCAAGCGATGGACCGGCGCGGAGGAGGTCGAGTGGCTTGGCGAATGGCAGTGGAGCACGTTCGCCGCCTTCCGGCACGTCATCGATCTCGTGGCGCGGAACCGCTCGACAGCGGCACTTCCATGACCGTTCGCCGAGCGTCCGACCCATGAAACACGCCCTCCGTCGCGTGATCGGGCGCGCGGCGCCCGGACGCTCCGGTGGCGTGCGAGTACTGCTCTACCACGCCATTGACGATCCCCATCCGGCCGACTGTCTGTCGCTCCGCGTCTCGCGCCGCCAGTTTCTCGACCAGATGGCCGTGCTGCGCGACGACGCGTACGCGGTGGTCCCGCTCGACGCGGTGTTCCACCCGCAGCCTGACAATGGGCGTCTCCCGGTGGCGATTACGTTCGACGATGGGTATCGAACGGTGGCATGGGCGGCGGCCGTGCTGAAGGACTTCGGGTTTCCGGCCACGTTCTTTGTCGTGCCCCGCTTTCTCGACGGCGTGCAGTCGCCAGCGGCGTACTGGGAGGAGTGGGCATACCTCACCTGGGGAGATCTGGCTGCGCTGGCCGACCACCACGAGTTCGCGGTGGGCGCGCATTCGACCACGCATCTGGACCTGAGAAGGTGCGCGGATGCGCGGCTCGCCTGGGAGATTTCGGAAGCGAAGCTGCTGCTCGAGCGACGGATCGGCCGCGCGGTCACGAGCTTCAGCTATCCCTTCGGCCGACACGACCGCCGCGTCCGGCGTGCCGTTGAACGCGCGGGGTACGAGCTCGCCTGCACGAGCCGCTACGGGCTCAATCGGAGCCCCGGATCCCGCTACGCCGTGCATCGCACCGAGGTGGCCGGCAGGGACAGCCTTCGGGACTTTCACTGGAAGCTGCGTGGAAAATACGATTGGCTGGCGCACTGGCAGGACCTGGGGCCGCTCCCGTGAGCACCGATCTCGCCGCGCGTGGTTCCGAGTCCGGCGCATGGCCGACACCGGGTGGCCGGGAGCGTCTCGTTCGAGCGGACCTCCGCATGCCGCTGGCCGTCTTTGGCGTCGCCGTGGTCGCGAGACTGGCGTTTCAGTCCCTGGACATCCCGACGGAGATTCCGCTCGACTCGGACGAGTACCGCAGGCTGGCGAGCGAGCTGCTGGCGGGCCACGGGTACGTCTCGGAGACGGGGGTGCCGACGTCCATGCGTCCGCCCTTCTATCCGCTCTTCCTGGCGGTGTTGTACGCGGTGTTCGGTCCCGTTGACGGCCCCGTGCGGATTGTGCAGGCGATTCTGGACGCCGGCACCTGCACCTTGGCCACGCTCCTTGCACGCCGGTACTTCGGCGAGCGGGCGGCGTGGCTCACCGGCGCCCTGACGGTCTTCTCGTGGGGGCTGCTTTCGGCCACGAAGCTCGTGCTGACCGAGACCCTCCTGACCTTCCTGATCGTCGCCAGCGTCTGGATGCTCGATCAGGCGATCGAGCGGGGCCGCCTCGCCTGGTTCGCCTCCGTGGGCGTGCTGTCCGGCCTGGCAACGCTCACCAAAGGGACAGGTTTGGCGCTGGTTTCGGCGCAGCTCATGGCCGTCGCGGCCGCCGGACGACGCACTGACGGAATGGGTCGGTTGTGGTCCGGTGCCGCCCTCGCGGCTGCCTTCGCGCTGGTGCTCGTGCCGTGGACGTGGCGTAACTACCAGGTCCATGGAGAGCTCATTCCCGGCGCCACGCAGGTCGGCATCATCGTG
Organism: Acidobacteria bacterium RIFCSPLOWO2_12_FULL_68_19; assembly: GCA_001767525.1. GTDB lineage: Bacteria > Acidobacteriota > Vicinamibacteria > Vicinamibacterales > UBA2999 > MELF01. The sequence continues at coordinate 10,530 of MELF01000047.1, read as the reverse complement.
TACTCCTCGTACCTACCGCCCCAAGGTAAGATCTTCGGTGTCCACACCGAGGATGCGTTCACCGCGCGGGCGCAGCGGCTTCCGGAAGCCGAGGCCAGCCGTGCGCTGACACAGGAGGGGCTACGCCACGCGCTCGCGAATCCGGGGGAACTCCCACGCCTGGTGCTCCTCAAGGTGCTCTACGCGGCGAGCCCTTTTGACTGGGAGTTGCTCGGCGGCGACGGCTGGTACAACTTCACCTATGCGTTTGCCGTCCCGTTCGCGGTCGCCGGGCTGTGGCTCGCGCGCCGCAACGGCCGTGTGCTGGCGCTACTGGCCGCGCCGGCCGTCACCGCATTGGCGCTGATGCTTCTGCTGTACGGCAGTCCCCGGCTGCGTCTGTCCGTCGAGCCGCTGCTGCTGGTGTTTGGCGGCTACGGCCTGGCGGTGGCCACCGGGGTAGAGGCCAGCCGTCCAGCCGCTACCAGAGCGCTCGTTGCGGCGTTTCTGCTCATCAACGTGGCTGCCGCACTGTACGGCGAGCAGGTGAGGCGAATCAGCGCCGGCGCGCTCGCCGCGCTCGGTGTTTGGTAGATTGGTGGGAACCTCATGACATCAGAACACAAGATCCCGAACTTCAGCACGCTGTCCACGCTCATCGATCGACTCAGCATCGAGAACGTCAAGCTGGCCCATTTCGAAAACGCGATCGAACACGACAATCTCGGGGCCGACGAGATCGTGAGACTGCGCGCCAAGACGGCGGTGCAGCATGAGATCATCGAGGCGCTCAAACAGGAACTCGCGGCATTTATGCTCGACGCGTTCGTCACCTGGCGCTACGACTACATGAAGGAAGAAAGGACGTTTCAGTGAACGAGCCGCGGGAGATCATCGAGGCCTTCATAGAAGCCGTGTGTCAACTCTCGAAGGCGAACCGGCTGACCGGCATCTGGGACAATCGACGGTTCCAGGCCTGCAAGGAGGCATTCGAGAACGTCGATTGCCGGTACTTGTACAAGGCGGAAAAGCTGTCCCGCTTCAACGTGGAGCAGCGCGCGGTCTACCGGGCACAAATCGACATACTGTTCGAGAAGCTGCTCGACTCGGTCAACCGCACAACACCGCGCTGATGTCGTCTTCCAACGGCAAGGTCATCCTGGGCGCCGGCGTGACGGGTCTTGCCGCCGGGCTCGCGTCCGGCTTTCCGGTCTTCGAGGCTCGTGAATACGTAGGCGGCATCTGCGGGTCGTATTACATCCGGCCCGGGGCACGCGAGCGCCTGCCATCCATGCCGCCAGACGGTGAAACGTACCGATTCGAATACGGTGGCGGCCATTGGTTGTTCGGCGGCGATGCCCATGTGCTGGGCTTCATCAATTCCCTCGTCTCGACGCGGTGCTACGAGCGCAGATCGTCTGTGTTCTTTCCCGACGACGGCCTGTACGTCCCGTATCCGCTCCAGAACCACCTTTCGTGCCTTCCCAGGGAGGTGGCCGTCCGGGCGATTACCGAAATCGTCCATGCACGGACCGGGTCCACCCCGACTCTGGCCGCATGGCTCGAGCAGAGCTTCGGGCCGACGCTGGTGGAGCGATTCTTCGGCCCGTTTCACGAGCTCTATACGGCCGGTCTCTGGACACGGATTGCTCCCCAGGACGGTCACAAATCGCCCGCTGCCACGGCGGCGGTAATTCGGGGGGCGCTCGATAGGGTTCCGCCGGTGGGATACAACACGACCTATGTCTATCCCGACGCGGGGCTGAACGTGCTGGCGGGCCGGATGGCCGAGCGGTGCGATCTGAAACTCGGGAAGCGCGTCGTCCGCATCGATACCGTGCGCCGCATCATTGAATTCGCGGACGGCAGCACCGTGGCGTATCGGCAGGTGCTCTCGACGTTGCCCCTGACGTCGATGTGCGAAATCGCCGGTATCTCGCTCGACGCGCCGAGCGATCCCTACACCTCTGTCCTGGTGGTCAACATCGGGGCGACGAAAGGCCTCGCCTGCCCGGCCGATCACTGGATCTACGTGCCAAAGAGCCGCAGCGGCTTCCATCGAGTCGGGTTCTACAGCAACGTGGACGCCGGATTCCTGCCGCGCGATCGCAGGGAGATGACCGATTGCGTCAGCATTTACGTCGAGCGCGCGTATCCGGGGGGGCAACGGCCTTCAGAGGCCGAGGTCACGAGGCTGTGTGAGGACGTAGTGGGAGAACTGCGCGCGTGGAATTTCATCGACCAGGCCGAAGTCGTCGACCCGACTTGGATAGACGTGGCCTACACATGGTCGTGGCCGGGCTCCACGTGGAAGCAACAGGCGCTTACGGCACTCGAGCGTGAGGGGATCCATCAGGCCGGGCGGTACGGCCGCTGGGTGTTCCAGGGCATCGTGGAATCGATCGCTGCCGGCTTCGTCGCCGGAACCGCGTTCCGGCACGCCGCATGACGCCTCGCGACGGTTCGGTGCCAGCGTTGGACGAGGATGACGTCCTTCGCTCTCTGCTGGAGCAGGTCGTTGAGGTCCACCGCCGCTTTATGCACGCGCAGGTGCGGCGTGACAGGGCGGGAAGCCTCATCAAGTACTCGCGTGACTGGGAGTACCCCTGGGTACTGCTGCAGGCGGACGTGCAACCCGGGGAGACCGTGCTCGATTGCGGCGCCGGGTACTCGCCCCTGATGTTCATCTGGGCGGCGCGCGGTGCCAGCGTCCACTGCGTGGATCGCGACATTCTCATCCAGAGCAAGGGCCGCTATGCCCTTCAGTGTCTAAGGTACGTCGCGGCATTCGGAAAGTACGCGTGGCAACAGCCGGAGACGTGGTGGGACTGCGCCTGCAATCTCGGGATCCAATGGCGCCGGTTATGGCGTCCGGACTTCTGGGGCCCCATTCCGCCGCGGCTCCTCCGGCGCTATGGGATCACCTATCAGACGGGTGCGAAAGGGGACTTCACGCGATTGCCGTATCCGGACGAAGCCTTCGACGTGGTGACCTGCGTCAGCGTCCTGGAGCATCTTCCCAGGGACGCCCAGATCCGCGGCATGACGGAGATGGCGCGCGTCGTCAAGAAGAACGGCAGGCTCGTCGTGACCTACGACGAAGTGGAGGATCATACGGCCGCGTTCATCGAGGCGGCCGGCCTGCCGGTGCAGGGCATCGCAACGTTCACCGTGCCGTCGGAGGTGCGCGGCGGCCAACCCCTGGATGTCGTTGGAATGGTCTTTCGGAAGCGCGCCACATGAAAGCGTGGTGGGTCCACCTCGCCCGGTGGGGTTTCCCTGCCGTTTGCGTGGTGTTCCTCGCGACGCCCAGCATCAGCCTGCCTGGTGACGACCTCGGATTGCGTCGGTTCCGAACGCCGCCGCTCGGTCCGGATCTCCGTCTGGCGCAGACCTTCACGATGACGGGCGACGGCCTGCACGCCATCGAGGTGTTCCCCGCAGGAACGACAGAACGCGTGGCCGGGGACGTCCGGTTCGAGCTGTACGAACTGCGCAACGGCCAGCCGTTCCTCGGGCGTGTCGTCGAGGTGCTGGCGGAAGACGTGATGCGAGGCTCGTCGTATCGATTCGAGTTCGCGCCGATCGGGAACTCGAAGGACCGGGACTACCGGTTCGACCTCGTCGCGGCGCCGGCGGAAGGAGTCGCGTTCTGGGCCACCAAGGGAGAACGCTATGAGGCCGGCCGCATGCACGCCAACGGCCGCGACCGCTGGGCGGACCTCGCGTTCCGCACGTACGCCCCTGCGCCATCCATCTGGGGCCGGCTCATGACGCTGCGCGACACTCATCCCTGGCGAGCGTATCTCGTGATCGCCGCGTTCGCGGCAATCTGGCTGCTCCTTGGAATCGTGCTGCACCTCTTCACGAGCGTCCCACCGGAAACGAACCACGCCTCCACAGCGCGCGCCGAGTAGCGGCGCCGCCCGTCCTTCACGCCGGCCGGGCCCAGGGGAACCCGGCGCTCGGCTGCATTCAGGGTTTCAGGATCTGAGGGCGACGGTCGTGTCGGCCGGCGACCGACCGACGTGCACGAGCTCGGCGAGGCCGTCGAGCGACGCCCGGTCGAAGAGGCGCCAGCAGTCGACGATCACCAGCGGGCGACGCGGTCTGGCGGCGAGCAGCCGAGGAATCTCGCGGAACGCCGTCCACGGAACAGTCACCACCACGACGTCCGAGGCATCGAGGCACGCAGCGAGCGACGGCGCGACGGCGATCGATCGCGTCAGCAGGGGCCTGGCCGCCTGATTGGCCGCCGGATCGAAGACGGTGACCGCAATCCCGTCCCCGGCCAGCCGGTTGGCCAGCATGAGCCCCGGACTATCGTCGACGACGTGTGTGTCGGTCTTGTACGACAGCCCGAGCACGCCGACGCGGTTTGCCGCCGGGACAAGGCGCGCGCGCACCAGTTGCGCCAGCCGCGCGAGCTGATGGCGATTGACCGCATCGGTCGCCCGCGCCAGTTCCGCGTTGGCCCCGACGTCGGCCGCCACGGCCGCCAGCGCCGCGTTGTCGCGCGGGAAGCAGGGGCCGCCGTACCCGAGGGCGCCCTTGAGATAACTGGCGCCGACGCGGCGGTCGAGCCCGACCGCACCGGTCACGACGTCGACGTCCGCGCCGGGAAGCCGTTCGCAGAGCTCGGCCAGCATGTTCGCGTAGGAAATCTTCGTCGTGACGAACGTGTTGACCGCCAGCTTGGTGATCTCCGCGTTGATGCAGTTCATCCGGCGCACCTGGCTGCGCTCGGAGATGAACGAGCGGTGAATCGCTTCGATGGCGGCGCCGGCCCGCGGGTCGGACTCGCCGATCAGCACGAGGTCGGGATGCGTGAGGTCGTGGATCACGTTTCCGAGCGCGATGAACAGCGGGTTGTAACAGAGTCCCACCGAGTCGCCGACCGTTCGCCCGGACGCGCGCTCGAGCGCGGGCTGGATTTCCTTCTCCATCGACATCGGCGCGACGGTGCTCGTCACCGCCACGACGTGGTACGCTCCGCCGCGCTCGAGCGCGGCGCCGACCGACGCAATCGCGTCGAGCACCAGACGGTTCGAGAACCGACCGGACTCCAGGCTGGGCGTCGGTACGACGATGAAGGTCGCCTCGGCCGAGTCGACGGCGGCGACGTCCGTCGTCGCCTGCAGGCGGGGTCGACTGCGTTCCAGCAGTTCGGCGAGACCCGGTTCCTCCACGGGGCTGCGACCGGCGTTGACGGCGTCGACCACGTCGGGGCGAACGTCGATGCCGGTCACCTGGTGACCGCGATCGGCCAGAACAGTCGCCAGGGGAACCCCGAGCTTGCCGAGACCAACGACCGAAATGCGCATCGATGCTCCACTGTACCACATCGTATTTCTGCGCCTGATATCCTGAGGCGATGCCGTTCCGGACGCTCGTGGGCCACCGCCGCATCCTGACGCTCCTGTCACGCGCGATCGCACGGCAGACGCTGCCACCGGCGCTGCTGCTCAGCGGGCCGTCAGGCGTCGGCAAGCGGCGGGCGGCGATCGCCGTGGCCGAGACCGTCAATTGCCTCAAGCCCTCGACGACCCTCGGACCGGGGCCTTCGAAGGGCGGCGACTTCGAGATCGATGCGTGCGGCGCGTGCGATTCATGCCGGCGCATCGCGCGCGGCATCCATCCGGACGTGATCGTCGTCGAGCCCGGCGACACCGGGACGATCAAGATCGAACAGATTCGTGAGGTCATCGGCGCCGCCGCCTACCGGCCGTTCGAGGGGCGCCGCCGCGTCGTGATCGTCGACAACGCCGAGGCCATGGTGCCGGCTGCGCAGAGCGCGATGCTCAAGACGCTGGAAGAGCCGCCGCCGGCGACGATCTTCGTGCTCGTCTCCTCGCTGCCAGACGTGCTGCTGCCTACCGTACGCTCGCGGTGCCCGCGCCTGCGGTTCGCGCAGCTCTCCATCACCGACGTCGCACGAGTACTCGTGCGCGATCACGGATATGCGGAAGCCGACGCACGCGCGGCCGCGGCCGACTCAGACGGGAGCGTCTGGCGGGCCCTGGCCGCCGCCGCGCTCGATCTGACTGAAGCCCGCGAGCGGGCGACGGCGCTGCTCGTCCACACCGCCCGCGTGGCCGACCCGGCCCGTCGCCTCGAGGCCGCGAAGGACCTGACGGCCGGCAGGAGCGCCAGGGCGGGGCAGCCCCCTCGACGAGGCTCTGGGCAGGCGGGTGAACGCGACCAGCTGACGGTCTGCCTCCGGTCGCTTGCGGCGCTCGTGCGCGACCTGGGCGTCCTGGCCGCGCACGCCGACGCGCGGCTGCTCGCGAATCCCGACCTGCATCGTGATCTGGAGCCGCTCGCGAAGGCGTACGGCAGCGAGCGGGCCATGCGTGCGTTCATGACCGTCGATCGCGCGCTCGGCGCCCTCGACCGCCACGCGAGCCCGAAGGTCGTGGCCGACTGGCTCGTCCTCAACCTGTAAGGCCCCAGGCCCCAGGGCTCAGGCCACCAGGCCTCAGGGCCCGCCGCAACTACAAAACCGTAAACCTTCCATACTCGCGGAAGTGGCGGTCGAACGCGATTGCTTCGACGACGCCGAGGCGCTCCATAACCACGAAGCTCAGTGCGTCGCAGAACGAGTACGTCTTGTCCTGATGGTCGCGGAGGATGGATATGGCAGCAGCCTCGGCATCTTGGGTCACACGCACGATCTCACAGAATCCGCGCTCGATATGTTCCACGAAGCGAAGTCCGGCCTCTCGTCCTTCCCGGGTGCGATTTGTAAGCAGCGCGTGCGTCTCGTAGACAACGGCATTCGTCGTGACGAGCCGCCAGCTCTCTCGCTCCGCCTGCGCGAAGAGCTCCTTGGCTCTGGTGTGTAGAGGATCTTCCGAGACGAGATGAGCAAAGAAGCCACCGCTGTCGACAAATACGACCTTCACCGCTCGTCAGCGTACACGTCTGCCAGATGTTTGTATTTCTGGGTGGAGACGTCGATGAAGTCGGAGTGGAACCTGCCGGCAGAGCCCACCCACCTTGACATGGCCTCACGGCGCTGACCTTCGATCGGTTCTTCACGCCGCTGGCCCTGTAGTGCCTGGACGAGTTGCCTCTGCTCGTCTTCCGAAAGGCGACGGGCAGCGTTCAGAATGTCCTCGATGGTCTGCATGTCTGTGCTCTCACTGACAATATACGTCGAGATGGCCGAACGATCGAGCGATTTGAGCGTCTGCGGCGTCGATGTTGTGCCGGACCGAGCGCTATCGGATCGAGATGATGTTCGGGTGTTTCCAGGGAGCTCACTCGAATTGCCAACATCGCGAAACCCCGCTACGACCTAGCCGATTCCGAACAGCGGTGCGACAAGATCGTGACCAGCATGGAACCCCCGGTGCTCAAACGCCTCTTCACCGTGGACGAGTTCCACCAGATGGCCGAGGCACGTGTGTTCGCCGAGGACGACCGGCTGGAGATCCTCGACGGAGAGATCGTGCAGATGACGCCGATTGGCCCTCCGCACGCGGCATGCGTGATGCGTTTGAACGCGTGGTTCAGCCAATTCGCGCGGTCAGTGGCGATTGTCAGCGTCCAGGGTCCGCTCGTGCTGGATGAGGGGACGGAGTTCAGACCTCCTGACATACCCGCGTGATATCAGGGAAGAATCGCTGTTGTGCCGGACATGGTGCGGACAAAAACCTGTCCGCTTTTTTCGAACGGGCTGGCGGTAATGGAGCTCGGAATCGACGCCTGGTCAGCGCCTGGTGGCCCGTCGGAGTCGCATCGGCGTGAATGCCGATCGATGTGGTGTTCTGGGGGCGAAAGGGTGCGGACACAAATCTGTCCGCTTTTTGGTGATCGCGTGCCGGCGATGAGGCCGCACCGCCTTGTTGTGATTGGCTCGGCTCGCAGAGTCGCGGGCCGCGGTGATCGTGAATCCAGGGCCTGTTTCAGGGGCGAAAGGGTGCGGACAGAAATCTGTCCGCTTTTCGAGTGGCGTCGCGCCCGGCATGATCGCGGGCCATGTGCACGCCGCAGAGCGGATCCTTTGCGTTTCCTCCACCCCAGTCCCGCACGGTCTTCGTCAACGACCGCGTGTCGTATCGAACCGAAGGGACGACACGGGTCATCTCGGTGCATGGTGTCGTGTTTGCGCACTACGACGTCGGCGATCGGGCGGCCGAGGTGTACGCGATGGTGACGCTCATCGACGCGGGCTACGCCGACCAGAACGATGTCGCACGCGCGTTCGGCTGCTCGACACGGAGCCTGCGTCGCTATCAGGCACACTATGAAGCGGCGGGTCTCGAGGCCCTGGTGCGCGGTCCTGGACGTCCGCCGAGCGCGGCGGTCCGCTCGTCGCGATCGAGACGGCGAGATCAGACGATTCTCGCGCTGAAGACTCGTGCGGCAAGCAATCGGACCATTGCGGGGACACTCGGGATCGACGAACGAGTCGTGCGGCGCACGTTGCGTCGGCTCGGCTGGCGCCCTGCTCCGGATGCTCGGCTTCCGTTCTCGGAGCAGATGCCGGCCGTGCCCGCTGTCGAAACGGCTACCAGCGTTCGTCGCCAAGTGGTTCTGCCACTCGGCGGTATACCAAGCGGGCGGACGACAGACGACGTCGCGGAAGCTGTTCCGATCAGTTACGACGTCGATCCGCTCGACCGCTCGATGGATCGACTGCTCGCGGCGATGGGACAGCTCGATGACGCCGCGCCGCGCTTCGCCGCGACCGATGCGTTGCCCGGCGCCGGCGTGCTGCTCGCGGTGCCGGCGCTGGTCGCGAGCGGCCGCTCTCGGTGGCGCGCACGGTGTACGGTAGTATCGGCCCCGCCTTCTACGGACTGCGCACGACGCTGGTCGCCTACGTGCTGCTGGTCCTGCTGCGCATTCCGCGGCCGGAGATGCTCAAGGAGCATGCGCCGGGAAACTTGGGTCGTGTCATTGGTCTCGACCGCATGCCCGAGGTGAAGACGCTGCGCCGCAAACTGGCGCGGCTGGCGGCGATGAAGCGAGGGCACGAGATTGGGCGGCAGCTGGCCGAGCTCCGCATCGCCGCGCGCGGCCGCGTGGTGGGATTCCTCTATGTCGATGGACATGTCCGGGCGTACCACGGTAAACGGCAGATCGCGAAGACGTACATGACGCGCGCCCGCATGGCTGGACCGGCCACGACCGATTACTGGGTCAACGATCGGACAGGCGAGCCGCTGTTCGTGGTGACGGCGGAGGCGAACGCGGCCATGACGCGGATGCTCGTGCCGATTCTCGAGGAGCTGCGACCGCTCTTCAGTGCGCGCCGGCGGCTGACGGTCATCTTCGATCGGGCTTGCGCGGCGACAATTAAATCTGCCGCAACACGATCGGCAAAAGTAGTTGACGCCGCGCAGGGCTGGCTGGAGTCCAAAACTCTTTCGCCAGATCGTGGCGATGGGCATCGATCTCGTGACCTACCGCAAAGGGCGATGTCGCCGCGTGGCCGAAAAGCGATTCGTGCCGTGCGAGGCACGGATCGATGGCCGGCGCGTCGAGTACCTGCTGCACGATCAGCCCGTCCGATTCCTGAAGGGGACGTTCCGCCTGCGGCAGGTGACGCGGCTGACGGAGACCGGGCACCAGACGGCCATCCTGACCACTCGCTGGGACCTGCGCCCCGTCATGGTGGCCTATCGCATGTGTGAACGATGGCGCCAGGAGAACTTCTTCAAATACATGCGCCAGGAATTCCTTGTCGACGCGCTCACCGACTACACGGTCGAGCCCGACGACCCCACTCGCCTGGTGTCGAATCCTGCCCGCAAGACCGCGGACCACGACGTGCGCACGGCGCGGACCCATCTCGCCAGCCTGCTCGAACGGTACGGCGCCACGGCGGTCGCCTATCTGGAAGGCCGGACGCCGACGCTGAGAGCCTTCACCCACGAGGAACGACAGATTCACCGTGAGGTCCAAGACGCCACCGATCGGATCGCGACGCTCGTCGCACGCCGGAAATCATTGCCCACTCGCATCCCGCTGTCGGACACTCCCGCAGCGGCTGACGCCGTCAAGCTGTCGACCGAACGGAAACACCTCACCAACGTCCTCAAGATGGTGGCCTTCCAAGCCGAAGGGGCGTTGGTGGAACTCCTCGACCCGTACTACGCGAGGAACAACGACGAAGGACGCACGCTCATCCAGACCGCGCTCCGAAGTGCCGGCGCCATCGAACCGACGCTCGACGAATTACGCGTCACCCTTGCGCCCCTCAGCTCACCGCACCGGTCGGAAGCCATTCGTGGCCTGTGCAAGGAACTGAACATGACGAACACCGTCTTTCCAGGCACGAGGCAGCGCCTCACCTTTGCCGTCGCCGAGCCCTCGGTCAGGTGAAAAAGCGGACAGTTTTCCGAGGGGGTATGTCAGGAGCTCTGGAGTTGTATCCGGATATTGCCCTCCTCCACCGCCGATCCGATTTCTACAGCCAGTCGCATCCGAGGCCAGGTGACGTGCTGTTGGTGATCGAGGTGGCAGACACCACCGGCGATTACGACCGTCAGGTCAAGGTCCCACGCTACGCGCGCGCCGGCGTTCCGGAGGTGTGGGTGG
>MELF01000046.1 GCA_001767525.1 Acidobacteria bacterium RIFCSPLOWO2_12_FULL_68_19 | reverse complement strand
CGCCGAATCCCCCGATCCGGCAAGTCCGCCATCAGGCCCTCAGGTGGTCTACTTTCCGAGCGGCGATTGGTCTACTTTCTGAGCGGCGCGCCCACGTGTTCCGTTCCTCTCCGTGCACGCGTGCTGCGCCCTGTACCCCGCCGAGACCTGCCACGCATGCATCTCCGGATTGAGACGCGGCAGACATGGCCTTCGCCGCGACATGATCGGCTCGGCTCTCGGATTGTGAATCTGACGAGGCTGCAGGCTTCACGTGATGTTGCGGCCCGCGTGCTGGCTCCCTCCGTAGAGGCTCTTGACACCCCGCTTGGGCCGCGTGACTCTCGTCTCGCGCCCGGGGTCTGCTACTCGGCGCTCCGGTGCTTACCGAGACGGGACTTACACCCGTTGGAGACGAACGACGCGATGTGCGCGCTCGCACGCCCACATCATCACGACGCACCATATCGCGGATTCTACGCTTCCGTGGAGATTCCCTCGGCCCGCAGCAGACCGAGCAGGGGCACACTCGGGATCCCGAGCATCCCGCACGCCGTATTCAAGGACAACTTCTTCGGCGTGTCCTTCGTCTCCTGGACGACCACGCGGGCGTCGTGTCCTTCGGCGTGCAATCGGACCGCCAGGGCCAGAACATACGGGTCAGCCTCATCCACTCCGGATTCCTTCATGCTGTCGAGAACGTCCGGTACGACGGCCAGGACGGCTTTGACTTCTTCGTACGAGGCCGCGACATTGCACGCAGCAGTTTCAACACTCAGAGCCCACGTGCAGGCCTGATCCGGAGGATGGCCCTCCACGTCGCGTTTGAGTTCGTGGACAACCTGTACGGGGAATCTCAATCGGCCTGCAGCGACCATGGCCGTGAAGGCTGTGAACACGTGCGCGCGCCGGAGGCGTGGAACGAAGGACTTGATTTCGATGAGCGCACTGGTGTCGACAACCCAAACGGGGAGCGCCATCAGCCAACGGGTGTGGCCGCCGCCAGTCGCTCGAACGCATCGGAAGGAATGTCGAGATAGTCCAGTGCCTGCGAGCGGCTGATCACGTCGCGCTGAACGGCTGCGACGAACAACTCCGTCGTACGTCGGCCGAACTCGTCCGTGCGGATCTCCGCTCGGTTGCGGCCGGTTCCACCGGCGCCGCCCCGGTGTTTCGCGTCCGCCGCCGGAGGAATGCTCTGGTACAACGGCCAGGACGCCTTCCGAAGCGAAATGAGCCTGAGCGCCATGGCTCGAAGGCTGACTTTCATGCGACGAGCCTCGCGCGCCAGCACCGCAAGGCCGTCTACCTTGGAGACATCCGACAACGCCGCCGACGGAATCAGCACAGCGGCGGCAAACGCCTCACACCAGCGTTCTGTCGGGTCACCGGCCCGCGGAGTGAGGTGGTCCGTCGCACAGGCCGAGTCCGTTCTGGTGAGCAGGTGTCCCACCTCGTGAAACAGAGTGAAGATGCGCGCTTCGTCCGGCCACGCCGTATTCACGGCCACGAGCGGTGCCCGCTCATCCCACGTGGAAAACCCACGGCAGGCCTTGCTCCCCATGGAGAACTGCACAACGGTTATGCCCGCGCGCTCCAGCTCGGATCGCCATGATTTGAAGGCGACCGAAGCCGTCTTCCACGATTTCTGAGCCTTGATGGTGATGCGCATCCTGGACCGCCAGCGCGTCGCAACGTCTTCTGGCCCGTCGTCGATCGAGACACGCTCCAGTGCCGGGCGGTCCCACTCCAGCTGCGATGCCAGCCACGCCTCCGCTTCCTGCAGGCGTCTCGCCCGCCTCAGAAAGCGGCGTTCATCGGGCGTCAACGGGCGCTCGTATTTCGATCCAATCGGGTGGCGGAACCTGACGCCGACTTCCTCTGACTTCGGAGCAGCCGGGAGCAGGAATACGGCAAGCTGGCGATGAAGCTTCCCGGCCACCTTTCGCATGGCGGTCAGCGTGGGCTGCCCCGCTTCGCTCAGCCACCGCCCCAGCTGAGCCTCGTCTGCGCCGGCACTCTCGGCCACCTCGGCCCGCGAGAAACCGCTTTCGCGGATGGCCCAGTCGAGCACCTCGGGCGTGATTGGAACGAAGACCCTTCCCACGACTCTTACTTTATCGTCGTCAGGCGCCCGCCGCAGCAGGCCATTCCTTCCTTACGAACGCCCTTCCAAGAGCGTCGTCGGCCAGGAGACGCGGCCGGCGTCGGAGCGGCGGGGCATCTCGTTCCACGTGCGCCCGTCGAGCTCGCGTCCGGTTCTGCTCTTGAAAACGCCCCCCCACTGCTTGAAGAAGAACGCGACACCCTCGGCGCGGCACTGATCGCGGATGTCAACGACCCACGATCGTTCCATGGGCCGCGCCCTCGGTCCGGACTCGCCGCCAACGATCACCCAATGAATCCCACGCAAGTCGAGACCGGGAAACGGGCCGAGCAACGGCTCCAGTGAGAGGAACTTCACCCGCGCGTCGGTCTCGCGCAGGTGGTCAATGCGATACGTGAACCTGGCGTTCTCCACGCTGACGCCCATCCAGATATGAGGCGCCCACGGCAGCGATCGACCACGCTCTGCGAGCCGGTCCGACCGCTTCGTGAGTAGCTGGTACTGGTGCCAGTCCGCCTGGCGCATCACGCTGAAGACACGGTGGATGAACTCGTCGGGAACCCGTGCGTGAAAGAGATCGCTCATCGAGTTCACGAAGATGCGCCTGGGCTTCCGCCACCGGATCGGGAGGTCCAGCATCTGGTACTGCAGGACGAGATCGAAGCCACGCGCGTAATTCCGCTGCCCCATCGCCTGCAGCCGCCTCGCCATCCGCTCTGCATAGCAGTGTGCGCAGCCCGGGCTCACCTTGTCGCACCCGGTGACGGGATTCCAGGTGGCTTCGGTCCACTCGATTGGAGAGCTCGTCGCCATCAGGCCACTCCTCTGGCGCGGTACGTATCGAAGATGTCCTCTACGATCTTCGCGCCCGTCTGATTCTGCGAGGCGAAGTACAGGTAGTAGACGACAGCGCCTTTGGAGTTCCGCATCGGCATTGCCTGAGGCACGTACGCGAACCCGGCGACGTGTTCGAGTCGCAATCTGAATGCTTCAGCGACGTCCTCATTCGTGGCCTTTCGTTCGATCTCCCCGAAGAGGCCCTCCGTCCGCGTGTACGCAGCAGAGCGCCAGGAGTCGTCTCCCCAGACCGCATCCATCCGACGCGCCTGAGCGGCCGCGACCTTGCCAGCGTCGTGCATGAACACGTTCATATTCGCATCCATGATCATGAAGTTGTAGAAGATTTCGACGCTCTTCATCTCACCCGCCGTCCGCAGCACGTCCCAATCCACTGCAAGCCCGTATGGATCGAGAAGACACAGCGCCCGGCGGAAATCGCTCCACCTGCAGCGAGGGAATACTTCGTTCAGCAGGATCCCGTTGCAGTCACCCTTGTGCACCCTGACACGACGGTCTCCGGCCGCGATACGACGCAATTCCGCGGCCCGACTTCCCTCAAGGTCGATGAAATGAAGTTCCGTGAAAGGCGGCTGGATCTTCATCGCGTTCAGTGGACTGCCGGCTACCGCCTCTCCCGTAGCCTTTGAAATGTGCCTGCCGGCGCCCGCGAAGCCATCGATATAGACGTGCGCCTCGATCGATTTCTGCTTCGCCATGATTGTCGAGTATGCCTGGGCGTACTTCTTGATGATGTCGAGCTTGACCTCCGACCAATAGCCGATCTCGTCGAATCGAAGTGATTTGTCCGCCATGAGCCCCGTTTACCGCGGATCAGTGACAGCGGGGGTCACACCACTGCGCTGCTGGCGGCTGCGAGCGTAGTCCGAATCACCCGCTGCGCGTCCCACGGGTCTGTGACCTCGACGAACGCCCACCGCCCGAATCCGCCGTGATTGTTCACGGCCGGCACCCAGAGCGTCCGGGCCGTGCTCACTTTCGCGGCCTTGTCCTTGCGCGCTTCCCCGGATACCTCGATGACCAGGTTCAGATCCCCGAGTCTCACGATGAAGTCCGGGTAGTACTGCTTGTCCGCGCCGTTCAGCGTGTAGGGGATGGCGAAGTTCAGGCCCTGGTTCTTCACGTATGCGGTGACCTCCGGCATCTCCTCGAGTACCTGCGCGAGCTTCTGCTCCCACGACCCGGTGTCGGCGACGACGTGCGAGACATGGCACCTGGAGGGGTCGGTGGCATACACCGCCTTCGTCGTATCGAAGTCGACGTGCCTGGTCGAGCCAATCGTGTCGTACGGGCGAAGCAATGGCCGAAGGGCCGGGGTCCCGTCCGAGCTTGCCACGATGGCCTTGTAGATGCGGTCGGCCGCGTCGTGGGCGAACTCGATCAGGAGCAGGAGCTGCGGAAACGTGTTGTCCTTGCAGGTGACACATTCGGCGAGCCAGCTCCTCGTGATTGCGAGGAGCTGCGGAAAGAGCCATGCCTGTACATCCGCGTCGAACCGGTGCTCGGACGGACGGTCGGTCCGCTGCTCACCGTCCTGGCGGAAGTACTTCTCCAGCGTCAGCTTCGCGAGCAGGAACGCCACTTCGGCCTCCCGGCGCTTCCGAAGCTCGTCCAGCGTGTGAATGCTTCCCTCGCCCACGATTGGACGGCTTTCCGTCTTCGTGGGAATGTCCGCGGTCGAGAGCGCCAGCTTCGACTCCTGTGAGAACACCGCCCGCAGGCGCTGTGACGGGAGCTCGTACCGGTAGCCGACCAGGCGCGGGAAGGTGATTTCGCACGCGGCGCGCTCTTCCAGCGCCCGCACCCGTGTCGGCAGGGCACCTGGCGCCGGGGTCGACGTCGAACCCGACGTCGGGATGAACGAGAACGGAACGCCGTACACCTCCGCGTACTCGGGCATGAACCGCCCGTCGTCGTTGCCGGCATAACTCATGCGACGCAATCCCCGCCCCACTACCTGCTCGCACAGGAGCTGCGTGCCGAAGGCCCGCACGCCCAGGATGTGGGTGACGGTGTTGGCATCCCACCCTTCGGTCAGCATCGACACCGACACCACGCAGCGCACGTGCTCGCCGAGCTTCCCCGCCTTGCCGACGGTGTTCATCACTTCGCGGAGCAGGTCCTCGTCGCTCAAGTCGTCGGCGCTTCGTCCTGGAAAGCGCTGCCGGTACTCCGCCTTGAACTCCTCGATCTCCGCAGCGGCGATCTTCTTGAACTCGGCCGTCATCCCTTCGCCCGATTCGAGCTGCTCGGAGTCCACCAGGATCGTGTTCGGGCGCTTGGTCCAGCGGCCATGGTCCTCATTGCTGAACAGCGCAAGCGCGCCCGGCACCACCACCGCGGATCCATCGGGCAGCGCCCTCGTCCAGCCGGCGACATAGTCGAACACGAGCTTGGACACACTGGTATTGCTGCACACGACGACGAAGACCGGCGGCGTCAGTCCCCGCGCGCGTGCGTCGTGGTTCCCCTCCCACTGCCTGAACGCCTTCTCATAGTTGCCGTACAGGCTGAGGAGCGCGCCCTGTAGTTCCTTCGGCAGTCTCGGCTCGCCGCTCACAGCGTCGGTCTTCCGCCCCTTCTTCGGCAGGCCGTCCCGGATGCGCGGCCAGAGATCGCGATAGGTGGGCTGCTCGCCGGTCATCGAGTTGTCGGCAACCGGCACGCGGGGGACCTTGACGATGCCGCTCTCGATGGCGTCGACGAGCGAGAAGTCGGACACGACCCAGGGGAAGAGCGTTGCTTCCGGATACCCGGAACCCTTCAGGAAGAACGGGGTCGCCGACAGGTCGTAGATCGTGCGGATGCCGATCTTGCCCCGCACCGCTTCGAGCCCGGACAGCCAGACCCGCGCCTCCTTGTCACGCTTCTCGGCTTCGCTGCGCTCCTCGCCAACGAGCACGTCGGCATCGCCATCCGGCTTCCGGCGATAACAGTGGTGCGCCTCGTCGTTGATGACGACGATGTGCTTCTTGCCGCCGAGGTCGCGGCAGGCGCGACGGACGACTTGCTCCGGCGTCTCCGAGAACACGGTCGTCTCCCCGCGTGCCAGAATCGCCTTCGTCAGTCTCGCCGCATCACCCTGCTCGCGTGGAAGGAATGCGTGGTAGTTGGTCACCACGATGCGCGCCTGTCCGAGCCGCTCGAGCAGGTTGCCTGGAAGAATGTCGCGCTGCCGGTAATAGTTGTCGGGATCGGTGGGGAGCAGCACGCGCAGGCGGTCGCGGATGGTGATGCCTGGCGTGACGATCAGGAACGCGTCGGAAAAGCGAGCGTCGCGGCGATCGTCGAGCTTGTTGAGCGCCTGCCAGGCGATGAGCATCGCCATCACGACGGTCTTGCCAGAGCCGGTCGCCATCTTGAGGGCGATTCGCGGCAGGCCGGGATTGGCGGTGTCGTTGGCGAGGCGCAGGTCGTTCTCGATCCACGCGTCGCCGTACTTCCGGGCCACCTCGGCGATGTAGATCGCCGTCTCGACGGCCTCGATCTGACAGAAGAAGAGCTTCTTCTCGCGTCCTGGATCGGTCCAGTAGGACAGCAGGTGCGACGTCGTGGCTGTGACGCCAACGTGGCCGCCCCGGCGCCACTGGCCAACCCGTTCGCGAATCAGGTTGACGAGTCGATTCTCTTCGAGTCGGTCGCTCGTCCACTCGGTCTCGAACTGGAGTTGCTTTCCCTTCTTCTTCGGCTGGGCGATCGGAATGAAGTACTCACTGGTGCGACGCCGCTCGACGATGTCGCTGGTGATCCCTTCGTCGCCGAACTTGAAATGGCGGGTCGGCTCCTCGAACGGGGAGTTGAGGATCGGATTGTCTATGACGACGGGGGGCACGCGAGGAATTTACCACTGCTCGGCCACGCGCACGCACCGATACTCGCGCCCAGGCCGCCAACTCGTCGGCGTCCTCGATGAGGCCGGCCGGCGCCGCGCAGTAGGGCATGGTCATGGCCTTGTCGGACTTCCTCACGCGGGACTGCCTGGCCCTCTCTCCTCCAGAACGTATCGTCAGCGAAGCGCCCGGGCGATCGCGCGGCCGGCCACCCATGCCGACGACCACGCCCATTGAAAGTTGAACCCGCCGAGCCGGCCGTCCACGTCGAGCATCTCGCCGACCAGGTACAGGCCCTCGCAGCGCCGCGACGCCATGCGTGCCGGATCGATCTCGTCGAGCGGAATGCCGCCGGCCGTCACCTCGGCGACGGCGTAGCCGCGGCTGTCGCGGACGGCGAGCGGCACGTCCAGCAGCGCGCGCACGAGCCGCCGCCGCGCGTCCCGCGGCAGGTGCGCCAGCGTCACTGCTTCGACGCCGGCGGCCCGCGCCCACGCCTCAGCCACCGCCGCCGGCAGCCGCGTGGCGAGCGCCGTCGTCACCAGCGTGCGCGGACGGGCACGGGCCTGGTCCTCCAACCACGCCTCCAGCGACTCGAAGGTCTCGCCGGGGCAGACGCTGAGCCGCACGTCGACATCGCGTCCCTCGAGCCGCGCGCGGTGCCAGTGCCGCGACGCGTTCAGCGCCACGGGACCGCTCACGCCGGTGTGCGTCCAGAGGAGCGCGCCGTCCAGCCTGAGGTCGCGCCGGCCCTCGGCTCGAATCGTCAGCCGCGCCGGGTGTGAGACGCCGGACAGCGCGGCATGGGTGTTCCCGGCCAGCACCAGCGGCACGAGTGCGGGCGTCGTCTCGACGCAGCCGTGGCCCAGGCGTGAAGCCAGGTCGTAGCCGGCCCCGTCGCTCCCGGTCTTGGGCAGGGAGCGCCCGCCGGTGGCCAGGACGACGACGCGCGCGTGGTACTCCCCGCCTGACGCGGTCGCCACCACGAAGCCGCCCGCCTCGCGCCGCACGTCGATCGCGCGCTCGCCCGTTCCGAGCTCCACGCCGAGGCGCTCCAGCTCCCGGAGGAGCGCCTCGAGCACGGTCCGCGCGCGACAGGTGTCGGGAAACAGCTTCCCGTCTTCCTCCTCGTGCAGCGGGACGCCAATCTCCGCGAAGAAGGCGACCGCCCGCGACGAGGGAAACGCACGCAGGACGCTGCGCACAAACCTCGCCGGGCCTCCCCAGAAATCGCGCTCGGTGACCACGGCGTTGGTGACGTTGCAGCGGGATCCGCCGCTGACGAGGATCTTCGCCCCGACGCGCCGCGCGCCGTCGAGGCAGATCACGTGCAGCCCCGGTGCGTGCCTCTTGCAGAAAATGGCGGTGGCCAGCCCCGCGGCGCCGGCCCCGACGATGACGACGTCGGCCACCGCGCCTATTCCGGCCGTGCGTGCTCGCGTCCCGGCATCACGATCGCCTGTCCGAGCGCGTGCCGCGGCTCCGCACACTGCGCGCCCTTGACTTCAACGGTGCCGACGACGCGGCCGAGGAAGTCGCGTGCGGTGCGCGCCTGGCAGCCGCAGGGCAGCGTCTTGCTCGTCGTCTCGCGCGCCTCGTCCGTCATGAAAGACACGGTATCACTGGTGGACAGGTCCGTGAGCCGTCGAGAAGGCTCCATGCGGTACACTCCGCAGGCGCGGCGTAGAAGGGCGAATCTCACCATGGAACGACGATCGCTTGGCCGGCAGGGGCTGCAGGTTCCCGCCATTGGGCTCGGGTGCATGGGCATGTCATGGGCCTACGGCGGCGCCGACGAGGCCGACGCCGTCGGTGTGCTGCACCGCGCCCTCGACCTGGGAGTCAATTTCTGGGACACGGCGGAGATGTACGGCCCCTTCACGAACGAGGAACTCGTCGGCAAGGCCCTCCAGGGCCGGCGGCGGCAGGATGTCGTCATCGCGACGAAGTTCGCCATGAGGTTCGGGCCGGACCGGCGGCCGATCGGGCTCGACGGCAGTCCGGCGCACGTGAGGTGGACTGTCGACGGGTCGCTGCGGCGGCTGGGCACCGATTACATCGATCTCTACTACCAGCATCGCCTGGACCCGAAGACGCCCATTGAAGAGACCATCGGCGCGATGGCCGATCTCGTCAAGGCCGGCAAGGTCCGCTACATCGGCCTCTCCGAGGTCGGGCCGGGCACGATTCGCCGGGCCCACGCCACCCATCCGCTGAGCGCGGTGCAGTCGGAGTACTCGCTCTGGACGAGAGGCATCGAAGACAAGGTGCTGCCGACGCTGCGCGAGCTGGGCATCGGCCTGGTCGCCTACAGCCCGGTCGGCCGCGGATTCCTCACCGGCACGATCACGTCCGTCGAGGACCTGCCCGAGTCCGACTGGCGCCGGACCAACCCCCGCTTCGAGCGCAACAACCTCGAGCACAACCTCCGGCTCGTCAGGGCCGTGGATGGGATCGCCGGGAGGCACGGCGTGACCGCGGCGCAGCTGGCGCTGGCCTGGGTGCTTCGCCGGGGGAACGACATCGTGCCGATTCCCGGCACGCGCCGCATCCGGTATCTCGAGGAGAACGCCCGCGCCGCGGCGGTCACCCTGCCCCAGGCGACATGGTCCGAGGTCGATGCGGCGCTCGCCTCCTTCGACGTGGCCGGCGCCCGCTACACCGACGCGGCCATGCGGATGCTGGACACGACGGAATAGACGCGATCGCCGAGGGATGCGACCGCCGAGTCTCTGCCAGCGTGCTACTTCATCGGCGAGTAGTCGGTGGGCTCGAGGAACACCGATTCCACCTTGACGGGGCCGACGCCGGACTCCTTCGCCACGGCGGTCCACTCGGGGTCGGCGCGGAAGGCGTCCCAGCTCTTCTTCGCCGCCTCGCGGCTCTGATGCGCCAGCATGTAGATCAGCGTGGTCTGCGACAGGGGCGCATCCATCGGCTTGCCGTACCACACATTGGTCATGCCGTGCCGCTGGAAGATTCTGACCGTGTGGTTCCTGAACCGCGCGTGCAGCAGGTCGAGTTTCCCTTCCGCGGGCGTGTAGGTCCGCAGCTCGAAGACGCGCTGCGCCGCCTGCGCGTGCGCCGTCGAGTCCCCAGGCACCACGCCGCGAAGGGCGAATCCGGCCAGAAAGGCCGCCGTCAGTCCCACCGAGCTCCACATCATCTTCATCGACAGTCTCCCCTCTCAGGCACCCTTATACACGGGATCCCGACGTCCATCGGCTTCGGAAATGGCGGCCGAAAGAGGTGCCCTCAGGTCCTCGATTGAGATTCGTTTCATGGCCACTCATTCAGGCCCTTGATCTGACCCGTCTGATGCCGCCCACGCCGAGCGGACGGACCGAGAAGATTCTGATGTATATGCTAGCATCGACATATGAAGCGCACGACCATCTATCTGGAGCCGGAACTGGAGGTACTGCTCAAGCTGGAGATGCGGCGGCAGCAGCGGCCGATGGCCGAGCTCGTGCGCGAGGCGGTCCATGCCTACGTCACACGCGAGCCCCTGAAGGCGCCACCCGGCGCGGGCGCCTTCGCGAGCGGCCGGTCCGACACGGCCGCACGCGCCGAGGAGATCCTCGCGAAGACCGGCTTCGGCGCGGCGCCGCCCACCACCGTCGTCCCGAAGACGCGCAGGAAGAAGCGGTGAGCGTCCTCCTCGACACCGGCATCGTCTACGCGTACTACGATCGGAGCGATGCCTGGCACGCCCGGGCGCGAGCACTCATCCAGGGTGAGCAGCGCGGCCTCATCCTGCCTGCGCCGGTGGTGCCCGAAGTCGACCACCTGCTGCGCCGGCGCCTCGGCGCGAAGAGCCACCTGACCTTCTATGCCGGCGTTGTCGAGGGGTACTACCTGATTGCCGACCTGCCCAAGGGCGCCTACGCGCGCGTTGCGGACCTCAACCGACGCTTCGAGGATCTGGATCTCGGGTTCGTCGACGCCGCGATTGTGGCCCTGGCCGAAACGCTGGGGCTGTCGCGCATCGCGACGACCGATCGGCGCCACTTCTCCCCGCTCGCCGCCGCCCTGTCGCTGCAATTGCTCCCCTGAGCGCCCGGGCCGCCCTCGTCGTCATCGTATCCCCGCCGCTTCATACCTGCGCCTGCGTGCGGCGCCGCGCTTCAGGGAACCGTAACAGACGTTTCCGTGGCGCTGTTGCCTGCGGCATCGATCGCGGTGACCACAAGGACGATCTCCGGGTCCTGGAACTGGATCGTGTTGCTCGACGTGGTCACCCGTGACACGTTGCCCGGCAGGATCATGACGATGTCGCCATCCCCGACGGCGAGGCCGTTCAGGGTCGCGGCAACGTCGGGAGCCGGGTCGACGATATCCTCCACCGTGATACTCACCCGATACGTGCCGGCGCGGCCATTCTCCCTGACCGGCACGAGCGCCGCCGTGATCGACGGAGGAGCGGTGTCGACCACGGTCACGCTGACGCCGTCGCTGTCCAGATGCCCGTGACCATCGTCCACGTCGAGCACGATCGCGGTCGTGCCGAGGGGCACGGTGACGATCGGGGAGAGCCCCGCCGCCGTCTGAATCGCGCCCTCGGCGTCCAGCCAGGACCAGATGTAGGTGAGGGAGTCGTTATCCGGATCGGAGGAGCCCGCGCCTGACAGCGCGACCGCGGCCCCCAGCGGGCTCGTCGCCTCCACCACCTGGTCGGCGCCGGCGTCGGCGATCGGCGGCTGGTTCCAGGGCGGCGCCGCCGCTTCCACGAGGCGGATACGCTGGTTCGACGAGTCCGAGATCAGCAGGTTGCCGGCCGCGTCGATGACGATGCCCTTCGGATACCTGAGCGACGCCGCAGTAGCCGGCCCGCCGTCGCCGCCGTACGACCACTCGCCGTTGCCCGCGACGGTGGTGATGATGCCCGTCGCCGCATCGACCCGGCGAATGCGGTTGTTCGAGTGATCCGTGATGAAGAGGTTGTTGTCCCCGTCGAGCGTCACGGACACCGGATACAACAGAGACGCGGCCTCGGCCAGGCCGTCGTCGCCTGAAAAGCCTCCGACGCCGTTGCCCGCCACGGTGGTGATGATCCCGGTCTCCGCATCGACCATGCGGACCCGATGGTTGGCCGTGTCGGCGATGTAGAGGTGGCCCAGCGAGTCGAGGGCAACCTTCCACGGCTGTCTCAACTGCGCAGAAGTGGCGAGGCCATCGTCACCCGAGTCGCCGGCCGCTCCCGTGCCCGCCACGGTGGTGATGATGCCGGTGGCGGCGTCGACACGGCGCACGCGATGGCCGACTTCATCGGCGATGTAGAGATTGCCGGTGGCATCGACGGTGACCCCCCGTGGATAGAGCAAACTGGCGGCAGTGGCGGGGATGTCGTCGGCATCCGAATAGCCGCCGCCCGCCACCGTCGTGATGATCCCGGTTGCTGCATCCACCTTCCGGATGGTGCGATTGGTGACCGCCGCGACATAGAAATTGTCGGCCCCGTCGACGGCGACGTCCGTCGGATAGTACAACTGGGCCAACGTGGCCGGGCCGCCATCGCCGTCCCCGCCTTCCGTGCCGGTGCCGGCCACGGTGGTGATGATGCCGGTGGCCGCGTCCACCCGGCGGATGCGATGGTTGTAGTAGTCGGCGATGTAGAGGTGGCCGGCCGAATCGAGGGCGATGCCCATCGTGTAGCCGAACGAGGTATCGAGCGCCGGACCGCCGTCCCCGGAAGGGCCGAGGGTCCCGTTGCCGGCGATGGTGGTGATGTCCCCCTGGGCGGCCCTGCCGTCAATCGGCCATACCGCGTGGACGGCAAGAAACAGCGCAACGGCGAGCAACGCGTGAACGGGCCCGACGTACCGGTTTCGGCTCATGGCTGTTGCCTCCTGTTTCGCCAGTACGGAATCTCGGGAATACTATGTCTCCGAGCCCGAAATACCAAGCAGGAGTTCAACCGGCGCGTCCGCAACCCCGCCGGTGGAGTTCGCTAGAAGTGGCAGGGGGAAGGCACCACTCATGAAGTACATCACCCTGGCCGCGCTACTCGCGTTGACGATGGCCGGCCTGCGCGCACAGCAGCCCACCGTCGGCGTCGTCCGTCTCGACCCCGCGCTCGACGAGATCGTCGCGCGCGCCGCCAAGCCGACGTTGATCAAGGGCGAGTACTTCGGGTTCCTCGAGGGGCCGGTGTGGGTGCCGGAGCCCAGCGGCGGCTATCTGCTCTTCAGCGACGTCGCCGCGAACAACATCTACAAGTGGACGCCCGACGGGACGCTCTCGGTCTTCCTCGAGAAGAGCGGCTACACGGGTACCGATCTGCTGACGGCCGGCGGCCAGAGCTTCAACGGCCGCCTGCACATCGTCGTGTTCGGTTCGAATGGACTGGCGCTCGATCCGCAGGGCCGCCTCGTGATGGCCACGCACGGCAACAGGACGATCGAGCGGCTGGAGAAGAACGGCACGCGCACGGTGCTCGCCGACCGGTACGACGGCAAGCGGCTGAACAGCCCCAACGACGTCGTGGTCAAGTCGAACGGATCGATCTACTTCACCGACCCCCCCGGCGGACTGCGCGGCGCCGACAAGAGCCCGGCGAAGGAACTGCCGTATTCGGGCGTGTTCCTGGTGAAGGACGGGCGCGTGCAGCTGCTCGTGGACGACCCCGCCGGCCGGCCCAACGGGCTGGCGTTCACCCCAGACGAGAAGTTCCTCTATGTCAACGGCCTCAGAAAGATCGTGCGCTATGAGGTCAGGCCCGACGATACGGTCGGGAACGGTCAGCTCTTCGCCGACATGACGGCGGATCCGGCCGCAGGCAATACGGACGGGATGAAGGTCGACCAGCGCGGCAACGTCTACTGCACGGGCCCTGGCGGCCTCTGGATCTTCTCGCCGGCCGGAAGACACCTCGGCACGATCCGACTGCCGGAGCAGCCGGCCAACCTTGCCTTTGGCGATGCGGACCGCCGCACCATCTACGTCACGGCCCGCCAGGGTCTCTACAAGATTCGCGTCAAGATTCCAGGTGCCGCCTCCGCGGCCACTCCCGCTTCGTGATGACACCAGCCATTCTCGCTACGTCTTGACGCTGGCGGTGGCGTCGATCGCCGCCATCGCGGGCACGGCCACGCGCAGTCGGTATCGCCAGCCGTTCCGGAACGCCCCGCACCCCGGAGGGCAAGGCCGACCTGAAGGCGCCGACGCCGCGCCGGTGACGCGCCAGCCCTCGTACCTGAGGTCGCTCTCGACGCGGGAGTCGGGCACCGCCGGGAACGGTACAGCTCGGACGGTCGACCCCTCAATAGAGCGAACTGGTTGGCTTCTGGCATGACCAAGAAACGATCGGCAGGGTAGACTTCTGGCGGTCAGCCCCTGACTCTCGAGAGGTATCGGCCATGAGTTCGTGCTCGCGCATTCGGGGTCTTGCCTGTTTCGGCCTGACCCTTCTCCTGTCAACAGCCTTCCCGCTGCCCACGTCGGCCGATGACGCCGGCGAGGCCGCAGCCGCCGCCCAGCAGGCGCCGGCGCCGGTCCGCTCGATCCGGCGGCTTGGCGGGGCGACACGGTTCACGCCGCCCGTGAACGACGTGGCCACGCTGCGCCGGAGAATGTCCACGGCGCGCACTCAACGCGACCTTGGCACCGTGATGGAGCGGGCGGGCCTGCCGGCATCGGCGCGTCCCGACGTGCTCGAGGCACTCGCTGAGGGCTTGGTCACCGAATCGACGCTCGCCCCCGGCACGACCATCGAGTGGATGGCGCTTCGCCGTGGAGACACTCGGCCGGACGTCTCACGCAACCTGCGATGGGACGGTCCTCGTTCGCTCGAAGGGTTTACCTTCGTCGTTGACGATCTGAACGACACCTATACGTTCTTCGTCCCCAAGATCTGCGGCAACTTGTCGCTGGTGAGCCGCGAGCCGAGTCGCGAAGCCGCGCGGCGGGCGGAGGACGCCCGTAAGGCCGAGGACGCGCGCGGGGCCGAAGCCGCGCGCCAGGCGGCCGAGGCGGCGCGCAGGGCCGAAGCCGCGCGCCAGGCGGAGGAGGCGGCGCGCAACGCCGAAGCCGCGCGCCAGGCGGAGGAGGCGCGCAAGGCCGAGCAAGCACGCAGGGCCGAGCAAGCGCGCGAGGCCGAGGAGGCGCGCAAGGCCGAAGCCGATCGGCTGGCCGCCGAAGAGGCAGCGCTTCGCATCCGACCGTTCTTCGCCGGGTACTTCGGCAAGCAGCAGCGCCAGTACGACGGCGGCGATCCGGCCGGGCTCGGCACGATCAGGCCTGACAACTGGGTCCCGGGCTTTGGCAACGCGCTGGTCGGGCTGAAAGGCGGCGTCGCGGTGCGGATGACGCCGAAAGTGTCGCTCGTCCCCGCGATTGGCGCGGCGGTCAATCTCGAGGAGGCCGATCGCACGAGCGGTTTCGGTGACGCGGAAGTCGCCTACGCCTTCGCGCGCGGGATGTCGCTCGGCGCGGGCATCACGTTGTGGGACTTCAACCACGGCGACTCGTTCACGGCAGGATGGCTTGGCACAGCCGCCTTCCCGTTGTGGAGAAACGACGCCAGGCAGCACACGCTCGACGTGAACGTCGAGTGGCGGCAGTTCTTCGACCGCATGAGCGACCCGGACGTGAACTATCAGTTCTGGGCTGGGCTGCGCTACATGTTCAAGTAGAGGCTGACGGAGGTGGCGGAGAGATCGAGGACGCCGACCGGCGCGCGGCCGCGCAGGACGCGCCCGTCGATCCACGCCGTCCATATTCCTGCGATTCCACGCCTGGGACGATCGGGCTTCTAACGCACCGAGGGCAGTCGTTTCACGAAGATCTCGTGGGCGATGTTTCCTTCGAGGGCGAGTTCCGTCTCGCCGACGCGGATCACGAAGCTCGGGTGTTTCTGCTGAACCAAGAGCTGGCAGCCCGGCACCAGGCCGTATACGGCCAGCGCGTTGCGGCGGGCGACGTGCGCGCCGTTGAGGCACACCAGTTCGCAGTGTTCGCCTTCTTCGAGTTCGTCGAGGCACACCAGCTTGCGCTCGGTCGGCGGGACCTTCTTGCGGCCGAACAACCGCGCAAACCAGGTGAGCGGCTCCGACGGCTCGGGGAATTCGTAGCCGCAGTTCGGGCAACGCACCAGCCTGCAGTACTTGCCGAGCGGACAGCCGGTCGCGCAGGTCGTCTGGTGCTTCTCGAACTCGAACCCGCACAAGGAACAATGAAGATAGACAGGCTTGGAAGACCGGGAGGTTGGAACTGTCCCTCCTTCCATCTCTCCCTTCTTCATATTCCCATCCACGTCGCGACGTGATGCACCAGGCCGCCGACGAAGAACGCAAACGCGAACACAAATACCGCGATCGTGGCCGCCGTTTTCCGTCCCAATTCGCGCGCGATCATGAACAGCGTCGCGATGCACGGCATGAACAGCGTGATCGTCACCATCGCCACGAGCACCTCATGCGGCGTGAGAATGGCGCCCGGCCCCGTGGCGGCGTCGAGCAAATAGACGGCGCCGTAGTCGCGCCGCAAGAAGCCAATCAGGAACGCGTTGGCGGTCTCGGCGGGCAAACCCAGCCAACCCTTCACGAGCGGCTCGCCGAATTGGGCGGTCTTGCCGAGGACGTTGAGCGTGTCCAGGAAGAACAAGATGCCGGTGCCGAGCATGAACAGCGGGATCACTTCCTTGAGATACCACTCGAGCCGCGCGAACGTCTTCATCGCCACGTTGCTTGTTTGCGGCAATCGCATCGGCGGCAGTTCGAGGATGAAATCGCTCGTCTGCCCGCCGTACAACTGCGCCGCCAGCCAGCCGATCACGAACATGATCCCAATCATCAGGCAGACCCAGAAGGCAGCCGCCGCGAATGAAATGCTCGCCGCCATCGCCAGCAACACGCCGAGCTGCGCCGAGCAGGGGATCGCCAGCGCCAGCAACAGCGTCGTGATCACCCGTTCCTTGCGCGTCTCGAGGATGCGCGTGGTCATCGTCGCCATCGTGTCGCAACCGAGGCCGAGCACCATCGGGAGAACGGCCTTGCCATTGAGGCCCATGCCGCGAAAGATCCGGTTGACCATCACCGCCAGGCGCGGGAGATAGCCCGAGTCTTCGAGCAGGCCGAACAACAGGAAGAACGTCGTCACGATCGGCAGTACGATGGCGAACCCGTAGCTCAACGCCATCGTGATCATGCCGTATTCGCCCACGAGGAAATCGTGGACGAAGCGGAGTGTTCGTGGCCCCCAGCCGGGTTTCGCGTCCGCCGCCAGCGCGTAGGTCGGCGAGAACGTCTCGCGCGAACTCGATGCCAGCTCGATCCCATGCGTGGGCGAGAACGGGATCTCGAACTTGTAATCGGACGTCTGCGATTCGTGCGTGTGCGGGAACGGCAACACGGCGTCCGTCGCGCGGATCGCCCACGGGTTGATGTAGCGTCCGAACACGACCGTCTCGAAAAAATCCACGAACGTGCCCGCCCCGAGCAGCCCGACGAACCAGAAGGTGAAATAGAGCACCGCTAGCAGGATCGCGAGCCCTTTGACCGGGTGCGTGGACCACCAGCCGAGCCGCTGGGCGAGATTCGATTCTCGCGGCGGAGTGAGCGTGTAGGTCTGAGCGAGAATTCGATTCGCATCGGCGAGGCAGGCTGCCGTCTCTTCGTACGAGGGTGTGGCCGCGCTCCTGTGAAGCGCAGAAGGTTGAGAAGCACTGAGTGACTCGCGCTTCACAGGAGCGCAGCTACACCGGGCCCGCTCGATGGATTGTTTGAGCTCCTCGAGGCCGGTTCCTTCCGTCGCGATCGTCGGAACGACGGGGACATCGAGCACGTCGCTGAGCTTCGGCACGTCGATCTGCCCGCCGCGCTTCTCCAGTTCGTCCATCATGTTCAGGACGAGAACCATCGGGCGCCGGAGCGCGGTGAGTTGCATCGTGAGCAACAGCGCTCGGCGCAGGTTCTTCGCGTCGGCCACCTGCACGATGGTCGCGTCGGGATGCTCGCGCAGCACGTCGCAGGTGACGCGGGCGTCTTCGGTGCGCGGCGCCAGTTCGTTCACGCCCGGCGTGTCAATCACCGCCAGCGTCTCGTCGCCGATCCGCGCCTCGCCGCGCGTGATCTCGACGGTGGTGCCGGGGTAGTTCGAGATGATGACGAACTTGCCGGTGAGCTTGCTGAACAACACGCTCTTGCCGACGTTGGGGTTGCCGACCAGGACGATCGTGCGGACCGCGGCGGCAGCGTCCCGCATCGTGGTGGCCGTGCTGTTGGTTTCGTGGCAGCTCATGTTCCTCAGTCAAGGACAGTCTGGAGATCGCTCCACGGGCTCGAAGGGCATCGGTGGCGGACGCAGGCCAATCTCGAGGGCCCCCGGCTCCTTCACGCCGGCACGATGTCGGTTCGCGCGAAGTCGTCGCCGACGAAGAGCAGCGTGTCGCCGGAGATCGAGGCGGTGGCGTAGGCGAGGCAGTCCCCGAAGTTCAGGGAGGCCCGGTGTCGTCCGCGGCCAAACCGCCAGAACGCGTCGATCGCCGCCCGCCACTCGGCTTCGCCGAAGGGAACGACGGTGATCCCGAGCTCCTTCACCAGGCCTTCGACCTCGCCTGCGGCCGGCCCGCGTCGCCGCCCCGCCAGCACCATGCTCGCCTCGACCAGCGTGGGCGCACCCACGCGCACGTGGTCGGCTTCGAGTATCCGGTCCACGAGGCTCAGATAGTCCGGCTCCGCGAAGAGCACCGCGATGAGCGCGGAGGAGTCGAGCGTCATACCCCCTCCGGTCCATAGCCGAGGATCTCGTCCTCTTCAGCGTGCGAAAGACGCCGGCCGACTTGGGCCTTCGGCAGCGTGCGCCATACCTTCTTCTCGAGAAACGCCAGGACGCGCGCGCGTCGATCGCTGATCGACGCATTCCTGAGCCGTCTCCGGCGCTCGTCCAGCGCGCGTCGAATCGCCTCCGTCTTCGACTCGCCGGTCAGGCGGGCCACCTCGGTCGCGAGTCGCTCGACCTCGGCATTCTTGATGTTCATGGCCATGATTACACCATGGTATACGATTCGTCGTGGACGGATGTAATCGAGGCTGGGCCTCGTCGGCCCGGAGGTTCGGATTCACCCCGCCATCTCTCTTCATTCGCTTGTCCGCGCACCCTGAGGAACTGGAGGCCCTCATTGACGTCGCGCCGAGGCCCCGGTGGGTCGTCATTGACGAGATCCAGCGGGTGGGATGCTTCCGTCCGCTCATCGTCGATGAGGTATGTACAATCGTCCTGTGACGCCGACAGACTTGTCCCGCGATGACGTGAGAGCCGGGCTGAAGCGGTGGCTCGACACCTGGAAGGTCACCGGGCCGCTTCTCGAGCAGGAGCGCGCCGGGCGACTGGCGGCCATGAGTCCTCAGGAACTGCAGGAGGCGACGCGTAGCCTGCTGGACCTTTGGCAACCGGCATGGACGGGCGATGATGGTCAGGGCTTGCTTCTGCATCAGCGCATCTTCGGTCTGGCGCGCGCGAAGGAATGACGGCACCGGGCGTTCCGGTTCCCGTCCTGGCGGCCGCGGCGCAGGAGGTCCTCCAGGTTCTTCGTGACGCGGGCGTGTCCGCCTGTCTGATCGGCGGCCTCGTCGTGCACCGATGGGCCGAGCCCAGGGCGACGGCAGACGTGGACCTGACGGTGCTTGCGCCCTACGGTGAGGAAGGGAAGGTTCTGGACACACTGCTCGGGCGCTTTGAGGCGCGCGACGAAGGCGCGCGAGCGTTTGCGCTCCAGCGCCGCGTGTTGTTGCTCCGGACAACGACGGGCGCGTCGATCGATGTGGCGCTTGCAGCCTTCCCGTTTGAACTCGAGGTTCTCGCACGTGCTTCCGACTGGGAGATGCTGCCCGGCATCACTGTGCGCACCTGTTCCGCCGAGGACTTGATTCTCTACAAGCTCGTGGCGGCAAGGTCGCGGGACCTGGCCGATGTGGATGGCGTCGTGCGGCGACAGGGGCCCCGCCTCGACATCGCCCGGATTCGTGAGTGGAGCCGGGCATTCGCGGAGCTGAAGGAAGATCCGGATTTCGCTCGTCCCTTCGAAGACGCGCTGCGCAAGTACTCCCCGCCAGGTTCGTAACCACACCCTCCACGCGGTGGCAGCGTACGATTCCACATTCAGTTCGCCGGCACCGCCGGCACGCTCATCAGCACTCCCGGCAGCGTGACGTAGAGGAGCTCCCGGCCGCTCCGGTTCCAGAGCGGCCGCGTGCCGCCCCCGCTCGAAATCTGCCAGCGGCCACCATTGACGTTCGGGAACGGCCGGACGTACACCTCGTAGACGCCCGATTCATTCTGTCCCCGCCGGTCGACCCAGGCCAGCCGGCGCAGCGACGTCCCGCTGCCCCCTGGCAGGTAAACCAGCGTGCCGCTGTCGGCCACCGCCATCTGCGTCGCTCCGCCCGGTTCAACCCGGACGCCTTCCACCACGGCGACCGGATTGCCCGTCACCAACAGCGCGGCCAGATCGAACGCGACGGCCCAGAGGGCGCCATTGCGAACGAACACCAGATGGCCCGAGGGAAGCACGCGGCCACTCGATCCGGCCAGGAGCGTCCGCCGCGCGCCGGTCTCGAGCACGAGGATCTCCAGTTCTCCGCTGTCCGGCCGCGGCTCGGTGGAGGTGAAGAGGATGGCTCGTCCCCCGGCGAGCACCTGCGGATACCAGATCTGGCGCCCGGGCGCCGCCATGGCGATCGGTTCGGGCGGGCCTCCGGATGCCGCGATGCGCAGGAGACCTGCTGCGTTGGCGCCGAGCACAATCGTGCCGTCGTCGGCCCACGCGCCGCCGCGCGGGGCGTTTGGCAGCTCCGCCACGATCTGGGACGGTCCGCCAGACACCGGCACCTTTCTGAGCGTCGTCCCGACGACGAAGGCCAGCCACTGGCCATCGGGCGAAAAGAACACCACCTCGCCGGGGTTCTCGTCGCCGATGATCGCCGCCTCCGTCTGCCCCATCGTGCGGCGATACAGGCGAAACACGCCGTTGGTATTGGAGCGGTAGATGAGCATTTCGCCGTCGGGTGATACCGCGACGAGGGTGCCTGCGGCGCCCGGCAAGCGCTCGTCGTCCGGGAGCACGATCGAGAATCGTGTGACCGGCGCCGGCTGTACGCCCGTTTCGTTGCCCAGGATCACCCACGCCGCAAGGCCGGCGATGACGCCGCCCGCCATCAGACCGGCGACCCGGGGACCGCCTGCGTGCGGAATCCAGGGGCGCGCGACGCGCGGTCCGCGCTCGCGGCGTCAATGCCTGCTGCGAAGCGTCCCTCCAGCGCCAGGCGCGCGTCGCCGATGTCGCGAATGCGCTGCTTCGGATCCTTCTGCAGGCAGCCGCGCAGTACGGTGAGAACACGCGCCGGCACATCAGCGGGCAGCGCGTGCCATTCCGGGTCGGACTTGATCACGCTCGCCATGACGACGGTCACGTCGTCGCCGTCGAACGGGCGGGCGCCGGCCAGCATCTCGTAGAGCACGCAGCCGAACGCCCAGATGTCGGCGCGCTTGTCGACCGCTTTGCCGCGAGCCTGCTCCGGCGCCATGTAGGCCGCCGTGCCGAGAATCACGCCGGCCCCGGTCATGGCCCGGCGTCGTGATCGTCGGCGTGGCCGTGGCGTCGATCCGCAGGCTCGACCCGGACGGCTGCGAGAGCTTGGCGAGGCCGAAGTCGAGCACCTTGACGGTTCCGTCGGGGCGGACCTTGATGTTGGCGGGCTTCAAATCGCGATGGATGACGCCCGCTTCGTGGGCGGATTCGAGCGCGTCGACGATCTGCCGGGCGATCGTGAGCGTCTCGTCGACCGGGATCGGGCCCCGCGCGATCCGATCCGCCAGCGTCGGCCCCTCCACGAACTCCATGGCGAACGCCTGCACGCCGCCGCCCTGCTCGAGTCCGTAAATCGCCGCGATATTGGGGTGATTCAGGGCGGCCAGCGCCTGCGCCTCCCGCTCGAAGCGGGCGATGCGCTCGGGGTCGGCCGCGAAGACCTCGGGGAGGATCTTGAGCGCGACCTCCCGATGGAGCTTCGTGTCGTGGGCGCGATACACCTCGCCCATGCCGCCAGCCCCGATGGCGGCGAGGACCTCGTACGCGCCGAGCCGCTGGCCCGGTTGCAGAGACATCTGGAACCGGGCGGGATTCTAGCTGACTTTGGGGATTGGGGATTGGGAGTTGGGAGTTGAGAGGTCTTTGGCTAATGCACCGACTGTCCCTTCCAGGACGTCGGCTACACGAGCGACTTCATCTCCAGCAGCTCAATCAGCGCCCGGCAGCGCGCGAGGAGCCTCCCATCCCCGGTGTCTCCGTGGCTCTGGGGCCCGTGATGGCCATCGGGACTACCGCTCGTCGAGCGGGACGACGCGCTGCGGATAGGCCGGTCCCGTGTAGTCGGCGCGCGGGCGGATGAGCCGGTTGTTCGCGTACTGCTCGAGAATGTGCGCCGTCCACCCGGAGATGCGGCTGACGGCGAAGATCGGCGTGTAGAGATCGATCGGGATGCCGAGCGTGTAGTACGTAGACGCCGAGTAGAAGTCGACGTTCGGGTTGAGCTTCTTCTCGCCCTTGACGATCGCCTCGATGCGCTCCGACATGTCGAACCAGGCGGTCGTGCCGGCCCGCTTGCCGAGCTCGTGCGACATGCGCCGCAGATGCGTCGCGCGCGGATCCTCGGTGCGGTAGACGCGGTGCCCGAAGCCGGGGATCTTCTCCTTGCGCCCGAGCTTCGCGCGGATCGTCTGCTCGACGCGATCGGCGCTCGCGTCCTGGCCGAGCGCCAGCAGCATCCGCATGACCTCCGCATTCGCCCCGCCGTGCAGCGGCCCCTTGAGCGCGCCGATCGCCGCCACGGTCGCCGAATAGATGTCGGTCAGCGTGGCCGCCGCGACCCGCCCGGCGAACGTGGAGGCGTTGAGCTCGTGATCGGCATGGAGCGTCAGCGCGAGGTCGAACGCCCGGATGGACGGTGCATCGGGCCGCGCCCCCGTCAGCATGTAGAGGAAACTGGCGGCGTGTCCCATGGCCGGGTTCGGCGCAATGGGGCCGCCCCCCGCCTGGAGCCGTCCCCAGGTGGCGACCACCGACCCGATCTGCGCCGTCAGGCGCACCGCCTTCCGGTACTGGGCCGCCGCCGAGGTGTCCGCCGCCTCCGGGTCGTAGTGCGCGAGCGCGGAGGTCACCGTCCGCAGCGCGTCCATCCCGTCGACCGGCGGCAGCGACCGCATGAGCCGGACGATCGCCTCCGGCAGCGGCCGCGCCGCGGCCAGCTCGGACTGCAGGTCGCCCAGCTCGGCGCGCGTCGGCAGCCGCCGGTGCCACAACAGATAACAGACCTCCTCGAAGGTGGCCGACCGGGCGAGATCGTGGATGTCGTACCCGCAGTAGGCCAGCACGCCGCGCTCGCCGTCGAGATAGCAGATCGCCGACGAGGTCGCGACGACATCCTCGAGTCCCGCCTTGGGCTTTTCCGTTGTCGTCATGATCCTGGAATCCGGGACTGGAGCGTGGAGCCCGCGCTCAGGCCGGGAGGCCGACGGGCCGGTAGATCGCCCCGACGATAGCGCCGTAGATGGCCAGCTCGACGATCGAGTCAATCACGATCGCCGCGCCAAACGCGGGGCTGATGGGAAACACGACGAACTGCCAGATCACGCCGAAGCCGATGACGATGAAGGCGACAACGACGCCGAACCGGATCCCTTCCAGCACGCCGTTGCCCCCCTCGTACCCTTTCGCGAAGGCGTAGGCAAAAGCGAAGAAGCCAAGGAGGAGGAAGGCGAAGCCGACCGGCAGGTTGCCCATCACGTCCGCCTCGGGGCGCAGCGCGGCGGCGTTGGCGAGCGCCAGGTCACGGAGGAGCACGGCGTTGACGAGGAACCCGATCCCGATGGAGACGATCCACGCGATCAGGGCGGCAGCGGCCAGGCGCGCGAAGTTCATCGGTACCTCCTTTGAGGGAAGAAGGCCTCGACGGATTGTAGCGTTATTCCTCCACCGGCTTCAGCACGGCGTCGCTCGGCGCGTACTGCTGCACGATGGAGAGCAGGCCCGTGTACAGGAACCCGATCTGGAACAGCACCAGGAACGGGACGGTGCCGTAGATGCCGTTGGCGAGCGCGTAGAAGACCGTCGCAGTGAAGTAGAGGCCGAGCGCCACCTCGATCATCGGCTGGACGACCACGCTCTGGCGGTACTTCTTGCCGATCCACTCGTCGGCCTGCCCTTCGATGCGGTACTTCGGCGTGCGGGCGAACTCCGTTTCCTTCCGGAAGAGCGCCTCGAGCACGGCGCGCGTGTTGTTCACGGTCAGCCCGATCCCGATCGACATCAGAAACGGCAGGTACTTCAGCCGCGTCGTCCAGTCCTTGTGCAGCTCCCGCTGGCACACCATGTAGAAGTTGGCCACCGACGCGGTCGCCGCGAAGAAGAGCGGCACGTCGATGAGCAGCATCTCGTACCAGCCCATGTTGTAGCGGATGACCATCGACGGCGCCATCAGCACCGAGAGGACGCACATGAGCAGGTAGTTGAAGTTCGCCGTGAGGTGGAAGAACGCCTCCGTCTTGACGGCGACGGGCAGGTTCGATCGCAGGATCTGCGGCAGCACCTTGCGGCACGTCTGGATCGACCCCTTCGCCCAGCGGTGCTGCTGCGACTTGAACGCGTTCATCTCGACCGGCACCTCGGCCGGCGAGACCAGCCCCTGGAGGAACACGAACTTCCAGCCGCGCAACTGCGCGCGGTAGCTCAGGTCCAGGTCCTCGGTGAGCGTGTCGTGCTGCCAGCCGCCCGCGTCGGGAATCGCCGCCCGCCGCCAGATGCCGGCGGTGCCGTTGAAATTGAAGAAGAAACCCGATCGGTTACGCCCGCCGTGCTCGAGCACGAAGTGGCCGTCGAGCAGGATCGCCTGGATCTTCGTGAGCAGCGAGTAGTCTTCGTTGATGTGCCCCCACCGCGCCTGGACCATGCCCACCTTCGGGTCGGTGAAGTAGTGGATCGTGCGGCGCAGGAAGTCGGGCGGGGGGATGAAGTCGGCGTCGAAGATGGCGACGTACTCGCCGGTGGCCGACTCGAGGCCCGCCTCGAGCGCGCCGGCCTTGAAGCCGTGGCGGTCGCCGCGGTGCAGGGAGCTGATGTCGACGCCCGCGGCCGCGTGCCGCCGGACCGCGCGCTCGGCCACGGCGGTCGTCTCGTCGGTGGAGTCGTCCAGGACCTGGATTTCGAGCAGCTCCCGGGGATACTCGAGCCGGCACACCGCATCGATGAGCCGATCCGCCACGTACATCTCGTTGTAGATCGGAAGCTGAACGGTGACCCGGGGCAGCGCGTCGAAGGAACCGGCCGGAACCGGCTGTCGATCCTTGTTCCTCATGTACAGGTAGACCAGGTAGTAGCGGTGCCACCCATACACGGCGAGAATGACCAGAACGAAGAAATACGTCGCTAGCGTGAGCGTTTCAAGGAGCGTCATACGGTGGACAACCCACAGCGGGCACGGTGCAATGATTATACTGCGGCGTTGAGCGCTGCACTCGAGCTCTGGGTGGAGGGCGATGGGCTCTCGGTTTCCGGCTTTCGACTATGAACGATTCCGAGCTGCAGGACCTGCTCCAGCGGGTGCGTGAGGGGGGCGTCGATCCGTCGGCGGCGGCCGCGCGGATCCTGACCGCGATGCGCGCTGCGCCGTTCATCGACATCGGCTTCGCCAAGGTCGACGTCCACCGTGAGGTGCGGCAGGGGTTCCCGGAGGTCGTGCTCGGTCTCGGCAAGTCGCCCGCCCAGATTGCGGCGATTGCGGAAAAAATCGCGGCGCGCGGCCAGACGCTGCTCGTCACGCGGGCGCAACCCGAGGCGTACGACGCGGTCCGTGCGCTCGTGCCAGGCGCCGTGTACTACCACGACGCGCGCGCCATCACCTTCGCCCAGGGCCGGGTCGAGGCGGGGTGCGGCACGATCGGCATCGTCTGCGCGGGCACGAGCGACCTGCCGGTGGCGGAGGAAGCGGCGGTGACCGCTGCCGTCATGGGCAACCGCATCGACCGCGTGTACGACGTCGGCGTCGCCGGCCTGCACCGGCTGCTGGCGGAGCACGAGCGGCTTCAGACCGCCCGCGTCGTCGTGGTCGTCGCCGGCATGGAGGGCGCGCTGCCGAGCGTGGTCGCCGGCCTCGTGAAGGTGCCGGTCATCGCGGTGCCGACGAGCGTCGGCTACGGCGCGAGCTTCGGCGGGATTACGCCGCTCCTCGCCATGCTGAACAGCTGCGCGAGCGGCATCGCGGTGGTCAACATCGACAACGGCTTCGGCGCCGCCTGCATGGCGAGCCTCATCAACCACCTGTAGGGCGGCGCACCCGCTCGCCCCTACGGCGTCGTGACGGCCGCGTACCCCGGGTTCTGCGGCGTGCCGAGTCCGGTGTAGCGCAGGCGGTAGTACCGCTGCCCTTCGTTCACCTCGCCGATATACAGGTTCCCCTTCGAGTCGGGCTGCGACGCCAGGCTGTGCAGGTGGAAGAACTGTCTCGCGTTGTGGCCGCCCTGGCCGCCGAAGGAGGAGAGCAGCGTCAGCGACGCGCGGTCGAGCGTCATCAGCACCTTGTTCGAGCCATCCGCCACGAACAAGTAGCGCTGCTGTGGATCGCGGGAGAGCGCGAAGTTGTGGACGGTGCCTTCGTTCTGCAGCGTGTCGCGGTTGACGAATACCTCGCGCACGAAGGATCCGTCGAGTCTGAACAGCTGAATCCGGTTGTTCGATCGATCGCCGACGTACACCAGGCCGTCGTTCGACACGACCACCGAATGCACGGGATTGGCAAAGGAGGGCTGCGGCGGCCCGACGATGAGCTGCGGCCGCGACGGGATCGTGTACGTGTCGTCGGGCGGCTTGCCGTACGCCCCCCAGTGCCGCTTGTAGGCGCCGGTGTCCGCATCGAAGACGATGACACGACGGTTGGTGTAGCCGTCGGCGACGAACAGCTCGTTGGTCTTCGGGAAGACCACCATCGACGCGGCGCCGTAGACATTGGCCGTGTCGCCGCTCCCCTTGCTCTGATTGCGCCGGCCGATCTGCAGCAGGAACGTCCCCGTGTTGGTGAACTTCAGGATGTGGTTGTCGCCCTTGCCGTTGCCGGCCACCCAGATGTTCCCCTTGGCGTCCGCGTACACGCCGTGCTCGGTCGTCGGCCATTCGTAGCCGAAGGCCGGGCCGCCGAAGGCGCGGACGAACCGTCCGTTCTGATCGAACTCGATGATGGGCGGCGCCGGCGTGCAGCAGCGCGCGGCCGGCGGGGTGAGCGCGGCCGAACGCTCGCCGGGCGAGACGCTCGCCGGGCGATGGGCGATCCAGGTGTGATCCCGGTCGTCCACGCTGATGCCTCCCACCTGTCCGGTGGTCCACCGGTTCGGCAGATCCTGGTAGAAGAGCGGATCCCAGTCGAAGGTGGGCACGCCGCTGTTGGTCTGCGCCGCGGAACGTTCGAGCGCGAGCGACCCGAGCCCGATCGCGAGCGCGAGGATGCAGACCGCCGAAAGGAGATGTCTCATAGCGTCCTTACTGACGTTCCTATTGCAGGATCGCGGGACAGGCGGATTATAGGGTGAAACGTTTGCTCGGATTACACTGACGTGATGGAGGCCGACCCTGGCGAATCGATCGCGTGACTGGTTTGCCCAAGCCGAGCGGGACCTGGGGCAGGCGAAGGCCTCGCAAGCCGAGGGACGCCATGAGTGGGCCTGCTTTGCCGCGCAGCAGTCGGCCGAGATGGCCGTCAAGGCGCTCCATCTCTCTCTCGGACAGGAAGCCTGGGGACACGTGGTCGCCCGCCTTCTCGAGGAACTGCCGGGTCCGAAAGGACCCAGCCTGCAAGACGTCACGCACCTGGTCGAGAAAGCAAAGGTACTGGACAATTTCTACGTAGCGACGCGGGACGCCAACGGCCACCCCGAAGGGGCTCCCTTCGAGCACTACGGGCCGCTGCAGAGCGACGAGGCGATCCGACATGCCAGTGAGATCGTTGAATTCGTCCGTGCTCGTCTGGCCTGATCGCCAGCAGGTCGACCAGGCGGTCAGACGCTGGGCGGTTGAAGAAGTGCGGAGGCGGCCCTTGCTCCAGCGCCTTGGGTACTTCGGTTCGTACGCGCGAGGCGACTGGGGCGTCGGCAGCGACGTCGACCTCGTGGCGATCGTCGCCGACGCGGCGGAGCCCGTCGAACGCCGTTCGCTCGACTGGAATCTGACGACGCTCCCGGTGCCGGCGGAGATCCTCGTATACACGGAGATGGAGTGGCGCGCGCTCGTCAGCGGTGGTGGACGATTTGCACAAACGCTGGCGCGCGAAGTGGTGTGGGTCGCACCCTGAACCCATTGAACCACCGCATTCGATGACTCCCGGCGCGCTGCGGGCCCTCGAGTTCGACCGCATCGTATCGGTGCTGAGCGGGCTGGCGGTCACGCCGACCGGCCACCGACGGCTGGCGGCGCTCCATCCGTCAACCGACGAGGCACAGGTGACGGCGGCGCAGCGGGCGACCACCGAAGGCGTCCGCTTCCTCGCGGATCATCCCGGCTTTCCGCTTCGCGCGCCGGCGGATCTCGACCTCATCCTCGACGCGCTGTCGGTGGACGGGCGGCCGCTCGAGCCGCTCCATCTGCGTGCCTTGGCCGATTACCTCGAGTCGATCGACCAGTCGCGCGCAGCCGTCATGACGCTCGACGCCTCCTTCTGCATCCTCCGCCGCCTCGTCGATGCGGTGGCGTCGTTTGGGAGCGAGGCGGCCGGGATCCGGCGGACTCTCACCCCGTCCGGCGAAGTGTCCGATGAGGCAAGCCCGGCGCTCGCCGCCGTCCGGGAGCGCCTGCGCCGACAGCGCGCTCGGCTGCGGAGCACGCTCGAGGCGTTTCTGCGCGGCCGCGACACGGCGAAGTACCTCCAGGAGCAGGTCGTCACCGACCGGAACGGCCGGTACGTCCTGGTGGTACGCGCGGAGCACCGGACGGCGATTCCCGGCATCGTGCACGGCGCCTCGGCCAGCGGCGCCAGCCTGTACCTCGAACCGATCGCCACCGTCGAGATCAACAACGACATCGTCGCACTGGAGGAGCAGGAGGCGGAGGAGGTCCGCCGCATCCTGCTGGCGCTCACCGACGCCTTCCGGGCCCGCGCCGACGACCTGCACCGCACGCTCGACGTTGCCACCGATCTCGACACCGTCCAGGCGCGCGCCAGGCTGTCGCAGATCGTCGAGGGCATCGAACCCTCCGTCGCATCGGACGGTGCGATCGAGCTGCTCGGCGCCAGGCATCCGCTCCTCATTCCGAAAGTGATGGCGCGCCTCGAGGGCGGCGGCGCGCGTGCGGCCGAGCCGGTGCCCGTCGATCTCCGGCTCCAGTTCCCCGTGCGGGTGCTCGTGGTCGCGGGCCCGAACACCGGCGGCAAGACCGTGGCGCTCAAGACGATGGGACTGCTGGCGGCGATGGCGCAGGCGGGCCTGCATCTCCCCGTCGAGAAAGGGTCGCGGCTGCCGGTCTTCCGGTCCGTCTTTGCCGACATCGGCGACGAACAGTCGATAGCGGCCAACCTGAGCACCTTCTCCGCGCACATCGCCAATGTCGTGTCGATGGACCGCGACCTGGAGCTGCCCGCGCTCGTGCTGCTCGACGAGGTGGGCGCCGGCACCGACCCGGTCGAGGGGGGCGCGCTCGGCATCGCCGTCCTCGATCACTTCCGCCGCCGCGGCGCGCACGTAGTTGCCACCACGCACTACGATGCCCTCAAGTCGTACGCCTCGACGACCGACGGCGTCGCGGGCGCCGCGTTCGGGTTCGACCCGGAGACGTTCGCCCCGACGTATCGGTTGATCTACGGTTCGCCCGGCCGGAGCCTCGCCATCGAGATTGCCGCCCGCCTCGGCCTGCCTCCGCCGGTCATCGCGGCGGCGCGGCAGAACCTGACGGAGCCGGAGAAGCAGCTCACCGAGCACCTGGCGCGAGTGGACGAAGACCTGCGGCGGCTGGAGCAGGAACGGCGCCAGGTCGCGCGGGAGCGCGCGCTCGTGGCCGAGAGCGAGAAACAGGTGCGGGCGCGGGAAGCGTCGGTCGGCGCGCGCGAGGAGAAGGTCCGCCGGCGCCTCGACGCGAAGCTCGACGAGCAGTTGCGTGAGGCGCGGCGGCAGATCGACGCCGTGATCGAGAAGCTCAAAGCCCGCGCGGCCGAGATGTCGGACCGCGCGGCGGTCCGCCTCAAGGCCGGTGGCACGCTGCGCGCCGCCGGTCTGAGCACGGGCGAGGTGGGCGAGGCACGAGCCGCCGCGCGGACGGCCGTCGACGCGATTGCCGAACACGTCAGGACCACTGAGGCAGCTGGAGTGGCTGGGGCGAGTGGAACGGATTCCCTCATGCCTCCTCCCGCCCCAGCCGCGCCACTGGTCCGCGGCAGCCGCGTCACCGTCGGCGCGCTCGGCCTCGAGGGGACCATCATCGACGTGTACGGCACCGACGCCGAGGTCGACGTCCGCGGCAAGCGCTTGCGCGCGGCGCTCGGCGACCTCCATGTCATCGCCGGCCCGACGAGGTCGGCGGCCGTCCGGGTGAAGGTCGATCTGCAACCCCGCGAAGGAACGCCCTCGGAACTGAACCTCATCGGCGCCAGGGTGGACGACGCGCTCGCCCGCCTCGAACGATTCCTGGATCAGGCGATGGTCGGCGACGTCCACGAGCTGCGGATCGTGCACGGCCACGGCACGGGGCAGCTCCGGCGCGCCGTCGCGGCGTTTCTCGAGGAGCACCCGCTCGTGGAGCGGTTCGAGACGGCGCCGGAGAACCAGGGGGGCGGCGGCGCGACGATCGCGTACCTGAAGGACTGATGGGTCTCTTTCCGCAGCAGTTCATCGACGACCTCAAGCACCACGCCGACATCGTCGTCGTCATCCAGGACTACGTGTCGCTCAAGAAGAGCGGCGCCACGTACAAGGGGCTCTGCCCGTTCCACGGCGAGAAGACGCCGTCGTTCCACGTCAACCGCGACAAGGGCTTCTTCCATTGCTTTGGCTGCAACGTCGGCGGCGACGTGTTCAAGTTCCTCGAGCTGCACGAGAAGGTGGCGTTCCCCGAAGCGGTCAAGCTGCTCGCGCAGCGCTTCGGCCTGGCACTGCCGGAGATCGAGCAGACCGAGGAGCAGCGGGCTGGCGCCGCCGAGCGGGAGAATCTGCTCAAGGCGCACGAGGCGGCCGCCGCGTGGTTCCGCCAGCAGCTGGCTTCGCCTGCCGCGGCGCGCGTGCGCGATCTCGTAGCCGGGAGAGGCCTCGCCGAGGCGACCTCCGACGCGCTGGGCCTCGGCTTCGCGCCGCCGGCGCGGGAGGCGCTCAAGCAGGCGCTCCTGCAGCAGGGGTTCTCGCAGTCCCTCCTCCTCCGGTCCGGCCTTCTCGTGCAGCGAGAGGACGGGAGCGCCGTCGACCGGTTCCGGAATCGGCTGATGATCCCGATCGCCCGCGACACCGGGTCGGTCATTGCCTTCGGTGGCCGGGCGCTCGACGCCGACCAGCAGCCGAAGTACCTCAATTCGCCGGAAACGCCGATCTACTCGAAGAGCCGCACGCTCTACGGACTCCACCTGAGCAAGGCGGCGATGCGCGAGGCGGGGTTCGCCGTTCTCGTCGAGGGGTACTTCGATTTCGCGCAGGTGTACCAGGCCGGCTTCCGGTCCGTGGTCGCCTCGTGCGGCACGGCGCTGACGCCCGCCCAGGCGCAGCAGTTGCGGCGCTTCGTCGGCAAAGTGGTGCTGAGCTTCGACCCGGACGTGGCCGGCCAGGGGGCGACCGCGAAATCGTGCGAAATGCTGGTCTCCGAAGGGTTCGAGGTCAATGTGGCCATACTGCCGGCCGGCGAAGATCCCGATATCTACGTACGGAAGCACGGGCGTCAGGGGTACGCCGAACGCCTTCGGACGTCGCGGCCGTACCTCGACTACCTGCTCGATCGCGCCGCTGCCAATCACAATCTTCGAAACGCCGATGGACGTGCCCGGTTCGTGGCCGAGGTTCTCCCCGTTGTCGAGCGCATACCAGACCGCACGCGCCAGGAGTTGTTCGTCGAAGCGGTGGCCGGACGGGCCGGTGTTGGAGGGGAGTTGATCTGGGCGCAGCTGCCCAAGGGCGCTCCGCGGGGCGGCGCGCCCCCCCTGACCCCCCGGGAGCTCCCCGGCCTGGGGC
Organism: Acidobacteria bacterium RIFCSPLOWO2_12_FULL_68_19; assembly: GCA_001767525.1. GTDB lineage: Bacteria > Acidobacteriota > Vicinamibacteria > Vicinamibacterales > UBA2999 > MELF01. The sequence goes on along the minus strand of MELF01000046.1, from coordinate 154,486 downwards.
AGGTTACCAAGGCCGAAAAAGGGCTGATTTGGTGGCTTGTCCACCGCCCGGAGCCGGCGCTCGAGGCGCTGCGGACGCTGGATCCGGAGGATCTGGAGGGTTTGGGCTCCCGGTCGGTGCTGGATCTGGCGCGAAATCTGGACCATGATAGGAGTTTCTCCCTCTCTGTGCTGCTCGAGCGTCTGAACGTGAGCGAGGCCCAGCTCGTAACTGCAGTGGCGAGCGAGACCGAACCCCACGTGCACGACGTCACCGAGTGCGCCCTGATCCTCCGGCGCCTGCGCTACGAGCGCGAGCGCGCCGCGCTGCAGCGCGACATCGACCGCCTGCAGGCGGCCGGCGCGGAGCCGGGCGAGGAGCTGCAGGAGCTGCTGGTGCGGAAGTACGAGCTGATTCAACGAATCGAAGGACTGATGTAGGCCGGGAGGATTCTGAGCTTGTCGATTGAAGAAAAATACGACGAAGTACGCCAGCTCATCAGCGTCGGCAAGGAAAAGGGCTACCTCCTCTACGATGAGGTCAACGAGCTGCTCCCGTCCGAGATCACGTCCTCGGAGGAGCTGGACGATCTGTTCAACGCCTTCGGCAGCGCCGGGATCGAGGTGGTCGATTCCGACAAGGCGTACCGCGGCGATAAGGACTTCGACCGCGAGGTCTCGGGCGAGGAGCCGGAGCTGGATCTCACTCCCGGCGCGCTCGACAAGACCAACGATCCGGTTCGGATGTACCTCCGGGAGATGGGCACCGTCCCGCTCCTCACGCGCGAGGGCGAAGTGGCCATCGCCAAGCGCATCGAGCGCGGCAAGCTCGCCGTCATCAAGTCGATCTCGCGCACGCCGACGATCGCCAAGCGCATCCTGATCACGGGCGACGAGCTGCGGGCGGGCGAACGCACGATCCGCGAGCTCGTCATCTTCAGCGATGAGGAGATCACCGACGAGGTGATCGAAGAGCGCAAGGAAGCGGTCCTGGAACAGATCGAGGCGGTCCGCAGGGCGCGGGCGAACTACGGGAAGCTCGCCGAGAAGCTCGCCACGGCGCCCCGGAAGGACAAGCGGAAGTTTCGGCGCGCCCGCGGAAAGGCGCTCCGCGCCAGGATCGACGTGTCGCGGCTCATCCGCCGGATCGAGTTCACCGAGACGATCAAGCGCCGCCTGATCGACGAGGTCAAGGACGCGGTCGACGCCGTGCAGCGCGTGCAGCGCGACGCCGAGGGTGTCGACCGGCAGCTCCGCCCCAAGGGGAAGGTCAAGGGCCCGAAGCTGAAGGAAGAGGAGAAGAAGAACCTCCAGAAGCGGATCAAGGAGATCAGGGCGCAGGTCCGCGCGATGATCGACGAGCTCGAGGAAACGCCCGAGCGTCTCCGCCGGACCATCGAGGTCATTCAGCGCGGCGAAGCGCAGGCCGAGCAGGCGAAGAAGGAGCTGGTCGAGGCGAACCTCCGCCTCGTCGTGTCGATTGCGAAGAAGTATACGAACCGCGGTCTGCAGTTCCTGGATCTGATCCAGGAAGGCAACATCGGCCTGATGAAGGCGGTCGACAAGTTCGAGTACCGCCGCGGCTACAAGTTCTCGACGTACGCGACGTGGTGGATTCGCCAGGCGATCACCCGCGCGATAGCCGACCAGGCGCGCACCATCCGAATCCCGGTGCACATGATCGAGACGATCAACAAGCTGATCCGCACGTCCCGCGCCCTCGTCCAGGAACTCGGACGCGAGCCAACCTCGGAAGAGATCGCCAAGCGGATGGACATCCCGGTCGCCAAGGTCCGCAAGGTGCTGAAGATCGCCCAGGAGCCGATTTCCCTCGAGACCCCGATCGGCGAGGAGGAGGATTCGCACCTCGGCGACTTCATCGAGGATCGCAACATCGTGTCGCCCGCCGAGGCCGTCATCAACCTGAACCTGAAGGAGCAGACCGAGGCGGTGCTCAAGACGCTCACGCCGCGCGAAGAGAAGGTCATCAAGATGCGCTTCGGCGTCGGCGACGGCAGCGAGCACACGCTCGAAGAAGTGGGCCAGAACTTCGCGGTCACCCGCGAGCGGATCCGGCAGATCGAGGCGAAGGCGCTGCGGAAGCTGCGGCACCCGTCGCGGTCGCGCAAGCTGAAGGCGTTCCTCGAAGGACGCACGTAATGAGGGCCCGTAGCTCAGCGGTTAGAGCGGCCGGCTCATAATCGGTTGGTCCCAGGTTCGAATCCTGGCGGGCCCAGCCCAACGCAGGAAGCAGAAAAGTAGAAAAGTGGAAAAGTAGAAGAAGTGGAAGGAAGTGGAAGAAGTCAGCGGCGACACAGCACGCGGCGACGCGTTCCTCTTACTTTTCCACTTCCTTCCACTTCCTTCCACTTCTCCACTTCCTTCCACTTCTCCACTTGGCCATGTCTCCCGATCTTGATCGGCTCATAAAGCTGCAACAGCTCGACGCGACGATCGACGAGGCGCGTCGCCGAGTCGTCGAGCACCCTCAGCGCCTCGCTGAGGCCGACGCGCGACTCAGCGAGGCGAAGGAGCGCGTCGACGTCCTCCGCGCGCGGCTCAAAGAGAGCAACGACGCGCGACGCGCGCTCGAGAAGGAGGCGGCGGTCTTCCAGGCGCGCGTCGCAAAGTTCAAGGACCAGCTCCTCGAAGTCAAGACCAACCGCGAATACCAGGCCCTCCAGCACGAAATCGCCACCGCGCAATCCGAGCTCAACGCCGTCGAGGAGAAGGAGCTCGAGCGAATGCTGGAGGCCGACCAGGTCGCCGTCGAGATCAAGCAGGCGGAAGCCGCGCTTCATGCGCGGCAGAAGGAAATCGACACCGAAAAGACGGCGCTCGCCCGCGAGCTGACCACGATGCAGCGGGTGCTCGACGAGGCGACCACCGGTCGCGCGGCGCTGCTGACGGCGACCGAGCCGGAATTGGTCGCCCTGTACGAGCAGGTGGCGAGGGCGCGCAAGGGGATCGCTCTTTGCACCGCCACCCGCGACGGCGCCTGCTCGGTCTGTCACGTCCGTCTGCGCCCGGTCGTCTTCCAGCAGGTGCGCCAGAACGACGCGATCATCCAGTGCGAGAGCTGCCGCCGCATCCTGTACTACGAGCCGCCCGCCCCCGCTGAGGCCGCCCCCACGCCCGTTTCGTGAACCAGCCTTCCCTGTTCGGCTCGCCGGCCTGCCGCTCGGCTGTCGCGAACATCGACGGCGGGGCGCGCGGCAATCCCGGGCCCGCCGGCTACGGCGTCCGCATCGAATGTGACGACGGCACCCTCGTCGAGCTGAAGGAAGCGCTCGGCGTCGCCACCAACAACGTCGCGGAGTACCGCGGCCTCATTGCGGCGCTCGGGTGGGCGGCGGCCAACGGCGTCAGCCGCCTGCACGTGCGGTCGGACTCGCTGCTGCTCGTCAAGCAGATGCTCGGGGAGTACCGCGTCAAGAACGAGCGACTGAAGCCGCTGTGGGAGGACGCGCGGCGGCTGGCGCACCGGATCGGCGATGTCCGATTCGAGCACGTCCGCCGCGAGCTGAACACGGACGCGGACCGCCTCGCCAACGAGGCGATGGACGAGGCTACCTCAGGCTGAAGGCGACCAGTTCCGCCGGGTGCTCGCGCGACCCGATCGCCACCACGACGTACTGCTTGCCGTCGTACACGTACGTCATCGGCGCGCCCGTCGTCCCCGCGGGCAAGTCCGTCTCCCAGAGCACCCGTCCCGTGGCCTTGTCGTAGGCGCGGAACTTCCCCTCGCCGGCGCTCGGCGCCAACGCCACCGGCATGCTCGGCGGCACCCGCTGCCGCGCCACCATAATTGGATCGCCTTCGCCCAGGAACAGGAGTGAGCGGGTCACGAGCGGCGCGCTCCGTCCCGGGTTGCCGAGCGGCGGCAGGTTCAGGCGCTCGAGCAGCGGGTGGTTGCGCGGGCCGTTGCCGTTCGGCACCGACCAGACAATCTCGCCCCTGTTGAGGTCGATGGCGGTGATGCGGCCATAGGGCGGCTTCAGCAGCGGCAGCCCCATGACCGCCGGCGGAAACTCGCGCGTGCCTCGCGTGAAGGTGAGATTGGTCTCCTTCGGGTTGCCCGGCACGAGATCGGCGACAAACGGCGCGCTGATCGACGGCACGTACAACAGGCCCGTGGCCGGGTCGAATGCGGCGCCCTGCCAGTCGGCGCCGCCCACCGAGCCGGGCAACTGGATCGTCCCCTTCGTCCCCTCGGGCGTCCTGAGCGACGGCGGCGTGAACAGCGGCCCGACGACGTAGTTCTTGACGACTGCGAGCGCCGCCGCCCGCAGCTCCGGCGTGAAATCGATCAGATCGTCGACGCTCACACCCTGGCGATCGAAGGCGGGCGGCTTGGTGGGAAACGGCTGCGTCGGCGACGTCTCCTCACCCGGCGTCATCGAAGGCGGCACGGGACGCTCCTCGATCGGCCACACGGGCTCACCCGTCACGCGGTCGAAGACGAACGCGAACGCCTGCTTCGTGACCTGAACGACGGCTCGAATCCGCCGACCGTCCACCGTGATGTCGGCCAGCACCGGCGCGGCGGGCAGGTCGTAGTCCCACAGGTCGTGGTGCACGAGCTGCTGGTGCCAGACGCGCTCGCCCGTCAGGCAGTTCACCGCCACGAGCGTGCTGCTGAACAGGTTGTCGCCGAGCCGATGCCCGCCGTACATGTCGCTCGTCGGGCTCGTCAGCGGCAGATACGCGTATCCGAGCTGCTCGTCGACGCTGACGAGCGACCAGAGGTTCGCGTGACCCGTGTAACGCCACGACCCGTTCTTCCACGTGTCGACGCCGAACTCCCCCTCGCGCGGAATGACGTGAAACGTCCAGCGCAACCGGCCGGTGCGCAGATCGTACGCGCGCACGTCGCCTGGTGTGCCCTCCTTGTTCGGCGGCGAATCGCTCATCGACGACCCGATGATGACGACATCGCGGCACACCTGCGGCGCACCGGTCCAGCCGAACGGCTCCGGTCCCGTCCCGTAGCGCAAGTTGACGCGGCCGCCGGTGCCGAACGTCGCGTACCGACGCCCGGTCTTCGGGTCGAGCGCCATCAGCGTCTCGCCGCGCTGCACGAACAGCCGCTCCTCGCTGCCGCTGCGCCAGTAGGCGAGGCCGCGCGTGCTGTCGCCCTTGAGGTCCGCCGCCCCGCCGGGCGGCTGCTGCACCCACAGTGTGCGCCCGGTCTGCGGGTGAAACGCCTCGACGAGCCCTACCCCGTTCGGGCTGTACAGCACGCCGCCAATCATGAGCGGCGTGGCGCGGAAGTTGTTCGAGAACGTCAGCGACGGATCGAGCTTCCTCAGCGCCGCGTCGACCGCGGGTCGGCGCCACGCGATCGTCAGCGTCGCCACGTTCGACGCGTTGATCTGATCGACCGGCGCGTACTTCGTGCCGCCCGGGTCGGCGCTGTAGCTGCGCCATTCGGTCTGTTGCCCGGAGACGACGGCCGCGCTCGCCGCCACCATCACCGTCGTCGTCAACCAGCGTGCTGCTCTGCTCATACCACCTCCTCCGGCCCCGGGGACAGAACGGTCACGCGGGATTGTACGCCCGACAGCGGATCGCACCGGCGATTCGTCCCGCCTTCTCCCTTTCGGCGCGGTACGACGTCAGCACGTCGAGGTGCATCGCGGTGCAGAGACCGCAGGCGTGAATCTGGGCCTCGGGCACACCGGCGAACACCAGCTGGTCGCGATTGGCCGCCACGAGATCCAGGTGGAGTCTCTTCGATTCCCGAATTCCGGTTCCCGGTTCCCGGCTCACGAACCAGCGGTCCAGCAAGTGCGCCGCGTGGCGCGCGGCCTCGAAGGCGTGCCTCACGTCGTGGCCGACTTCGTAGCAGCACGCCCCGATGCTGGGGCCTATGGCGGCGGTCACGTCGCGGGGCTTCACCCCCAACCTGCGCTCCAGCGCCTCCACGGCGGAGATCGCGACCCCTGCCGCGGTCCCCCGCCATCCGGCATGGACCGCCGCCACGGCGCCCGATCGTCGGTCCGCCAGCAGGAGCGGCACGCAGTCGGCGGCGAGGACGGCGACCGCGACCGACGGGTCGATCGAGACGAGCGCGTCGGCTTTCGGGCGTCCCGCCGGCGGCGGAGCGCCGGGCCCGATCGTGACCACGTCGCGGCCGTGGACCTGATCGAGCGTTGCCACCCGTTCGGCGTCGAGGGCGCGGCCCACCCGCCGCCACAGGTCGGCGGCCGACAGCGGCGCGTCACGGGTCGTGAACAGATGCGGAGCGATGCCCTCGAGCGGCCGGCACTCGAGGACGAGCCCGCACGGCGACGCGGTCCAGCGGAACGGCTCGGGAACGGCGGGTGGGCTCATGTACGATGAAAGGTGCGTGGAGATTATAGGCTCCGGGCTCGACGCGACCGAGATTGCGCGCGTAGCTGCGGCGATCGAGCGCTACGGCGATCGCTTCGTCCGGCGCGTGTTCACCGACGAGGAGATCGCGTACTGCCAGCGGAGGCGCGATGCCGCCTCGTCGTTCGCAGCGCGCTTTGCGGCGAAGGAAGCGGCCATGAAGGCGCTCGGAACCGGCCACTCGCGCGGCGTCTTCTGGCGCACCATCGAAGTCGTGCGCCGCGGAGGCCCGCCGCAGCTTCGATTCTGCGACGGCGCCGCGGAGCGGTTCGCGGCCATGGGCGGCACGGGCTCCCTGCTCACGCTGACGCATTCGCAGGAGCTCGCCATCGCACACGTCCTGCTCCTCCGCTGAGGATCGCCTCGGGCCAATTCATCCCGGCGACAACCAGCGTTAACAGCCGCCGGAGCCCCCGCCCGGCACGCCTTTGGGAGAGAACCGCAAGTTGTCTTGTGTCAAGCGGTTCCGGTCACCCGAGGCGGCATCGCCGCGTGGCTTCCGCCTTGCCCCGCGTGGAGACACGCAGCAGCACGGAGGAGAGCGTGGTCATCCGAATCACTCAAACCGAGAAGAACGGCCCGCCCGGCAAGCTCGCCGACGCGGAGGTGCATTTCACCGAAGGTGTACTCGAGGGACTGAAGCTCATCGGCTTCAGCGTGTGGGAGCGGCGCACCGGCGGCGGACGCAACGTGACGCTTCCCGCGCGCCAGTACGTCGTCAACGGCGAGCGCCGCAGCTTCGCGCTGCTGCGCCCGGTCGGAGACGCGACGTCACAGGACCGCATCCGCGAGGCGATCCTCGAGGCGTACGCCGATTACGAGGAGAAAGCGGCGGTGGCGGGTTAGAGCACCGGCAGCAGGCGCGCGTTCTCCTTCTGCCGCTTCACCGGGAGCGTCCATTCCGCGCGGAGCGCCTTGTCGAACTCGGCGCGGAAGAACTCGCTCTTCAGGCCTCCGTCGATGATGTCCCACGGCAGCACCCGGTCGCGGGAGCGGTCGCGAAAGACGAAGAAGCCGGCATCGACGCCCGCCTCGGCGACGGCGGCGCGCCAGTTGCCGCCGTTGCGCTCAGCAGCTTCGATGGCCGGAGCCACGCGCCGGTCGCCGAGCGACAGGAGCGCCTGGTAGAAGGAATGTCGCTCCGACTTGATGTTGAAGTAGACGTTGTCGATGCCGGCCATGAGTTCGCGCATCCGCCGGATCTTGCGCTCGACCGAGCCGTCGTCCTCCATCGGCAGCCACTGGTAGGCCGTGCCCGGCTTCGGCACCAGCGGGTTCACGCTGCCGACAATCCGCCCCAGGCGCCCCCGGCCCCGGCCGTGCGCCACCATGCATTGCCGCAATTGGAGCGTCAGGTCGCGGATGGCGACCAGGTCTTCGTCGGTCTCCGTCGGCAGCCCGATCATGAAGTACAGCTTCAGGTTCTCGATGCCGCTCGCGAAGATCATCTCGGCGCTCGCGAGAATCTCGTCGTTCGTGATCGTCTTGTTGATCACGCGTCGCAGACGGTCGGACCCGGTTTCCGGCGCAATCGTGAGCGTCCGCTCGCCGCTCTCGCGCAGCAGGCGAACAATCGCCGGCGTCAGGTCGTCGAGGCGCAGCGAAGCCGGACTGATCGAGTACCCCATCGCCGCGAGTCGCGCGAGGATGTCCTCGATCTCCGGGTGGTCGCAGAGCGCAATCGACACCAGACCCGCCCGGCTCGCGTAGGGCCGCGCCCGCTCCGCGAGCGCCAGGATCCGGGCGGCCGGGAACGGACGCACCGGCAGGTAGTTGTAGCCGGCCCAGCAGAAGCGGCACAGGTTCGCGCAGCCTCGGACCACTTCCACGAGGAAGCGCGACCCGAACTCCGTGTCGGGCGTGAAGATCGTCGTGGCCGGCGGGTCGAGCGCATCCGTTGTCGGCAGCGCCGCCTTCCGGACTCCCGCAGGCGCGCCGGTGCCCGGCTTCGGAGCACACGCGGCGATCGTCCCGTCGGGCGCGTACTCGACGTCGTAGAAGACGGGAATATAGAAGCCGCGCTCCCCCGCGAGCTGCCGCAGCAGGTCGGGGCGATCGGATGCCCCCTGAAACGCCCGGAGGAGCGACGGCACGAGCGCCTCGCCCTCGCCGACCGCAATCGCGTCGGCAAACAGCGCCAGCGGCTCGGGATTGACGAAGGTGACGGCGCCGCCCACCACGACCAGCGGGTGGCGATCGGTGCGCTCCTCGGCGCGGAGCGGCAGCCCCGCCAGCCGGAGCAGCGTGAGCACGTTGGTGTAGTCCCACTCGAACGATACCGAGAACGCCAGCACGTCGAAGTCGCCCACCGGCGTCTGCGACTCGAGCGTGACGAGCGGCGCACCCGAGGCGACCTGAGCCGCCAGCTCCGTTTTCGGCGGCAGGAACACGCGTTCGCACACAATGGCGTCTTCGGCGTTGAACAGCGTGTAGACGGTCTGGAAGCCGAGATTCGACATCCCGACGAAATACGTGTTCGGGAACGCCAGCGCGACGCGCAGCCGGCCGCCGTGCGGCTTGCGGACGAAGCCGACCTCCCGGGACAGGAGTTCACGGGCGCGCTCGCGCTGAGACCAGTGCGTCATGAAGCTGCGTATCGATGAGCCGCCGAGCGATCCGGCGTCCGACGAAGGGGGACGGATCGTGCGCGAGCTGCTGCTCGGCCGCAGGCGCTCGCGCGTGCCGTGGATGTACCTAGTCTACTACCGGCCCACCCGCGTCATCGCTCGACGGCCGGACGTACCGGATCGATGTACACGACGAGGGCGCCAATGTCGGGATGGCGCGTCGGCGGCGCGCCGCCTTCCTCGAGCACCCAGCGGGAACGGCCCGAAGGCGCCGGCTCCAGAATCAGCCGGTATCCGCCGCGCCCGCCGCTCCACGCCGTCACGTACGGCTCGCCGCCCTGCCACACACCGTCGAGGTTGAGGTCGTTGAAGAACAGCACGTCGAACGGCATGCCGCTCGGCTCGCCCGGGCTCGGGTCGGGAAGCGACAGCGCGACCTCGGGTGACGTGGCGGGGCGCGCGGTCCCGGCCAGGGCCGCGCGGAATGGCGGAAGCAGGTCCCCAGCCGGCGTCGAGACGAGGGTCGCCGGCGCGGGGCCGAGCCGGACCGCGGCAATGGTGTCACCCGCGAGCAGATCGAGCCCTGCACGCGGCGATACGCTGCTCCGGAGAGCCACCTGGAGCCGCGCCGGCTGCGCGGCGCCGGATCGAACACCGCACGCAACTCCAGTGGCGAAGATGGCCGCGACGGCAATCGAGCAGCGGCGCACGGCGGAGCGGGTCATTCGACGAGGATGGGCGTCAGATAGCCGACCCGTTGAGCGGCAGAGCCACCAGGCCAGTAGAGAAAGGATTGGATCGCGTAGATGCCTCGCTGCGCCGCCGTGAAGTCGATGTTGACCGTGAACGTGCCCGACCGCGTCACGGTCGCCCAGAACAGAACGGCGCTGTCGGCATTGCCGCCATACTTCCAGAACCTGATCGCCAGGTTGTTGTAGTCGGTGCGTTCTGTCGCAGTGATTCGGCCGGTGAGCGCCACCCGCTGGCCCGCGACGAAACGGCTGGGCACGGTCTCGTTGAATTCCAGGCCGCGCAGGTCCTTCCCTCCAAAGCGCGGCGCCGTGACCTCGACGGCGGCGCCGGGCGGGCCTCCCGCGCTTGGGGCCACGTCGGTCCTCAAGTCAATCGCATTGCCCGTTGCCCGATCGAACGAGACGTACCCGGAGTAGCTCGGCACGCCGGTCCGATTCGGATCGGCCAGGCGCTGAGCGAAGAAATTCCAGTAGTTCATCTCCGCTTCCGAGGCGAGCGCATCGCGCGACACGAGTACCGTCGCGCGACGGACCAGGCTGGGACTGGGACCGTCACGTGATCCGTGCTTCCCGAGAATGGCGCCGACCGACACGTCCTTGACGCCCCCGCGGATCTTCGTGCCCACGTCGGGCGCCGCCGACGAATCCGGATCGAACTGTCCCTGGTCGTCGAAGACGAGCTGCGTTCCAAGGGCATCGGCCGATGTCTTCCCCATGACGTACATCTCGAGCGGGTGCTGGAGGATCGGATACGGGGACTGTCGGATCTCGAACGTCGAGTCGTTCATCCGTGTCGCCTGCCTCGTCGCCTCGAGCACGGCCCCTATCAACGTTGCTCCGAGCGTCAGCGGCGTGTGCCCGTCGGGCGCGTGTCCCTTCGGTTCGACGCCCGCCAGCTCGGTCAGCGCGAGGTAGTGCCCCCACTGATGCGTGATCTCGTGGCTGGACGTGTCGTGGGTCGTGAACGCCGCCTGCGGGTATACCTCCACACCTTGCAGCGTCCCACCGCTGCCGTACTCAGAGGACGTGTCGAAAGTACGCAGACCGATGCCGGTCACCTCGTTCTTGACGACGCGGTGAAACGCACCATAGCCGGCGAGGGCTCCACTCTGGGGGATGAACGCGATCATGTCGTACGAATCTGGGAAGAATTCGTAGAACTTCTGGGCCGCGGCCCTCAGGTCGAAGCCATGGTCGCCGGCAGCGACCCGGGTGTCGCCGAAGTCAGGCATCCGGATGTTGACCACGCTGCCGGCGTACTGCACGTCGGCGCTCAACCGCACGACCGGCGTGGCCATTGGGAGATTCGTGGATGCAATCCGCAGATCGAGATACCGCTTCGTGTCGGAATCGGGCAGGAGCACGTCTCCCCATCTCAAGGAGCCATCATCGAATCCCCAGAGCTGATTTCGGAGAATACGGACGAACTCGGCATTGGGGTACACCTTCTCGAAGAGGCTGACCAGGCGTCCGTCGACGGTTCTCGAGGCCGTGCGGGTCCACGTTTCGATGTTGTCGCCGGTGGCCTCCGGATCCCACCGCTTGAACCGCATCGTCGGATAATCGCCGACGAGCTGAACCTTGATCGAGAAGTTCCCGGTGAAGTCCGGTCTGAGAATCGCCGGCGTCTGGTCGAACATCAATCCCTGGCCGTCGTCGAGGGCCAGGGGCACGGCGCGTCCCGTCAGGACGAGGTGCTCGAAACCGGTCCCGCACATGACCGGCGACACATCGAGCGGAGGTGCCGGCGGGAGATCGAGACGTGAACCCGGCGTCTGGGCAACCGGGTCGCCGGCGAAGGAGCAGACGAGGAGCGCAACGGCCGTTCCCAGGCCGCGGAGGATACGCCGGGACCGCACGGGTCGCATGGCCTCAGAGCGCGAGCGCTACATCCACGAGTATAGTGCGCGCGGACGATCTTCGAGCGAAACCGCCGGCAGGCGAAGACCGAGGCATGCAGGTGGCGTACGATACGCCACTCACATGGATCGACTGAGAGCACGTTGCGACATCACGGGACGCAGTAATTTCGCAACGTGCCCTTAGTTCTGACGCCGGAGGAAGGCGGGCACGTCGAGCGGTGACGCCGCCTCGCCGGCCTCCGCGGTCGGCAGCGTCAGCTCCACGCCCGGCCGCCGGCTGACGGTCAACACATACCCCGCGTCTGAGGCGACGGGGGCCGCCGCCGTGTTCCGCGCTTCCGGCGCGCTCAGCTCGAGGGTCGGCTGCGCCGCCGCGGCCGTCTCCGCCGTGCGGCTCAGGTGGGCCGTGTAGCCGTGCAGGTCGACCGGCGTCTGCAGCGCCGCCGCGGGGACGCTGCGCGCGTTGCCGGGCCGGTCGAATCCGGTGGCGATCACCGTGATCTTCACCTTGCCGGTGAGCCCGGGATCGACCACCGCGCCGAAGATGATGTTGGCGTCCTCGTGCGCCGCCTCCTGGATGACGCAGGAGGCCTCGTTCACCTCCATCAGCGACAGATCCGGACCGCCGGTGACGTTGATGATCACGCCGCGCGCCCCGTTCACCGATCCGTCCTCGAGCAGCGGGCTCGAGACCGCCTTCTGTGCGGCGGTCATCGCGCGATTCTCGCCGTCCGCGATGCCGGTGCCCATCATCGCGACCCCCATGTTGGACATGATCGTCTTGACGTCCGCGAAGTCGAGGTTGATGAGGCCAGGCACGAGGATCAGATCGGAGATTCCCTGAATCGCCTGCCTCAGCACGTCGTCGGCCATGCCGAAGGCGTCGGTCAGCGACGTCTTCCGGTCGATGATCGTCAGCAGCCGCTCGTTCGGAATCGTGATCACCGTGTCGACGCATTCCCGCAGCGCCTCGAGTCCCGCCTCGGCGTGCACCGCTCGGCGCTTCCCCTCGAACTTGAACGGCCGCGTGACGACGGCGACCGTCAGCGCGCCGAGCTCGCTCGCCAGGCTCGCAATCACCGGCGCGGCGCCGGTGCCCGTGCCGCCGCCGAGCCCGGCGGTGACGAAGATCATGTCGGCGCCGGAGAGCGCCTGGATGATCGTTTCGGTGTCCTCGAGCGCGGCCTGGCGCCCGATGTTCGGGTCGGCGCCCGCGCCGAGCCCTTTCGTCAGCCGCTGGCCGATCTGGATCCTGGCCGACGCCCGGTTCTGGTCGAGCGCCTGCGCGTCGGTGTTCGCCACGATGAACTCGACGCCTTCGAGCCCCGCGACGACCATGCGGTTGACGGCGTTGCTGCCGCCGCCGCCCACGCCAATGACCTTGATCTTCGCGCTACGCCGCGCCTCCGGGTCGAGCGTCAGCCGCAGCGTGTCGGCATCCTTGTCGCGGGGATCGCCTTGCCTCATGTCCACCCTCCTAGAAGAATTCCTTGAAGATGCCCCGCAGCCGGCCGGCCATGCGGCCGAACGCCCCGGCGCCGGCCCGCGCCGGCTCCGGAATCCGGTTGCGATGCGCGTAGAGCACCAGCCCGACCGGCGTGGCAAACGCCGGACTGTTCACGTGATCCGCCAGTCCTCCGACTTCCATCGGGCAGCCCCGCCGGATCGGCAGATCGAAGATCTGCTCGGCAATCTCCGGCATGCCTTCGAGCATCGATCCGCCGCCGGTCAGGACGATCCCCGAGTTGAGCGCCTTCTCGTATCCCGCGCGGCGGATCTCGTCCCACACGAGATGGAAGATCTCTTCGGCGCGCGGCTGCAGGATCTCCGAGAGGATGCGCCGCGCCATCAGCCGAGGCTTGCGCCCGCCGACGCTCGCCACTTCGATCGTCTCGTCCTCGTCGACCATGGCGGAGAGCGCGCAGCCGCTCTTGCGCTTCAGCTTCTCCGCGTCGGGGATCGGCGTGCGGAGGCCGACGGCCATGTCGCTGGTGAAGTGGTCGCCGCCAACGGCCACCACCGCCGTGTGCCACAGGCTGCCGCGTTCGAAGATCGCCAGGTCGGCGGTGCCGCCGCCGATGTCGACGAGCGCCACACCGAGCTCCTTTTCGTCCGGCGTAACCACCGCTTCGGCGGCGGCGAGCTGCTCGATGACCGTATCGATGACGGTGACGCCGGCGCGGTTCACGCAGGCGACGATGTTCTGCATGGAGGAGACGGCGCCCGTGACGACATGCACGTTCACCTCGAGCCTGGCGCCGGTCATGCCGATCGGCGCGCCGATGCCGTCCTGCTCGTCCACGACGAAGTCCTGCGGCAGGACGTGGAGGATCTCGCGTCCGGTGGGCAGCGACACGGCTTTGGCCGCCTCGATCGCCCGCCGCACGTCGTCCCGGGAGATTTCGCGGTTCTTGCCCGCGACCGCGATGACGCCGCGGCTGTTGAACCCCTTGATGTGGTGCCCCGACAGCGCCAGGTGCACGGAGTCGATTTCGACTCCGGCCATCAGCTCCGCTTCCTCGATCGCCTTCTTGATCGACTCGACCGCCGCCTCGAGGTTGACGACCACGCCGCGCTTGATGCCGCGCGACTCGGCGACGCCAATCCCCACGATGTCCAGGCTGCCGTCCTCGAGGCCCTCGCCCACGACGGCGCAGACGTCCGAAGTCCCGACGTCGAGCCCGACCAGGTATCGCTCTCTACTTGCCACGACTCCTCACCCTCTCCGGAGACCTGACGGCCCCCGGCTACCGAGGCCTCACGTACACCCGCTCACCGAACCGGAGATCGACGTAGTCGATCTCCGGTACCCGCTCCCGCAGCGCCGGGGCGAGGTCGAGATACGACCGGAGGCGCTCGACGAACTGGGCCTCGCCGACGCGGACGAGCGCCGTGTCGCCCTTCAGGATCACGACCGCATCGCGGCGGTCGGAGACGTCGATCTGGGAGACCCGTCCCGCCAGCTCGGGATCCGCGTCGAGCGACGCCAGCAGCCGCACGGCGAGCGCGGCGCGTTCCTCCTCGACCGGCAGATCGCGTGCGCCTGCCGCACCCGCGGCCGCGAGTCCATCGATCACCGGCAGGTCGAGGTCGGCATGTCCAGGTCCGAATGGGCCGATGACGATTCCCCGTTGGTCGATCAGGGACAAGCCGCCGTCGAGGCGCGCGATGCCGACGGGGCGGCGCTCGAACACGGCGATGTCCACGGTTCCCGGCAGCACTCGGCGGAGCGCCGCGTCGGCCACCCACGGCGACGAGCGGAGCTTCTGCCGCCACGCGTCGAGGTCGAGCAGGAGCATGTTGCGTCCCTGCAGCCCCCCAACCAGCGCCCGCACGTCATCGTCGGACAGCCGGCTATTGCCGCTGACCGTCATGCGCGTCACCGTGAGCGCACCGCTCGACAGCGCCGCGCCGCTGAGGCGATAGCCGCCGTACAGCACGCAGGTGGCGGCGAGCGCCGCAAGGACGACCCGTCTTGGTGACGGCGCAAACCGGCGCCGCGACCGCGGCGTGACGTGCACGCGGCGGAACCGCTTGTCGGTGGGCGTCGAGACCGTCATCAGCCTCGTGCCTCCCGCTGCCTGAGCGCCTCGACGAGCCGCTTCGGCACGGCGCCGATCGAGCCCGCGCCGAGCGTGACCACGGCGTCGCCGCGCCTGACCACCTTCAGCAGCTCGGACACGATGTCGTCGAGCCGGTGCACGAGGCGCACCGGCCGTCCGGACCCGCGGCCGACCGCCTCGGTCAGCGCCTCGATCGTCACGCCGGGACGTGGATCCTCGCCGGCGGCGTAGATGTCGGTCAGCACCACCTCGTCGGCCTCGCGGAGCGAGGGACCGAATTCGTGCATCAGCCGCTCGGTGCGGCTGTACCGATGCGGCTGGAAGACGACGACCAGACGGCGGCCGAGCGAGGTGCGCGCGGCGCTCAGCACAGCCGCAATCTCCGTCGGGTGGTGGGCGTAGTCGTCCACGACGAGGATGCCGCCGACTTCGCCGTGCCGCTCGAAGCGGCGCTCGGCTCCCTCGAACGCCCCGAGCGCGGCGGCAGCCTGCGCGAAGTCGAGGCCGAGCTCGCCGGCGACGGCCATGGCCGCCAGTGCGTTCTGCAGGTTGTGCCGGCCCGGGACGGAGAGTTCGAGCCGTCCGAGACGCTCCGTCCCGCCGCCGACGCGCCGGTGAACGACGCACCGCCCGCCGAATGCGCCCAGCTCCACCGCGTCGCCGAAGAGGTGCATCGTTGGGCGAGCACCACGCCCCCGGGGGTCCGGGGCCGCCGCGTCGAGGCCGTAGGTGAGCAGCCGCCGCCTGACATGCGGCAGCACCGGCGCGAGGTGGCGGTCGTCGGCACAGGCGATCACGGCGCCGTAGAACGGCACCTTGTTCGCAAAATCGGCGAACGCCTGTTGCAGGTCGGCGAGGCTGCCGTAGCTCTCCATGTGCTCGTTGTCGATATTGGTCATCACCGCGACCGTCGGCCACAGCATCAGGAACGACCGGTCGCTCTCATCCGCCTCCGCCACCATGTACTCGCCGCGCCCGAGCCGTGCGCCGCTGCCGAAGGCGCGCAGCCGCCCGCCGATCACCGCGTCCGGATCGAGGCCGCCGCGCTCCAGCACGAACGCGATCATCGAGGTGGTCGTCGTCTTGCCGTGCGCGCCGGCCACCGCGACCGAGAACCGCATCCGCATCAGCTCGGCCAGCATCTCCGCGCGCGGGACTACAGGGATGCCGCGCCGCCCCGCCTCGACGACCTCCGGGTTGGCCGGCCGCACCGCAGACGAGACGACCACCACGTCGGCCTCGCCGATGTTCCCCGCCGAGTGCCCCTCGTGCACGGTGACGCCGAAGCTCGAGTGGAGCCGTGCCGTCACCTCCGACCGCCGGAGATCCGACCCGCTCACCTCGTAGCCGAGGTTCGCAAGCAGCTCGGCGATGCCGCTCATGCCGGCCCCTCCGATGCCGACGAAATGCACGCGCCGGGTCCGCCCGAGCATTCTCGCGACCCTCCTCCGCGGCTCATCGCCCGGCAAGCGCCAGTACCCGCTCGACGATGGTGCGCGCGGCGTCGGGGCGTGCGAGGCGCCGCGCCGCTTCGGCCATCCGCCGCCGCCGCTCCGCGTCGGCCGCCAGCGAGAGCATCTCGGCCGCCAGCCGGTCGCCGGTGAGCTCGCGCTGTTCGATCATCAGCGCCGCCCCGCCCTCGACCAGTGCCGCAGCGTTCCTGCGCTGGTGGTCGTCGGTGGCGGTCGGGAGCGGCACGAGAATCGACGCCCGCCCCACCGCCGTCAGCTCGGCGACGGTCGTGGCGCCTGCGCGGCAGACGACGAGGTCGGCCGACTTCATCTCCCGCTCCATCGCAAACAGAAACGGCTCGACCCGGGCTTCCAGCCCGGCGCGTCGGTACCGGTCGCGGACCATTTCCAAATCGCGCTCCCCAGTCTGGTGCGTGATGGCCAGTCGCGGCTGAGCGGCAGCCAGCCGCGGCGCCGCCTCCACCACGGCCATGTTGATCGCGTGCGCGCCCTGAGAGCCGCCAAAGACTAGGACCCGTGCCGCCCCAGGCGGCCGAACGTCTTGCCCATGTGCCTCCTCACGCCGAAGGAACTCCGGCCTGACCGGATTGCCCGACAGGAACGCCTTGCTGCCGAAGAACCGCATCGTTTCCTGAAACGTCACGGCCGCCGCATCGACCACCGGGGCCAGCAGCCGGTTGGTGAGCCCGGGCATCGCGTTCTGCTCCATGAGCAGCGTCGGAATGCCGCGCGTTGCCGCCAACAGGACGACGGGACCCGAGCTGTAGCCGCCGACGCCGACGACGACCGACGGCCGGCGGCGGGTAATCACGCGCCACCCGTCCACCGCGCTCAGGGGCAGCAGCGCCAGGCCGCGCACGAGCGACGGCAGCGATTTCCCCTTGAGGCCTGCGCTGCGGACCAGGTCCAGGGCGAATCCCTCGCGCGGGATCACCCGGGCTTCGATTCCGCCGGAGGTGCCGACAAACGCCACCTCCGCGTCGGGTGCCTGCGCCATGAGCTCGCGCGCCACGGCAATCCCGGGATAGAGGTGCCCCCCCGTGCCGCCGCCGGCGATCAGGATCGACAGCGGCATGGAGGCGGGCCTTCCAGTGCGACGGTGCGACGTGCGAGGGTGCGACGGTGCGTCCGAGGGTGCGAGGGTGCGACGGTGCCTCGAACGGTGCGAGGGTGCGAGGATCGGTGCGACGGTACGGCGCGGCAGCGTGCATCGCCGCACCCTCGCACCCTCGCACCCTCGGACGCACCCTCGCACCATCGCACCTCCGCACCTCGCACCAGGTCTACGCCGCCGTTGTCTCGTGCTGCGAGATGTTCAGCAGCACACCCATCCCCAGCAGGCTGATGACGAGCGACGATCCGCCGGCGCTGACGAGCGGCAATGGAATGCCCTTGGTCGGCAGCAGCCCGAGCACGACGCTCATGTTGATGAGCGCCTGCATCACGATCATCGTGGTGATGCCGAGCGCCACGAACGCACCGAACGTGTCCTGCGCGCGGGCGGTGATGCGCAGGCCGCGCCACGCGATCAGGCAGAAGCAGAGCAGCGTGGCGGTCGCGCCGACCAGGCCCAGCTCCTCTCCGATGACGGCGTAGATGAAGTCGGTGTGCGGTTCCGGCAGATAGAACAGCTTCTGCACGCCCGCCATCAGCCCGCGCCCGAACACGCCTCCGGTTCCGACCGCGACGAGCGATTGAATGATCTGGAAGCCGTCCCCCAGCGGGTCGGCCCACGGATCCCAGAACGCCAGGAGGCGGCGGCGCCGGTAGGGCGCGCTGACGAGCACCAGGTAGAGCGCCGGCAGCATCACGAGCAGCGTGCCGACGAGATACCGGTAGTGCAGTCCCGCCACGAACACCATCGCCGCCACGATCAGCACGAGCGACATGGCGGTACCGAAGTCTGGCTGCAGCAGGATGAGCGCCACCATCGCGCCAACGACAATGCCGATCGGCAGCAGCGAGTACGACAGCTCGTCGATGCGGTGCATCCGCCGCTCCAGGACGAGGGCGGTGAAGAGCACGCAGGCGAGCTTGGCGAGCTCCGACGGCTGAACGCCGAGGCCGCCGATCCCGAACCACCGGCGCGTGCCGTTCACCGGCGCGCTGAAGAGGACGCCGACCAGCGTGACCGCGACGATCCCGACGAGCGTCCAGATGAGCGCGTCGTTCCGGTAGGTCCGGTAGTCGACGCGCATCGCCACCCAGAGCGCGGCCAGGCCGAGAATCGTCCACATCGCCTGGCGGGTGACGAACAGGTAGGGCTGCTGATAGCGCTCGAGCGCCAGCAGCGCCGACGCGCTGTACACCATGACGACGCTGGTGCACACCAGCAGGAGGGTGGCCGTAAAGAGAACCCGATCCGATTTCAGCTTGCGCGCCACGTCACCCCTATCGAAAGTCGTCCGAGCACCCGAAACACCTGGTATGGCGCGGATCGATTACGATCCCGATCCCGCGCCCGTCCCGCCGAAGCGGCGCCGCCGCACGGGCGGAAGCGGTCAGCAGTCATCAGCCGGCCCGTGGAAGCGGACACCGACCTCGCAGACTGGGGTAGCCTGCGTTCCCAGCGGTCAGCTCCTCTCCGCGCCGAACCGACTGACGACTGCTCACCGTTTCCGCACCGTCGCACCCTCACACCATCGGACGCACCGTCGCACCCTCGAACCGTCGCTACCGTAGCACCGTCTCCTTCAGCCTCAGCACTTCCCGCTTGAACGTCTCTCCGCGCTCCGCGTAGTCGCGGAACCAGTCGAAGCTCGCGCACGCCGGCGCCAGCAGCACGACGCCCTCCGGCGCCGCCGCCGCATAGCCCCGCTCCACCGCCTCGCGCATCGATCCGGCGTCGACGATCGGAAGGAGGTCGCCGAGCGCGCGCCGCACGAGCGGCGCCGCCTCGCCGATGGCGACGACCGCCTTGCCGTGCGCCGCGAGCGGTCCGCGCAGCTCCCCGAGGTCCCCGCCCTTGAAGCGACCGCCGACGATCGCCACCACACCGCGCGGGAAGCTCTCGATCGATCGCCGCGCCGCCTCCACGTTGGTTGCTTTCGAATCGTTGACGAACCGCACGCCGCCGATCTCCCCGGCGGGCTCCATCACGTGCGGGAGGCCCCGGAAGCCGCGGAGCGCGCCCCCCATCGCCGCCGGCGCGCAGCCGGCGAGCGACGCCGCGGCCGTCGCGGCGAGGACGTTGGCGAGCATGTGGCGGCCCGGCAGCTCGACCGCCGCGACCGGCGCGAGCCGATCGGCGCCGGCCGCCGTGCGGCGGACGATCCACTCGCCGTCGACGAGGACCCCGTCGGCGATCCGTCCCGACAGCGCGAAAGGCACCAGGCGCGCCGCGATCCCCGTGCTGCGGGCCATCACCAGCGGATCGTCGGCGTTGACGACGGCCCAGTCGTCGGCGGTCTGATTCGCGAAGATGCGCGCCTTCGCGTCGGCGTACGCCCGCACGTCCGGATGCCGATCGAGGTGATCGTCGGTGACGTTCAGCCACACGGCAATCCACGGTCGGAACGTGGTGGCCGTCTCCAGCTGAAAGCTGCTCGCCTCGACCACGTGCACGGTGTCGGCGGTCGACTGGTCGACCTGTGCGCTCAGCGGCACGCCGATGTTGCCGCCGAGCAGCACCGTCCGTCCCGCCGCTTCGAGCATGCGGCCGACGAGCGTCGTGGTCGTCGACTTCCCCTTCGTGCCGGTCACCGCGATCACCGGTCCCCGTATCCATCGCCACGCCAGCTCCAGCTCGCCGATCACCTCGACGCCGCGCCGCCGCGCGGCGTCCAGCACCGGGAGGTCGGCCGGCACGCCCGGACTGAGCACGACGAGATCGGCCGCCGCGACCGTCTCGGGACGATGCCCGCCCAGCTCGAGCGCGACGCCCGCGGCCCGAAGCGCCGGCGCCCCGTCGATGGCGTCGCGCATCTCGGTCAACGTCACCGCCGCCCCCCGCTTCGCCAGCAGCCCGGCCGCGGCGATCCCGCTGCGCGCCGCTCCCACCACCACCGCCCGACACGCCACGACCGAGAATCCACTGTCGTCCACGCCATCACCGCAGCTTCAACGTCGTCAGACTGAAGAGCGCGAAGATCACCGCCACGATCAGGAAGCGGGTGATGACCTTCGGCTCGCTCCAGCCGATGAGCTCGAAATGGTGGTGGATCGGCGCCATCTTGAAGACGCGCTGCCCCGTCAGCTTGTACGACCCAACCTGCACGATCACCGAGAGCGCCTCGATGACGAACACGCCCCCGACGATCGGCAGCAGCAGCTCCTGCTTGATGAGGATGGCGACGGTGCCGAGCGCCCCGCCGAGCGCCAGCGAGCCGACGTCGCCCATGAAGATGTCCGCGGGGTACGAGTTGTACCAGAGGAAGCCGAGGCTCGCGCCGACCAGCGCGCCGCAGAAGATCGTCAGCTCGCCTGCGGGCGCGAAGCGGACGAGCAGCAGGTAATCGGCGAGAACCGCGTGTCCCGTCACGTAGGCGAGCGCCGTGAACGCCGCCGCCGCCACGCCGAACGTGCTGATGGCGAGCCCGTCGAGGCCGTCGGTGAGGTTGACGGCGTTGCTCGCGCCGACGAGCACGAGCACCGTGAACGCGACGTAGAACCAGCCGAGATCCGGAATCAGGTTCTTGAAGAACGGGAAGATCAGGCGCGTGTTGTAGAGATCGTTGGCGGCGAGCGCCATCAGCGTAACGCCGACCGCCAGCGCGATGACGACCTGGAGCGCCAGCTTGTACCGCGGCCGCAGTCCGTGGTGCGAGCGGCGGACGATCTTGAGGTAGTCGTCGGCGAAGCCGACCGCACCGAAGGCGCACGTCGCGAGCGCCGCAATCCAGATGTAGAGGTTCGACAGATCCGCCCACAGCAGCGTCGGGACGATCGACGCGGTCAGGATGAGCAGGCCGCCCATGGTCGGCGTGCCGGCTTTCGCGCGATGCGACTGCGGCCCTTCCTGGCGGATCACCTGGCCGATCTGGAAGTCGCGCAGTGTCCGGATCATCCACGGCCCGAGCACGAGGCTGATGAGGAGCGCCGTCAGGCTCGCCGCCGCCGTCCGGAACGTGATGTAGCGCACCACGTTCAGCGGTCCGAAATACGGCTCGAGCGGGAGCAGCAGATCCATCAGCATCGGCTGAACTCGGCCGCGATCGCGTCGGCGACGATGTCGGTCCTGGTGCCCCGCGATCCCTTCACGAGCACGAGATCGCCCGCCCGGATCTCCGCCGTCGCTTCGTGGGCCGCCGCCTCGCTCGTGTCGAAATGCCGGACCGCCGAGGCCGGCAACCCCGCCTCGACGGCTGAGGCCGCCAGCGCCCGCGCCGGCTCGCCGCCGATCGTCACGAGCAGCCGCAGGCCGGCGGCCGCAGCCGTCCGGCCCGACCGGCGGTGGAGCGCGATTGCCTGATCGCCGAGCTCCAGCATCTCGCCGAGCACGGCCACCTTGCGCGCCATGTGCCGCTCTCCGGCGACGACGTCGAGCGCGCGGCCGAGCGCCGCGGGGCTCGAGTTGTACGAGTCGTCGATCAGCACGACGCCGCCGCCGAGCCGCCGCACGGCGCCGCGGCGATCGGCAGGAGCGAGGCGGGCGGCAGCGCTGACAATGGCGTCGAGGGGCACGCCGAACTCGCGGGCGACCGCGGTCGCAGCGAGCACGTTGTCGAGATTGCCGCGCCCGAGAAGCGGAGTGGCGAGCGTCCGCTCCCCGGCATCGGTCCGCACGCGAGCGCGCATGCCGTCGATCCCGAGGTCCTCGATGTCGCGCGCCCGCACGTCGGCCTCTGCCGCGGCGCCAAAGGTGACGACTCTCCCGGCGAAGCGCCGCGCCCGCGCCATCACGCGCGAGTCGTCGGCGTTGCAGACGAGCACGTGTCCGGCCCCGGCCCGTTCGAGGATCTCGGCCTTGGCGTCGGCAATCGCGTCGGGCGATCCGAAATAGCCGATGTGCGCGTCGCCCACGTTGGTCCAGACGCGCAGCTCCGGTTCGGCGATTGCCACGAGCGTGCTGATCTCCCCGGGATGGTTCATGCCCAGTTCCATCACCGCCACGTCCGGCCGCTCGCGAAGCTGCAGCAGCGACAGCGGCAGCCCGATGTGGTTGTTCAGGTTCCCCCTGTTCTTCACCACGCGGAAGCGCACCGAAAGGAACTCGGCGATCGCCTCCTTCGTGGTGGTCTTCCCGGCGCTGCCCGTGATCGCCACGACGCGCGCCCCGCTCCAGACGCGCACCGCGTGGCCGAGGTCCTGGAGCGCCCTGGTCGTGTCGTCCACCTCGACCATGGCCGCGCCCTCGGCGCCCGCGACGAAGCGCCGCTCGACGATCGCCCCGGCCGCGCCCCTCCTGACCGCCTCGGCGACGAACTCGTGGCCGTCGTGGCGGGCGCCGCGCAGCGCCACGAAGAATCCGCCCGGCTCGAGCGCTCGCGTGTCGATACCGATGGCGTGGATCTCCATGTCGGGATCGCCCGCCCGGATCCGGCCGCCGACCGCGTCGGCCACCCACCGCAACGTGAGGTGCAGCCCGTCACCCAACCCGCAACCTGTCGCGCCGGGCCGCGAGCGCCTCCCGCGCGACCGCCACATCGTCGAACGGCAGCAATCGTCCGCCGACTTCCTGGTACGTCTCGTGCCCCTTGCCGGCGATGAGCAGGAGATCGCCCGGCGACGCGTGGCCGACCGCGTGCAGAATCGCGGCGCGACGATCGACGATCGTCAGCACCTCGACGCTGCGCTGACGCGTCTCCTGCTGCGCGCCGAGATTGATCTCGTCGATGATCCGCTGCGGCTCCTCCATGCGCGGGTTGTCGGACGTGATCACCACGACGTCGCTGAGCCGCGCCGCCACCATGCCCATCAGCGGCCGCTTCGTGCGATCGCGATCGCCCCCGGCGCCGAACACCGTGACGAGGCGCCGGGCGGCGAGCGGGCGCGCCATCTCCAGCAGGTTCCGCAGCGCGTCATCGGTGTGTGCGTAGTCGACGATGACCGTGATGTCGTCGACGGGCGACGACACGCGTTCGAACCGGCCCGGCACACCGGCAAGCCCCGCAATGCCGCGCTCGACCGCGTCGAGCGGCAGCTCGAGCGCCGTCGCGACGCTCGCGGCCGCAAGGATGTTGTAGACGTTGGGACGGCCGACGAGCGGCGAGCGCACGTGGAGCTCGCCCCTCGGCGTCCGGACGCCGAATTCGAGTCCTTCGAGCGACAGCGCCAGCGGTCCCGGCGTCACGTCCGCCGGGCGGTTGACGGCGTACGTCACGGGGCGATCTGCCGCCTCGACCATGGCGGCGCCGCGCGGATCGTCGAGATTGACCGCGGCGGGCGCCGCGGGCGGCAGGAGTTCGAACAGACGGCGCTTGGCGGCGAAGTAGTCCTCCATGTTGCCGTGGAAGTCGAGGTGATCGCGCGTCAGGTTCGTGAACACCCCCGCCGCGAAGCGGATGCCGTCGGCGCGGCGCAGGGCGAGGGCGTGCGACGACACTTCCATCGCACAGGCGCCGCAGCCAGCGTCCACCATGTCGCGCATGAATCCCTGCAGCTCCGGCGCCTCGGGTGTCGTCCGCTCGGCGGCGAGCTCGCGATCGCCGATGCGGTACACCACGGTCCCCAGCACTCCACACTTGACCTCCGCCGCTTCGAACATCGCGCCCACCAGATAGCTCGTCGTCGTCTTTCCGTTCGTGCCGGTGATGCCGACGACGCGCATCCGGCGGCTCGGATGCCCGAAGAACTCCGCCGCCAGCCACGCCAGTGCGACTCGCGCGTCCGCGACGACCACCCACGGCACCGTCACGGGCGCCGGCGGCGGACCCTCCGCGACGATCGCCGCCGCACCGGCCGCGATCGCCTGGGGCGCAAACGCCACACCGTCTGCCTTCCGCCCGCGGAGCGCGACGAACAGCCATCCCGGCTCGATGCGGCGCGAGTCGTGCGTCACTCCCCGGCACGTCACGTCGAGCCCGCGATCGGCCGCGAGGAACTGCGGGCGATCGTGCGGCGACAC
Organism: Acidobacteria bacterium RIFCSPLOWO2_12_FULL_68_19; assembly: GCA_001767525.1. Taxonomy (GTDB): domain Bacteria; phylum Acidobacteriota; class Vicinamibacteria; order Vicinamibacterales; family UBA2999; genus MELF01. Next base: position 129,912 of record MELF01000046.1, on the reverse strand, counting down.
CGCCGCGAGCGCTCGCTGCAGCAGCTCCCGAACCGTCATGGCCCTCCGCCTGGCGCCGCCGCGGCCGACACCAGCGTGCCGGTCCCCGCATGACGTTCCAGCCTGAGCGTGGACACCGCGCCACGCTCGATAGGGCTTCCAGGCAGAGGATCCTGATCGACGACAATCCCCGTGCCGTGCAGGCGCGCCGTCAGGCCCAGCCGCGCCAGCATCCGCAGCGCATCGCGCGCGCCGAGTCCGCGCAGATCCGGAAAGAGCGGCGCCGTTCCGGTCGCGCCGCCCTCGAGCGTCACGATCGCGGGAACGGTCGCCGGGCCGGACGCGGGCTGCCTCGACGTCTGTTCGCGTCGCGCGACGACGACCGGCGGCGACGGGTTGAGCGACGGCGGCACGCCGTACAGACGAAGCCCGGCTTCCGCAAGCCGCTGGAAGATCGGCGCCGCCACCGTCCCGCCGTACGGCGCCACGGCATGCGGCGAATCGACGACGACGACGATGGCCAGCACCGGCTGGCGCGACGGGACGAACCCGACGAACGAGACGTTGTAGTCGGTGGTCGAGTACCGGCCGCCAACCACCTTCTGCGCCGTCCCGGTCTTTCCGGCGACCGTAAAGCCCGGAACCCTGGCGCGGGTTCCGGTGCCACGCTCGACGACCTGCTCCATCATGTCGGTCAGGAGCGCGGCGGTGCCCGGCGAGACGACGCGCCGCGCGACCTTGCGCGGAACAGCCGTACGCACGCCGTCGGCGATGACGGCGCGAACGATCCGCGGCTCGATGAGCTCGCCCCCGTTCGCCACCACGCTGGCCGCGGCCGCCATCTGCAGCGGCGTGACGCCCACTTGATAGCCCATGGCCACCGAGGCGAGCGCGCTGTCGGTCAGCCGCGCGGGATTCCAGACGATGCCGGGGCTTTCCCCGGGAAAATCGGGCGACGATCGGCGGCCGAAGCCGAAGCGCTGCACGTACTGGCCGAGCCGCTCGGGACCGAGTCGCAGCCCCACCTTGACGGCGCCGACGTTGCTCGACTTCACGATCACGTCGGTGAACGACAGCCGTCCGTAGTTGTGCCCGCGGTCTTCGTCGATGACGCGCGAGCCGAACCAGATGCGGCCGGGGCTCGTCTCCACCGGGCTGTCCGGTCCGAACAGCCCCTCTTCCAGCGCCGCCCCCGCGGTGACGATCTTGAAGGTCGATCCAGGCTCGTACAGATCCTGGACGGCGCGGTTGCGCCGGTCGTCGTCTCGGTACTCGCGATAGGCGTTCGGGTTGAACGTCGGGGCGTTGGCGAGCGCGAGGATCTCGCCAGTGGTCGGATCCATCACGACGACCGACCCGCCTGCCGCGCCGGCCTGCTCGACGCCCGCGCGCAGCTCCCGCTCGGCGACGTGCTGCAGTTGCTGGTCGATCGTCAGCTCGAGCGTGGCGCCCGAGGTCGGCGGCCGCTCGATCCGGCTGAACGCCTGCCGCCGTGCGTCGGTCTGCACGAGCACCGCGCCCGGCCGGCCCTTGATGAGCGAGTCGTAGGCGGCTTCGAGGCCGTTGAGTCCCACGTTGTCGATCCCGACGTACCCGAGCACGTGCGCCGCCAGCTCCTTGTTGGGATAGAAGCGGCGGCTCTCGCTCATGAAGCCGATGCCGTCGAGCGCGAGCGCGGCGATGCGGCGCGCCTCTCCCGGCGAGACCTGGCGGCGGACGTACGCGAAGGCGCGGCCGCGGCGGATGCGATCGGCGATCGCCTGCCGCTCCCGCGCGTTGCAGTCGTCCAGGGCGCGGCAGAGCGCGGCTGCGGCGGCGCCAGGGTCGGCGATGTCAGTGGGAACCGCGTAGATCGAATCGGCGTCGACGCTGAAGGCGAACACCCGTCCGTTCCGATCGAGGATGTCGCCGCGCTCCGCCGCGGTCTCGACCGTGCGGAGCTGCTGGCGTTCGGCGCGGGCGGCGAGGTCGGCATGCCGGGCGACCTGCAGGTAGACGAGCCGCGCCTCAATCGCCGCAGACCACCCGATCAGGACGACGGCGGCGACCACGAGCCGTCGCTTGACGATGACGCGCCACTCGAAGGCGGGCTTCTCGGGCACCTGTTGCACGCCTCCTCTCGAATGCTAGCGGCGCGCGACGGCGGAGCGCGGCGGCACCGGCGGCGCCTGCACGCGCTCGATCACCGACGCATCCCCGGGACCGGGCGACACCATCCGCAGCCGATCCGTCGCGAGCCGCTCGATCCGGACCGGCGAGCGCAGCGTCTCGATTTCGAGCCTCAGGTGCCGATGGATTTCCGTTTCGGCGGCGCGCTCGCGCTGCATCTGCTCGAGCCGGTAGCCGTGCCGCAGCAGCTCGAAGTGCTGCCACGCCCAGAACAGCACCACCGACACCAGGAACACGCAGACCCCCGCCGTCCGCCACATCTGGCGGTGCCGGTCGCGATCCACCTCCCGGACAATCGGGTTGTTCCTGATGTCCTTCTTGATCGCGTACTCGAACGTGTCCGGCGTCTTCATGCATGCCTCTCCGCGGCACGGAGCTTGGCGCTCCGCGCCCGCGGGTTCTGTGCGATCTCCGCCTCGCGCGGCACGACCGGACGCTTCGTGCGGATCGTCACCCCGGGATCCGCCGCCGCCGAGAGCGCCCGCAGCGTGTGCTTCACGATCCGGTCCTCCAGCGAGTGGAAGGTGATGACGACCATCCGTCCACCAGGCGCCAGGCGCCGCGCCGCCTCGGCCAGGAAGGCGTCGAGCCCCTCCAGCTCCCGATTGACCCAGATCCGGATCGCCTGGAACGTCCGCGTCGCCGGATCGATTCGCGCCGGTCCCCGCCGCGGCACGGCCCGGCGGACCAGCTCGGCCAGTTCCCCCGTCGTCTGGATGCCGCCGCGGGCGTCCGCGATGGCGCGGGCGATCCGGCGGGCGTAGCGCTCTTCGCCGAACTCATAGATGACGTCGGCGAGCGTGCGTTCGTCCGCCTCCCGGATCGCCTCGGCCGCCGAGGGACCGCTCGTCCGATCCATCCGCATGTCCAGCGGCTCATCGCGCCGGAAGCTGAAGCCGCGGCCCGGGGCGTCGAGCTGCATCGAGGAGACGCCGAGGTCCGCCAGCAGGCCGTCCACTGAGGCGACTCCGCGCGCGTCCAGCACCTCGCCGAGACGTCGATAATCGGCGTGCACGAGCTCGACGCGCGGTGCAAACGGTTCGAGCGCGGACGCGGCGTGCTTCAGCGCATCCGAGTCGCGATCGAGCCCAATCAGCCGGGTCGCACCCGCTTCGAGAATCGCCCGCGCATGTCCTCCGGCGCCCACCGTGCAGTCGACGAAGATGCCGCCGCGCGCCGGCGCCAGGTGCTCCAGCACCTCCGCGACCATGACCGGCTCGTGCATCGCCGCAACCCTCTAGATTCCATGCTCGGCCAGGCCGAGACCGTCTTGATCGGTCCACGGCTCGCGTTGGAGCTTGTGGAGGAACCGCTCTTCGTTCCAGACCTCGAGGTAATCGATGCGCCCGAACACGCGCACGTCGCCGACGATCGCGGCGCTGTCGCGCAAGTGGGCCGGAATCACGACGCGCCCCTGCGCGTCGAGCTCGCCCGTCTGGCCGTAGTAGTTCACGCGATCGAGGAACTTGAGACGCGAGGGGTGGTTCGCGGGCATCTGCTGCAGCTTTCGCTCGATGGCGAGCCACGCCGGGAGCGGATAGATCCGGACGCACTCCCCCGTGAGGCTCGTCACGAAGACGTCCGCCCCGTGCTGGTCCTGAATGACCCCCCGAAACATCGTCGGCACCTTCAGCCGGCCCTTGTCGTCGATGCGGGCCGGAGAGCTGCCCCTCAGCCCTCTTTGGTCCACTTTGCTCCACAAAAATCCACTCGGATAGTAAGTCTGCGGCGAGAACGATGTCAACCGATAAGCTGCTCAGCCCTCATAGGTTACGCTAAATTTTCGTCATACTTTCGATAGGGTCAGGTCCCCCGTCGGGGTCTGACCCCGGTGCGTGCTAGGCTGCCAATTCATGCTTCACGCGGCACTCATCGGCTTCCCGGGCAGCGGAAAGAGCACGCTCTTTCAACTGATGACGAGCGTTCACGAGGCGGCGCGGGCAAAAGGAGACGTCCACGTCGGGATCTCCCGGGTGCCCGACCCACGACTGGACGTCCTCACGGCGATGTACAACCCGCGCAAACGCGTCCCGGCCACGATCGAGTTCACCGACCTCGCCGCGCCGGCGCGCGCCGGAGCCCAGGCGCTCGTCGACGTCGCGGGCTACAAGAACGCCGACGCGCTGGTGCACGTCGTCCGGGCGTTCCGGAATCCGACGGTGCCGCATCCCTCCGGCGCCATCGATCCGGGACGCGACGGCCAGGCGATGGAAGACGAGCTGATCCTGGCTGACCTCGGGGTGGCGGAGCGCCGGCTCGAACGGCTGGACAAGGACGTCAAGAAGATGCGGTCCGCGGAGCTCGAACTGGAGCGGACGCTCGTTGAGCGCTGCCGGGCCGCGCTCGAAGAAGGGCGGCCGCTGCGCGCCCTGGATCTGACGGGCGACGACCGCAAGCGGCTGCGCGGCTTCCAGTTCCTGTCGGCCAAACCGCTCCTGCTCGCGATCAATCTCGACGAAACGGACGTACCGGGGGTCGGCGCCAGCGTCGAGCGGGCGGCGGCGCAGGCGGGCCTGTCGGGCTTTCTGACCCGGGACTTGACGCGCGCGGTCGCGCTGTGCGCGACCATCGAGCTCGAAATCTCGGAACTCGAGGCGGCCGAGGCGGCGGCGTTCCTCGCCGATCTCGGCCTGAGCGAATCAGGCCTCGATCGGGTGATCCGAGCGACCTACGATCTGCTCGGCTACATCTCCTTCTTCACGGTCGGTGAGGACGAATGCCGCGCCTGGTCGATCGGACGCGGCACCACGGCGCAGGCCGCCGCCGGCGAGATCCACACCGACATCCAGCACGGGTTCATCCGCGCCGAAGTGGTGCCGTACACTACGCTCGTCGCGCGCGGGTCGATGACCGCGTGCCGCGAACACGGTGAGGTCCGTCTGGAGGGGAAGGAGTACGTCGTCCAGGACGGCGATATCATCAATTTCCGGTTTGCCACCTGACACGCCGCTCCGCCGCATCGTCGTCGCCGACGCGCAGGTGCCCTTCGTCCAGGGCGGTGCGGAGCTGCACGTCAGCACCCTCATCGAGCAGCTGCGGCGCCGCGGCTACGAGGTCGAGAAGGTCGCGGTCCCCTTCCGCCCGCAGCCCAGGTCCGAGCTGCTCGCGCAGGCGGCCGCCTGGCGGCTCCTCGACCTGTCGACGAGCAACGCCCAACCGGTCGACTTGCTGATCGCGACGCGCTTTCCGAGCTATTTCGCGCGGCATCCACGAAAAGTGGCGTGGATCATCCACCAGCATCGGGCGGCCTACGAGTTGTGCGGCACTCCGTACAGCGACTTCGAGCACACGGAAGCGGACGTCGGTCTGCGACGACGGCTGCTGGAGCTGGATCGCCGCATGCTGGGCGAGTGCCGGCGCGTCTTCACCAACGCGCAGAACACGGCGCGGCGCCTCGAGCGGTTCAACGGCGTCGCCGCGCAGCCCCTCTACCATCCGCCGCCGCTGGCCGATCGGCTGCACCCGGGCAAACACGGGGACTACGTGCTGGTCGTCGGCCGGCTCGAGGCGGTGAAGCGGGCGGATCTCGCCATCCGCGCCATGCGTCACGTGCCGCCGCCGCTGCGGCTGTTCGTCGTCGGCGACGGATCGCAGCGTCATCTCGCGGAGCGGGCCGCCACCGAGACGGAGGTCGCCGGTCGCGTCGTCTTTGCGGGCAGCCCGTCCGGCGACGAGCTCGTGGAGCTGTACGCCGGCGCGCTCGCCGTGATCTACGTTCCCTTCGACGAGGACTACGGGTACGTGACGCTCGAAGCGTTTCTCAGCGGCAAGCCGGTCGTGACCGCCGCCGACTCCGGCGGCACGCTCGAGTTCGTCCGCGACGGCGAGAACGGCTTCGTGTGCCCGCCGGATCCCCAGGCTCTCGGGCAGGCCGTGGCACGACTCGCCGCCGATCCGGCGCTGGCACGGCAGCTCGGCGCACGCGGCCGCGAGCGGGCGGTGCAGGTGACGTGGGAAGGTGTCGTGGAGCAGCTGGTTGCCTGACAACCGGTGGCCGGGGGGCGCTGAGGTGCGGCCGCTCGTCATCATTCCGACCTACAACGAGCGCGACAACCTGCCGGTCGTCGTGGAGGCGCTGCTCCGCGTGCCGGACGTCCGCATCCTCGTGGTCGACGACGGGTCACCAGACGGCACAGGCGAGGTGGCCGACGAGCTTTCAAGCCGCGCGCGTGCGCGAGTGTCGGTGCTGCACCGCCGGGGACCGCGCGGCTTCGGGCTCTCGCTCATCGACGGCATGCGGTGGGCGCTCGCCACCGACGCCACCGTGATCTGCCACATGGACGCGGATCTGTCGCACGATCCCACCGACGTGCCCCGCCTCGCCGCGGGCACCTCTGAAGCGGACCTGGTCATCGGCTCGCGCTACGTGCCGGGCGGACGGATCGACAACTGGCCGCGGCGCCGCGTCTTGTTGAGCGCGTTCGCGAACCGCTACGTCCGCGCGATTCTCGGGCTCCCCGTCATGGACTGCACCAGCGGATTCCGGTGCTGGCGCCGCGACGCCCTGGAGCGCCTGCCGCTCGAGCGCATCCGGTCGAACGGCTACGCCTTTCAGGTCGAGATGACGTGGGAAGCGCTGGCGGCCAGCTGTCGCATCACGGAGGTGCCGATCACGTTCGTCGAGCGACAGCAGGGGGCCTCGAAGCTGTCATCGGGGATCATTGTCGAATCGGCGATCCTCCCGTGGCGCCTGGCGCTCGGCCGGCCCCGCCGCTGAGCTGGTTGTCCCCGCATCGCTTCCGCGCTACGATCAGACGCTTCCAGTGCAGGCTCACGAGCAGTCGCGTCCGCCCGGCCTGAGTGTCTTCTTTCCCGCGTTCAACGACGGCGGGACGATTGCGAGCCTTGTGATCCGCGCCGTGCAGGTCGCGTCCCGGCTGACGCCGGACTACGAGGTAATCGTCGTCAACGACGGCAGCGTCGATGCGACGCGGGAGGTCGCCGACGAACTCGCCCGCACCTATCCTCACGTGCGCGCGATCCACCACGCACGCAACCGCGGGTACGGTGGGGCGCTTCGCACGGGATTCGCGGCCGCGACCAAGGACCTGATTGCGTACACCGACGGCGACGCGCAGTACGATCCGGCGGAGATCGAGGTCCTCTGGAAGCGGCTCACGCCGGACGTGGACGTGGTCACGGGCTACAAGATCAGCCGATCGGACCCGATGCACCGCATCGTCATCGGCCGCATCTATCATCACACCGTCAAGTTCCTGTTCCGGCTGCGCGTGCGCGACGTCGACTGCGACTTCCGGCTGATCCGGCGCGAGGTGTTCAACCGGGTGAGGCTGGAGCGCGACACCGGCGTGATTTGTCTCGAGATGATGCGGAAGATCCAGGGCGCCGGGTTCCGCATCGTCGAAGTGCCGGTGCACCATTACCACCGGACGCACGGCCAGTCGCAGTTCTTCAATCTTCGGCGCGTGTTCTGGACGGGCATCGACGTGCTCAAGCTCTGGATCCAGCTCGTCGTGCTCGGCCGGGGGCGACAAGAGGCACCGGTGCTGCTACGGAACCCCACCATCAGCCGCGCCCTGCCCCCGGACTCCCTGGAGCGATGACGGACTATCGCAGCTTCTACCGCGACCGCCGCGTGATGATCACCGGGGGCCTCGGCTTCATCGGGAGCACCCTGGCCCACCAGCTCGTCGCCCAGGGCGCCCGCGTGCTGATCGTCGACTCGCTCATCCCCGAGTACGGCGGGAACCTGTTCAACATCGCGGGCATCGAGGACCGGGTGCGCGTCAACATCGCCGATGTGCGGCAGCAGAGCACGATGAACTATCTCGTGCGCGACCAGGAGGTGGTCTTCAACCTCGCCGGCCAGGTCAGCCACGTCGACAGCATGCAGGACCCGTACACGGACCTCGAAATCAACTGCAGGGCGCAACTGTTCATCCTCGAGGCATGCCGCCGGAACAATCCGCGCGTGAAGGTGGTCTTCGCCGGCACGCGCCAGGTGTACGGGCATCCGGAGTCGCTCCCGGTCACCGAACAGCACCTGGTGAATCCGGCCGACGTCAATGGCATCAACAAGGTGGCGGGCGAGTACTACCACCTCCTGTACAACAACGTCTTCGGTATTCGCACCTGCTCGCTCCGGCTGACGAACGTGTACGGTCCGCGACAGCTCATCAAGCACAATCGTCAGGGGTTCATCGCCTGGTTCATCCGCCTGGCGCTCGAGAACCGTGAGATCCAGATCTACGGCGACGGGTCGCAGCTGCGCGACTTCGTCTACGTCGACGATGCGGCCGACGCGTTCCTGCGGGCGGGGGCGAGCGACGCCGCGAACGGACAGGTGTTCAACGTGGGAGGGCTCGAACCGATCTCGCACCGCGATCTCGTCGAGCTGCTCATGTCCCTTGCCGGCAGCGGCCGCTACCGTTTCGTCGAGTGGCCACCCGAGAAGAAGGCCATCGACATCGGCAGCTTCTACGCGGACTCCTCGCGCGCCAGGCGCACGCTGGGATGGCAGCCGGTCGTCCCGCTGACGGAGGGCTTCACGCGTACGATCGAGTACTATCGAACCCACATGGAACACTACGTGCCGGCCGCCGACACTGCGGTGACCGCGCTGTGAGAGCGCTCGTCACCGGCGGTGCGGGCTTCATCGGCTCGCACCTGGCTGAACGGCTGCTCGGGCTCGGGCACGAGGTGCTCGTGCTCGACAACCTCTCGACCGGGTCGATCGACAACATCGCCCACCTCAAGGCCGACAGGCGCTTCTCCTACGTGATCGACTCGACCGCGAACGAGCCGCTGCTGGCCGAGATGATCGATCGCGGCGACGTGGTGTTCCATCTCGCCGCGGCTGTCGGCGTCAAGCTCATCGTCGAGCAACCGGTGCACACGATCGAGAACAACGTGCACGGCACCGAGGTGGTGCTCAAGCACGCGAACAAGAAGAAGAAGCTGGTCGTCATCGCCTCGACCTCAGAGGTGTACGGCAAGAGCGGCGACGTGCCGTTCCGGGAGGCTGCCGACCTCGTGCTCGGGCCGTCGGTGAAGCACCGATGGGCGTACGCGTGCAGCAAGCTGATCGACGAGTTCCTCGCCCTCGCCTACTGGAAGGAGAAGAAGCTGCCGATCGTGATCGCCAGGCTCTTCAACACGGTGGGACCGCGGCAGACCGGCCGGTACGGCATGGTGCTGCCGACCTTCGTGCGGCAGGCGCTGGCAGGCCACCCGGTCACCGTCTTCGGCGACGGCACCCAGTCGCGCAGCTTCACCTACGTCAGCGACGTCGTCGACGCGCTCGTCGCGCTGGCCGAGGAGCCGAGGGCCGTAGGCAACGTCTTCAACATCGGCAACGTCGGTGAGATTTCGATCCGCGATCTGGCCGCCCGCGTCGTGGCGCTGGCGGGAAGCGCCTCGCCGATCCACTTCATTCCGTACGACGAAGCCTACGAGGCGGGCTTCGAGGACATGCCCCGCCGCGTGCCCGACCTCTCCAAGCTGCGGGATCTGATCGGCTACGAGCCGAAGGTGGGACTCGACGAAATCATCTGCAGGGTGATCGAGTACTTCCGCAACTCCTGAGGTGTGCGCGCTACAATAAGGCCGGAATGGCTGTTCTCCGGGCGCTGAAGATCGCCGCCGTCCTGGCCGCCGCCGCGACCGCCTCGGCCGCCGCGGCGCAGCAACCCGTCCAGCTCCAGTTTCAGGACGGCCGCGTCACGCTGCGCGCCCAGAACGCGCCGATCCGCACTATCCTCGCCGAATGGGCCCGCCTCGGCGGCGCCACTATCGTCAACGGCGATCGGATCGCCGGACCGCCCGTCACGCTGGAACTCGTCGGCGTCCCGGAGCGCCAGGCGCTCGACATCGTGCTGCGGAACGTCGCCGGCTACCTGCTCGCCCCGCGGCGAGCAGGAGCGACCGGCGCCTCCACGTTCGATCGCATCGTCGTCCTGCCGACGAGCGCTGCGCCGCGCAACCCGCCGCCGCCGGCCGCGGCGGCACGACCCGCGCCGGTGCTGCCGCGACCGCCCTTGGTCGCGCGTCCGCCCGAGGCCACGCCGGGTGAGCCCCCTGGCGAGGTGCCGCAGGGAGAGGACGCGGCGGGCGACCCGGTGATGCCACCGGAGCAGCCGGTGATTCCCGGCCCGCGCGGCATTCCGCGACCGCTCGTGCGACCGCCTGTCGCGCCGCCCGGCGCCGGTCCGGAGCTCGTCCCCGAGCAGCCGGACCCGAAGGACGAAGCGCCGGCCACGACGCCGACGCAGCCCGGCATGCCGGCGCAGCCCGGTATGACTTCGACGCCAGGCAACCCGTTCGGCGTACCGGCCGGATCGTCGGCACGACCCGGCGTGATCGCGCCTGCACCTCGTCCACAATCGCAGCAACCCGCGCCAAACGGCGTACAATAAAACGCGCGCGTCGGTCACGGACGCGCGCGTCGCTCCCATGTCAGAAATCGATCGGTTCAAGCCCGACGATCGTCGCGGCGTCGATACGCTCTATCGCCGTACGCACGGCCCGGACGCCGCCGAGGCGAACCGGTTGCGATGGGACTGGCAGCATCGCCGCAACCCGTACAACCCGGGCGGACAGCCCGGCATCTGGGTCGCGCGCGAAGGCCCGACGGTGGTCGGCGGGTATCCGACGCTGCCGGTGCGGATCTCGCTCAAGGGGCTCGAAGTCGAAGGCGCCTGGGGCGCCGGCGCGCTCGTCGCGCCAGAACGCGACAGCCAGGGGCTCGACGAGGCGCTCGTCCGCGCGTGGGACCGCAACACCGGCACCGTCCTCATCCTCGGAGCCGCCGGCGACGCGCGCCCGCTCCTCGACCGCCTGCACTGGCCGCCGGCGCACGCGCTGCCGTGTCTGGTGAAGCCGCTGACGCGCCGCGCGGTCCGCCTGCCGCACTGGCCGATGCCGCTCAACCGGCTGGTGTCGGCGGTGACGCATCCGGTGATCCGGATCGTCGCCCGCTCGCGGCCGCTGCGCGCCGAGTGCGAGCCGATCCGCCGCTTCGATTCGGAGTTCACCCGGCTGTGGGAGCGGTTGGCGCCGAAGTTCGACCTGGCGGTCCGCCGCGACGCGCCGTACTTGAACTGGCGGTACATCGAGCCGCCGCACGTCCGGTACTCCGTCGTCGCGCTGCGGCGGCAGGGAGAGCTGCACGGCTACGCGGTCTATCGCCACCGCCACGAACCGCTCGGTCGCGTGACGATGCTCGTCGACTTCCTCGTGGACCCGGACGATGTCCCGGGCCTGAAGACGCTGCTGCGCTGGATCGACCGGGCGGCGCGCGTCGAGGACGCCGACAAGGTGCGCGGCTACGTCATGAACGGGGCTTTCAGGCGCGTGCTCCGCCGCAACGGCTACTTCACCGTGAAGTCGACGCTCGAGGTGAGCGTCAAGGTCAACACCGTCCAGGTGCCCAAGGGGTTCTACGACGAGACCGACGGGTGGCACATCACCTACGGCGACTCGGATCAGGATCATTGATGCCGGGCCCGCACCGATCCGGTCAGCGTGCTGCATGACACTCACTGAGAAGGTCAGTGCCGACATTGCGACCGCAATGAAAGCGAAGAACGCTCCGCGCCTGTCCGCCCTGCGCATGATGAAGGCGGCCATCATGAACAAGGAAGTGGAAAAGGGGCGCGCGCTCGACGACGCAGAAGTCGTCCAGGTGGTCGCTTCGCTCCTCAAGCAGCGTCGCGACTCCATCGAGCAGTTCTCGAAGGCCGGCCGGACCGATCTGGTCGACAAGGAAACCGGCGAAATCATTGTGCTGGAGGGGTACCTGCCGCCCGCCGCCAGCGCCCAGGAGATCGAAGAGGCGATCGGCGCGGCGATCGCGGAAACGGGCGCCGCGTCCCCGAAAGATATCGGCAAGGTGATGAAGGCCGTCATGCCCAAGCTCACCGGCAGGACTGCGGACGGCCGTACGATCAACGAAGCGGTCCGGCGCAAGCTTGGCGCCTAGCTCCCCCGCCACCTTCTCCGCGGGGCTCGCCCGCTCGGCCGCGTCGGCCGGCGCGGCCACGATGACGAGCCGCATCCTCGGCGTCGTGCGCGAGCAGGTCCTGGCCGCACTCTTCGGCGCCGGCAACGCCATGGACGCCTACAACGTCGCGTACCGCATCCCCAACCTGGTGCGCGATCTCTTCGCCGAAGGAGCGATGAGCAGCGCGTTCGTGCCGACGTTCACGCGCCACCTCACCACCGCCGGCAAGGAGTCGGCCTGGCGGCTGGCCAACTACGTCATCAACGGTCTCGTCGTCATCACGCTGATCGTCGTCGCGCTCGGCATGGTGTTCGCCGAACCGCTCGTCGATCTGTTCGCCGGCGCGTACCGGACTGTACCGGGCAAGCTCGAGCTGACCGTCTTTCTCACGCGGCTCATGCTGCCGTTCCTCACCTTCGTGGCGCTCGCTGCGGCGTGCATGGGGATGCTCAACTCGCTGCATCGCTTCTTCATTCCGGCGCTGTCGCCCGCGACCTACAACGTCGCGACGGTCAGCTGCGCGCTGCTGCTGGTGCCGCTGATGCCCGGCCTCGGGCTCGAGCCGATCACGGCGGTCGCGTTCGGGACGCTCGTCGGCGGCGTCGCCCAGCTCGCGCTCCAGTGGCCCGTGCTGCAGCGCGAGGGGTTCGCCTACCGTCCGGTGCTCGACTGGCACGACGAGGGGCTTCGCCGCGTGCTCGTGCTCATGGGCCCTGGCACGATCGGACTGGCCGCCACGCAGGTCAACGTCTTCGTGAACACGGTGCTCGCCACCGGCGAGGGGACGGGCGCCGTCTCGTGGCTCAACTACGCGTTCCGGCTGATGTACCTGCCGATCGGGCTCTTCGGCATTTCGATTGCGACGGCGACGCTGCCGGCGGTCTCGCGCCATGCCGCGCTCGACGACGAGCCGCGCATCCGCGGGACCGTGGCCGACGGCCTGACGCTGATGCTGATGCTGAACGTGCCGGCGGCGGCCGGGCTCGTCGTGCTCGCCACCCCCATCGTCCGCGTCATCTTCGAGCGCGCCGCCTTCACCGCCGCCGACACGGCCGCGACGGCCGCGGCGCTCCAGTTCTACGCGGTCGGGTTGGTCGGCTATTCGGTGGTGCGCATCCTGTCGCCCGTCTTCTATGCGCTCGGTCAGAACCGCACGCCGGTCCTCGTCAGCATCGTCACGGTCCTGGTCAACGCCGGCCTCAACATCGCGCTCGTCCGAGTGATGGGCTACCGCGGGCTGGCTCTCGGCACCTCGATCGCCGCGCTGTTCAACGCGACAATCCTCGTGACGCTGCTCGACCGGCGGCTCGGGAGCATCGACGGACGGCGCGGGGCCGGCGCGCTGATGCGGATTGTCATCGCCTCGGCGCTCATGGCGGTCGCCGCCGGCGCGGCCGAGGCGGCGGGGGCGCGCTGGCTGCCCGGGGACGCGCTCGTGCTGCAGGTCATCCGCCTGGGCGCGGCGATCGGCGTGGCGCTCGCGGTGCTCGGAGTCGCCGCGCATCTGCTGCGCATTCGCGAGTTCCGCGAAGGCGCCGCCATGGTGATGCGGAGACTCCGCCGGGCCTCCCGATGAAGCCGCGGTTTGGGCTCCCTCCCACCGTTCTGCTGCTCGCGTCGACGCATTTCATCGTGGACGGGTTCGGCAACATCTACGCGCCGCTGCTGCCGCTGCTCATCCCGCATCTGCAGCTTTCACTGGCCGCCGCGGGCACGCTGCAGATGTGCTTTCAGCTCGCCAATTCCGTCGCGCAACTCGGCTTCGGCCACGTGGCCGACCGGTGGCGGCCGCGTCTGCTCGTCGTCGCCGGTCCGATCGTCACTGTCGTCGGCCTGACGCTCGTCGGTCTGGCGCCCTCGGCGCTGGCGCTGGCCGTCATATTGGTTGGCGGAGGCCTGGGCGGCGCCGCATTTCATCCGCCCGCGGCGGCGCTGGTGCACCGCGTCAGCGGCGAGCGAAAAGCCTCGGCGATGTCGTTCCATCTCACCGGCGGCGCGCTCGGGTTCGCGCTCGGCCCGGTCGTGTTCGCACCGTTCGCGGAGCGATTCGGCCTGCACTGGACGCCGCTGCTCATGCTCCCGGCGCTCGGCGTGCTGGCGCTGCTGCTGCCGCGCGTGCCTCCAATCGCCCTCGCCGCCGCGCATGGCGAGTCCGGCGGCTTCCGGGCGCTGCGGCCGTACCGGAAACCGCTCACGCTCCTCTATCTCATCGTGGTGCTTCGCACGCTCGCCTCCCTCAGCTTCGCGACGTTCATTCCCGTCATGCTCACGCAACGCGGCATGTCGGTCTCGGAGGCGGGTACTGCGATGGGGATCTACCTCGTGGCGAGCAGCGTGGGCGGTTTCCTGGGCGGCCCCGTCGCCGATCGCTGGGGGCCGCGGACGGTCATCCTCTGGTCGCTGCTGACAGCGGTGCCGTTTCTCGCGATCGGCCCCACGCAGACGGGCTGGGTGTTCGTGGCACTGGTCTCGACCGGCGGCTTCCTGCTCCAGTCGACGCTGCCGGTGAACGTGACGTTTGGCCAGATGATCGCCCCCATCAGCGCGGCAACGGTGTCGTCGCTGATGATGGGCTTCGGCTGGGGTATGGGCGGCCTGAGCGTACCGTTTGTCGGCATGATGGCCGATCGCATCGGGATCGAACGGGCGCTCGTGCTGATGGCGTTCACCCCCCTGGTCGCGGCGATGTGCGCCGCGCCGCTGCCACGGGGCAAACTGGGGCACACGCTGGCTCGTGGCGCTGATGTCGGGACGGTTGAAGCGGCGGGTACAGATGTTGCCCCCCAGGCTCGGGTTGGAACAGACTGACACCTGATGCGACGCCCCCCCGCCGCCTCCACGTTCACGTACTCGTTCGGGCCCGGTCCGCTGACGCCGGCCATCAAGGTCCTCGTCGCGGCGAACGTGGCGGTGTTCCTCGTCTCGCTCGTGATCCCGGCGGTGACGCTGCTGCTCGGTCTGCGGCCGGCCGACGTCGTCGAGCGGCTGTACCTGTGGCAGCCGCTCACGTACATGTTCCTGCACGGCGGGATCTTCCACATCCTGTTCAATATGCTGGCGCTCTGGATGTTCGGCGTGGAGCTGGAACGGGCCTGGGGCAGCCGCTATTTCACGAAGTTCTACTTCGTCGCTGGTGGCGGCGCGGCGCTAACAACGTTCATCCTGTCGTTGGCGCCGCAGCTGGGCGACCAGTTGTACTACTCGCTGACGATCGGCGCGTCGGGCGCGGTGTACGGCGTGCTGCTCGCCTACGGGCTGTACTTCCCGCATCGGCCGATCTACATGTACTTCGTCTTTCCAATCCCGGCGAAGTACTTCGTCATGATCATCGGCGCCATCTCGCTCCTGGCGTCGATGGGCGGACCGGGAGGCGGGATCGCCCATACGACGCATCTCGGCGGGCTGGTAGCCGCGTACTTGTACCTGAAGGGCGGGCGCATTCACCCGCTGGCGGAGATCAAGTACCGGTACCTGAAGTGGCGCATCAACCGGATGCGCCGCCGCTTCGACGTGTACTCGGGAGGACGTGCCGACGACGTCGACCGGCGAGTGCACTAGCGTGGACTACCGGCTCACACTGAACGGCAGCCTGGAGGCGCCGATCGCGAGCGCCAGCAGCCCTCCGAGGACGGGAAGCCCGGTGCCGTCGACGAGGAACGCCGGATCGTAGAGAACGCCCCGGGCGACGTGGAAGTTCGCCACCGTCAGGAAGGCAACGACCGCCGCCAGCCGCGTCCAGAAGCCGAGCACCAGCGCGACGCCCGCCGAGAGCTCGGCGAGCGGGACCAGGCGGGCGAAGAGCGGCACGGCGGGCATCGCCACCGTCTCGATGTACCAGCGGGCGCTCGGCGGCGCGTGCTCGAGCCAGCCGGCGAGCCGCGCGGCCAGAATGCCGCTGTCGCCGAGCCAGGCGATCTTGTCGACGGCATTGAACACGAAGAACAGGCCGAGCACGCACGCCAGCAGACGCAGGGCGATCGTGTAGCGGTCGAGTGCGGGGCCTCCCTTCGGGATGTTCGCCATCTACCGGCCGCCGAGCCAGTCCTGCCGGACCGGGCTGAACAGGTCGAGCTCGAAGGTGTCCTCGAGCGCTTCGGCCTGGTGCGGCGCCCACGGCGGGATGTGGAGCACCTCGCCCTCGCGCACGGTGATTTCCTCGCCGTCCACGACGACCTTGAGGGCGCCCTGCAGGATGTAGGTCATCTGTTCGCTCTCGTGCGCGTGCATCGGCACGAGCGCGCCCCGCTTCAGATAGATCTGCGCCAGCATTTCCCGCTCGCCGGCCACGATCTTCTGGGACATCATTTCCGTGATCTTGTCGAGCGCGATCTCGTCCCAGCGGTGGACGCGGGCGGTGGTCATGGCGCTCCCGATAGTGCCATAATTTGCCTCGTATGAAGGCGTCGACCCTGGCGGACGCGCGCGCCGCCACCAGAGGGACCAGGAGCGGGCACGAAGAGCTGACCCGGGACGAATTGCTCACCGCCTACCGCACGATGCTCCTGTCGCGGAAGATCGACGACAAGGAGATTCAGCTCAAGAACCAGAGCCAGGCATTCTTCCAGATCAGCGGCGCCGGCCACGAGGCGGTGCTCGTCGCGGCGGGCAATCACCTGCGCGGCGGCTACGACTGGTTCTTCCCGTACTATCGCGACCGCGCGCTTTGCCTGACGCTGGGCGTCACGCCGCACGAGATGTTCCTCGCGTCGGTGGGCGCCAAGGACGACCCGGCGTCCGGCGGCCGGCAGATGCCGTCGCACTGGGGGCACCGGCGCCTGAACATTCCCTCGCAGAGCAGCGCCACCACCACGCAGTGTCTGCACGCGGTCGGCTGCGCCGAGGCCTCGCTCCTCTATCAGCGTGTGACGCAGATTCCCGACCGCGAGTTACGGCACTATCCCGACGAAATCACCTACGTGTCGCTCGGCGACGGCGCCACGAGCGAAGGCGAGTTCTGGGAATCGCTCAACACGTCGTGCACCAAGACGCTGCCGATCCTCTACCTCGTCGAGGACAACGGCTACGCCATCTCGGTGCCGGTGGAAGCGCAGACGCCGGGCGGCGACATTTCGCGGCTGGTCGAGCACTTCCCCGGACTGCGCACGTTCCGCTGCGACGGAACCGACTACCTCGCCAGCTACCGGACGCTCGGCGACGCCGTGGCGCACGTGCGCGGCCGCCAGGGCCCGGCGCTCGTCCATGCGACGGTGATTCGGCCGTACTCGCACTCGCTCTCCGACGACGAGAAGCTCTACAAGACGGCGGCGGAACGGGAAGCCGAGGCGCGCCGCGACCCGCTCGTCCGGATGCGCCATCTGCTCAAGGCCGAGGGGATGGCCAGCGACGCGGATCTCGCCGATCTGTTGGCGGGCGTCGAACGCGAGGTCGGCGCCGCGGCCGAGCAGGCGCTCGCGGCGCCGAAGCCGGAGCCGGAGACGGCCACGCTCTACGTCTTCTCCCCCGACATCGATCCGGGCTCCGACTCGTTCAGGAGCGATCCCCGGCCGCAGGGCGGGCCCGAGACGATGGTCGCCGCGATCAACGCGACGCTGCGCGACGAGATGGCGCGCGACCCGCGGATCGTGGTTTTCGGCGAGGACGTCGCCGACGCCACGCGCGAGGAGGTGCTCGCCAGCGTCGCGGGCAAGGGAGGCGTCTTCAAGGTGACGCACGGTCTGCAGCGGCTGTACGGCAGCGACCGCGTCTTCAACTCCCCGCTGGCGGAGGCGAACATCGTCGGCCGCAGCCTCGGCATGGCGCTGCGCGGCCTGAAGCCGGTCGTGGAGATTCAGTTCTTCGATTACATCTGGCCCGCGTTCATGCAGCTGCGGAACGAAGTCGGCATGATGCGGTACCGGTCGAACAACAACTGGTCGTGCCCGATGGTCGTGCGCGTCCCGATCGGCGGCTATCTGCGCGGCGGCGCGCCCTACCACAGCCAGTCGGCCGTCGCGATCTTCGCCCACTCGCCGGGCATCCGCATCGCGTTGCCTTCGACAGCCCAGGACGCGGCGGGGCTGCTGCGCACGGCCATCCGGTGCGACGATCCCGTGCTCTTCCTCGAACACAAGCACCTGTATCGCCAGCCGTACAACAAGGCGCCGTATCCAGGACCCGACTACACGGTGCCGTTCGGCAGGGCGGAGGTCGCCCGCGAGGGCGCCGACGTCGTCGTCTTCACGTGGGGGGCGCTCGTGCACCGGTCGCTGCTCGCCGCGCATCACGCCGAGCGCGCGGGCATCGACGTGGCGATCGTCGACCTGCGGACGATCGTCCCGTACGACTGGGAGACGATCGCCGCGTACACGCAGAAGACGAACCGCGTCGTCATCGCGCACGAGGACCAGCTCACGTGCGGATTCGGAGCGGAGATCGCCGCCCGCATCTCGCAGGAGCTGTTCGACCACCTCGACGCGCCGCTGGTGCGCGTGGCCGCACGCGACTGCCCTGTGGCCTACGCGCCCGTCCTCGAGGAAACGATTCTGCCGAGCACCGACGACGTCCTCGAGGCGATTCGAACAGTCGCGGCGTACTGATGCGCGCCCTTCGCATGAACGGGCCACAGAGACACAGGGACACAGAGACTCTCTGTTAGTGTTCCTGGCTCTGTGCCTCTGCGTCTCTGTGGCCCGTCGAGGTGACGCATGCCACGCACCTGCGCACTTCTCCTGCTCGCGATGACCTCGCTCGGCGCACGCCCGGCGGCGCTCCCCGTGGAAGTGCTGCCCGCCTCTGGCGGCCTTCCCCCGCACATCGTCGGCCTCTTCGAGGAGCCGCGCGGCTTCGACACCTCGCCCGCGGGTCCCTTCGTCGTCGCCCGGCTGCTATCAGTTCCGCCCCTGACGAGCCGTGCTGGCCGCCTCACACCTGACGCGCCGCTTCGGTGAGCGCGTCGCCGTCGATGACGTGTCGTTCGAGCTGGCGCCGGGCGAGATCTTCGCGCTGCTCGGCCCGAACGGCGCCGGAAAGACGACGACCATGCGGATGCTGGCGGGCCTGATCGCGCCTTCCTCCGGCACCGTTCGGCTTGGAGCCGAGGTGGTGTCGCGGCACAGCGCACCGCGCCTGCGCGGCCGGATCGGACTGCTCGGTGAAACACCGGGCCTGTGGGATCGCTTGTCGGTCCGCCGGAACCTGCTCGTCTACGCGCGCCTGCACGGCCTCGCCGATCCGGCGGCGGCTGTCGACGAGGCGTTGGAGCGCTTCGGGCTGCGCGACCGCGGCGGCGAGCCCGCCGCGCAGCTCTCGAAGGGATTGAAGCAGCGCGTGGCGCTCGCCCGTACGCTGCTGCACCGCCCGGACATTCTGCTGCTCGACGAACCGACGGCGGGGCTCGATCCCGAGAGCGCGCGGGACCTGCGGGAGCTCGTCCTGCGGCTGCGGGGCGAGCGGCGGACGATCGTGCTGTCGACACACAACCTGGACGAGGTCGAGCGCGTGGCCGATCGGGTGGCCGTGATGCGCGCCCGGCTCCTGGCGGTCGATGCGCCGGCCGCTCTCCACGCGCGGCTCTACGGCCCTCGCCTCCGCGTCACGATCGGGCAGCCCGCCGCCCCGTTCCTCGGTGTGCTCGCGAAGGCGGGCTTCCGGGACGTTCAGGCGCAGGATCGGACGCTCTCGATTGCCGTCGGCGAACACGCCGCGGCGACGCCGGCGATCGTCAGGCGGCTGGTCGAAGAGGGAGCGGACGTGCTGTCGGTGATGCCGGAACAGGCGCGGCTCGAGGACGTGTACCTGCACCTGGTCGGGCGGGAGGACGCGCAGTGAACCGCATGCTCGCGCTCCTCGGCAAGGAGCTCGCCGACCTTCGCCGGAACCGGGCGCTGTTCCTCCCGGCGATCATCGCGGGCGTGTTCTCCATGCTCCTGCCGTTCGCTGTCGCGGTCGTAGTACCCGCGCTCGCCGGCGAGCGTCTCTCGGACTCGAACGACTTCGCCATCGCGCTCGAGATGTACCGTGACGAGCCGCGGCTGCGGCGCCTCGAGCCCGAGGCCGCCGTCCAGGCGTGGATCTTCCAGCAGTTCCTGGTGCTGCTCGTCCTGACGCCCGTCACCGGCGCGATGTCGATTGCCGCCTACAGCATCGTGGGCGAAAAGCAGGGGCGCACGCTGGAGCCGCTGCTGGCGACACCGCTGACCACGCTCGAGCTGCTCGGGGCGAAGGTGCTCGGGGCCCTCGTCCCCGCGCTCGGTCTGACGGTCGCCACCTTCGGGCTCTACCTCGCCGGCGTGGCCGCCTTCGCCGAATCGGGCGCCTTCCGCGCCCTGCTCACGCCCGCCTCCCTGGGCGTCACGTTCCTCATCGGACCGCTGGCGGCGCTGGCCGCGCTGCAGCTGGCGGTGTGCGTGTCGTCGCGGGTCAACGACCCGCGCAGCGCGCAGCAGATCGGTGCGCTCGTCGTGCTGCCGGTCACCGCCGTCTTCGTCCTGCAGATTGCGGGGATGTTCCAGTTGGGCGGCCCGGCGATCGTCTGGCTCGCCGTGGCGCTCGCCGGCGTGAACATCGGCCTGATCCTGGTCGGGATCGCGCTGTTCGACAGGGAGTCGATTCTCACGCGCTGGAAGTAACGAAGTAACATCGGATCGATGGTGATTCGCTCGGTCGCGGTCCTCGGCGCCGGCACGATGGGCGCCCAGATTGCCGCGCACTTCGCCAACGCCGGCGTGCCCGGGCTGCTCCTCGACGTCACGACCGACGCCGCGAGACAGGGGCTGGAGCGCGCGCGCACGCTCAAGCCCGACCCGTTCTTCACCGCCGACACCTGGAAGCTCATCACGGTCGGCAGTCTCGACGCCGACTTGCGCCGCATCGCCGAGGCCGACTGGATCATCGAAGCGGTGGTCGAGCAGGTCGACATCAAACGCGGCCTGCTCGACAAGGTCGACGCGGCGCGCCGGGCGGGATCGATCGTCAGCTCGAACACGTCGGGCATTCCGATTGCCGCGCTGGCCCAGGGACGCAGCCCCGACTTCAGGCAGCACTGGCTCGGCACCCATTTCTTCAACCCGCCCCGGTACCTGCAGCTGCTCGAAATCATCCCGACGCCCGAGACGAACCGGGAGGTCATCGATACGGTCAGCCGATTTGCCGGCCATCGCCTCGGCAAAGGAGTGGTGATTGCGAAGGATTCGCCGAACTTCATCGGCAACCACATCGGCCTGTACGGCATGCTGCGCATCCTCTCCAGGGTGGCCGCCGGCGAGTACACCATCGAGGAGGTCGACGCCGTCACCGGATCTCCGCTCGGACGCCCGAAGAGCGCCACCTTCCGTACGCTCGACATCGCCGGCATCGACGTCGTCGGCCACGTGGTGACCAACCTCCGCGCCCGGCTGGGCCAGGCGCCGGGCAGCGAGGTGTGGACGCTGCCGCCGTTCGTCGTCCAGATGCTCGAGCGCGGCATGTCGGGCGAGAAGGCCGGACAGGGATTCTACAGACGAGAGAAGCGGTCCGACGGCGAGTCGGACATCCTGACGCTCGACCCGGCGACGCTCACCTACCGGCCCCGGCGGCAGCCGCGGCTTCCGTCGATCGAGGCCGTCGCGGCGATCGGCGATCTGCGCGTGCGCGTGCGCACGTTGTTCACGGGGCAGGACAGGGTCGGCGCCTTCCTGCGCGAGACCCTCGCGCCAACGCTCGTCTACACCGCCCGGGTGACGCCCGACATCGCGCACTCGGCCGACGACGTCGACCGGGTCATGCGATGGGGATTCGGGTGGGAGCTCGGCCCGTTCGAGCTCATCGACGCGATCGGCATCCAACAGGTGCTCGACGCGGCGCGCCAGTCGAGCCCCGATCTGCTGGCGGACGGGGTTCCGCCCCTCCTCGCCGAGTCGCTCGGCCGGGGCCGCCAGTCGCTCCGCGACGGCGACGTGCCGCCCGCCGCCCCGGACCTGCAGATCCTGCGCACGGCGAAGGAACGTTCGGCCGTCGTCCGGAAGAATGCCGGCGCGAGCCTCGTCGACCTCGGCGACGGCGTTCTGTCGGTCGAGTTCCACTCGAAGATGAACATCGTCGGCACCGACACGATCCAGATGCTCCATGCCGGCGTGCGCGAGGCCTCGCGCAGTTTCGCCGCGCTCGTGGTCGGAAACGAGGCGCCCAACTTCTCGGCCGGCGCCAACCTGATGCTGCTGCTCCTCGAGGCGCAAGAGGAGAACTGGGAAGAAATCGACGCCACGGTGCGGGCTTTTCAGCAAACCAATCTGGCGCTCCGGTACGCCGACGTGCCCGTGGTCGTCGCCCCCGCCGGCCTGACGCTCGGCGGCGGGTGCGAGATCGTGCTGCACGCCGATCGGGTGCAGGCGGCCGCGGAGAGCTACATCGGTCTCGTCGAGGTCGGCGTCGGCCTGATTCCGGCAGCCGGCGGCACCAAGGAGATGACGGCCAGGGCGGCCGAGGCGATGCCGCCGGGTGCGACCGACTACTTGCCATCGATGCAGCGGGCGTTCGAGACCATCGCGTTCGCCCGGGTTTCCTCCAGCGCCGAAGACGCCGTGCGCTTGGGCTACCTCCGCACGGTGGATGCGTCCACGATGAATCGCGAGCGTTTGCTGGCCGACGCGAAGGCACGAGCCCTGCAGCGGGTCAGGGAGGGATACCAGCCGCCACGGCCACGGACGGCCATTCCGGTGGGCGGCGATGCGGTGCTGGCGGCGCTGAAGCTCGGGATTCATCTGGCCTGGCGAGCTGGCCGCATCAGCGAGCACGACGTGCTGATCGGCCGCAAGCTGGCAACGGTGATGGCGGGAGGGATGTTGCCGCACCCGTCGACGGTCACCGAACAGGAGCTGCTCGACCTGGAGCGGGAGGCCTTTCTCAGCCTGCTGGGAGAACGGAAGACGCTGGAGCGGATCCAGCACACACTGAAGACGGGAAAGCCGCTGAGGAACTGAGCCCCTAGCCGGTAGGTGGTAGCCGGTAGGTGGTAGCCGGTAGGCGGTAGGTGGTAGTCATCAGATAGCGATGAAGATCGTGGATCGGGGCGGCGGAACGCCGGTGGTGGTCGTTCCCGGCATACAGGGCCGCTGGGAGTGGATGAAGCCGGCGATCGACGCGCTCGCGCAGCGATGCCGCGTGATCACGTTCTCGCTCGCCGACGAGCCGTCCTGCGGCGGACCGTTCGATGAATCGCGGGGGTTCTGGTCCTACGTCGAGCAGGTACGGGCGGCGCTCGACGCCGCCGGCATCGGGGCGGCCGCGATCTGCGGCGTCTCGTACGGCGGACTCATCGCGGCGGCGTTCGCGGCGCGCTATCCCGAGCGCGCCGCGTCGCTCGTCCTGGTGTCGGCGCCTCCGCCGTCGTGGAAGCCCGATCGGCGCGTCCGGTTCTACATGCACGCGCCGCGGCTGCTGACACCGGTCTTCCTGCTGGCGTCGCTCCGGATGTACCCGGAGATTGCCGCCGCCAACGGCGGCTCGTTGCGCGGGCTCGCAGCCGGCCTGGCTCACGCGTGGCGCGTGCTCACGCACATGTTCTCTCCGCGCCGGATGGCGCGGCGCGCCGGCCTGCTGGCGGAGGTCGACCTGGCTGCCGAGCTCCCGCGGGTGACGCAGCCGACACTCGTCGTCACGGGCGAGCCGGTCCTGGACCGGGTGGTGCCGGTCGACGCGACGCGAGAGTACGCGGCGCTCGGCCCGCACGTCCGGTTCGAGACGATCGCGCGAACCGGCCATCTCGGGTCGATCACGCGGCCGGACGAGTTCGCGCGGCTCGTCGTCTCGTTTGCGGACCAGGCCGTGCACGCGCCCGCCCTGAGGAGGCGCGTTGGCTGAGCCGCCGCGCCAGGTGTCCGGACCGGCCGGGCCGCTCGAGACAATCCTCGACCGGCCCTCCGGCGACGCTCGTGCGGCGGTCGTCTTCGCGCATCCGCTGCCGGTCGAGGGCGGGACGATGCATACGAAGGTGGTCTATCAGGCGGCCAAGGCGCTCGCTCGCATCGGATGCGTCGTGCTTCGGTTCAACTTCCGCGGCGTCGGCCTGAGCGCGGGCGCGTGGGACCGCGGCCGGGGCGAGCTCGACGACTTCAGGGCCGCCCTCGACTTCATGTCGTCCGAGTTCCCGCGGCTGGAGCTGTGGGCGGGCGGCTTCTCGTTCGGCGCGTACATCGCGATGACGGTCGGCGCCGACGACGACCGGGTGTGCGCCCTCGTCGCGGTCGCGCCGCCGGTCGATCGCTACGAGTTCGCCCCGGTGAAGCTGTCGCGCAAGCCGAAGTTCATCGTCCACGGCGAGCGCGACGAGCTGATCTCGCTCCGGATGGTCCGCCACTTCTACGCGCAACTGCACGAGCCGAAGGAGCTGGTGGAGATCGACCGGGCCAACCACCTGTTTGAAGGGCAGGCGGGCGAGGTCGGCGATGCGCTCGCCGATCTGCTGGAGGACTTCTCATGCAGGACGCCGTCATCGTAGCCGCCGCGCGGACCGCCGTTGGCAAGGCGCCGAACGGCACGCTCAGAACCGTGCGGCCGGACGAACTGGCCGCCGCCGTCATCGCCGACGTGCTGCGCCGCGCCCCGGCCGTCGCGGGGTCTGAGGTCGACGACGTCATCCTCGGCTGCGCGATGCCGGAGGGAGAACAGGGACTGAACGTGGCGCGCATTGCGAGCCTGCGCGCCGGCATCCCGGTGGAGGCGTCCGCCGTCACCGTCAACCGGTTCTGCTCCTCGGGCCTGCAGTCGATTGCGTTCGCCGCCGAGGCCGTCATGTGCGGCTTCGCCCGGGCGGTGGTCGCCGGCGGCACCGAGTCGATGAGCATGGTGCCGATGGGCGGCAACAAGGTCGCACCGAACCCGGCGCTCGTCGACAGCTATCCGGACGTCTACCTGAGCACCGGCCTCGTCGCCGAGAATCACGCGCGCGCGAGCCGCATCTCCCGCGAGGAGCAGGACGCCTTCGCGCTGCGGAGCCATCAGCGCGCCCTCGCGGCCATCGACGCAGGGCGGTTCACCGAGGAGATCACGCCGGTGAGCTTCCGCGTGGCCGCCTCGGCCAACGGCGGCGGCGGCGCCGGCACACGGGAGCTGCGGACGATCACCTTCGCCGAGGACGAGGGGCCGCGCCGCGACACCTCCGCCGAGGCGCTGGCGAAGCTGCGGCCGGTGTTCCACGCCTCCGGCACGGTGACCGCCGGCAACTCCTCGCAGATGAGCGACGGCGCCTCTGCCGTGCTGGTCACGTCGGCCGGGTTTGCGCGGGAGCGCGGTCTGCAGCCGCTCGCCCGGTTCGTCGGCTTCGCCACGGCGGGCGTGCCGCCGGAGCTGTTCGGCATCGGCCCGGTGCCGGCAATCCGGAAGGCGCTCGCGCTCACGGGGCTGTCGCTCGACGAGGTCGGCCTGGTCGAGCTCAACGAGGCGTTTGCCGCGCAGGTCCTCGCCTGCCTGCGCGAGCTGCCCATCGATCCCGATCGCCTGAACGTCAACGGCGGCGCCATCGCGCTCGGCCACCCGCTCGGCTGTACGGGCGCCAAGCTGACGACGACGCTGCTCAACGAGATGCGGCGCCGGAGCGTGCGCTACGGGATGGTGACGATGTGCATCGGCGGCGGCATGGGCGCGGCTGGCATTTTCGAACGGATGTAAGGACGACGCCAATGGACACGACAACAGCAGTGCGGAAGGGCGGATCGTGGCTGCTCGAGGAGACGGCCCATGCGGACGTCTTCACCCCCGAGAAGCTGACCGAGGAGCACCGGCTGATCGCGCGCACCACGGAGGAGTTCGTCGTGCAGGAGGTGCTGCCGGCGCTCGAACGGCTCGAAGCGAAGGACTGGAACACGGCGCGCGCGCTCATTCGCCGCTGCGGCGAACTGGGGCTGCTCGGCGTCAACGTGCCGGAGGAGTACGGCGGCCTGGCGCTCGACAAGGTGTCGTCGCTCATCGTCTCGGAGCGCATCGCCCAGGCGGCCTCGTTCGCGGCGAGCTTCGGCGGCCAGGCGAATCTCTGCATCCTGCCGATCGTCCTGTTCGGCACCCCCGAGCAGAAGGCCCGGTACCTGCCCCGGCTCGTGTCGGGCGAGCTGGTCGGCGCCTACGCGCTCAGCGAGTCGGGCTCCGGCTCCGACGCGCTGGCGGCCCGGACGCGCGCCACGCGAGGCCCCGACGGCGACTGGCGGCTGACCGGCGAGAAGATGTGGACGACCAACGGCGGCTTCGCCGACGTGATCGTCGTCTTTGCGAAAGTGGACGGCGAGCAGTTCACCGCCTTCATCGTGGAAAAGGGCTTTCCGGGCGTGAGCGCGGGCAAGGAGGAGCACAAGATGGGGCTGCACGGCTCCTCGACGACGCCGATCCTGCTGCAGGACGCGCGTGTGCCGGCCTCCAACGTGCTCGGAGACATCGGCAAGGGCCACAAGGTGGCGCTCAACACGCTCGACTTCGGCCGCTTCAAGCTGGGCGGCATGAGCGTGGGCGGGTGCCGGACGGCCATCGGGGACGCCGCGCGGTATGCGGCCGAACGCCGGCAATTCGGCCAGCCGATCGCCGCCTTCGGCGCCATCAAACACAAGCTCGGCGAGATGACGGCGCGCACCTACGCGATGGAGAGCCTCGTGTACCGCACCGTCGGCCTGATCGAAGCGTGGCTCGCCGGCGGCCACGCCGAGGGGGGGGCCGTGGCGCAGGCGTTCGAGCAGTTCGCCGTCGAGGCGTCGATCGCGAAGGTCGGCGGCACCGAAACGCTCGACTACGTGCTCGACGAGAACGTGCAGATCCACGGCGGGAACGGGTTCGTCAAGGACTACACCGCCGAGCGGTACTACCGGGACGCCCGGGTGAACCGGATCTTCGAGGGCACCAACGAGATCAACCGCCTGCTGATTCCCGGCATGCTGGTGCGGCGCGGCGTCAAAGGCGACCTGCCGCTCATCGCGGCCGCCAGGCGGCTCCAGGACGAACTGCTCGCGCCCTCGAGTCCCGCGGCGCGGCTCGACGAGGGCGGTCCGCTCGACGAAGAGGCGCGCGCGGCCGGCGCCTTCAAGAAGGTGGCGCTGATGGTGCTCGGCACGGCGATGCAGACCTTCGGGCAGAAGCTCGGCGACGAGCAGGAGGTGCTCGGCTACGCCGCCGACATCCTCATCGACACCTACGCCGCCGAGAGCGCCGTGCTGCGCGCCCGGGCGGCGCTCGCCGGCCGGCACGACCACGCGGAGCTGCACCAGGCGGCGGCGGCGGCGTTCACGGCCGATGCGGCGCAGCGCGTCGAGCACGCCGCCCGGAGCGCGCTCGCCGCGCTCGCCGACGGCGACACGCTGCGCACGCTGCTCGCCGCGCTCCGCCGGGTGCTCAAGGTGGCGCCGGTCAACACCGTGGCGCTGCGGCGCCATCTGGCGGACGCCACCGTGGCGCAGGGGCGGTATATCCTTGGATGATGGCTGCGCCCAAGGCGGTACGGGGAGAGAGAGGCCAGGTGCTCACTGGTGTTCGCCTCCGTGTCCTGGCGCCCCTGTGGCTCGTGCCCGTCGTGCTGGCCGCCGCATGCGCCTCGGGGCCATCGGCCCCGGACGAGGCGGCGTACGCCGACGAGCTGGCGACCGCGCGCGCCAATAAGGACCAGCAGTTCCGCCAGGCGGACGATTCGCCGGTTCCCCTCGACAAGCGCGACGCGCTGCTGCCGCTCCGCTACTACCCCATCGATTCGAACTACGCGGTTCCGGCCGCGCTGAAGCTCGCCGACGAGCGCCCCGTGTTCGAGATGCCGACCTCCACCGGCACGCTCCGCCGGATGCAGCTGGTCGGGACGCTCGAGTTCACGCTGCAGGGTGAGCAGCGGAGCCTCGGCGCCTTCGTGCCGGAGGGCACGCAGCAGATCGCGAGCCTGTTCGTGCCGTTCGCGGATCTGACGACCGGCACCGACACCTATTCCGCCGGGCGGTACCTCGACATCGAGCCGACCACCACCGGCTACTACACGATCGACTTCAACCGCGCCTACAACCCGTACTGCGCGTACAACGCGGCGTACGAGTGCCCCTTCCCGCCGCCGACCAACCGGCTGAAGGTCGCGATCCGCGCCGGCGAACAAGCGCCGGGCGCATGACGTCCTCCCTGCAGGCGATCGTCCTCGACTTCGACGGGGTGATTGCCGACAGCGAGCCGCTGCATCTGGGCGCCTTCCAGCGGACGCTCGAGGCCGAAGGCGTGCGGCTGAGCGCCGACGATTACTACTCGCGGTACCTCGGCTACGACGACGTCGGCCTCTTCGAGGCGCTCGCGCGGGATCGCCGGATCGCCATCGGCGGCGGAGGGATCGACGCGCTCGTGGCGCGCAAGGCGATGGTCCTCCAGGAACTGCTCGGCGGCGGCGGCGTGATCTTCGCCGGCGCCGCCGAGTTCATCCACGCCGCCGCCGCGGAGGTGCCGCTCGGAATCGCCTCGGGCGCACTGCGTCACGAAATCCTGGCGATTCTCGACGCCGCCGGCCTGACGCGCCTGTTTGCGGTGATCGTGACGGCGGGGGACACGCCCCAGAGCAAGCCCTCGCCCGCCCCGTACCGACTGGCGTTCGAGCGCCTGCGGGAACGGAGCGGGCGCGACCTCGATCCCCTTCGATCCGTGGCAATCGAGGACTCTCGCTGGGGGCTCGAATCCGCGCAGGGAGCCGGGTTACGCTGTGTAGGGGTCACGACGAGCTACCCGGCGGATCAGCTGCCCGGGGCGGAGCTCGTTGTCGGCGGCCTCAAGGATCTCACGGTGCCGGTCCTGGATCGGCTGGTCGCTTCGAATCGTCATGCGTAGAGATCTGGTCGAAGAACTCATTGCCGCCTCCAACGCGCCGGGCACGGCGCTCGCGCAGGCGGCGCTCGTCATCGCGCGGATCGAGTATCCGCGGCTCGACCCCTCCACGTACCTCGAACAGCTCGACGCGATGGGCGACGCCGCCCGGCACGGGATCGCGCGGCACCTGGACGAGACGAGCGACGGCTCGCCCCTGTCGTGCGTGGGAGCGCTGAACCGGTTCCTCTTCGAGGACGAGCGGTTCATCGGCAACCGGGACAAGTACGAAGATCCGCGCAACAGCTGCCTCAACGAAGTCCTCGACCGCCGTACGGGGATTCCGATTACGCTCTCGCTCGTCTACATCGAGGTGGGGCGCCGGGCCGGACTCCAGATCGAGGGGGTCAACTTTCCGGGCCACTTCCTCGTGCGCCTGCCGCCCGACGTCACCGCGACCTCCGGCAGCGTCATCATCGATCCGTTTCACGCGGGCGCCATCCTCTCGGAGCACGACTGCCGGCGGCTGCTGCAGAAGCACGTCGGGGCAGAGGTCGCCTTCAGCACGTCGCTGCTGGCGCCGGCCACCCGCACGCAGGTCGTCATCCGGATGCTGCTCAATCTGAAACGCACGTACGTGCACATGCGCTCCTTCCCGCAGGCGCGCGACGTGACCGAGCTGCTGCTGGCGGTGACGCCGTCGGCGCTCAGCGAGCTCCGGGACCGGGGCCTGCTCGCATATCATCTCAACGACATGACGACTGCCCTCCGAGACCTTCAGACCTACCTCAAGCTGACGAGCATGGGCGAGATGGACAAGGAGACGCGCGAGGAACATCAGCAGATCTGGGAGCACGTCAAGACGCTGCGCCGCCGGATCGCCGCGTTGAACTGACGTCGGTCGCGCTCGGCCGTTCGGACCCGGCTCCATGGGTGCGGGTCAGCGAGAATCAGGAGGCTCATACATGCGCCGAACAGTCCTGCTGGGGGTCATCGTGGTCGCGCTGCCGGTCATCGGATCGACCGCCGCTCAGGCACCGCAGCCTGACTTGCCAGGCGTCTATCGCTGCGACGGCAAGAATCCGGATGGCAGCGTCTACCAGGGGGTCGTCGAGATCTCGAAGGTCCGCGATACCTTCCGCGTCCGCTGGACGATGGACGACGGCGCCATCATGGGAGTGGGCATCTACAGCGGCGGCGTGTTCGCCGTGAGCTATTTCGGCGGCGCGCCGGCGGTGGTCGTGTACAAGGTCGACGGCAACAAGCTCGTGGGCGAGTGGACGATGGGCGGCGCGGAAGGCGCCGTGTACGTCGAAACGCTCACGAAGACGCCGGGCGCGCAAGTGCCGAACCGGCCGGACCGTGGACCGGATCGACGACCCGCCCCGCGTCGGCCGGCACCCGAGCGCGACAACGAGCGCGGCATTCAGCTGTAGTCGCGCGCCTCGCGGCGCCCTGCCCGGGTCAGACGGCGGCAATCTCCTGATACAGGCAGGCCGACGCGATGATGCCGTTGTGGAAGTTGCCGAGATCGAGCTTCTCGTTCGGCGCGTGGGCGTTCTCGTCCGGCAGCCCCACGCCGAAGAGCACGCTGGGCAGCCCGAGCTCTTCCTGAAACGTCGAGACCACCGGGATCGACCCACCCTCGCGGGTGAACACCGGCGCCTGGCCGAATCCCGTCTGGATGGCGCGGCCGGCGGCGCGCACGTACTTGTTGTCGAACTCCGTCATCCACGGTTTGCCGCCGTGCATGCGCGTCACCGTCAGCGCCACCGTCGCCGGACACACCTTCTTCAGGTACGCCTCGAACAGCTCCGCGATCCGGTCGGGACGCTGATCGGGCACCAGCCGCATGCTGACCTTCGCCATCGCCACCGCCGGCAGCACCGTCTTGGCGCCTTCGCCGGTGAAGCCGGAGAGCAGCCCGTTGACTTCGAAGGTCGGCCGCGCCCAGACGCGCTCGAGCGTGGAGTATCCCTTTTCACCGGACAGCCGCGGCGCGCCGAGCTCCTTCCGGTATCTCGTCTCGTTGAACGGCAGCTTCCGCCACTCGGCCCGCTCCTGCTCGCCGAGCGGCCGCACGTCGTCGTAGAAGCCGGGAATCTTCACCCGCCCGCCGCGGTCCTTCATCTGCGCGAGGATCTGGGCGAGCGCGAACGCCGGGTTGGCCACCGCGCCGCCGAAGGAGCCCGAATGCAGATCGGTCTTCGTTCCGCGCACGTCGATCTGGAAATACGCGAGCCCGCGCAGGCCGTAGCAGATCGACGGAATGCCGCGGTCGAACATGGTCGAGTCGGAGATGACGACGACGTCGGCGGCCAACAGCTCCTTGTTGGCGCGGATACACTCGTCGAGATGGGCGCTGCCGACTTCCTCCTCGCCCTCGATGAAGAACTTCATGTTGACCGGGAGCGCGCCGGCCTTCTTCATGTGCGCCTCGACGGCCTTGATGTGCATGAACACCTGGCCCTTGTCGTCGGCGGCCCCCCGGGCGTAGATCTCGCCGTCGCGCACCGTCGCCTCGAAGGGAGGCGTCAGCCAGAGATCGAGCGGATCCACCGGCTGCACGTCGTAGTGGCCGTAGAACAGGACGGTCGGCCTGCCGGGCGCGCCGAGCCACTCGCCGTACACCACCGGGTTGCCCGGCGTCTCCACGAGGCGCGCGTGGGGAACGCCCGCCGCGCGCAGGGCGTCCGCCGTCCACTCCGCGGCGCGCCGGACGTCGGCGGCGTGCTGGGGCAGCGCGCTGACGCTCGGAATCGCCAGGTACTGCTTCAGCTCCTCGACGTACCGATCGCGGTTGACGTTGATGAAGTCGACGACCTCGTTCATGGCTCAATGATAGTCCACCGCTCATCTTCCGATAGATGCGCGCGACAATCGCATCGACCGTGCCGGCGCCGCGATCGAGCGCCTGCACCAGCTCGTCGAGATGCCTCGCCGTCGCCGGTCAGGGGCCCCGGGGTGCGCGCGTGCAGTGGAATCGGGGTCACGCGCGGGCGCGCCGGCGGTCGAGCGCGAGCGAGAGCACGAGGTAGTACGCGGGAAACACGAGCGACAGCCACAGCATCGGCCGCGAGACATCGGGCAGCTGCCACACCATCGCGAACATGAGCGCGGTCCAGCCAAGGCCCAGCGCCATCGTCAGCGTGCGCAGCACCGGCGTCCGCGACGGATAGACGTACCGGATCGGCACGAAGACGAGGACCGCCAGCACCAGCAGGATCAGCAGATTCGCCACCGGCGGCCATCCCGCCACGTACAGATAGAACACGACGATGTTCCAGTACGACGGAAAACCGGTGTAGAAGTGATCCGCCGTCTTCGCGTCCATCCGGCCGAACCCGTACGCGCTCGACAGGAGCATCGCCGCCACCACGGCCATCGCCCACCGGTCTGGCACGAGCAGCGCGTGCCAGACGAAGAACGCCGGCACGAACACGTACGTCAGGTAGTCGACGATGTCGTCCAGCCTGGCGCCGTCGAAGTGCGGCAGCCGGGACCCGACGCCCGCACGGCGGGCGAGCGCGCCGTCGCTGGCGTCGATGACGACCGCCACCGCGATCCAGAAGAACGCGTCGCGGTAGCGGTCGTAGAAGATGCGCGTGAGCGCCAGGAACCCGACCAGGGCGCTGCTGGCCGTGTACAGGTGAACGAGCCAGGCGGTCATGGGCGGAAGTGGAAGAAGTAGAGAAGTGGAAGAAGTGGAAAGGTGAGTTCACAGCGGCGGCCGGCCACTTGCAGACCTACTTCTTCCACTTTTCCACTTCTCTACTTCTCTACTTCCCTACTTGGCTCAGAGTGTCCGCACGGCCGCCGGAAAGTCGCGCCAGACCGGGACGCCGCAGAAATGCGCCCCTTCCGTGCACCGCGGCGAGACGAGCCCGTTCCGGACGACGCAGGGCGGACCGATGTGGCGGCCGATGCGCGGGTGCGCCGCCCCGACCTGCGCGATCTCGTCCATCGACGCCAGATAGATCTCCTCCTGCGCGTTGAAGCAGGTCCGCAGCGTCCACTTGTGCAGGAGCGCGAGCAGCGAGCCCGACTCGATGAACCGCAGCGTCTTGGCGTTCGGCAGGACGTAGAGCGCGAACTCCAGCGGGACGCCGAGATCGAGCAGCCGGTTCTTCGCGGTCCAGGCCTCCCGCATCGCGCACTCGTAGACGGCGCGGGCGCGCGGATTGGCGGCGATGAGCCTGGGCGTGATGTAGTCGGGCGCCGTGGTGTCGGCAAACGCCATCAGCGGCCGCGACGCCGGGACCATGCGGTGGCGCTGATCCTGCGAGTCGGCGGTATGGCTGAGGCGCTTCTCGAAGACGTAGGTGGCGTGGTGCAGCGCCCGCATGAGCGGCGAGTGGTACGAGACGTTCAGCACGTCGAGCCGGTAGCGGTTCGTCGAGGGATTCAACACACGATCGAGCGCCTCATCGTCGCTCATCTGCGCCGCGTCCAGACCGAAGACCGCCCGCACCGCGTCGGCGACGATCGCTTCGGCGTCCTCCGGGGCGCTCCTGAGCCGCGACCAGCGGCCGTTCAGGCGCGCATCGAACGCCGCCGCGAAGCCGTCGCCGCCGTCACGGGGGCGTGGAAACCCGGCTTCCGGCAGATCGTGCCGGTCGATCGGCGAGAGTCCCACCTTGTCGAAGAACAGCGGGTCCCACTGTCGCACCGCCCGGACCATTTCGCCGATGACCGCGCGCGCCTCGAACGGAGTGTCGCCCGTGTTCGCCATCCGGTGCAGCCGATGGAGCACGATGCCGGACACCGTGTGCACCATGGAGGTGAACGCGGCGATCGGAATGACGTACCGCGCCGTCTCGATGGCGCGCTTCTCCGCGTCCCGGTCGATCTGCTTCAGCCGGTCGGGATTGGTCGTCGGACGGACGTAGCGCAGCTTCCGGAGGATCGCCAGCGTGTCGTCCTTGAGCAGGGCCGAGAGCTCCGCGTACCGGTCCCAGGCGCGGAGGATTGCCGCCTCGTACACCCGCAGCGCCTCGCCGGCAATCGGCGGTACGAACGCGCGCGGCTCCTTCAGTCTGACGTAGCGCTGGCTCGACTGCTCCGAGTTGTAGAAGGGATAGGAGTGCAGGAAGCTCCAGACGAACTGCCGCGAGACGTTCTCGAGGCCGAATTCGAAGTGCGCGTGCTGGTACACCGTGTGGTGACCAGCGTCGAAGGTCAGCGTGCCGATCGTGTCCCGCTGTCTGTCGGTGATCTCCTCGGTGCCGATGACGCGCGGCGAGTAGCAGGTGCGCGCGGCCGCGATGGCGCCGTCGAACGGCTTGGCCGGCGCGCTGCGAAGGGTGACCGTTGGCGGTGCGGTGAAGAGCACGAGCGCAATGATTATAGAGACGTTGGGCGTTGGGCTCAGAACCGGGCGGCGCCGGTCTGGTAATATCTAGCCCCTAAATTCCCGTCCATTCCTAGCACCCGAGAGGAGAACGTCATGACGCGCGTCCTCAAAGCGTTGTCCACCGGCGCCTTCTTGTTGGTTGTCGCCAGCGCTCCGTCGTGGGCACAGGGCACTGCCCAAATCAGCGGGCGGGTGACCGATGACAGCGGCGCCGTGCTGCCGGGCGTCACGGTGACCGCCACGCAGACCGACACCGGACTCGTACGAACGGTGGTCACCGACGACACCGGCAACTACGTGCTTCCCAACCTGCCGACCGGCCCGTATCGCCTCGAGGCGATGCTGCAGGGCTTCCGCGCCTACGCCCAGAGCGGCATCGTGCTGCAGGTGGCCGGCGCGCCCGTCCTCAATGTGTCGCTCGCGATCGGAAGCATCGAGGAGACCGTCTCGGTCGAAGCCGCCACCCCGCTCGTCGACGTGCGGAGCGCCGGCATCAGCACGGTCGTCGAGAACGAGCGCATCCTGGAGCTGCCGCTCCAGGGGCGCCAGGTCACGGACCTCCTCATCCTCGCCGGGGCCGCCGTCCAGACCGGCATCCCGGCCCGCGGCGTGCCCGGCGGCGTGAACATCTCGGTCGGCGGCGGCTTGCCGTTCGGTGTCGCATACCTGCTCGATGGATCGACGCACAACAACCCCCAGAACAACGCGAATCTGCCGCTGCCCTTCCCCGACGCGCTGCAGGAATTCCGGGTGTCGACGAGCGGCCTCTCGGCCGAGAACGGGATGCACACGGGCGCCTCGGTCAACGCGGTGACCAAGGCGGGGACGAACCGCTTCACCGGGAACGCGTTCGAGTTCCTCCGGGATCGCCACGTCAACGCGACGAGCCCGTTCGCGCGGATCGGCCCCGACGGCAAGCGCCAGGACGACGGCCTGAGGCGCCACCAGTTCGGCGGCACGCTGGGCGGCCCGATCATCGCCAACCGGCTGTTCTTCTTCGGCGCCTACCAGGGTACGACCCGTCGTCAGGTTCCGGCGACCAACATCGCATTCGTACCCACCGCCGAGATGCTCGCGGGCAACTTCACGAACATCACGTCACCGGCGTGCAACGGAGGCCGGCAGATCAGGCTGGGCGCGCCGTTCGTGAACAACCAGATCGATCCCGCGCGGTTCAGCCCGGCGGCGCTGAATCTGGTCAGGCGCCTGCCCAGCACTACGAGCCCGTGCGGCGAGATCACCTTCGAGCTCAAGGAGGACCAGGACGAGCATCAGCCGATCGGCAGGGTCGACTACCAGTTGACCAGCAGCCAGTCGATCTTTGCCAGGTACATGGTCAGCCGGGTGACGGCGCCCCCGGGATACTCCGGCGGCTCCGACAACGTCCTCAAGGCGGTGCAGCCGGGCAGCTACAACATTCTTCACTCGGTGGCGGTCGGGGACACGATGGTCCTGAGCCCGACCATCGTCAACGCCGTCCGGGCGACGTCCAACTACACCAAGGTGTCGCGGTACCAGACGCCGTTCTTCGGGCCGAAAGACGTCGGTTCCAACGTCTACAGCTATCCGCCCGGGGGCCAGATGGTGTTGAACGTCAGCGGCCTGTTCAGGCTGTCGACCGGAGCCGCCACCAGACGGGAGGAATTCAACACCACCTATGCGCTGACCGACGATCTGACGGTGGTGAAAGGACGCCACCAGCTGGGGTTTGGCGGCCACGTGCAGTTCTGGCGCGGCGACTACAGCTCGTCGTCGCGGACCGGCGGCAACTGGATCATCGACGGCCGCGCAACCGGGCACGGGCTGGCGGACCTGATGCTCGGACGCGTCACCAGCCTCGAGCACGGCGGCCCCAACATCCTGAAGGTGAACAACTGGTACACGGGGCTGTACGCACAGGACTCCTGGCGCGCCTCGAGCCGCGTGACGCTCAACGCGGGCGTGCGGTGGGAGCCGTACTTCGGCCAGAACGTCGAGAACGACGCCATCACGATCTTCGTCATGGACAACTTCCTCAAAGGGGTCAAGAGCACCGTGTTCCGTAACGCGCCGGCGGGCCTCGTCTATCCAGGGGACGCGGGATTCCCGTCGGGCCAGACCGGATTGAACATCCAGTGGTCGAACTTCGCGCCGCGCGCCGGGCTGGCGTGGGACGTCCGCGGAGACGGACGGCTGGCGGTGCGCTCGTCCTACTCGATGGGCTACGATTTCATGGCCGGCGAATACCACAACATCAACGCCGGCGCGCCGCCCTTCGGCAACCGTTCCATCATCACCGATCCGCCGGGGCTGCTCGACGACCCCTATCGCCACGTTGGCGGCGATCCTCACCCCATCGTGACGGGCCCGGAGACGCAGTACATCGCCTTTGGCGCCTTTGGCACGATGGATCCCGACATCAACTCGCCTCGAGTGCAGCAGTGGAATGTGACGGTCGAGCAGCAGGTGGGGGTCAATTGGGGCGTGTCGGCGAGCTACCTGGGCAGCTACTCCGACCGGCTCTGGGCCCAGACGGCGCTCAACCCAGGCATCTTCATGGGGCTCGGACGTTGCACGATCAACGGCGTGTCGTATGCGGTGTGCTCGACCAATGCGAACCTGAACGTCCGCCGTAAGCTCTATCAGGAGGACCCGCGGGAGGCGCAGTTCATCGGGGCGCTCGATCTCAATTCGGATGTCGGGTTCCAGAAGTATCGCGGCCTGAAGCTGTCGGTGCAGCGGCGCGGCGGCGCCGGCATCAGCCTCAACGGCAGCTACACGGTGTCGCGGTGCACCGGCACGGCCACGACGAACGCCTTCAACCAGACCAGCACCGGCTACACCAATCCGGACGATCCGGCCTTCGACGCCGGCCCGTGCGACCAGGACCGCAGGCACCTGGGGACGCTCACCGCCGGGTACGAAACGCCGGAGGTGGCGAGTGGGGCGCTTCGCGTGCTCGCGTCCAACTGGCGGGTGACCGGCATCCTGAACGCCCGCTCGGGCAACCGGATCAACATCGTCAGCGGGCGCGACAACGCGTTCACGGGCATCAACGACCAGCGGCCGAACAAGGCCAGCGACGACATCTACGCCAATCCCAGAACGCTGACGACCTACTTCAACCCCGCCGCCTTCGCACAGCCGTCGCCGGGGACGCTGGGCAATCTGACGCGCAACGCCGCCATCGGTCCCGCCTATTGGAACATCGACATGGCGGTTTCGCGGCTCGTCCCAATCGGGACGCGGCGGGTGGAACTGCGCATCGAGTCGTTCAACGTGCTCAACCACTTCAACTGGGGCGACCCGACGCCCACCCCGGGGGCGCCCGCAAACTTCAACTCCGGGCAGTTCGGCCGCATCACCACTCAGGCTGGCGCGCCCCGCATCCTGCAGTTCGGCGTGAAGTATGACTTCTAGGGTCACAGGAACACGGCGCCGCCCCTTCACGATGGTGTTCTGTGCTTCTGTGGCCCTGTGCCTCGTTGGAGCGGAGGCACAAGAGCGTCGAACGCCTCCCCCGCCTCGCAGTCTCGAGGCTCCCGCGATTGCCGGCGTCTTCGCGCCCGGCACGGCCGTGGAGCTGGTCAGCGGCAGCTTCCGGCGCACCGAAGGTCCGGTCGGTATGCCGGACGGGAGTCTCCTCTTCACCGAGGCGGATCGGATCATCCGCATCGACGCGGCGGGGCACGAGTCGACCTTCGTCGAGCGCTCGAACGGCTCGAACGGGCTCGGCTTCGATGCCAGGGGACGGCTGATCTCGGTGCAACGGGCGGCAGGCAACGAGAAGGTCGGGGTCCTCTATCCGCCCGACGCCGAAGCCACGCTCGCCGACAGCTACAACGGCACGCCCTTCAACCGCCTCAACGACCTCGTCGTCTCGAGTCGGGGCGGCATCTATTTCACCGACGTCGACGGCGTGTACTACCTGGCGCCTGCGCTGAGCGCCTCCGAAGAGCTTGGCGGGCGCGTCGCGAGGGTCGTTGGCGACATCGCCAACCCGAACGGCGTCATCCTGAGCCCGGACGAGCGCGTGCTCTACGCCAACGACAAGGACGGCGAGTACCTGCTCGCCTTCGACGTGGCGGCCGACGGCACGCTGCGGAACCGCCGGAATTTCGGCCGCTACAGGAGCCTGAGGATCGCCGGCCACGAGGACCCGCTGATTGCGGAAGACAACGGCGCCGACGGACTTGCCGTCGACAACGACGGCCGGCTGTACGTCGCCACCAACGCCGGCATCGAAATCTTCGGTCCGCGCGGCGAGCATCTTGGCGTCGTTCCGGTCGTCTGGGGCGGCGAGCGCTTCACCCTTCGCAAGCCGCAGAACGTGGCGTTCGCCGGCGCCGACCGGCGAACGCTCTACATCGTCGGGGCCGGCGCCGTATTCAAGGTGCGCACGCTCGCCCAGGGAATCACCACCCGGGCCAAGTAGGGCGGGCCTTTACGGCCCGCCGCCCCCCCATTTGCCACCGCGCCGTTGACGATGGCGTCGTCGTCGGGTGGAGTCGAGCGGCCCAACGCTTCTCGATCGCGTTCGTGAGGCCATCCGCGCCCGCCATTACAGCCGGCGCACGGAAGTGGCGTACGTCACCTGGATTCGCCGGTACATTGTCTTCCACCGCAAGGCACATCCCTCGCCGTTGAGAGCGCCGGACGTTTCGGCGTTCCTGACGTGGCTCGCAGTGAAGCAGGAGGTGAGCGCATCGACCCAGAACCAGGCGCTTGCGGCCCTGCTGTTCTTGTACGAACGGGTCTTGCACGTTCCCATCGGCCAGATCGAGCACGTGGTTCGGGCGAAGCAGCCGCTGCGTCTCCCCGTCGTGCTCAGCCTGGACGAAGTGGCTGCCGTGATGTCGCGGCTCGACGGCGTGATGTGGATGATCGCGATGCTGCTCTACGGCGCCGGTCTGCGCCTGGAAGAGTGCCTGGAGCTGAGGGTGAAAGACATCGATTTCGATCGCCGGCAGATTGCGGTGAGGCGCGGGAAGGGACAGAAAGACCGGACGACCATGCTGCCGGGCGGCGTGGTCGATCCGCTGCGCAGGCATCTGGACGATGTGCGGCGGGTGCACGAGGCCGATCTGCGGGAGGGCGCCTGGCGAGTGGTGCTCCCTGACGCGCTTGCCCGAAAGTATCCACGCGCGGCCACCGACTGGGCGT
This sequence comes from Acidobacteria bacterium RIFCSPLOWO2_12_FULL_68_19, assembly GCA_001767525.1. GTDB lineage: Bacteria > Acidobacteriota > Vicinamibacteria > Vicinamibacterales > UBA2999 > MELF01. Next base: position 90,598 of record MELF01000046.1, on the reverse strand, counting down.
GGCAGTTCTTGTTTCCTGCGTCGCGGATCTGTCGAGATCCGCGCTGGGGGCCACCGTCTCGCTTTCACCTGCACGAGTCGGCGGTGCAGAAGGCCATTGCCGCAGCGGTGCGCCGCGCGGGGATGGCGAAGCGTGTCGGTCCGCACACGCTTCGACACTTTCTTGCCACGCACCTTCTCGAGGACGGGTACGACATCCGCACGGTTCAGGAGCTGCTCGGTCACAGCGATGTCAGCACGACGATGATCTATACGCACGTATTGAATCGCGGGGCGGCGGCGGTGCGAAGCCCGGCGGATCGGCTCATGCGTAGGCCAGTCGGGCATTAGCCGCCGCAGGAGGCGTCGCAGCGGGCCGGCGTTAGCCGCACGCTGCGCGTCCAACGGGCGGCGCGTTCAACCGCCTTGGATTGCGCCGAGCCCATGTGGAGTTGTTACTTGTGCATGCGCGCCTCTCTTCCGCATCCGCGGGATTAGCCGCCGTGGTGGCGGCCATCGCCGTGACGTTGCGGCCGTGACGGGGCAGCTAACCGCCGGCGGCTCGGCGCTCCGGACGGCATGCTACCATCCGCCAATCATGGAGTTGCGGCTGACGCGTGAGGCGATGTGCTCCCGCGTTAGCCGCAAGGATCGAGCGCTTTGGAGCGGTCCAATCAATACTGGTTCGGCAGCTGATGGCTGCAACCGGCTACGAACATCCTCGACTTGTGTGATTGCCCAATGATTCGACACCTTGGATATGGCAATTGAGAGTGGTCAGACCGGCGCGCTGACACAAAGAGAGAGACACCTATTGCGAAGGTCCATGGCCTTCTACGAGGCGCTAGCCTCAGGTGATCGAATTCCGAGCACCGAGGCCCAAAGGCACTTTGTTGAAGCGTGTCGGGGCACAGCCGAACCTGAGACCGAGCACGAGGTCGCGTTTCTGAAGTATCGTGCGGGCGCGACCGACTTGAGCTTCGCGGTTGAGGATCTCAAGGTGTGGGGCATTTGAATCGATTCGCGGGCGGAGGCAACAGTGGAGCTAATTCCCGGCGAGTGGCTCGGATTTCCGTATGCGATTCGTGTGGCTCAAGATCGAGGCGCGACCCGAATCCACATCCAGCCGCGACTCATTGATTCGGTGATTACTGGGGACGTTCGCCCCGATGTCTACGGGGAAAGACCCGAGCGGATTCCGCTAATCGTCGAGATCGAGCATTCAACCGGCCAGACATTCAAGCGTGGTGGCGTGCGAGAGCGCGAGGCTGCGTTGATTGGCCAGGCGGAGTTTGTGTTCATCCTCGGCCCATTGGCGAAAGGTGGCTGCGAGAAGAGACTTCGGGAGTGGTTTGGTGCCTCGGTCGAATTGCTGTATTTGGAGGACCTCGTTGCCCTCTATGGAAGTCTCGGAATTGAGAGCGTCGAAATTACGCTGCCGAACCCCGCGATGGAGCCGTCGGCGCCGCTGGTATCGTGAGCGCGCGGCTCATCGCGAACGTTGGGCCGACGAAACTAACGAAGTGATTCAGAGCCCACGATGAAATCGAAGGTCTACCTCGAAACAACAATCGTGAGCTATCTCGTCGCATTGCCCACTGAGGATCTCATCCAATCGGCGTACCAGCAGATTACACGCGAGTGGTGGAAACGTCGCGATCGGTTCGATCTCTATGTGTCCCGAACCGTGGTAGCCGAAGCACGCCGAGGCAATCCAGAGGCTGCGGCCCGCAGGTTGGCGGCACTTCGTGGGATTCCACGTCTGGCCAGCGGCCGGCGGGTGGTCGACCTTGCCAGAGACCTCGTCGAGCGCGGGACGCTGCCCAGGAACGCTCGGGTAGATGCCGCGCATGTTGGCATTGCGGCGGCCAACGGCATGGAGTACCTCTTGACCTGGAACCTCAGGCATCTTGCCAACGCCAGCATCCGTGGCAAGATCGAGGAGGCGGTTCGTGCCGCCGGCATGGTGCCGCCGATCATCTGCACGCCTGAAGAGCTGATGGAGCCAGAGCTATGACGCGCCGCGATCCCATCGTCGAGGAGGTCCGGAAACATCGTGCCGCGATCGCCCGGGAACACGGCAACGACATCGAGGCGATTCTTGCCGCACTGGAACGCGAGCCGGACGACACGCCGACGGTGTCCCTTCCGCCCAGGCGCCTTGGCACGCGCGTGCGGCAACGGAGGCTGCGGCCGAGACGGGGGCCCAAGCGAATGGAGCGGACGGCGCGGCACTGACGCTGTCGCGCCGCCGCTCATTCGCGGTCGTTATGCCGCTTTGTGCGCGGCGGCGGTCCTGATGATCTTGGCGATCTCGGCGGGACCGGCACCCACGCTAATCAGTGAGCGAATCATGAAGTCGACACTGACCGACGCATCGGCGGCTTCCAGCTTCGCGATTCGGGACTGACTCGAGCCGAGGTGTTTGGCCAGCGCCGCCTGGGTGAGCCCCTGGCGCTCTCGGAGTTGGCGGAGTCCGGCCGCGAGAGCGAGCTTGAGGTCGATGAAGCGTTGTTCCGTGGCGGTCAATCCCAGGAACGCCGCGGTGTTCGATACCCGCCAGCCGGCACGCTCCAGTCGTCGCTGTTTGTCGCGTTTCATGGCCCTACCTCTTCTTCCCCTTCTTCCCAATCGCATCCCGGTACGCCGCCAGGCGCTTCCGGCAAATGTCCAGCGTCTGCTGCGGCGTGGCATCGGTCTTCTTGCTGAACACCTCAAGGATGACGATGGCGTCAGCTTCGACGTGATACATAATGCGCCAGGCGTGGTCGCCGTCGTTGATCCGGAGTTCGTGACACTGGGCGCCGACGCCGGGCATCGGCCGGGCGTGCGGGAGAGCGAGCACTTCACCCTGCTGAAGCCGCCGCAGGAGGAATCCGGCTTCTACGCGTCCGGCCTCGCTGAACGGTGGCGTCTTGATCTCACCGTGGAGCCACACGAGCGGTTTATCCGGATGTCCGGCCACGGCGGTCCGTCTATGTCAAAGATGACATAGCGGCGGGTGGACTGGCAACCGGCGGCATAACCAGCGGCTGCACCAGTCGGCCGCGCGATCGTGAGCGGCCGCTGGTGAGCCGCAGCGTTCGGCGGACGGCTACCGATAGACGTCGCGACGATGACCGACCTTGACGACCACGACGATAAGAGCCAAGTCTTGAATCTCGTACAGGATTCGGTAGTTCCCTTGTCGAAGGCGGTATCGGTCCTGGCCCGAGAGCTTTTCGCAAGCCGGCGGCCTCGGGTCGCGCGACAGAGACGAAATCTTCGCGACGATCCGTCGGCGCTCCTGCTTCGGGAGCGCTTCAATCTCCTTGCCGGCCGACGGCTTGATGAGAAGCCTATAGTTTGCCACGACGCCGGAGATCCTTCACGACGGCCTCGAAGTCAAGGTTCGGCTCCTTGGCTCTGTCGCCAAACGCGGCGAGATCATCTGCGTCTTCTGCGAGGCTGCGCCGGAGCGCAGCGTTCACCAAATCGGAAACAGACTTCTCAATCTCTGCAGCTTTCATCCGGACAGCTCGATGAAGGTCGGCATCGAGATAGATAGTTGCCCGCTTAGTCACGCCCATGTGGTCACCATAGCGTTATAACGTCTCAGCGTCAAGATGACCGGTCACAAAAAGACCGGAGCAGGCCGCCGAACACCACGTTACCAGACGGCCCGCTGGTGCAACGCTGAGCGTCCGCTGCGGAAGGTGCGCTGGGCGAGGCCTGGGGCGGGCAAGCGGGGTGGGCTGCGCATCATCTACTACTGGGTGCCGGGCGAGCAGGCGTTCTACATGCTGTATGTGTACGCGAAGAACGAGCAGGGGGACCTGATACGGGCACAGGCTCGGTCGCTCGGCCAGCTCGTTCGGGAAGAATTCAGATGAAAGACGCGGCATTGCAGGAGTTGGTCACGAGCATTCGGCAAGCCGGTCGCATTCGCCGCGGCCAGTTGAAGCCGTCGCGCGCCCGGGAGTTCCGACCTGGGGACGTCAAGACGGTGCGGGCGAAGCTTGGGGCCTCCCAATCTGAGTTCGCCCTCATGATCGGTGTGAGTGTCTCGACTCTTCGCAATTGGGAACAAGGTCGTCGTACACCTGACGGCCCGGCGCTGGCGTTGTTGCGGGTCGCTGAGAAGAATCCGGATGCGGTCGCGGCGGCGCTTCATGGAAAACGCGGAGCAGCATAACCCCGCCATAACCCCGCGCTGGAGCCGTCGGCGCCGTGATACCCACCATTTGGCAGCTATGTCGAGGATCCGAACAGTGTCTTCATGGCGCTCGAGTTGCCGGGCGCGCTGTCTCGCCAATAGCGAATACCGGACGTGGCAGGCGGCCGCAGCCTACGCACTGCTTGCGATGGCGCACGACCTCGCCCGTCGCCAGCCGGGCGCGACGCTCTGGCTGAACGCACCGGTGGTGCTGACAATCGGCGGTATCGCGACGGCTCACGTGCTCGGCCACTGGTGGCGGGACAGGTGGCCGCGAGAGTACCGCGTCGCCGCGGTGGGCGGACTCGCGTTCGTCGGTGTCGCCACGTACGAGACCCTCGGCGGCACCCTCGAACTGGAGTCCTTCGCGATGTTGGCGTTCATGCTGTCGGTGGGATACCTCGTGGCCCAGCGCATGCTCGCCTCGGAGCGCCAGCTGGTGGCTGTATCCCGCGAACTCGAGCTCGCCCGCAAGATCCAGCAGTCCATCCTGCCTCGCGAACTGCCGCATGTGGCTGGCCTCAGCGTCGCCGCACGCTACATTCCCATGAGCGCGATCGGTGGCGACTTCTACGACTTCAACACCGAACAGGCGAACCGGCTCGGAGTCATCGTGGCGGATGTTTCCGGTCACGGCGTTCCGGCTGCGCTGGTGGCGTCAATGGTGAAGATCGCATTCGCTGCCGAAGCCGAGCGGCTCGACGATTCCGGCCTGGCGCTCATGAACATCAACCGTACGCTCTGCGGCCGCTTCCAGGGCGCGTATGTAACGGCGTGCTGCGGTTTCATAGACACGCTCACAGGCAAGCTGACCTACTCGAGCGCTGGACATCCTGCGCCGCTCCTGCGCCGGAGGGATGGGCGGGTGGAGCAGCTGCAGCAGCGCGGCCTCCTGCTCGCGTTCGATGCCCATGCCCAGTACGCGACCGCTGAAGCGGCCTTGCACCCTGGCGATCGTCTCGTCTGCTTCTCCGATGGGCTCGTTGAAGCCTGCAATGGCAGCGACGAGTTCTTCGGCGACGCACGCCTCGAACAGTGTGTGGCGGCGAGTGCAGCCATCACTCCCGAGCAGTGCGTCGAAGAGATCGTCGCCGAAGTGCGTCGCTGGGTCGGCTCAGACACACCGCTGCAGGACGATGTCACGCTCGTCGTGATCGATGTCGGTGAGCGCATGACGGAGAGTGACGGGTCCAGGACTGGAGCCTGAGTGACGGAACCAGGATGGGTGTGGGGTCCGGGCTGGCCGCAGAACGCGCTGGAGTCGTCGGCGCCGGACCAGTGACTATTGGAGAACAGCGCCAGCCACCTCGGTATGACGACAAACTCCGGGACGCACCTCGAACCGGTGCACTAGAATAAGAAACCGACGCATGCGACGGCATCCGACTGCGGCCGCCCGCCGATGGCAGGCCACGGTCATTCTCACGGTATTCGGCGCAGCCGTCGTGGCAGCCGCGGGCGCCGGCTGGTGGTACGCCCGCGAATCGACTCCGCATCAGGGCCCGGTGGTCCTCATCTCCATCGACGGGCTTCGCCCAGCCGATTTGCAGGCGTACGGAGCCACGGCGAGCCGCGTTCCCACCCTCGACGCGCTCTCGGCGGAAGCCATCGTCTTCGAGCGCGCCTATTCGCATTCGCCCATGACTCTCCCCGCGCACGCCTCGATGCTGGCCGGTCAGCCGCCTTTCGAGCACGGCGTCCGTGACGAGGCGGGCTTCGTCCTCGACGAGGACGCGCAGTCGATGGCGGAGCTGCTGCGGAACCGCGGCTTCGACACCGGCGCGGCGGTTTCGTCGTTTCTCCTCCGTCCCGCGTCGGGAGTGGCGCAGGGCTTCTCCTTCTTCGACGCCGAGCTCCCGGAGGAGGACTCCGAGGAACGGCCTGTCGTCGAGCGCGACGGCGCGCGCACCACGGAAGCCGCCGAACGCTGGCTGCACGCTCGCCGGGGGCATCGGTTCTTCCTGTTCGTCCAGGTGGCCGAGGCCGCGGCAGAGCCGACGGTGGCGCGACTGGTCGGCGAGCTCAGGGCGCGCAACCTCTATGATCAGTCGACGATCGTGATCACGGCGGACCACGCGGGCGGCGGCGGCCTCTCGCTCGACGAAGACACGCTTCACGTGCCGCTCGTCGTCAAGCAGCCCGACGGTGAGGGCGCGGGCCGGCGGGTCGCGACGCCCGTGCAGCACATCGATCTGCTCCCCACGATCCTGGATCTCGTGCGGGCGCCGATCCCGTCCGGGCTCCACGGCCGATCGCTGCGGACGGTGCTCGAGGGCGACGATGAAGAGTTTGCTGATCCACTCATCTATGCCGAATCGCTCGCACCGCGCTTCCGGTTTGGCGGCGCCGCCAGGTTCGCGCTCGGCACCGCGGAGGAGCGCTACGTCCGGGCCGGCGAGCCGGCACCCGCGCCGGCGGCGGCCACCACGGGCGCACCCGCACCAGCGGCGGCGCACCCCCTCGGACTGCGAGAGGAGCTGGATCGGCTCCTCGAACACGACATGCGTCCCGTTCCCGAGGACATCCCCGCGGCCGACGAGGATCGTTTCGCGATGCTCGGCTACCTTGGCGGATCGATGCTGGCCGGCGCCGAGCCGACGCCGCTCGACGCGGAGGAAGAGGCTCGTGTGGCCGCCGCGCACCGCGCGGCGGCGATGCTCGCCGCGCAGAAGCAGTACGCCGCCGCCGCCAGCCAGCTCCGGGCGATCGTGAAGGCACACCCCCGCCTGGCGGTGGTCCAGTATCAGCTCGGAACGATCCTCGAACGGACTGGACGCCGGGACGAGGCCGAGCGGGCGCTCCGCGCCGCCGCCGCCGTGGATCCGGATACACCCTACGTGCCGATCGCGCTCTCGCGGCTGCGGCTGCGGACGGGACGCCCGGAGACGGCTCGCGAAGCGGCGGCGCTCGCCGTGGCCTTGGCCGAGCGCCACGACGGCCGCTCGCGCGCGGCGGCACACGAGGTCGCGGCGCGGGTCGCGCTTGCGCTCGAGGACGGCCCCGCCGCGGAGGCGCACGCCGAAGCCGCCGAGCGGGACGATCCGCGCGTGCCGATGCAGCAGTTCGTGCGCGGGCGGCTCCTGGCTGGGGAAGGGCAGTACGAGGAGGCGCGCGCCGCGTTCCAGGCAGCCGCCGAGCAGTTGGACGAGAGCGGGGGCACCCTGGAAGAGCTGCACCTGAGCCTCGGCGAGACGCTGGCCCGCCTCGAGCGCTTCACCGAGGCGGAGGAGCAGTTTCGCGCCGAGCTGCGCGTCTTCCCCCGCAGCCTGCGCGCCTACTCCAGCCTGGCGCTCCTCTACAGCGCCTCGAATCGCGCGAGCGCCGTGGAGGAGGTGCTCGACACGCTCGTCGGCGCCACCGAGACACCCGAGGGCTACGAAACGGCCGCGCGGCTCTGGACGATCGTCCGCGAACCGGCCCGCGCCGCCGCGCTCAGGAACGAAGCGCGCAAACGCTTCCGGCGCTGACGGGCGGAGGGAGCCCCCCTTTCGATTGTCGGTGCAAGCTCTCGTCGGCGGGCAGCAGCAAGCGCCGCTGACACCAGGACCTCACCGGCGGCGCACGGATGGCGTGCACCGACACCCTCGAGGGGTCTCGCACTGACCAGCGAAGAGGGCTCCTGCCCCGTCCCGCGTCAGCGGCTTCTAGCCGGGTGCGCGGCGATGATCGCCAGGCCGATCCCGCTCCAGAACAGGTTGCGCACCTTCCGCACCACCGCCAGCGCCACGCCGGCGGCCGGCGCTACGGCGAGGACCGGCGCCACCGCACCCGACAGCGCCTCGTCTATGCCGATGCGGAACGGCACGAACTTGAACGCCACGATCACCAGGCGGTTGAGGCCCTCGAAGGCGACCGCCTGCGCCAGCGTCGGCGGGCGGTCAGGGACGAGCCACTGCAGCGTGAAGAACACCTCCAGCGTGCTCAGCACGTGGAACACCATCTCCAGCGCGAACGCCCGCCAGAGCCGGTTCGAGTGGAGGGTCGAGAACCCGAGGACCGCCAGGCGGATCTCCGCCAGGCGCGCGCGCCACCTGGGACGGGGGCCGCGCCGCTCGTCCCAGGTGCCGCGCAGCAGGCGCGACAGCGCGAACGCGGTGACCAACGCCGCAAGGAGGGCGACGGCGATCCCCTGGCGCCACGCCGGCGCGAGCGGCACCGTGGCGAGCACGACGCCGACCGCTGCCGCGAGCATCACGAGAATCGAGGCGCCGTAGACCAGGTTCTCGGTCGCCAGCGACGCGACCGAGTCGCGGGTGGCGAGATCGTGCCGGGTGAGGAACACCTTGGCGGGTTCGCTCGCCAGCAGCCCGAACGGGGTGATGCTGCCGACAGCATCGCCGGCGAGGAAAGCGCTGAAGGCACGCCCCGGGGTGAGCGGCGCCGCCGGCGGCATGCAGAGCCGCCAGCAGGCCGCGCGGACGAGGAAGCGGAGGCCGGCGAGCCCGAGAATCGCCGCCAGGCCCCAGCCGACGCGCTCGATGCCGGCGGCGATCTCCGCCACGCCGGCGCGCCGCACGACGTACACGAAGAGCGCCGCGCCGCCGGCCGTGTACGCCGCCGTCAGGAGATGGCGGCCTTCGGCAAGCTGAGGGCGGCGTGCGGCAGTCGTCACACGTGGCGGCGGGTCTCGACCTGTTTCAGCGTCTCTTCAATCAGTCCTTCGTTGTCTTCCTTCGACACCTGCCGTTGCAGGATCTTCGAGGCGATCGCCACCGACAGATCGACGGCCTCCTGGCGGATCTGCTGCACGGCGCGCGCGGTCTCGAGCTGGATCTGCCGCTCGGCGTTGCGGACGATGGCGGCCGCCTCGGTCCGCGCCTTCTGTTTCAGCTCCTCCCGGAGCGCCTCGGCGTCGGACCGGCTCCTCGAGACGATCGACTCGGCCTCCGCCCGGGCGCTCGCCATCATCTGCGCCGACTCCCGCTGCAGGCGCTCGAGCTCCTGCTGGGCGCGCCGCGCGTCCTCGAGCGACCTGGCGATCGTCTCGTGCCGCCGCTCGAGCGCCTCCATCAGCGGGCGCCACGCGAAGCGCGCGAGCAGCCCCACCAGCACGAGGAAAGTCAGAATCGTCCAGATGAAGAGGCCGGGATCGGGCTGGACGAGCGGGTTGTCCATCGCCTACCTCAGGAGAACGATCAGCAGGCAGAACACCTCGGCCAGAATCGCAACGCCTTCGAGCAGGAAGAGGGGGAGGTTCACCGCGCCGGTGATCTGCGCCACGGCGCTCGGCTGCCGGGCGATCCCCTCCGCCATGCCCGCCGCAAGGCGGCCGATCCCGAGCCCGGCACCGATGACGGCCAGTCCGAGGCCGATGCCGGCACCCATGTAGTGCAGAAGAAATTCCATTCCGTTCTCCTCTGTAAGCGTGTCGTTTTAGTGGTGCGCGTGAATGGCCATGCCGATGAACACGGCCGTCAAGAGCGTGAAGACGTATGCCTGAACCAGGACCACGATGATCTCGAGCGCCGTGATCCCGACCGCGAGCGGCACGGCGAAGACGACACCGACGCCCATCCCGACGAGCGAACCCGCCATCTCCGTGAAGATGAAGACGAACGACAGGATCGCCAGAATCGCGATGTGGCCGCCCGTCATGTTCGCCGCCAGTCGCATCGTCAGCGCGAAGGGACGCACGAGCATGCCGAGAATCTCGATCGGGATGAGCGCCACGGCGAGAAAGGGCGACACGCCGTGCGGCACCATGTTCTTCCAGTGCTGCACCGCGCCGTGCGCCTTCGAGCCGGCCACGATGATCGCGAAGAACGTGATCACCGCGAGCGCCGCGGTCACGTTGAAGTTCGACGTCGCCGTCGAGCCGCCGTGCAGCAGCCGCGCGAAGAACGACTCCTCGCCCGCATGCAGCACCCAGTGGTTGAAGAGCCCCAGCACCTCGAACACCGGAACGAGCCCGATCGCATTGGCCGTGAGGATGAAGACGAAGAGCGTCAGCACCAGCGGCATCCACGTGGGAGTCCATCTGTCGCCGACACTCGGCCGGACGACGTTGTCGCGGATGAACTCGACGGTCGCCTCGAGCGCGTTCATGAAGCCCGACGGCACGAGCCGGTCCTGCCCGAGGTAGCGCCGCACGGCCGTGGTGACGACGACGAACACGATCGCAGCCACCACCCAGAGCATGAAGACATGCTTGGTGATCGAGAAGTCGATGCCCGCGATCGTGGGCAGATGGACGAGCGGGTGAGCGATCGGGCTGTTGGCGACGTGCTCGATGATCACCGCGCCGGCGTTGAACCCCTCCGCCGCCGCCTCGGCCGCGTGTTCCTGAATCTCGGTCTGCACGTTCACCCGTCGTATGACACCCCGTCGCGCAGGCGCGATGGGGACCCCGTCGTGGGCCGGCTTCCGCGGAGCGGACCCGGCGTCTTCCCGGCGAAGAAGCGCTGCAGCGACAGCGCCTCGGCCAGGTGCAACCCGATGAAATACGTGGTGAAGCTGATGACGAACGGCAGCGGCCGGGCCTCGAGGACCTTCAGCACGATCGTTACGTACGCTCCGAAGAACACCAGCTTGCCGCCGAACGCCGCGATCATCGCCTGGGTCAGCGCGTTCGGACGGGCGGCGTAGGTCCGCACCACGAGGATCCACGTCGCTGCCGCGCCCCCGAGCGGCGCCAGCATGCCCAGCAGCACTTCACGATCGCTCTCGACGCCGGGCGCGGCGGCGACCGCCAGTGACGACAGCAGCGCGGCGCCCGCCATCCACCAGAGCGGCCTCATGACCGCCACAGCGCCTTCGCCAGCTCGTAGAAGCCGACGATGAGCCCGAGCAACAGACCCCCGATCAGAAACCAGGGAGAGGTGCCGCGCCACTCGTCGATCACGTACCCGATGCCGCCGAGCAGGACGATGGCACCAATGAGCGTGTAGCTGACCGTCGCCGCCGGCCCCGACTTGACGATGTTCGTCTGCAGCGCCTTCAGGCTGCTGGCCGACACGAGGCTTGGCGGAGGCGCCGCACGCCGGTCTTTCCTGGACCCAAACAAACAATCAATCGTAGCAGACGTAGATTGACAGTGGCAATGCGCGGGGGACTATACTCCCGCCCAGGAGGGACCATGCGCGCCGCCTTCTCGTTCCGCCTGGCGCTCGTACCGGCTCTGGCGGCGTTGGCTGTCGCCTCCGGCGCGCGCGATCTCCTCGCGCAGGCCGGCGTTCGCGAGCGGACGATCTTCGTCAGCGCCGTCGACACCCGCGGCAACCCGGTCGACGGCCTCGGCCCGTCGGATTTCATCGTGAGCGAGGACGGCCGGCGCCGGGAGGTGCTGCGCGTCTCGCCGGCGATCGAGCCGATCGACATCGCGCTGCTCATCGACAACAGCGCGTCGGCCGAGCGGGCGATCTCGTCCATCCGCGACGGCGTGCGCCGCTTCGTCACGCAGATGGCGGTGGGCAACCAGATTGCCCTCGTCACGCTCGCCGACCGGCCGACGATCCTCGTCGACTACACCTCGAGCGCCGAGCGGCTCGTGCAGGGCACGGGCCGCCTGTTCGCCATGAACGACAGCGGCATGACGCTGCTCGACGCGCTCCTGGAGGTCTCGACCGGGCTGCGCCGGCGCGAGGCGCCGCGGGCCGTGGTCGTCCCGGTCGTCACCAACGGAGTCGAGTTCACGAACCGCTACGCTCGGGACGTGATTACCGCCCTTCGCGGCGCCGGCGCGGCGCTGCACGCCGTCGTGGTCGGGCAGCTCCCGATCGGCACCACCGAGGAGCGGGAGCGCGCCATCGTCCTCGACGCCGGGACGCGCGACACCGGTGGGCAGCACGTCACCCTGCTGGCCGAAACGGCCGTCGAGCAGGCCCTGCTGAGGCTTGCCCGGGAGCTGACCTCCCAGTACAAGGTGGTCTACGGTCGGCCTGAATCGCTCATCCCACCGGATAAGATCGAGGTACGGTCGGCCCGCCCCGCGGTGACGATGCGGGGGACGCCGATGCGCGGACAGACAGGAGCGTGAAGTGAAGCGAGTGGTCCTCGTCACGGCGATCGGTCTGCTGGCGTACGCCCTGGCGGCGCCGGCGTCGTCGGGCGCGCAGCAGAGGCCGCAGTTCCGGTCGACCATCGACATCGTGTCGCTGAACGTCACGGTCGTCGACGGGACGAGCCGCTACGTCACGGACCTGGAACAGTCCGACTTCTCGGTCTTCGAAGACGGCGTCAAGCAGGAGCTTGTCTTCTTCACGCGTCGGCCGCAGCCGATCGCGCTGTCGCTGCTGCTCGACAGCAGCGCGAGCATGGAGGACAAGCTGCAGCTGCTGCAGGCGGCCGCCGGGAACTTCGTCAAGCGGCTCAAGCCGAACGACCTGGCGCAGATCATCGACTTCGACAGCCGCGTCTCGATCCGGCAGACGTTCACGTCGAACCAAACCGAGCTGCAGACCGCGATCCTCCAGACCGTCTCCGGCGGCTCCACGTCGCTCCACAACGCGATCTACGTGTCGCTCAAGGAGCTCGGCAAGGTCAAGGCGCTGCACGAAGAGGACGTCCGCCGCCAGGCGCTCATCGTCTTTTCGGACGGGGAGGACACCTCGAGCCTCGTCTCGTTCGAGGAAGTGCTCGAGCTCGCGAAGCGGTCGGAAACCTCCATCTACACGATCGCGCTCCGCGGCAGCGATTCCAGCTCGCGCGGCTTCCGGGAGGCGGAGTTCGTCATGCGGCAGCTGGCACAGGAGACGGGCGGGCGGGCGTTCTTCCCGTTGCGAATCGAGGACCTGAACGGCGTCTACGGGCAGATCGCGGACGAGCTCGCGAGCCAGTACACGATCGGCTACACGTCGAAGAACCCGCGCAGCGACGGCGCGTTCCGTCGGATTGTCGTGCAGGTGGCGCGGGCCGGCACGATGGCGCGAACCAAGAGGGGCTACTACGCCCCAGGCCGTTGAACCTCCTTCCCCTGATCCTGTACGCCGCGGCGGCCGTCGCCTACGCCGCGCACTTCGCGCGGCGGCAGCCGCAGGCGGGCCGCCTCGCCACGACGCTGCTGGTGTTCGCGGCGCTCTCCCACACCTTCGTCATCGGGATGCAGACGATGGAAGTGCGGCACGTGCCGTTCGCCAACGCCTCGAGCGCCACCTCGACATTCGTGTGGCTGCTCGCGCTCTCGTACCTGTACCTCGAGATCACGACGGACGAGCGCGCGATGGGCGTCTTCATCGTGCCGATGCTCGTCGGCCTGCAGACGATACCGACGGTGTCGCCGGGCGTCGAACGCATCGATCCGCTGCTCGACAGCCCGTGGTTCTGGGTGCACGTCTCCTCCCTCCTCTTCGCATACGCGAGCTTCGCGCTGGCCAGCGTGCTGGGCCTCACCTACATCGTCCAGTTCAAGGAGATCAAGAAGAAGCACCTCGGCTACTTCTACACCCGGCTGCCCTCGCTGCAGACGCTCGACGTGATGAACGAGCGCGCCGTCGCGATCGGCTGGCTGTGCCTGACGGTCGGGGTCGTCGTCGGCGCGACGTGGACCGCGCAGGTGCGCGCCCTCGTCCCGAACGACCCCAACTTGCAGGCGATGGCGCTGAACGACCCGAAGATCTTCTTCGCGGTCCTGACATGGGGCGTCTACTCGTTCGCCATCGTCGCGCGGCGCGCGATGGGCTGGGGCGGACGGCGCGCGGCGCGGCTCTCGGCGCTCGGCTTCGCGATCGTGCTGCTCAATTTCCTGCCGATCAATTACTTCGTGACCACGAGCCACACGTTCTAGGAACGACGATGCGTGCTTCACCTCCACGGGCGCAGGAGAGACAGAGAGACAGAGCGCAGTTATCGGGCCTCTGGATCTCCACGTCTCCGTGGCCCGGCGCGGACAAAGGGGCGTGAGGCACCGGTCGTGCACCTCTTCCTCCTTGGCGTGAGTCATCGGACGGCGCCCGTCGACATGCGGGAGCGGCTCGACTTCTCCAGCCGCGACGTCGGCGCGGCCGTCGAGGCGCTGGCCGCCCGGTCGTCGGCTGCCGAATCGGTCGTCCTCTCGACGTGCAACCGGTCCGAGATCTACGCCGCCACCGCGGATCCGACCCGGGTGCGCGGGGAACTCGTCGCGTTCCTCAGCGACTACCACGAGCTGCCCCGCGACGCCTTCCTCCCGCACGTCTTCACCTACGACGACGCCGCGGCCGCGCATCACCTGTTCCGCGTGGCCGCCGGCCTCGACTCGCTCGTCGTCGGTGAGCCGCAGATTCTCGGACAGGTCAAGGACGCGTTCCAGGTGGCGGCGGAGCGGCACTGCACGGGGCCGCTCCTGAACAAGACGTTCCACTCGGCGTTCGGCGTCGGCAAGCGCGTGCGCACCGAAACGGCGCTCGGCGAGGGCGCGGTGTCGGTCAGCTTCGCCGCGGTCGCCCTGGCGCGGAAGATCTTCGGCCGGCTGCAGGGACGCCACGTGCTGGTGGTCGGGGCCGGCGAGATCAGCGCGCTGACCGCGCAGCACCTGCGAACCCACGGCGTGGCCGAAATCGTCATCACCAGCCGCACGGCAGCCCATGCGGCCGCGCTCGCGGGCGAGGTCGGCGGGCGCGCCGTGCCGTGGGGCGACATGACCACGGCGATCGTCCACGCCGACATCGTCATCACGGCGACCGGGTCGCAGCGGCCAATCATCACGCGCGCCGACGTCGAGGCGGCCACCGGGCGCCGGCGCCCCTACCCGCTGTTCATCATCGACATCGCCGTCCCGCGCGACGTCGATGCGTCGGTCGGCGAGATTGAACAGGTCTTTCTCTACAACGTCGACGACCTCCAGAACATCGTTCAGGAGAACCTCGCACGCCGCACAGCCGAAATCGCCCGCGCCGAAACGATCGTCGCCGAGGAGCTCGCGCGGTTCACCGCCTGGCAGCGGTCTCGCCGCGCCGTTCCGACCGTGGTGGCCCTCCGGCAGCGATTCGACGAGATCCGCCGCTCGGAGCTGCAGCGCCTCGACCCGAGGCTCTCGGGGCTGACGCCCGAAGCGCGCACGCGCGTCGAAGAGGTGACGCGCCTCATCGTCGAGAAGCTGCTGCTCGAGCCCACCGAGCAGCTGAAGGCCTTGCCGGACGAGGAGACCCAGGCCGCCTACACCGAAGCCGTCAACCGCCTCTTCCGCCTCAGCCAGACGCCGGACGACGCCGCCGCCAGCGCCGCTCCCGCCGCCGAGCCGTTTCCGACCGACCGGTCGCGGTCGAAGTAGGCCGGCGTTCACCCTCCTGCCTTCTCTCGTTTCGGTTCGTGTTCCGGTTCGCCTTGCGTTCCGTACTCGAGAGTTCCGAACCCAGAACTCCGAACAGGGAACGCCGAACCAGAACACGAACCAAGAAGTGAGAACATAGAAGCGTGAACGACCGATCTCTGCGGCTCGGCACGCGCGGCAGCCCGCTCGCGCTCTTTCAGGCCAACGCCGTCGCCGACTTGCTCCGGGCGCGCGCCGGCGTGTCGTGCGAGATCGTCGTCATCAGGACCTCCGGTGATCGGCTCGCCGAGGTTCGGCTGGCACGGATCGGTGGCAAACGGCTCTTCGTCAAGGAAATCGAGGATGCGCTGCTCGCCGGCTCGATCGATTTCGCGGTACACAGCAGCAAGGACATGCCAGCCGAGCTGCCGGCGGGGCTGACCGTCGGCGCCGTCCTGCCACGCGAGGACGCCCGCGACGCGATCGTCCTCCCTTCGGGCACCAGCGCCTCGCTCGATGAGGCCGCACGCCGCCTCGGCGACGCGCCGCGGATCGGCACGAGCAGCGTGCGGCGCACCGCGCAGCTCTCGCGCCTCTTTCCGACCGCACGGTTCGAACCGGTCCGCGGAAACCTCGACACGCGTCTGCGGAAGCTCGATGGCGGCGATTTCGACGCACTCGTGCTGGCCTCTGCCGGCCTCCGGCGGCTCGGACACGCGGACCGCATCTCGACGCCGCTGCCGCCGGAAGCGTGCGTGCCGGCGCCGGGACAGGGGATCATCGCCGTCGAGATCCGGACGAGCGATGCCGCCGTTCGAGACCTCGTCCATCGGATTGACGACCCTGCCGCCTCGGCCGCCCTGACGGCCGAACGGGCCGTGGTCACCCGCCTGGGCGGCGGGTGCCAGATGCCAATCGGGGCGCACGCCACGGCGGCTGGCGACCGGTTGTCGCTCACCGCGATTGTCGTCTCGCTCGACGGGGCGCGGGCGGTGCGCGCCGAAGCGGCCGGGCCGATGGCGGACGCCTGGCGCGTCGGTGCACGGGCGGCCGAACGGCTCCTCACAGGCGGCGCCGCCGACATCCTGTCCGAGGTGGAGCGGGCGCGTGCCGCCGTCGAAGGCCTCCAGCCATGAAACGCCCGGCCGTCTACATCATCGGCGCCGGCCCGGGCGATCCGCGCCTCATCACCGTCTACGGGCTCGAATGTCTCCGCGCCGCCGACGTCGTCGTCTACGACCACCTGATTCCGCGGCGGCTGCTCTCCTACGCGCGCGCAGGCGCCGAGCTCATCGACGTCGGCACGGCTGCGCCGCAGCCGATGGCGCAGGACGCGATCAGCTATCTGCTCGTCGAGAAGGCGCGTGAGGGCCGGATGGTCGCGCGCCTCAAGTGGGGCGACCCGTTCGTGTTCGACCGGGCCGGCGAAGAGGCGCTGTTGCTCCACGAGCAGCGCGTCCCGTTCGAGGTCGTTCCCGGCATTCCGGCCGGCACGGGGGTTCCCGCATACGCCGGCGTGCCGGTGAGCTATCCGGGGGCGGGCGACACCATCACGCTCGTTCGCGGCTACGAGGACGAGAGCCGCACGCCGCCCACGATCGACTGGGCGAGCCTCGCGCGGCTCGATGGAACCGTCGTGTGCTACGCCGGCGCCCACCAGCTGCCCCGGATTCTCGACGCCATGCGCGCCGGCGGCTGGCCTGCCGATACGCAGGCCGTCGTCATCTACAACGGCACGCTTCCGAACCAGGAGACGCTCTCCGGCACGATCGCGGAGCTTGCCCGCGTCGTCCACGACGCCCGCCGGCGCGCCGCCGCCATGCTGGTCGTCGGGCGCGTCACCGCCCTGCGCGAGCACCTCCGCTGGTTCGACGCGCGGCCGCTGTTCGGCCGGCGCGTGCTCGTCACCAGGACGCGCGAGCAGGCGGGCGAGCTGGTCGATCGGCTCGCGGCGCTCGGGGCCGAGCCGATCGAGGCGCCGGTCATCCGGATCGTGCCGCCGGAGGACCGCGGGCCGCTGCTCGCGGCTGCCGCGACGCCCGCCGCGTTCGATTGGATCGTCTTGACCAGCGCCAACGCGGTCGATGCGTTCATGCAGGCGGTGCTCGAGGGCGGCCGCGACGTGCGCGCGCTCAGCGGACCGAGGCTCTGCACGGTGGGACCGGCCACCGCGGACAAGCTGGCGCGGTACGGCGTCAGGGTCGATCTGATTCCGGACGAGTTCCGCGCGGAGGGAGTCGTCAGGGCGCTCGCCGGGACGGGACGATTGGAGGGACTGCGAGTGCTGCTGCCGCGCGCCGACATCGGGCGCGAGGTGATCGCCGACGAACTCCGCCGCGCCGGCGCGATCGTGACCGATGTCGTGGCGTATCGCACGGTGCTCGAGGACGCACTGCCGGAGCAGGGACCGGACGTCTACGGGATGCTCCTCCAGGGGGGCATCGATGTCGTAACGTTCACGAGCGCGTCGGCCGTGCGCGGCTTCGCGCGGATCTACGGGGCGGAACAGGCGGCCGATCTGCTGACACATACCGTCGTGGCCGTCATCGGCCCGACGACGGCGGAGGCGGTCCGGCAGATGGGCGTCCCGGTCGCGGTGCAGCCGCCGGAATCGACGATCCCGGCGCTGGTGGACGCGATTGCCGCGCATTGCAGCACGCTCGAGAGTACGAAGACCGACTAGCGCATCTTTCGTGTCCTTCCATGGCAAGATCACACCCATGGCCGTAAAGACCGCGACCCGCCTGACGCTGGCCCGCCGGCCGCGGCGGCTGCGGCGCACGGAGGCCATCCGCGGCTTCGTGCGCGAGACGCACCTCCGCCCCGACTGCTTCATCTATCCACTGTTCGTCTGCGACGGGCGCGGCGTACGCCGCGATATCCCGTCGATGCCGGGCGTGCAGCAGCTGTCGGTGGACGAGGCGATCAGGGAGGCGGCGGCCGCGCACGGCGACGGCGTGCCGGGCGTGCTGCTCTTCGGCCTGCCGCCGACGAAGGACGCGACGGGGACGCTCGCCTCCGACCCCGAGGGGCCGGTGCAGAGCGCCGCCCGCGGCATCAAACGGGAGGTGCCGACGGCCGTCGTCGTCACCGACGTGTGCCTGTGTGAGTACACCTCGCACGGCCACTGCGGGATTCTCGACGGCGAGGAGATCGTCAACGACGCGACGGTCGCCGAGCTCGTGCAGGTCGCGCTGTCGCACGCGGTGGCTGGAGCCGACTTCGTCGCACCGTCGGATATGATGGACGGCCGCGTGGCGGCGATCCGGCAGGGGCTCGACGAGCGCGGCTTCGAACGCGTCGGCATCATGTCGTATGCCGCGAAGTACTGCTCGGCGTTCTATGGTCCGTTTCGCGAGGCCGCCGATTCGGCGCCGCAGTTCGGCGATCGACGGAGCCACCAGATGGATCCCGCCAATGTGGACGAGGCGCTCCGCGAGGTGGAGCTGGATCTGGCCGAGGGGGCCGACATCGTCATGGTGAAGCCTGCCCTCACCTACCTCGACGTCATCACCCGGGTGAAGCAGCGCTTCAATCAGCCGACCGCCGCCTACCACGTGAGCGGCGAGTACGCCATGCTGAAGGCCGCGGCGGCCAACGGCTGGATCGATGAACGGCGCGCGATGATGGAGACGCTGACGGCGATCCGCCGGGCGGGCGCCGACATCATCATCACCTACTACGCCCGCGAGGCCGCGCGTCTGCTCGCCTCGCGATGAAACGGCCCGTTCGCAGCCGGACGCTCTTCGAGCGCGCCAGGCAGATCCTGCCCGGCGGCGTCGACAGTCCCGTGCGCGCGTTTCACGCGGTCGGGGGCGTGCCGCTGTTCGTCCGGCGCGCGCGCGGCGCGCTCCTCGAGGACGTCGACGGCAACCGTTTCATCGACTACGTCATGTCGTGGGGGCCGCTCATCCACGGCCATGCTCCGGACGGCCTCGTGCGGGCGATCGCCGCCGCCGCGCGCCTCGGCACGAGCTTCGGAGCCCCAACCGCCCTCGAGCACGAGCTGGGCGAGCGCGTCCGGGCGCTCATGCCGTCGCTCGAGCGCGTCCGTTTCGTCAGCTCCGGCACCGAGGCGACCATGAGCGCCGTTCGCGTCGCCCGGGCGTTCACCGGGCGCGACACGATCGTGAAGTTCGCCGGCTGCTACCACGGCCACGGCGACGCGTTCCTCGTCAAGGCCGGATCCGGCGCGACCACGCTCGGCGTTCCCACGAGCCCCGGTGTGCCGGGCCCGGTGGCCGCGGATACGCTGCTCGCGCGCTACAACGATCTCGTGTCCGTCGAGACTCTCTTCGACGCGTATCCGGGACGCATCGCCGCGGTCATCGTGGAGCCGATTGCCGGCAACATGGGCGTCGTGGCGCCGTCCGGAGGCTTCCTGCAGGGACTGCGCGCTCTGGCGACCCGCCACGGGGCGCTGCTCATCTTCGACGAGGTGATTTCGGGGTTCCGCGCGTCCGCCGGCGGCGCCCAGGCGGTCTTCGGCGTCGCACCAGACCTGACCTGCCTTGGCAAGATCATCGGCGGCGGCCTTCCGGTGGGCGCGTACGGCGGGCGCGCCGACATCATGGAACTGGTCGCGCCGGCGGGCCCTGTCTACCAGGCGGGCACGCTCTCGGGAAATCCGGTGGCGATGACGGCGGGCCGCTGGGCCCTGAAGCGATTGACGCCCGCACTCTACCGCGACCTGGCGCGCCGCGGGACGATGCTGGCGGGAGGGCTGGCGGAGGCCGCGCGCGCGGCCGGCGTCGGTCTGCAGGTCAACGCCTTCGGCTCGGTGCTGACGCCGTTCTTCACCGACGTGCCGGTGCGCGACTACGACTCGGCCCTTACGGCCAACACCGGCGCGTACGCGACGTTCTTCCGGGCGATGCTCGCACGAGGCGTGTATCCTCCTCCCTCGCAGTTCGAGGCGTGGTTTCTGTCGGCCGCGCACACCGATCGCCACGTGCAGCAGACGATTCGGGCTGCGCACACGGCGATGAAGGAAGTGGCACGGGTGATCTGATCCCATGACGTCCGGCCTCTGGCACGGCGTTGGCGCGTACGTGCTCTGGGGCGTGCTGGCGGTCTACTGGAAGCTGCTCTCCGACGTCCCGCCGGTCCAGATCGTGGCGCACCGGGTGCTCTGGTCCTTCGCGGTCCTTCTGGTCCTGCTGGCGGTCACGCGGCGATGGGGTGCGCTCTGGTCGGTCATGACTGGCCGGGTGACCGCCGTCTACACGCTCGCCGCGGCGCTCATCGCCATCAACTGGCTGGTCTACATCTGGGCCGTGATCTCCGGCTTCCTGCTGGAAGCGAGCCTCGGATACTTCATCACCCCGCTCGTCAACGTGCTCCTCGGCGTCGCCGTGTTGGGCGAGCGGCTCCGGCCGTGGCAGTGGCTGGCGGTCGCCCTCGCCGCGGCCGGCGTGCTGCAACTGACCTATGTCTACGGCGAGATCCCCTGGATTGCGCTGGTGCTCGCCGTGACCTTCGGGTTCTACGGTCTGGTCAAGAAGCGGGCGCCGCTTGGTTCGACCGACGGCATGACGCTCGAAACGGGCGTGGTGGCGCCAGTCGCCATGCTCTACCTGGCCGCCACGGAGTACACCGGAGCCGGCGTGTTCATGCAAAGGCCGACGCTGACCGAGGCGCTCCTGGTCGGCGGCGGCCCCATGACGCTCCTGCCGCTGGTGCTGTTCGCCTCGGCGGCGCGGCACATTTCACTCTCCGCCCTCGGCATTCTCCAGTACATCGCGCCGACGATGCAGTTCCTGCTCGGCACGCTTGCCTTCCACGAGCCGTTCACCCGCGTGCATCTGGTCGGCTACGCGCTCGTCTGGGTGGGCCTGGTCGTCTATACGGCGGAGGGGGTGCTCAACCGGCGCGGCGCTGTGCCGGTGCTCGACGAAGCCGCGGGCTGACAAACGCTCGGCGAGGATCCGGTGATTCGGCTGAAGACAGCGGACGGCCGGGTTCAACAGCCAGGGCTGGCTCGACCTGACGCCCCTCAGACACAGTGAGTCGCTCCTGACCACGGAGCGGTTTCGACGACCGAACGTCGGGACCCTTCAGGTGCAGGTGACCGTGAACGACCCAGCAGGTTTTCGCGAACGTGGAGAACGCAGACGATCCGGTTCCGCCGGCTGCCCGACACCGATCTTGTCGGGAACATCTGCGACAACGACAGAACCCTGAAGCCCGCGGCAAGTCGACAACGATAGGCGCCGGCCAGGTTGACGGGCGATCGCTCCACGCTATCTACGGATGATGTGGACAGCCGCCACAACACGTGAAGCGCCCCTTAATCGCGGAATCTCGAACATCGAGTCCCGTGTGGCCGGGGGTGAGCAGTGGTCCGCAGTTGGCAGTCGCTGGTCGGCCGGGAGCGGAGCAAGCTCCGCCCCTACGCGTCTCGTGCTTTCAACTCGGAGGCAATCGTCGAGATCAGCGCACGCTCCTCGGCCGAAATGCGTTTCATGCCGAACAGGCCGCCCGACGCGGCGGCAATGCTTTCGCAGTACGTGACGAGGTCGTCGGCCGTGAGTCCGGTTTGCGCCGGCGACGGCGAGGCCAGCATCGCGCGAATGAGACGTGTCGCGCGCGCGAACACCTGCGCGTCCGGACGGCTGGCCAGCCACGCCGACAGCTGACAATCCGCGGCGCTGCCCTCGACGATGCCGCGCGACCGCGCGAGCTTCACGATCAGCTGCCGCTCGGCGTCGCTCACGCCGCCCTCGGCCCAGGCAATCTGGACCAGCGGCATCAGCGGAAGCAGCACGACCGTGTCGGTCGTGAGTCCGAGCGCCTGGAGCTCTTGAATCATCTCAGGATCATCGAGACCTGCTTTCGCGCCCATGTCGCGCTTCGCCTGCTCGGCAGCGGCCGCGCGGCGCATTTTCTCGATGAGCTCCTGGTCCTTCTTCCAAAAGTACTCTTCCTCGCGCGAGCGAGCGTCGTTATCGGGCATGAAGGCCTCCTCGACGGCGTGACGACTTGCAATCCTAGCATTGGCGGCGGATCCCGGTTGCGCGACGATGGCGTGACGTGGACCCGGCGTCTTCGTACTTCGCGACATGACACACGCGGTGTTCGAGTGCGGTGTGTATCCGGATCTCATACACGCCGGAGCCCACGGTCGTCATCGCCTTCCAATCATCGGGCATCAAGCCTTGCTGTACTCGCCCCAACGAACCACCCAATGGAGCCGTCGCGCCTGACCGTCCGTGCGATCATGTCGCCACGGCGCGCGGCTCATTTGGAACGGACCCACGGATCACGGACGATTCGATGATCGTGCCCGAACCCATTCCGGTGCAATGCGACAACGGGGCCAGGTCACCATCCTTGCCGGTCAGCGGACGTGAGTTATACTCCTGGTATGAAGACGGCCGTCTCTATTCCTGACGAAGTATTCGAGAAGGTTGAGCGACTCGCCAAACGGGCGCGGCGGTCTCGCAGCGAGGTGTTCAGTGCCGCGCTTCGGGAGTACGTGGCGCGGCACACGCCGGACGAAGTGACCGAAGCCATGGATCGTGTGTGCGCGGCGGTGAACGACGAGCGCGACGATTTCGTCACAGCCGCTGGTCGGCGTGTTCTGGAGCGGGTCGAGTGGTAATTTCCCAAGGTGAGGTCTGGTGGGCGAGCCTACCGTCGCCGACCGGGTCGGGGCCAGGATTTCGTCGGCCGGTCGTGGTCGTTCAGGGCGAGCCCTTGAACCGGAGTCGACTCGCGACGGTCGTCTGCCTACCCCTGACCAGCAACCTACAATGGGCGGAGGCTCCCGGTCATGTCCGCTTGTCGGCTCGAAGCACAAACCTTCCCAAGGACTCGGTGGCGAAAGCGTCACAGATCGTCGCACTCGACACGGTGCTGCTCACTGACCGGGTCGGGAAACTTTCGCGAGCGAAAATCGAGCTGTTACTTGCCAGTATCGATGTGGTCCTTGGACGATAGCTCACAACACGGTGGTGACGGCGTGGCCGCCCAACCCCGCGATGGAGCCGTCGGCGCCGCTGCGATCATGAGCACCGCGGCTCATCGCGCACGGTCTGGTCAGACGAAACACACTCCACGCAAGAATCATTCTGATCGAATCAGCCGCACAGAATCCCGGACGCAAGCGCCGGCAGCGACACAAGCTGCGGGCGGGCGAGGGGCTGGCGGCGGTTCCTGCGGGCAATATCGAGGTGGTCCGGCTGACTGCCGCGGCCGCGGAACTGGCCCGCCGCTCTGTGGCCGAGGGCATCCTCAAGGCGAACATGCTGGCCGATGCTCCGCTCCGCGGAGATCTCCGACCCGACGCTCCGGCGACTGATGGAATTGGCTGCCCAAGGCGCTGCAGCCGACGCCGCTTCGCGGCGCGGCTGAGCGCCGGTCGTAACTCTCGAGTGGTGTTGGTCGATGGGGTCAGCGACCGGTGTTGATCTGCACCGGCGAGTCGATGCGCACGCGCAGGACGGACCCCTGCGGCAGCTCCACTTCCTTCCCCTCGGTGGCCGCAATCGTCCCGCCGGCGCCGATGAGGATGCCGGCCAGGGCGCCGCGGAACCCGCCGAGGATCCCGCCGATGACCGCGCCGACGCCGGCGCCGGTCCCGATGCGTCCGGCCTCGCCCTTGAGCCCCTCTCCTTCAATCGCCAGCGTCACGGTGCCGCGGATCGGGTAGGCGCGTCCGTTGACGGTGAGCTGGTCGAAACTGAGCGTCAGGCGCGCGGTCCGATTGGTCCGCGTCGCGGGCTCGACGTCGGTGACGACCCCGCGCATGACCGACCCGGCCGGCACGGCCATGCGGCCGCCGATGGTGAAATCGAGGAGCGTCGTCGCCTCGAAACGGTCCTCCACGTTGGCCGTACCGGAGTTCAGGCGTCCCGAGAGCCGGACGTCCAGTTCCGCGCCGGAAGGAATCTCAACCGCAGCGCCAGCGGCCGGCGGGGCCGCGGCGGGCTGGCCGGCAGCGGCGGCCGGCGCGGCCGAGGCCACGGCAGGCGTCTGGCTCCTGGCGCGCGTGCGCAGCGCCTCGATGCGGTCGCGCACGTCGGCGTACTCGCTGCGCGCCAGCGACCCCTCCTTGCGCAGCTTGACCCGGAGATACGTCACTTCATCGCGCAGGTCGTCGAGCTCGGTCTGGAGCTCGGTGGCGCGGGCGGCGTCGCGGCTGCGGAGCTGCGAGACGTCGGTGCCCGCCTGATACACGTTGTCCTGGAGCCGCTGGATGTCAGCCGGCGTGACCGCCTGCTGGGCCTCGGCGGACGAGGCGACGCACCCTGCGACCAGCACCGTCAACACCATCTGCTGCGTACGACGCATCTAGTTCCTCCACGGCATCAGCCGCTCGATCCAGCTGATGCGCGTCAGGTCGTTGTAGATGACGGTCACCATCAGCATCATCAGCAGGACGAAGCCGGCGAGGAGCATCTTCTCCTTCACCGCCATGCTGAAATCGCGCCGGGCGATTCCCTCGACGGCCATGATGAAGATGTGCCCGCCGTCGAGCACCGGAATCGGGAGCAGGTTCAGCAGACCGAGGTTCAGGCTGATGGAGGCCATCAGCGTGAAGAGGGCAATCCAGCCCGCCTGGGCCGACTCGCCCGAGAGCTGCGCGATCGCCACCGGGCCCATCAGCTGCCGCGGCGACGTCTCGCCGACCAGCAGGCCGCCGAGCGTCCGGAAGATGAGCGCGCTGAACTCGACGTTGCGTTCGATGCTCAACTGGATCGCCTCGAGCGGTCCCGGCTGGAAGGTCCGCGTCGGCTCGGTGACGTAGAGCCCGAGCATGCCGCGGTCGCCGCGCTGCTCCGGGGTCGCCTGGAGGCGCAACTGCTGTCCGCCCCGCTCGATGGTGATCTCGATCTCGCGTCCGCCGTTGCGGGAGATCGCCTCGATCAGTTGCGCCCGCGTGACCATGCGCTCGCCGTTGACCGCGAGCACCACGTCGCCGCCCTCGAGGCCAGCCCGCTCGGCGGGCTCGCCGGCGATCACCGACGCCACAATCGGATTGATATCCGGAAGGACGCCGATGTTGCCGACTTCGAACCGGGTTTCGGGCGTGGGCCGGACGGTCACTGTCTGCGGCTGGCCGTCGCGCAGCAGCGTGATCGCCACATCGCGGTTCGCCCGCGTTCCAACGGCCAGGAACAGGTCCTCCCAGGTCTCCACCTGGTCGCCGGCCACCGTCATGATGCGATCGCCTCTGGCGATCCCCGCCTGTTCCGCCGGGGAACCCGGCATCACGGCGCCGACGACCGGCGGCTGATCCTGGTAGATCGGCACCTCGGCCCCCTGCGCCAGCACGATCGCCATCACGACGATGGCCAGGAGGATGTTCATGACCGGCCCCATGATCAGAACCTGGAATCGCTCCCATTTCGTGCGCGAGAGGAACTCGTCGGAGCGGCCGGTCCGCGGATCGTCCGGACTTTCGCCCGCCATCTTCACGTAGCCGCCGAGCGGAATGACGCTGACGCAGTACTCCGTGTCGCCCCGGCGGAACTTCAGGAGCTTGGGACCGAACCCCAGGGAAAACGTCAGGACGCGCACGCCGAGCCGGCGCGCCGCCACGAAGTGGCCGAACTCATGGACGAAGACCAGCACGCCGAGCACGAACAGGAACGCGAGGAGCGTATTCACCTGTTCAATTCTAACTCGCGGGCCATTTCACCCGCGTACTCCCGCGCCCACCTGTCTACGCGCCGCACCACCGGCAGGCTCGACACCTCTTCCACGACGTGCGCGTTCATGGTTTCTTCGATCACGCGCGGAATGGCCGTAAAGGCGAGCTTCTTCCGCAGGAACGCGTCGACCGCGACTTCGTTCGCGGCATTGACCACCACGGGGAGGGTGCCTTCGGCCCGAAGCGCGCGGTAGGCGAGCGCCAGGCAGGGAAACCGGTCCGGCGACGGCGGCAGGAACTCGAGGCGGCCGGCGCGCGTCAGGTCGAGCGACGGCAGCGCCCCTCCCCACCGCTCGGGATACGAGCAGGCGTACTGAATCGGCAGCCGCATGTCGGTGACGCCAAGCTGCGCGATGACCGAGCCGTCGATGAGCTCCACCATCGAATGGACGATCGATTGCGGATGGATGAGGACGTCGATCTGGTCGGCGGAGACGCCGAACAACCAGTGCGCTTCGATCACCTCCAGGCCCTTGTTCATCAGCGTGGCCGAGTCGATGGTGATCTTCCGCCCCATCTGCCACGTCGGGTGCTGGAGCGCCGCCTCCGGATCCACCCGCGCGAGGGCGCCGGCATCGTAGTCGCGGAACGGGCCGCCCGAGGCGGTGAGAATCACGCGGCGGATCTCGCTCGGCGGGCGCCCGTGCAGGCACTGATGGATGGCGTTGTGCTCGCTGTCGACCGGCAGGATGCCGACGCCGCGCCGCGCGGCGGCGCGGGTCACGAGGGACCCGGCCATCACGAGCACTTCCTTGTTGGCGAGGGCGACCGTCTTGCCGGCCTCGATCGCCGCCAGCACCGCCTCGAGTCCCGCGGTGCCGGCCGACGCGCAGATGACGATGTCGGCGGAGGGATGCGTCGCCACGCCGACCAGACCCGCCGCGCCCACGCCGACCGACGGCGGCACTCCCGCGCCGCAGATCGCCTTCAGCCGGTCGGCGCCGTCGCCGGTGGCCATGGCGACCACCTCGGGCCCGTAGCGCGCCACCTGCTCGGAGAGGAGCGCCGCGTTGTCGCCCGCGGCGAGCGCGACCACCTTCAGTCGCGTCGGATGGGCGTCGACGACCGCGAGCGCGCTGCGGCCGATGGAGCCGGTCGAGCCGAGAATGGCGACGCGCTTCACACCAGGTACAGGTAGAACGCAGGCGTCGCGAACAGCAGGGCGTCGATGCGGTCGAGAATACCGCCGTGTCCCGGGATCAGGGCGGCGCTGTCCTTGACGCCGGCAATCCGTTTGAGGCGCGACTCGAACAGATCGCCGCAGATGCCGAGGGCGGCAATCGCCAGGCCGAGCAGCGCAAGCGAGACCGCACTGGCCGGCGGAAGCACCCGCGGGCCCGCCAGCGCCAGGAAGACCATCGTGAACAGCGCGCCGCCAACGGCGCCTTCGACCGTCTTCTTCGGGCTGATGGCCGGCGCGAGGGGCCGACGGCCGAGCATCCGTCCCGTGTAGTACTGCGCCGAGTCGCTGACCACGACGGCCGCGACGAGCAGGAGCGTCGCCATCCGGCCGCCGATCGCCTGGACGGCGGCGAGCATCCCGAGGGGCATCCCGATGTACCAGAGCGCCAGGAACCGCGCGGCCGCGCGGTCGACCGTCAGTCCGTGGAAGAGCACTTCGATCGCCAGCCACACGAGGCCGACGAGCAGCAGCGCGAGGAGATCGCCCGGCAGGGGCGACGACATCCACCAGCACGTCAACACGACGAGCAGCAGCACCGGGAGGGCTCGCGGGCGGCGCCCGTCGTGGTGCAGCACGCCGAGGTACTCCCGCGCGGCGACGACCGCCACGAGACACGCGAGCAGCCGCAGCGCGAACGGCGGGAGCAAGAGGATTGCCGCCAGCGCGCCGGCCCCGAGGCCCACCCCGCTGAGGAGCCGGGTCATCCTTCGACTCCGCTCAGGATGACCCTGAGTGAGAATCGAAGGGTCATTTTGCGCCGATGGCCGCCCGAGCCGGGGTGATGCCGCCGTACCGGCGCTCGCGCTTCTGGAAGGCGAGGATCGCCTCGAGCAGGTGCCGGCGGCGAAAATCGGGCCAGAGCGTCTCGGTCACGTAGATCTCGGCGTAGGCGATCTGCCACAGCAGGTAGTTGCTCACGCGCATCTCGCCGCTCGTCCGGATCAGCAGATCCGGGTCCGGCTGCCCGGCCGTGTACAGGAACGACGCGAAGCGTTCCTCGTCGAGCGCTTCGGGACGGAGGCCCGCCTCGATCGCGCGCCGCGCCGCGTCGACGATTTCCGCGCGCCCGCCATAGTTCAGCGCCACGTTGAAGAGCATGCCGCTTCTCTGCGCGGTCCGCTCGATCGCGGTGTTCAGCTCGCCCTGGATGTCGGGGGCCAGATCCTCCATCCGTCCGATCACGCGGAAGCGGATGTTGTTGGTCAGCAGCGTGTTCAGCTCCGAGCGGAGATACCGCTTGAGCAGGAGCATGAGCGTGCTGATCTCGGACGCCGGTCGCTTCCAGTTCTCGACCGAGAACGCGTAGAGCGTCAGCACCTCGAGGCCGAGGCGGGCGCCCGTCTCGACGGTGTCGCGCACCGCGTCGATGCCCGCCCGGTGGCCCTCCACGCGCGGCAGATGGCGCTGCGCGGCCCAGCGGCCGTTGCCGTCCATGATGATGGCGACGTGGGCGGGCAGGCGGGTGAAGTCGATCCGTCGCGCGAGCGCTTCATCGGAATGCCCTGACGGCATCGACGCCAGCAGTTCTTCCAAGGACACGGCTAACCGTTAATCATAGTCCACGCGGACCAGAAACAGGCCGCACGGCGGGGCCGTGGCTCCCGCATCCGCACGGCTGCCTCCGGCGAGCAGCGCCGGAACCGACGCCGCCGGACGCCATCCCCGACCGATCTCGACGAGCGTGCCGACAATCGCGCGCACCATGTGGCGCAGAAAGCCGGTCCCGCTGACCTCGTAAACGAGCAGGCCCGGATGCTGGATGGTGGTTGATGGTTGGAGGACGGCGTCGCGCGGGAAGATCTCCGACCGGGTGATCGTGCGTATGGTGTCCTTCGTCTCCCCGCCGGCGCTCCCGAACGCGGCGAAGTCGTGCGTGCCGACGAGCGCGGCGGCGGCCTCCTGCATCGCCTCGAGATCGAGCGGCTCCGGCACGTGCCAGACGTACGCACGCTCGAACGGACTGACCACGCGCGCGTTCCGCAGCAGATAGCGGTAGGTCTTCGACCGTGCGCCGAAGCGCGCGTGAAAGCCGGGCGCGGCCTCCTCGACGGCGGTGACCCGCACCTCCGGCGGCAAGCTCGCGTTCAAGCCGCGCAGCATGGCATCGACGGCGTGGCCGCACGCGACCTCGACGCTGGCGACCTGGCCGAGAGCGTGTACGCCGGCGTCGGTGCGTCCCGCGCCGTGCACCGTGACCGGCGCCCCCTCGAACCGCGCCAAGGCGTCTTCGAGCAGCCCCTGGATCGACTCGCCGGTCACCTCCACCCCACGACGCAGGCGTGCGCCGTGGGAGCCCCTGGCCTGTCGCTGCCAGCCAACGAATCGTGTGCCGTCGTAGCTGAGCGTCAGCTTCAAGGTCCGCTTCAACTCCCAACTCCCAACTCCCAACTCCCAATACGCCATGGATGGAGCACTTCCGGTTGGGCGTTGGCGTTTTGGGAGTTGGGAGTTACGTCCGCGATCCCGGCTTCACCACGGGCCGACCCGCCAGGCACAGTGGGCACGACTCGGGCGCGTAGGTCGGCAGCGCGATGGAGGCCAGACAATGAAACGGCACGTCGAGCCGGCCCTCGCCGCCGCTGCGATCGATGATCGCGGCTGCCGACACCACCTGCGCTCCCGCCGCGTGCGCCACCTCGATCGTCTCGCGCGTCGACCCCCCGGTCGTCACCACGTCCTCGACGACCGCGACCCGCTCCCCGGGTGTGAACGTGAAGCCGCGGCGCAGCGTCAGCGTCCCGTCCTGTCGTTCGGCAAAGATCGCGCGGATGCCGAGGGCGCGTCCGACCTCCTGGCCGATGACGATGCCGCCGAGCGCCGGTGAGAGTACGGCCTGCGGCGCGGCGGCGCGAACGAGCTCGGCCAGCGCGGCGCCGAGCGCCTCCGCCTCGCGCGGATGCTGCAGCACGAGCGCACACTGCAGGTAGAGGGAACTGTGCAGGCCCGAGGTCAGGCGGAAGTGCCCTTCGAGGAGCGCGCCCGCGCGGCGGAAGCGATTGAGGACGTCGGCGGCATCCATTCGCGTCATCATAGTCTCTCACGTGGAGTGACCAACCATGCGCAGCACCCCGCTTCGATCGACGTTCATGCTCGCCGTCTCCTGCCTCGTCCTCGCGGCGCCGTCGCGCGCCGGCGCGCAAGCCGACATCCGGCGCCTGACGGTGGACGAGGCGGTACGACTCGCGCTCGAACACAACCTCGGCGTGCAGGTGGCGCGCATCGATCCCCAGATCGAGGATCTCGGGGTGGCGCAGGCGCGGGCGGCGTGGTTTCCGACGTTCACGAGCGCGCTCCAGGGCTCGCGCGTCGACACGCCGAACGCCAGTTTCCTGTCGGGCGCGCTGGGGCCCAAGACGACCGACGAGCGCATCAACACCAACGCCGGCGTCGCGCAGACGCTCCCGTGGGGGGGCGCCTACAGCGTCGGCTGGGACAGCTCGCGGGCGACGACCACCAACATCTTCACGAACTTCTCGCCGCAGCTCCGGTCGTCGCTCTCGCTCGGCTACCGGCAGCCGCTCCTGCGCGGCTTCAGCATCGACACCGCCCGCCAGCAGCTCGAGCTCAGCCGGAAGAGCCGCGAGGTCGCCGACGTGGCGCTGCGGCAGTCGATGGCGGTGACCGCGCGGGCGGTCCGGCACGCGTACTGGGACCTTGCCTTCGCGATCGCCAGCCTGCAGGTGCAGCGGCAGTCGCTCGACCTGGCGCGCAGCTGGCTCCGGGAGACGCGCGCCCGCGTCGAAGTCGGCGCCACCGCACCCATCGACATCGTCGAGGCAGAGGCGGAAGTGGCGCAGCGCGAAGAGGCCGTCATCGTGGCGGACGCCCAGATTGCCACCTCCGAAGACGCGCTGCGCGCGCTCGTCTACGACCCCGCAGCCGCCGACTTCTGGGCGCTCCGGATCGAGCCGGCGTCGCCGCCGGCGTTCGCGACCACGCCGATCGATCTGGACGCCGCCGTTCGGACGGCGCTCACCAGCCGCACCGATCTCGGGCGGACGCAGAAGAGCCTCGAGACCGCTGACGTCAATCTGCGTTACGTCCGGAATCAGACGCTACCGGACGTGACCGCGAGCGTCGATTACGGGCTGACCGGGCTTGGAGGGACCGAGTTCCTCCGCGGCGCCGGCTTTCCCGGACCCATCATCGGCCGCACGAACCGCGGCTTCGCCGACGTGCTCGGGGATCTCTTCGGCAATGATTTTCCGAGCTGGACGGCGTCGCTGACCGTCAGCTATCCCCTCGGGCCGACACCGCAGGAGTCGGGACTCGCCCGGGCGCGGCTGCAGTACATACGATTGCAGACCGAGCTGCGGAATCAGCAGCTGCGGGTGACGACCGAGGTGCGCGAGGCGGCGCGGCAGGTGGTCACCAACCAGCGTCGGATCGAGACGACGCGCGTGTCGCGGCAGTTGGCCGAGCGCCGGCTCGAAGCGGAAGAACGAAAGTTCGCCGCCGGCACGTCCACCAGCTTCGTCGTCTTCCAGGCGCAGCGCGACCTGGCGCAGGCGCGCAACACGGAGCTACGTGCCACGCTCGACTACCATCGCTCGGTCGTCGACTTCGAGACGGTGCAGCAGGCACCGCTCAGGTAAGATTCCTTCGTGCCGAAGATCTCGGTCACGATCATCACGCTCAACGAGGCCGAGCACATCGGCGCCGCGATCGAGAGCGCCGCCTGGGCCGACGAGATCATGGTCGTCGATTGCGGAAGCACCGACGGGACGGTCGACCTCGCACGCGCGAGAGGCGCGGCCGTCCTGTGCCGCGAGTGGTCGGGCTACGTCGATCAGAAGAACTACGCCGCCGAGCGGGCCGCCAACGACTGGATCTTCTCGCTCGACGCCGACGAGCGGATTACACCGGGGCTGGCCAGCGAGGTCCGTGCACTCGTCGCCACCGACCCGCCGATGCGCGGGTACCGGGTGCCGCGCGTCACCTACCACCTCGGCAGGTGGGTCCGGACGACCGACTTCTATCCCGACTTCCAGACCCGGCTGTACGACCGCCGCACGGCCCACTGGCGCGGGACGCACGTGCATGAATCGGTCGTCGTCGACGGTCCGGTCGGCCGGCTGCGCCACGAGCTGGAACACTATTCCTTCCGGGACCTGCGCGACCAGCTCGATCGCATCAATCACTACACGACGCTGGCGGCGCGACAGATGCACGAGGCGGGCCGCCGCGCGGGGGCGCTCGATCTGGTGGTGTACCCGCCGGCGGCGTTTCTCCGCAACTACGTGCTGCGCCGCGGCATCCTCGACGGCACGGCGGGCCTCACGATCTCGCTGATGAACGCCTACTCGGTCTTCCTGAAGTTCGCCAAACTGTGGGAACTGCAGCGGGGAAGGTCGAACCGGGTGCAAGCCCCCTGACGGCTGCCGGTGCACTCTCTCTGACGCTCGCCGGTGCAATGCCGGCGGGATGAAGGAGAGGCGCTTGACACCCTCGGCTCAGCTGCGTGCGCCAGGCCAGTTCCCTGGTCTGAACCTTCGTCATGACGCCTCCTGGCCTACCTGAGGAGCCGCCCCGCGCCCGGCCGGCACAACCCGCGCAGCGGACAGCGGGCATCACGTTGCGGCCGGCCGTAGCCGCACGCGTTCATCATCCCGACGTGGCAGAGCGAGAAGTCGTACCGCACGGGATCGCCCGGATCGATCGCACGCAGGGCGGCCGTGATCTCCGCCGCCATCTTCCAGCCGGGGGTGGCGTAGCGCGTCAGCCGCAGGCACCGCCCGAGCCGGATGACGTGCGTGTCGAGCGGCACGATGAGCCGGGCGGGCGACACGCCGGACCAGACGCCGAGATCGATCGCATCCTTCCGCACCATCCAGCGCAGGAACAGGTTGAGCCGCTTGCAGGCGCTTCCGGCAGACGGACGCGGGAAGAAGAAGCGGACGCCGGCCCGCCCTCGGCCGGCGGGTCCGGAAGGACCCGCCCTGCGCCCGCCATACGCGGGCCGCAGGTCCGTCTCGAGCGCCCGCGCCGAGAAGCTGTCGAGCGCCGGACCGACGTCAGGCGTGGACGGGTCGTCGCCCGCCACGAAAAACCGCTCGACCGATCCGGCCTCGCGCAGCATCCGCTGCAGGATCAGCACGAGCGCGGCAAGATCCTTCCCGCGGATCCAGCGGTGGCCGAGCGCCGCCAGGCGGCGGCCGTCGGTCCCCGGGTCGAAGCCGCGGACGAACGCCGCCGGCGAGGGTCCCATGACGGTGAGCAGCGCCTCGATCGAGGCGAGCACGCCGGCGACCCGGCCGAAGGCGAGGCCTGCCGCGCAAAAGCCGGCGATCTCCCGATCGGCCGGCGTGCGGTAGCGCCGGACGACATGGACTGGATCGCTGGCGGAGTCGAGGTGGTCGAACGTGCGATAGAGATGCTCGAGACGCGCCCCCAGCACCCCTGGCACCCGCGGGGCCTCAATCACCGCCAAGCCGCTTCAACGCGTCACCGGTCAGCCGGTACACCGTCCACCCGTCCATCGCCTGCGCGCCGAGGCTGCGGTAGAAGCGGATGGCCGGTTCGTTCCAGTCGAGCACCGCCCACTCCATGCGCCCGCAGCCGCGGGCCACCGCAATGCGGGCCAGATGGCGCAGGAGCGCCCGGCCGACGCCGCGGCCGCGCCACTCCGGCAGCACGAAGATGTCCTCGAGATACAGCCCGGGACGGCCGACGAAGGTGGAATAGTTGTAGAACCAGACGGCGAATCCGACGGCGTCCGGGCCGACCCACGCCAGCACCGCTTCGGCGCTCGGCCTCGGACCGAAGAGCGCGTCGCGCAGCATCGCCTCGGTGGCGAACACTTCTCCCGACAACCGCTCGTAGTCGGCCAGCGCGTTGACGAGACGCAGCAGGAGCGCGACATCCTTGTCGCGCACGGCCTCGATCCGAACGTCAGCGTTCACGTGCCCGTACCCCCTTGCCCCCTAGTCTGGATTATTCACGAACCCGTCGTTCACACTGCTGGGTGCTCCCTTCTCCGTTCGTGTTCCGGTTTGGTGCTGCCGTTCCTCGGTCCCCGTCGAGCCGGGTCGAGGAGACACGGTCGCTCCGAAACGCGGCTCCGCAGGCCGGAAAAACGCCGCTCCGGCTTCTCGTCGGCGGCCATGGCGTGGGGGCCCCCATCCCCACGCCGTGTCGCTGGCCTGCGCGGCGTTTTTCGTGATCGGAACGGCCTGCTCCGAACGCGTCTCTCCGCGAGCGTGTCCCCTCGACCGCTTCGTTCATGAATACTGTGGGCGAGACCGCCGACCAGTGAACCGCGAACCCCGAACACGAACCCTGAACACGAACCGAGAAGCGAGAACCGAGAAGCGTGAACGACTGATTCATGAATAGGGCGGGCTAGAAGGCGGTGACCGGCACACCCGCCCTGCAGAGCGGGCACTCCCCGGCAGGCACGTTGTCGGGCGCCCGGTACTCGGCCAGCGCGACATTCGGCACACCTGCGCTGACGATGGCCTCCATGCGGTCGTAGATCTCGGCCGTGGCCAGCACGGTGCCGCCGGCCCGTTGCACGAGATCGACGCACCGCGCCTGCGTCTGGCCGGTGTTCCGCACATCGTCGACGACGAGCGCCCGTCGGCCGGAGACGAGCTGCTGATAGAAGCGCGTCAGCGTGTGCCCGCGCTCCTTGTCGAGCGTGAAGGGGGCGAAGAGCGTCGGTGGGCGAGAGATGTCGCGCCTGCTGTCGAGGAGCCCGGCGATCGTGTGCGCGAGGAGCGCGCCGCCCGTCACGGGCCCGGTGACGACCTCCGTCGCCTCGACGATGGTGGGGGGCAGCAGATCGAGCAGGTCCTGGGCAAAACGCCAGATCGTCGACGGGTACCGGAAGAGCTGGTGGGGGTTGAGGTACACGGGGCCATGGAAGCCGTTGCCGAAGTCGAAGTGTCCGTTCAGCATCAGCACTTCGTATTGCTGCAGGTCCCTCAACGCTTTCTCGCGAATCTCGGCTCGTCGGCTCATCACAATTCCCAACGCCCACACCCCACAACTCCCAACCCCACCGATTCGTGAGTTGGGACCTTGGGAGTTGGGAGTTTCATCGCATGTCCTTCAACGCCTCCACGGCCGCGTTCACGTACAGGATCCGGCCGCCGACGATCGTCGCCGCCACGCCGCCGCGCAGTTCCCAACCATCGAACGGCGTGTTCTTCGACCGCGACCGCAGCGCGGCCGCCTCGATCCGCACCGTCCGGTCCGGCGCCAGGATGGTGATATCGGCCGGCGCGCCCGGCGCGAGCGTGCCGCCGGGCACGCGCAGGATCCGCGCGGGATTGACCGAGAGCAGTTCGACGAGGCGCGGCAGCCCGATGAGTCCGGCGTGCACCAGGCGATCGAGCGACAGCGGCACCGCCGTTTCGAGCCCCACGATGCCGAACGGCGCCCGGTCGAATTCCACGTTCTTCTCGTCGTAATGATGCGGTGCGTGATCGGTGGCAATGGCGTCGATGCTGCCGTCGGCTATGCCGGACAGCATGGCGTCGCGGTCGGCCGCCTCTCTGAGCGGCGGGTTCATCTTCGTGTTGGTGTCGTAGGGAACGGGCGACGCCAGCGCCTCGTCGGTGAGTGTGAAATGATGCGGCGCCACCTCGCACGTCACGTGCACCCCCGCCTCCTTGCCCCTGCGCACCGAACGGAGCGAGGCGCGCGCGCTCATGTGGGCCACGTGGAAGTCGGAGCCGGTGAGCTCCGACAGCAGGATGCCGCGCTCCACCCCGAGCGCCTCGCCCGCGCCCGGCATGCCGCGCAGCCCGAGCGCCGCCGCCTGGTAGCCCTCGTGCGCCACCGCGTCGCCCTCGAGCGACGGGTCCTCGCAATGGTCGATCACGGGTATGCCGAACATGCCGGCGTACTCGAGCGCGCGCCGCAGCAGCAGCGCCGTCGCGACGGGACGGCCGTCGTCGGTAATGGCGACGCATCCGGCCTGCCTGAGCTCCGCGATGTCGGCGAGCAGCTCCCCCTTCGACCCGCGCGACACCGCGCCGATCGGATAGACACGGGCCAGGCTGGCCTCGGCCGCCCTGGACAGGATGTACGCGGTGACGTTGGCGTTGTCGTTGACCGGACTCGTGTTCGGCATGCACGCCACCGCCGTGAAGCCGCCGGCGACGGCCGCGGCGGTGCCGGTGGCGACGGTCTCCTTGTGCTCCTGGCCAGGCTCGCGCAGGTGGACGTGCATGTCGATGAAGCCGGGGCAGACGACGAGCCCGGCGGGGATCTCGACGACCCTCGCGCCGGCGACGGGAAGATCGCGGCCGACGGCGGCGATGCGGTCGTCCTCGACGAGCACGTCGCGCACGCCGTCGATCCCGCCTGCCGGGTCGACGACGCGCCCGCCCTTAAGCAGCCGCTTCATGCTCGGTTCCGCCGGCCAGCAGATACAGGACCGCCATGCGCACCGCGACGCCGTTGGCCACCTGTTCGAGAATCACCGAATACGGACCGTCGGCCACCTCGGAGGCGATCTCGACGCCGCGGTTCATGGGACCCGGATGCATGATTATCACGTCTGGTTTCGCCCGGCGGAGCCGCGCCTCGGTCATGCCGAACACGTTGAAGTACTCCCGCAGGGAGGGGAAGTAGGCGCCTTCCATCCGCTCGAGCTGAATCCGCAGCAGCATGATGACGTCGGCGCCGGTCACCGCATCGTCGACCGCGCTGGTGGCGCGCACGCCGAAGCGGCCGATGTCGGCCGGGATGAGCGTCGGCGGGCCGCAGACCCAGACGTCGCTCCCCATCTTCGTCAGCAGGTGGATGTTCGACCGCAGCACGCGGCTGTGCTGCAGGTCGCCGACGATCGCCACCTTCAGCCCCGCCAGCCGCTTCTTGTGTTCGCGGATGGTGAAGGCGTCGAGGAGCGCCTGCGTCGGGTGCTCGTGCATGCCGTCGCCGGCGTTGATAATCGCCGAGCGGCAGATGCGTGACAGCAGGTGGCACGCACCGGACGAGGAGTGACGCAGCACGATCATGTCCGGGCGCATCGCCTCCAGGTTCAGCGCCGTGTCCGCCAGCGTCTCACCCTTGACGACGCTGGAGGTGCCGACGGCGATGTTGAGCGTGTCGGCGCTCAGCCGCTTCTCCGCAATCTCGAACGACGTGCGGGTGCGCGTGCTCGGCTCGAAGAAGAGATTGACGACGGTCTTTCCGCGCAGCGCCGGCACCTTCTTGATCGGGCGCTCGCCCACCTCCTTCATCGCTTCTGCGGTATCGAGGACGAGCGCGATCTCCTCGGTCGTCAGCTCGGCGATCCCCAGCAGATCCTTCCGTCGCAGGGCCGTCGCGGCCTGGATCCGATCGGTCCGCGGCTCGTCCTGGGTCCCGGCCGGTGCGCTCATACGGCACCTCCTGGCGCCTGTTGCAGGACCACTTCATCGCGTCCGTCGCTCTCCTGCAGGTAGACCTGGACGCTTTCCTCGAGCGAGGTGGGCAGATTCTTGCCGACGTAGTCGGCCTTGATTGGGAGCTCGCGGTGGCCGCGGTCGACGAGCACGACGAGCTGGATGCCGCGCGGCCGTCCGAAGTCGATCAGCGCATCGAGCGCCGCCCTGGTCGTCCGCCCGGTGTACAGCACATCGTCGACGAGCAGGATCGTCTTGTCGTCGATCGAGAACGGGATCTCCGTGCGGCGGACGAGCGGCTGCGGCCCGACCGACTGGCGCATCAGGTCGTCGCGGTACAGCGTGATGTCGAGGGCGCCGGTCGGCACCTCCTGGCCGGTGATCTCGCGGAGGCTCGTCGCGATCCGCCGCGCGAGCGGGACGCCGCGCGTCCGCACGCCGATGAGCGCGAGGTCTTCGAGGCCGCGGTTCCGTTCGACGATTTCGTGGGCGATGCGGGTGAGGGTGCGGCCGATCCGGTCCGCATCCATGACGACCGGCATCTACCGGGCCGTCCGCGCCGGGGAGGTGGGGCTCGCATCGAGCCCCCGGGCGCGCTCTTCGGGCCGCCACAGGGGAGCGGCCCGTCTCTTGTTCGAATGGCGTTCCATGAGTCCTCTTTGCGGTCTCGCTGGGCCGCGGTTAAAGAGTTCACCCGAGTATAGCAGGCATCGGGGCTCCTCGAGCGAAGTCGAGGGGTATGGGCTCGGTCCTGAAGCCGGGGCCTGAAGGTATACTCACCCCAATGCCCGTCGACGTCGAGGCACGGGTGATCCGCAACACCCGCCTCTCCTCCGACTACAACGTGCTCGCCCTCGCCGCTCCCGACATTGCCGCCGCCGCCGCACCGGGCCAGTTCGTCATGGTGAAGCCGGGCCGCGGGTGCACGCCGCTGCTGCGCCGTCCCTTCTCGGTGTTCGAGGTGCTGCGAACCAACGGACGCGCCGACGGCCTGACACTGCTCAGCAAGCGCGTAGGCGTGACGACCGAGATGCTGTTCGAGGCGGTGGAAGGCGACGTCGTCTCGTGCCTCGGGCCGCTCGGACGTCCCTACACCGCCGTCGATCCGCCGGTGGAGGCGTGGATGGTGGCCGGCGGCGTGGGTCTGGCGCCGTTTGCCGCGCTCGCCGAGCTCCTTCGCGCGCGCGGCACGAGCGTCACGCTCTTCTACGGCGCGCGCACGTCGGGCGAGCTCTTCTATCTCGACTGGTTCCGCGACCGCGGGGTTCGTCTGGCGCTCGCCACCGAGGACGGGAGCCTGGGCGACCGCGGGCGCGTGACGCTGCCGCTCGAGCGGGCGCTGCAGCGGGCCGCCGCCCGCGAGGTGATGGTGTACGCCTGCGGACCGGAGCCGATGCTCGAAGCGGTGGCGCGCATGGCGGCCAGCTATCGGCGCCGGTCGGAAGTGTCGGTCGAACGCGTGATGGGGTGCGGCCTCGGCGGCTGCTACAGCTGCGTGGTCCCGGTGCGCGACGGCCCGAACGGCCACCACTACGTGCGATCGTGTCTCGGCGGACCGGTGTTCGCCGGCGACGACATCGCCTGGGACGCCCACTGATGACCCCGGATCTCTCCGTCCGGATCGGGCCGCTCACGCTGAAGAACCCGGTGATTGCCGCCAGCGGCTGCTTCGGCTACGGCGTCGAATACGCCGGCATGGTCGACCTGTCGCTGCTCGGCGGCGTGGCCGTGAAGGGCTTGTTCCTCGCCCCGCGCGAGGGCCATCCTCCCGAGCGCATCGTCGAGACACCCGCCGGGATGCTCAACGCCATCGGCCTGCAGGGGATCGGCGTTCACCGCTTCATCAGCGAGAAGCTGCCGGAGCTGCGCGAGCGCCGCGCCACGGTCATTGTCAACATCTGCGGCAGCACGCTCGAGGAATACGTGGAACTGGCGCGCATCCTGTCGGATGCCGAAGGGGTCGCGGCGCTCGAGCTGAACATCTCCTGCCCCAATATCAAGGAAGGGGGCATCACGTTCGGCTGCAGCCTGACGGGCACCTACGACGTCGTCAGCGCCGTGAAGAAGGTGACCTCCCTGCCGGTGATTCCCAAACTGACGCCGAACGTCACCGACGTGGCGTCGTTCGCCCGCGCCGCCGCGGAGGCCGGCGCCGACGCCGTGTCGCTGGTGAACACGTTCCTCGCCATGGCGATCGACGTCGAGACCCGCCGGCCGAAGCTCTCGAACATCGTCGGCGGCCTGAGCGGACCGGCGATCCGGCCGATCGCGGTGCGGATGGTCTACCAGTGCCGCAGGAGCGTGAAGATCCCGATCGTCGGCATGGGGGGCATCGCGTCGGCGAGGGACGCGCTCGAGTTCATGATTGCCGGCGCCGACGCCGTCCAGGTTGGGACGGCGAGTTTCGTCGATCCGTTCATCTGGACGAAGCTGATCGACGGCATCGGCGACTACCTCCGCCGCCACGACGTCGCGCGGGTGCGGGATCTGACTGGCACCATCGACACTGCGGCCCGCGAGAAAGAGTGGATCAGCTCCTAGTCGCGCTCGACGTCGAGAGCGGCCGGCGTGCGCTCGAACTGGCCGACGCGCTCGAAGACCTCGCCGGCGGCTTCAAGGTCGGCAGCCGCCTGTTCACGCTGGAAGGGCCGGCGCTCGTCGGCGCGCTCGTCGATCGGGGCGCGCGCGTCTTCCTCGACCTCAAGTTCCATGACATCCCGAACACGGTGGCGCAGGCGGTCGAGGCCGCGGTGCAGACCGGCGCGTGGATGATCGACGTACACGCCTCGGGCGGCGCCGCCATGATGCAGGCCGCCGCTCGCGCGGGGCGCGAGACGGCGGCGCGGCTGGGACGCCCGGCGCCCCTCCTGGTTGGCATCACCGTCCTCACCAGCATGGATGAGGCGGCGCTGCGGGAGACCGGCGTCGAGCGGCCGCTCCTCGAGCAGGTCGTGACGCTCGCCCGGACGGCGAAGGACGCCGGCCTCCACGGTGTGGTCGCGTCGCCGCACGAGACCTCGTCCATCCGACAGGCCTGCGGCCCGGATTTCGCGATTGTGACGCCGGGCATTCGCGGCACGGCGGCCGGCGGCGCCAGAAACGATCAAGTCAGGACGATGGGGCCCGCCGAGGCGATCCGGGCCGGGGCCAGCTACATTGTCGTCGGACGACCGATCATCGCCGCGCCCGACCCGCGGGCGGCGGCACGGGCGATTGTGGAAGAATTGCGCTGACTCGAACAGGCGCAGACCGGGCTGCGGCAGCTCGAGGCAAGATAGAAAGCGGGCGGGTCGAACGACCCGCCCGCGAACGTCTCCGAATCCCGGCTCCCGGGGTCCCGGCTACTTGGCCGTAAAGACGAATGTCCCCCGGCGGTTTCGCTGCCAGCAGTCTTCGTTTTCCTCGGTGCACTGCGGGCTCTCCTCACCCCGCGTCACCGCCAGCATTCTGTCGCCGCCGATCCCCAGGTTGACCAGATAGTCCTTCACGGCGTTGGCACGCCGGTCGCCGAGGCCGAGGTTGTACTCGTTGGTCCCGCGCGAATCCGCGTGCCCTTCGATCGTCACGCGCGTCGAGGGCCACCGGCGCAGAAATGCCGCGTTCCGTTCGAGCGTCGCCTGCGCGTCCGGCCGAATCACCGACATATCGAAATCGAAGAACGCGTCGCCGAGCGGCCGTTCCGCGTTCAACTCGGCCAGCGTCTTCCGCGCGAAGATCTCGTCCTCGGTCAGCGGCTTCGGTGCCGGCGGCGCGGGCGGCGGCGGCGGGGGCGGGGGCGGGGGCGGGGGCGGCGGCGTCGCGGCCGGCGGCGGCGGCGCAGGCGGAGGCGGCGCAGGCGGCGGAGTGCGCCGCGAGCAGCTCGCGAGCACGACTACGACCAGCAGCGTAACAATGGACAGCAGCAACGAACGGCGCAGCGTCATCAGCGGATTCTCCTGCGTTTGCCTTTCGTTTCTCGTGCGCACGAGCTTACGTCCGCCGTCAGGGGCGTGTCAATCAAGGCAACAGCGGATACACGCGACACTCGTACACGCGCAGCCCGAGGCGCCGCTCGTCGCTCGTGCCCTCGGCCTGGCCGGGCAGGTAGACGCGGTCGGTCTCGATTGCCAGCGCCCCGCCGGCGCGCGCCACGTCCGCGGCCGGGACGACAACGGCCCATTCGAAATCGGCGGCCGGCTGGAACTGGGCCACGACACGCCCTCCCGCCGTCACCCGAACGGTCGGCGGCCCATCGAAGTAGCGGAGCGGCGATTCGCCGCGCACGATCAGCCGGATGCCGCCTGAGGCGCCCTTCACCCTGACAACCGCCCGCTCGCTCGTCCAGCGCCAGCGCCGGCCGGTGGCCGGGTCGTACTCGTCTTCGTGCCACCCCTCCGCAAAAGCGTGCAACAGGCGGTTTACGGACTGAATATCGAACTGCCGCACGCCCACGGGCGCACGGCGGCTGTCGCCGCCGACCGCGCGCGAGGCAATCGTCAGGCGCGCATAGCGCCCCTCGCCCTCGGCAATGCCGTCGGGCAGATCGAGGAACCGCAGAAAATTCCGCTCCTCGAACGAGAGCCTCCACCGGTCCCGTACCACGCCGTCAACGACGAGTTCGAACTCCGCGGCCGGGTCGCCGGCATCTCCCAGGTGACGCCCCCCGACGACAAGGTGCAGCGGTCCCGGCCGTCGGCGCACCCACGCTTCGGTGGGTCGAAAGTCCGGACCGGCGCCGCGCGCGCGCGCGAGCCCGCCAGTTTCGGGCGTGAGCGCCCATCCTTCGCCGGCAAACCAGCCGGGATCGGCGATGCGGTACCAGTCCGCCCCAACCGGGCGTGAGCCGCCGAATTCCGGCCGGTCGGCGACAGCCCAGCGGTAGCGATCGACGTCGAGCCGCGCCTGCGGATCGATGAGCGCGAGGTCGGTTCGCCTCGGGTCGGCAAAGAACCAGACCGGAGCGGTGCCGCCGTTCTTCCAGTAGCCGACCGGCCCGAGCCATTCGTACAACCGCGGCGGCTCGGCCACGGGCGGCAGCGCGCTCCCCACCTGAAGCGCCCGCCACACGCTATGGTGCGCGAATACGGCGCCGGGAGGAGCGCTCCCGATCGCCTTCGACGCGTCCGCGATGGCACGAAACGCCGGGTGCGGCTCGCGACCGTACGCCACGCCTGCCGGCACGACCACAACGAGTGCACCGATGACGAGCGGCAGCGCCGCCGCCGGCATGAACCGGCCGAACGCGCCTGCACCGCGAATCGCCAGCCAGACGACCACGGGGAGCGTCGGAATCGCGTACCGAACCGTGATCGTCTCCTGAAGCAGCAGATGAAAGGCGGCGTAGGGCGCGAAGGCGACGAGCAGCAGCACCAGCGACGACCGTTCGCGCGCCAGCGTCAGCACGCCGCCGAGAGCGGCGGCCACCGCCACCACCGCCGCGAGCGTCGTGGAACCCCACGGCAGCACGAACGTTTCATACAGCGCGAACGCCAGCCGGCGGGGTGTCGGCTCCAGCCACAGCATGTTCACCCAGGCGAAATCCTCGCCCGCCTGCGAGCCGAGCGCGCGGAGGTAGCCGTCGAGGCCGCCGCTAGAGACGACGAGCGGTACGGCCCAGGCGAGGGTGGCGGCGGCAAGGGCGCCGACCGGCCGCCAGAAGCGCCGCGCCTGCCACAACGCGAGCGCGAGCAGCGGCGCCGTCAGCAGGATCGTCTGGACGCGAATGCCCGCCGCCATTCCGGCCACGGCGGCACCCAGGGCAAGCCGCCGAGGGTCGGAGCGTCCTCCCAGGATGACCGCCTGGGCGACGAGCGCCGCCGCGAGTCCCGGCAGGTCGCTCATCGGGCGCAGCCCGGACATCCAGAAGAGCGGACCGGCCGCAAGCAGCGCGGCCGCCCACGTGGCCCGGGATCCGGGATCCGGGGTCCGGGACCCGGAGGTT
The DNA here is from genome assembly GCA_001767525.1 of Acidobacteria bacterium RIFCSPLOWO2_12_FULL_68_19. Classification (GTDB taxonomy): domain Bacteria; phylum Acidobacteriota; class Vicinamibacteria; order Vicinamibacterales; family UBA2999; genus MELF01. The sequence continues at coordinate 47,164 of MELF01000046.1, read as the reverse complement.
CGGGGTTCATCGTTCACGGCGGCGAACACGCGGGCGACCGCAATGATGGCCACGGCGCCGGCGACGGCCGACCAGAGCGCCAGCGTCAGCGCTTCGGCCGCCCCGGAGCGGGCCGACGGCCAGACGGCCGCGATCGGCGCCAGCAGCAGCCGGCCGAGCGCGATATAGACGGGCGATCCGGGGGGGTGCGGCTGGTGACGCGCCGGGTCGAAATCGCGCAATCCGAGCGCGAAGTTGATCGAATCGTAGTCTTCGAGGGAGGGAGCGAGAAACGGCAGGTGCGCCGCCAGATACGCCGCGGCTATGACGTTCACGGGCCACAGGGACACAGAGGCACGGAGGAGGAATCTTGAATACTCTGTGCTTCTGTGCCTCTGTGGCCCGTGATCAGGCCGGGCGGAGGCGGACACCTTCATTCAGGCTGCCCATCCTATACCCCTGAAGATCGATCGTGACGTGCCGGTACCCGATGGCCCGGAGCGCCTCGACAATCCGCCCGCGGACCTGTGGCTCGAGGGCCCGCGCCAGCTCGTCGCCGCCGATCTCGATCCGCGCGAGCGCCCCTCGACCGCGCTCGGGGCGCCCTGACCCTTCGGCGCGCTCAGGGTCGCCCAGCGCACCGTCGAGGGGCGAGCGATCGTCGAAGGGCATCTCGTGATGCCGCACGCGGCACACGCGAAAACCGAGATCGCGGAGCACCGTCTCGGCGCACTCAATCATGCGCAGCTTCTCGGGGGTGACCTCGGAGTTGTACGGAATGCGGGACGAGAGACATGCGGAGGCCGGTTCGTCCCACGTGGGCAGCCCCGCCCGGCGCGACAGCTCTCGGATATCGGCCTTCGTGAGGCCCGCGTCGTCGAGCGGACTGCGAACGCCGAACTCGTGCGCCGCGCTGCGTCCGGGGCGGTAATCGCCCCTGTCGTCGGCGTTGTTGCCGTCGGCGACGACCGCGAAACCGCGCGCAGCGGCCAGCCGGGTCAACTCGGCGAAGAGCGCCTGCTTGCAGTAGTAGCAGCGGTTGACTGGATTCGCCCGGTACTCCGGACGCTCGATCTCGGCGGTACGGATGACCTCGTGATGGAGGCCGAACTCGCGCGCCAGGGCGAACGCAAGCTGCCGGTGGTGATCGGGGTAGCTGGGACTGTCGGCGGTCACGCAGAGCGCCGCGGATCCGAGCGCCTGCGTCGCCGCCCATGCCAGATAGGCGCTGTCGACGCCGCCGCTGAACGCCACGACAACCGACCCGTAGGAACCGACGATTTCGCGCAGCCGCCTCTCGCGGGAGGTCAGTACGTCCTCAGGAACCTTGCAGACCGCAACGGTCACTCTTCCTCTTCTTCCTCGAAATCGTCCTCGTCGTCGAAGAGGCCCTCGTCTTCTTCGAGATCCTCGCCCTCATCCTCGTCTTCGTCGTCGTCGTCGAGATCGTCTTCGTCGTCGTCGGCGACTTCGAGGTCGTCGGGACCGGCAAGTATGAGGTTCTTACCGCATTCGGGGCAGCTCAGTTCATCGCCTTCCTCGCGGTTGGTCGTATCGATCTCGTCGAATTCACATTCCGGGCAGGTCGCCATACTGGCTCCACGGCAGCGGATCGGCCGAGCTGCAAGCGTTGGCGGAACGGACGCATCCTCAAGTAAATCCAGCACTTCCCGCCTAAGGTCGGATTATAGCGAGATCGGCGCAGCCTCCGCAACGCAGTCTCAAGAACGGTCGTGGGTCGAATTGACTCACGACCGACGGGCACGTAGCACGTAGGCCGGGTCCTTTCGGACCCGGCTGGGAGGCGGATCCACGAGGACCCGCCCTGCAGTAATTTCGCAACGTGTGCTAAGGAACCGACGGCCGTTCTCCGATACATGGGACATGCCAGCGCCGGCGGAGGCAACCGCCGCCAGGACGGTGATCATCGCCGACGACACGGCGTTTGTCCGCGATCGGTTCAAGACGGCGCTCGACGCGGCGGGGCATCGCGCGAGCGCGGTGGCCAACGCCTCGGAGCTGCTCGCGCTCGTCGGCCGCGACAGCCGCGGAGTCGATCTGGTCGTGCTGGACCTGCGGCTCCCGCCGGCGGAGGGCGTCGCGCTGGTGTGCGCGCTTCGCGGGATCGACGGATTCGACGCCCCGATCGTCGTCTTCAGCGGCACGATTGCCAACGCCGACGAAGTGCGCGAACTGTCGCGCCTCGGCGTCGCCGGCTACGTCAACGAGTACAGCGCCGTGCAGCACATCGTCCCGGCGCTCGCGCCGCACCTCTTCCCGAACCAGTACAACCGGCGGTCGAGCCCGCGGGCGGTCCTCGGGATCTCGGTCGCCTACCGCCTCGGCAATACGATTGCGGCGGCGGTGACGCTGAACGTCAGCCGCGGCGGCCTCGCCGTCCGCACCACGAGCCCGCTCGATCCCGGCACCGTGGTCAAGGTGCGCTTCCGGCTGCCCGGCACGACACGGGATATCGACGCGGAGGCGCGGGTGGCGTGGGCCGAGCGCCGCGTGGGCATGGGGCTGCAGTTCACACGCATCGAACTGGTCGATCAATCCGCCATCGACGAATTCGTTCGGGCGCATTTCTTCAGCAATCGCAAGGCGTAACGCCACCGGCGACCGGCGGCGCCACCGGGCTACCGCGCCCGCAGCAACCGCAGTGCGTTGCCGACGACGACGACCGACGCGCCGGTGTCGGCCAGCACCGCCATCCAGAGCGTTGTCGTGCCGGTGAGAGCCATGACGAGGAACGCCGCCTTGAGGGCGAGCGAGATCGCGACGTTCGTCCTGACGTTGCGCAGCGTGGCGCGGGCGAGGCGGAGGGCGTAGGGCACGCGGAGGAGTTCGTCGGACATCAGCGCCACGTCGGCGCTCTCGAGCGCCGCATCCGATCCGGCAGCGCCCATCGCGATGCCGACATCGGCCGCCGCGAGCGCAGGCGCGTCGTTGATGCCGTCGCCGACCATCAGCACCGGCCCGTACCGGCTGCTCAGGGATCGCACGAGGCCGTGCTTCTGCTCCGGAAGCAGGCCTGCATGGTACTCATCGAGCTGCAGCTCCTCGGCGATGCGGGCGGCGGTTCGCTCGTGGTCGCCGGTCAGCATGGCGACCCGGCGCACGCCGTGCTCGCGCAGCAGGCCGATCGCTTCGCGCGCCGTGTCGCGGGGACGATCGGCGACTTCCAGCGCGCCAACCGCCGTCCCGTTCAGCGACACGACGACGACCGACTTGCCCGCGCGCCGCGCGCGCTCGAGACCCGCCACCGGCGGCACCGGAATCCGTCGAACCTCGAAGAGCCGCTCGTTGCCGACAATAACCCGGACGCCGTCGACATCGGCTTCCGCCCCCATTCCTGGGACCGCCGCAAACCGGCTTGCCGGCGGTACCGCGATGCCGTGCTCGCGTGCGTACGCCACGATCGCCTTCGCCACGGGATGCTCCGAGCGGGCCTCCACCGCCGCCGCATAGCGGAGCACGTCGAGAGGAGACGACGTATCGAGCGGCAGTACGCCTGTGACGCGCAGCTCTCCCCGGGTCAGCGTGCCGGTCTTGTCGAAGGCGACCACGCGCACCGCCGCGAGGCGTTCGAGGTGCACGCCGCCCTTGACGAGCACGCCGTTGCGAGCTGCGGCCGAGAGCGCCGCCACAAGCGACACCGGCGTCGAGATGACGAGCGCGCACGGACAGGAGATCACCAGAAGCACGAGCGCCCGGTACACCCAGACGGACGCCTCGGCGCCCGCGAGCGGCGGCACGACCGCCACGATCACCGCGAGCACGAGCACCGCCGGCGTGTAGACCCGGGCGAACCGATCGACAAACGTCTGTACGGGCGCCCGGCTCGCCTGCGCCGTTTCGACCAGGTGGATGATGCGGGCGAGGCGGGTGTCGCGGACGAGCCTCGTGACCCGCACGTCGAGCGCGCCGTGCCCGTTGATCGTGCCGGCGAACACGTCGTCGCCGGGTGCCTTGTCGACCGGCAGCGACTCGCCCGTGAGCGGCGCCTCGTTGACGTCGCTCTGGCCGGCCACGACGACTCCGTCGAGCGGCACCTTGTCGCCGGGCCGTACCAGGATTGCATCGCCGACACGGAGGTCGTCCACCGGAATGCGCCCGTCCATGCCGTCGCGCCGCACGAACGCCTCCCGCGGGGACAGGTCGATGAGCGCCCGAATTGCCTGCCGGGCCCGCTCCATCGTCCGAAGTTCGAGCCATTGGGCGACCGCGAAGAGGAACACGACGGCGGCTGCCTCGAGCCATTCGCCCAGCACCAGCGCGCCGGCGACCGCCACGATCATCAGCGTGTTGATGTCGAGCGTCCGCGACCGGAGGGCGGCGGCCGCCCGGCGCGCCGGGAAGATCCCGCCGGCGATGGCGGCGGCCGTGAAGCACGCCGCCGACACGGCCGGCCGGCCGGAGGCGACGAGCGCGAGTCCGGCGACAATGCCCAGAGCGCACACGACCACGAGCCGCCAACGCCAGGCGACGTCGCCGCCCTCGAGCGCGGGTTCCTCGTGCTCGAGCCACATCCGCATGCCGGTCTGTCCGGCCGCATCGACGATCGCCGCCGTGGTCAGCTTGGTCGCGTCGTACTTGACATGGAGCCGCTGGCCGACGAGGTCGGCCGAGACGGCTTCGAGACCGGCGAGCGGCTTGAGCCGGCGTTCGAGGATGACCACCTCTTCGTTGCAGTCCATCCCCTCGACGCGGAACACCGCTTCGGCGTGCAGCTCGCACGTCGTGCATACGGAGGGCGGGGGGCGCGGTCCGCCAGTTGCCTGGGCGACAGCCATGCTGCTGCCCTCAGAGTACCGACCCCGGCCAGCGGGGGCAATCGAACGTCGAAATTCGACGGCTCCCGGCCAGGCTGGGCCGGGCGGTTGCCCCTACGGGTGCCGATGGGCTAGGATGACGGGCTGGACGACCAGCGTAAACCACTTCAGGTCTACAGGTTACGCCCTTCGGCGCCGCCCGGGGCACCCCGAGCGTCCGTCGAGAGGCGAGGAGGAACAGACACGTGATCGAGGTGCAGCACCTCACCAAGCGCTACGGCCCGACCACTGCCGTCGACGACGTCAGCTTCCGGGTGGAAAAAGGCGAGATTCTCGGCTTTCTCGGGCCGAACGGCGCCGGCAAGACCACCACGATGCGCGTGCTGACGGGCTACATGCCGCCGACCGAGGGACGGGCGATCGTGGCCGGCTACGACGTCTTCGACCAGCCGATCGAGGCGAAGCGGCGCACCGGGTACCTGCCGGAAACTCCCCCGCTCTACCCCGAGATGACGGTCCGCGACTACCTGCTGTTCGTCTCCCGGATCAAGGGCGTCGCCCGCAGCGAGCGGAAGGCGCGAGTCGGGGAGGTGATGGAGCGAACGCGCATCGCCGACGTCGCCGGCCGGCACTGCGGCAAGCTGTCAAAAGGGTACCGGCAGCGCGTCGGTCTCGCCCAGGCGCTGCTGCACAACCCCGAGGTGCTGATCCTCGACGAACCGACCGCCGGCCTCGACCCGAAGCAGATCATCGAGACGAGGCAGCTCGTCAAGCAGCTCGGCGGCGATCACACGGTCATCCTGAGCACCCACATCCTTCCCGAAGTCAGCCAGACCTGCCAGCGCGTCGTCATCATCAACAAGGGGCGGGTCGTCGCGGTCGACACGCCGGAGAACCTGACGTCACGCCTGCGCGGCTCGGAGACGATGCACGTACAGGTGGACGCCCCGGTCATCGGGGAGGTCAGGGCGGCGCTGCAGGCGGTGCCGGGCGTCACCGACGTGGGGATCGCCGACACCCGCGGCAACGTCGCCAGCTACGAGGTGAACAGCGAAACGGGGTGCGACGTGCGGCGCGAGCTCGCCTCGGCCGTCGTGTCGCGCGGGTGGGGACTGCTCGAGCTCCGGCCGCTCAGAATGAGCCTCGAGGAAGTCTTCCTGCACCTGACAACCGAGGACGTGGCGCATGAGTAACATCCTGGCGATCGCGCAGAAGGAACTGAAGGGCTACTTCGCCTCGCCGATTGCGTACATCGTGATCGGATTCTCGGCGATCCTCTACGGCTGGTTCTTCATCAACCTGCTGTACTACTTCGACCGCATCTCGATGCAGGCGGGCGCCGGCTTCGAGGGGCCGCAGTCGGTGAACGTGAACGACCAGCTGATTTCGCCGCTCTTCCTGAACGTCAGCGTCATCCTGTTGTTCACGCTGCCGCTCGTGACGATGCGCACCTACTCCGAGGAAAAACGCTCGGGCACGATCGAGCTGCTGCTGACCTCGCCGCTGACCGATTCGCAGATCGTCTTCGGCAAGTTCCTCGGCGGGCTCATCCTGTACGGGGCGATGCTGGCGGTGACGCTCGTCCACATGGGGTTCCTCTTCGCATTCGGCAACCCGGAGTGGCGGCCCGTCGCGAGCGGCTACCTGGGGCTGCTGCTGATGGGCGGCTGCTTCCTGTCGCTCGGGCTGTTCGTCTCGAGCCTGACCCGCAACCAGATCGTGGCGGGCATGGTCACCTTCGCGCTGTTCCTCCTCTTCTGGGTGATCAACTGGATCGCGACGTTCATGGGCCCGACGACCCAGAGCGTGCTGAACTACCTGTCGATTACCGAGCACCTGAACGACTTCACCCGGGGCGTCGTCGATACCAAGCACCTCGTCTACTACGTCTCATTCATCGCGTTCAGCCTGTTTCTGACCGTTCGGGCGGTCGACAGCGAGCGCTGGCGCGGATAGGGCCATGCTGCAGCGAATTCTGAACATCCTCGGCTGGGTCGGCACGGCGCTCGTCTTCGGCGCCGTGGCCGTTCGTTTCCTCAGACCCGAATGGAACCAGTATGCGACGTGGGGCGCGTGGGGGGGCCTCGCGCTCGTCGTGCTCTACACGCTCGGACAGTGGCGGGAGATCCTGAACTACTTCCGGCGGCGTCAGGCGCGGTACGGGGCGCTCGCCACGACCGGCGTGCTCGCGGCACTCGCCATCACCGTCGGCGTCAACTACCTGGGGTCGCGCCAGAACAAGCGGTGGGATCTGACGGCGAGCCGGCAGAACAGCCTCTCGGAGCAGACGGTCAAGGTACTGCAGGGGCTGCAGGGCCCGGTGAAGTTCACCGTGTTCGACCGGCAGACCGACTTCGACCGGTTCCGCAACCGCCTCAATGAGTACGCGTACCACTCGCGGAACGTCACAGTCGAGTACGTCGATCCGGACACTCGACCGGTCGTCGCGAAGCAATACGAGATCCAGCAGTACGGCACGGTCGTGATCGAGTACATGGGCAAGCGCGAGCGCGTCACCGCCGACGGCGAACAGGAGCTGACCAACGGCCTGATCAAGGCGCTCTCCGACAAGGAGCGGAAGGTGTACTTCCTCCAGGGGCACGGCGAGAAAGAGCCGAACAGGACCGAGCGCGACGGCTACAGCGCGCTGAGCGGCATGCTGCGGAGCGACAACTACCTGGTGGAGCGGCTGGTCCTCGCGCAGCAGAAGGACGTCCCCGCCGATGCGACCGTCGTCGTGGTTGGAGGCCCGACGAGCGACATCCTCCCCGCCGAGCTCGACATGCTGCGGGCGTATCTCGGCCGCGCCGGGAAGCTGATGGTGCTCGTCGATCCGCCGCTCGGCGACGCGCCGAAGGCGCTGCCGAACGTCGAGGCGCTCATCAAGGAGTGGGGCGTCACCCTCGGTACCAACGTCGTCGTCGACGTCAGCGGCGCCACCAACGAGCCGAGCATCGCCGTGGCGGCGACCTATCCGCTGCACGCGATCACGGAACAGTTCTCGACACTGACGATCTACCCGGTGGCGCGAACCGTCGAGCCCGCGGCGGGCGGCACGAGCGGGCGAACGCCGACGACCATCGTCGAGACGAGCCGCGCGAGCTGGGCCGAATCGAATTTCGCCTCGCTTGCGACCGGCGTGGCGCTCGACGCCGAGGGCGGGGACAAGGCCGGGCCGCTGTCGGTCGCCGTGGCCGTGTCGGCGCCGGCCTCCGACACGGGCACGAGCACGCCGCCGCCCTCTTCCGCGCCGAGCGGCAACGAGCCGAAGCCCGAGACGCGCGTGGTCATCTTCGGCGACTCGGACTTCGCCACCAACGCCTACGCCGGCGTGCCGGGCAACCCGAACCTGTTCGCGAACGCCGTCAACTGGCTGGCGCAGCAGGAGAATCTCATCGCCATCCGGCCCAAGCAAGCCGACGATCGACGGGTGACGATGACGCCGCAGCAGCAGACGCTGGCGTTCCTGGCGTCGATCCTGTTCATCCCCGCGCTCGTCTTTGCCGCGGGCGTGTTCACCTGGTGGCGGAGGAGATAGGATGCGTGGGCTGAAGACGACAATCGCGCTGCTGGTCGTCCTCGGGGGCCTCGCCGGCTACATCTTCTTCTACGAGGCACGGCGGGAGCCCGCCGACCCCAACGCCAAACCGCGGGCGTTCGACCAGCTCTCGTCCGACAGCATCCAGGAGATCGAGATCACGAACGCCGACGGCGACACTTCGCGAGCCCAGCTCGACAACGGCAACTGGCAGCTCGTCCAGCCCGTCAAGGCAGATGCCGACGACGGCGTCGTGGGCACGGTGACGAGCAACCTGGCGTCGCTCGAGGTGCAGCGCGTCGTCGAGGAGAAGCCGGCCGACCTCAAGCAGTACGGGCTGGAGCCGGCGCGCATCGACGTGGGATTCCGGCTCAAGGACCAGAAGGAATTCCAGCACCTGCTGGTCGGCGACAAGACGGCGACCGGTGGAGACGTGTACGCGAAGCGCCCGAACGAGCCGAGGGTCTTCCTCATTTCGTCGTACCTCGATTCGATCTTCAACAAGGCGCCGTTCGACCTGCGGGACAAGGTGATCCTGAAGTTCGAGCGGGACAAGGTCGACGGCGTGGAGCTGTCGGAGGGAACCTCGGCGGTCCAGTTCACGCGCAACGGCAGTGAGTGGCGAATCGCCAAGCCGATCGCCGCGCGTGCCGACTACGCTGCCGCCGAGGGGCTGCTGACGCGCCTCTCGTCCACGCACATGCTCAAGGTGGTGGACGAGGACGCGGCCGACCTCCGCAAGTACGGCCTCGACCGGCCCTCGCTCGCGGCGACGGTCATGGCGGGAAGCACGCGGGCGACGCTGCAGCTCGGCGGCAAGGCCGCAGACGGCGGCTTCTTCGCGAAGGATGCCGCCAGACCCACGGTGTTCACGGTGGAGGAAGCCCTGGCCACCGACCTCGGCAAGGACGTGTTCGATTTCCGGCGCAAGGACCTGTTCGACGCGCGGTCGTTCAGCGCCAGCCGGCTCGAGCTGCGGCGCGGCGCCGCCGACCCGATGGTGTTCGAGAAGCGGGAAGAGGGGGGCAAGACGACGTGGCGGAACGCATCTGGACAAACCATCGACGCCCCCAAGGTGGAGGACGCGGTCATGCGCCTGTCCAACCTTCAGGCGCAGGCGTTCCAGCAGACCGCACATGCCTCGCTCAAGACCCCTGTGGCCACGGCGACCGTGCGCTTCGACGAGAACAAGACCGAGACCGTCACGTTCGGCCGGTCGGGAAACGACGTGTTCGCGAGCCGATCGGACGAGCCGGGTTCCGCACGGGTCGACCCGGCGGCCTTTGACGAGGCGATGAAGGCTGTCGATGCCATGAAATGACGTGCGGCTCGAGGCGCAGGACGCGTGACGCGGGAGGGCTTCGGTTCCGGCGCTGCGTGAGGTTCGCGGTCTGCGCCTTGAGTCTCGAGCTCGCCTCCTGCGCCCGCGCGCCGGCCGCCGTCACTCCATCCCGCCCCGACAATCCCCTCCAGCAACTCAGCGACGACATCACAGCTACGATCACGGCGCCAGGCGTCGGCCGCGCCGCCTGGGGCGTCATCGTCGAGTCGCTCGACCGCGGCGAGCGGCTGTTCGAGCTGAATCCCGGCACGCTGCTCGTGCCCGCGTCCACGGTGAAGCTGGTGAGCCTGGCGGGCGCAGTGGATGCCGTGGGATGGGGACATCAATTCGAGACGTCCGCTTGGGTGACGGGCCCCATCCTGGACGGGGTTCTCCACGGCGACATGATCGTGACCGGGTCGGGCGACCCGTCCATTGCCGGACGCGGCGGCACCGACCTGATGCCGTGGATCCAGGCACTGCGAAAGGGCGGTCTCCACCGCATCGACGGCCGCATCATCGGCGACGACAACGGCATCGAGGAGCCGCGGCCACAACTGGCGTGGGCGTGGGACGATCTCGGTCATGCGACGGGCGCACTGTTCGGCGCGTTGAACTACGCCGAGAATCGCATGGAGGTGACCGTCGCCCCGGCCGAGACCGCCGGAAGCCAGGCGACGCTCACCGTGGAGCCGCACGCCGCCGCGCGGCCGCTGGACAACAGGACGGTGACACGGGAGCCCGACTCCATGCCGCTCCTGTGGCCCGAACAGCGGCCAGGCGAGCCGTTGCTGACGATCGCCGGATTCATCCCCGCAGGTGCGCCACCGGCGCGCCTGACCGTCTCGGTGGGCAACCCGACGCTCTGGTTCGCCAACGTGCTTCGCTACGAGCTCATCAGCTCCGGCATCGAGACGACGGGGGACGCGTACGACGTCGATGACGTGCCGCCACTCATCGATCGTGGAAAGGGCAGCGGAATCTACGAACACCGGTCACCCCCGCTCGCCCAGCTCGCCCAGCCCATGTTGAAGGAAAGCATCAATCTCTACGGGGAGGCGGTGCTGCGGCTCAACGCGCCGAAGGGCGTGTTCCCCACCAACGATGCGGCGCTGGAGGGCCTTCGCACCCGGCTTCGCAGCTGGGGCATCGCAGACGAGGCGTGGCAGATCGTCGACGGCTCTGGACTATCGCGCCGAAACGCCGTAGCGCCCGAGGTGCTCGTGGCGGTGCTGCGGCGCATGTACGACGCGTCCGGGCAGTCGCCGTGGATGACGGCGCTGCCGGTGGCGGGACGGGACGGCACACTGGCGGCCCGCATGCGCGGAACCGCCGCGGAGGGAAACGTCCGCGCGAAGACAGGCACGATGACGAACATCCGGACGCTGGCCGGCTACGTCCGGACGCGCGACGAGGAGACGCTCGCCTTCGCAATCATGGCCGATGCGTTCGAGGGATCCGGCGACGCCGCTGTCGAGGCGATCGACCGGATTGCCGTGCGGCTGGCGACGTTCAGCCGTCGCCCATAGTCCACCGCGGCCGGTCCGACGGGCCACAGAGACACAGAAACACAGATCCGGCCGGTCACTGGACCGGCGCTGCAGGAAGGTCGAAGTAGAAGATGGCGCCGCCGGCGGAGGCGCGGCGATAGCCGATGGCGCCGCCGAGCGAATCGACGATGCCGTAGCTCACCGACAGCCCGAGCCCCGTGCCCTGCCCGACCGGCTTGGTCGTGAAGAAAGGCTGGAAGAGCCGCGGCTCGTGCTCCGGCGCGATGCCGGGGCCGGTGTCCTCGACCTCGAGAACCACACGAGGCCCCTCGTCCCGCGATCGAATCGTGATCCGGCCGGGCTGCCGGCCGGACAGCACGATCGCCTGCTCGGCGTTGACCACGAAATTGAGAACGACCTGCTGCAGCTCGGTGAGCACGGCCATCACCGGCCGCTCGGAGGCGTCTTCGATCCGCAGCTCGATGTTCTCGGTCTCGAGGCGCCGCTGCCTGAGCTCGGCCACCGACTGGATCACATCGGTGAGGCGGACCGTCTCGGCTTCGCCGGTCTGTTGCCGCGCGAACAAGGCGAGGTTCCGGATGATGCCGCAGGCGCGGGTGCTTTCCTTCTGGATGAGCAGGAGGTCGGTTCGGACCGACTCCGGCAGCTCGTGCTGCATCTGCAGCAGCTCGGCGAATCCGAGGATCGCCTGCAGCGGGTTGTTGATCTCGTGCGCCACGCCGGACACGAGCTGGCCGACGGCGGCAAGCCGTTCCTGCCGGATGACCTGCCGCTGGAGCGATTCGACCTCCTGGCGTATGCGCCGCTCCTCGGCCATCTGCGCATCGAGGGCGGCGTGGGTCTCGTTGAACCGTCGCAGCATGGAGTCGAACGCATCCTGGAGGTCGGCGAATTCACGCGTCGGCATCGCCCGCCGCTCGAGTGGGTTGAAGTCGCCCGAGGCGATCCGCTGCGCAGCGGCATCGAGGTGCGCCACCGAGCGGCTCAATCGGCGCGAGAACATCAGCGTGATTGCGACCAAGCCGCCGAGCATTACCAGCAACACTGGAAGCGTGCGCAGCCACAACAGCACGGCGCGGTCGCTCGCGACCGACGCCGGAATGCCGACGGTCACCATCCAGAGTCCGTCGGAGACGAGCGCCTGGCCGTAGACGCGCCGCACGGCCTCGACGCCCTGGTCCTGCTGCGACGCGGCCGGGCCGTTCTCGAACCAGCCGTTCCCGAGCGTCCGGCCCACGAACGTCCCGGGATCGGGACGGTGCGCCAGCACACGACCGGAGCGGTCCATGAGCGCGATGACGGACTGCTCCGGCATGAGCGGCTGCGCGACCTCGTCCAGAACCTGTTGGGTATTCACGCAGTAGGCGAGCACGCCGGTAATCGTCCCTGCACCGTTGCGCACCGGGTATGCGAGCGTCACGCTCGGCCGCCCCGATCGCCCGACTTCGAGCGGCGACACCACACGCGCGGCGTGCCGGACCACCTGCGCCGCGAGCCCCGACAGGTGCGGAGGAATCTCGGCCGACCGATCCGCGCGCGCGACCACACGCCCCTCGCGATCCATCAACACGAGCTCGAAGAGCGCCGGACGCTGATCCCGCTGCGGTCTGAGGAGCGCCACCGCCTCGGGCTCGAGCTCCTGGACGGCGGGATGGCTCACCAGGTTCCTCGCCATCCGGTCCAATCCGGTGATGTCACGCTCGATGGCGGCGGCCGTCCGCAACGCGGCTGCGTGCGTCCGATCGACGAGCTCCTCGGTCGCCTCCTGGAACTCCACGTAGCCGAGCAGGACCGCCGCCGCAACCACCGGGACGACGAACAACAGCAAGGCGAGCAGGAGTTGTCGCCGCATCGAACTGGGCTGCGCGGTCCTCATGTGATCGCTCGAATGGTACCAGCGATTATCGGCCGAGCAGCGGGTCGACGACACCGGCCTGTGCAAAGCCGAGCGCCCGCAGGCGGCAGCTGTCGCAGCGGCCGCACGGCCGCCCGGCAGGATCGGGGTCGTAGCAGCTGTGCGTAAGGCCGTAATCGAGGCCGAGGGTCACGCCCCGACGGATGATTTCCCTCTTCGTGAGGTTCAGCAGCGGCGCGTGCACACGAAATGCGGCGCCGCTGACTCCTCTGGCGGTCGCGAGCGCCGCCAGCCGCTCGAAGGCACCAAGGAACTCCGGGCGACAGTCTGGATATCCCGAGTAATCGAGGGCGTTGACGCCGATGAAGACGTCGTCGGCGCCGAGCGTCTCGGCCCAGGCGAGCGCGAGCGCCAGGAAAACCGTGTTGCGGGCCGGCACGTAGGTCGACGGAATCTCCGTGCCGTCGAGCGGCCGATCCTTCGGCACCGGCGCGGTCGAGGTGAGCGAGGAGCCGCCGAACGCGGAGAGATCGACGTCGATTTCGAGATGGCGCGCCACGCCGAGCGCGGCGGCGACGACCCGGGCCGCCTGGAGTTCGTGGGCGTGGCGCTGGCCGTAGCGGACCGTGAGCGCGAAGAGCCGATACCCCTCACCGCGGGCAATGGCGGCGGCCGTGTACGAGTCGAGACCGCCGCTCAGCAGGACGACCGCGTCCGCCACGTCAGACCCCTCGGGTGTCCGGGCTCCAGATGTACTTGTGGAGCTGCAGCTGGACGCGCGCCGGCAGCCGATCGGCCAGCACCCAGGCGGCCAGTTCGCGCGGCGCGAGCACCCCGTGCACGGGCGAGAGGTGCACGGCAGCGGCACGCTCCGCCAGGCGGAACCGGGCCATCACGTCACGGGCGAACTCGTAGTCGGCGCGCTCCTTGACCACGAACTTCACCTCGTCGCGCGGCCGCAGCCGCTCCAGGTTGCCCCAGTCGTTGCGGTGCGACTCGCCGCTCCCTGGGCACTTCACGTCGAGAATGGTGATCACCGGCTCGGGGACGCGGGCGGTGCTGCGGTGCCCGCCCGTCTCGAGCAGCACGGTCTTCCCGCGGTGGACGAGCGACTGCATCAGCGGATAGACGTCTTCCTGCAGCAGCGGCTCGCCGCCCGTGATCTCGACGAGCGGGCAGTCGGCGCGCTCGACCTCGGCCAGCACGTCGTCCAGCGAGAGCCTGCGCCCCTCGTGGAACGCATACGGCGTGTCGCACCACGAGCAGCGCAGGTCGCACGCGGTCAGGCGCACGAAGACGCACCGCCGGCCGGCGTAGGTCGACTCTCCCTGGATCGAATGGAAGATTTCGTTGATCGTCAGCAATCCCCTTATTATCGGTCCCGGGCTCCATGAGCGTACATGTCGGCACGTCGGGCTGGAGCTATCGGTCGGGCAAGGGCACGTGGAACGGTGTGTTCTATCCGGCAACCCGCTCGAAGCGGCGCGGGACGGCCGGCTTCGACGAGCTGCGCTTCTACGCGGAGCACTTCGATACGGTCGAGGTGAACACGACCTTCTACGGGCAGCCGCGGGCGGAGGTGACCGCCGGCTGGGCGGCACGGACGCCGGCGCGCTTCAGCTTCGCGCTGAAGCTCTATCAGAAGTTCACCCATCCGAAGATGTTCCGCGAGGCGGCGCTCACGTCGGCGCCCGGATCGGAAGGCGTGCTGCTCGACCTGCTGGCCGAGGTGACCCGCTCCGACGTCGACGACTTCCGCGGCGGCATCGAGCCGATCGCGCGAGCGGGCAAGCTCGGGTCGCTGCTGGCGCAGTTCCCGCCGAGCTTCACGAGCACTCCAGCGTCGCGCGACTATCTCGCGCGGCTGCTGCGGTTGTTCGGCGACTATCCGGTGGCGGTCGAGCTGCGCCATCGCAGCTGGAGTGACGGGGTCGGGGACACGCTGCAGCTGCTCAATGCGTTTCAGGCCGCCTGGGTGCACATCGACGAGCCGAAGTTCCCCTTCTCGATCCGGCAGAATGCGCTGCCGAACGTCACCGGCTTCTATTACATGCGCCTGCACGGGAGAAACGCCGCGGCGTGGTGGCGGCACGAGCGCGCGGAGGATCGCTACAACTACCTGTATTCCGCGGCAGAACTGAAGGAGTTCTCAGAGACGGCGGCCGCGGCGAAGGCGCTCGTCAAGAAGGTCTACCTCTATACGAACAATCACTTCGCCGCCAGGTCGGTGGTCAACGCCGTGATGTTGAAGGCGCAGCTGGGAGACCCGATCGAGGGCGAATACCTGCCCGAGATCGTGGATCGTTATCCCGAGATCCGCGATCTGGTCGCCAAACCGTGGAAAAGTGGACGAAGTGGAAGAAGTGGAAAAGTAGACGAAGTGGACGAAGTGCAGGAAGTCAGTCTGATGTAGCGCCTACATCAACGCCTTTGGAACTTACTTTTCCACTTCTCCACTTCTCCACTTCTCCACTTGTTCCACTTCGTCAGGGCTTCACGCTGACGCGCCGGATCATGTCGCCGACGGCGATCGTCTGGACCACGTCCATCCCCGTCACCACCTGGCCGAAGACGGCGTACTTGCCGTCGAGCGCCGTTGCCGAGTTCCGGAGCAGGATGTACATCTGAGAATCGGCCTTGGCCGGATCGCCGGCATGCGCCATGGCGACCGAGCCGAGCCGATGGGTCCGCTTGGTCTCGACGGCGCCGATCACTCGGCCGCTCCCGCCCGTGCCCCACAGCGAGCGCTTGGTCATGTCGCGGGTGAGCGGATCGCCGAACTGCACCACGAATCCCGGCTCCACGCGATGGATCCGGAGGCCGTTGTAGAAGTTCCGCTTGGCCAGCGCGGTGATCTGCGCCACGGTCTTCGGCGCGTCGGCCGCATACATCTCGATCTCGATCGTCCCTTTGGTGGTCTCGACGACCAGTGCCGGACCGGCCGCCGCGGGCTTTGGCGCCGCCTCCGGTTTCGGCGCGGGCGCCGGCTTTGGCGCCGTCTCCTGCCCGGCGATGTCCCCTGCCAGCGGCGCCATCACGAGCGCCATCACCAATGCCCAGCGTACACGCCTCATGTGCCGTTCCTCCGTTCGACGCCAATTCTTCGACATTCAGGCCTGATAACGCAATCTCCGCAGCGCGGGTAGACGGGACGGCAGACGTTCTGCCCCCAGGTGACGAGGTACAGGTTGATGTGGGGCCACCACCGGCGATCGGTGGCGCGGTAGAGCGCCTGCTCGGTCTCGTCCGGCGCCCGCGTGGCGACCCATCCCAGGCGGTTCGAGATCCGGTGAACGTGCGTGTCGACGCAGATGTTGTCGGGGCTGCGGAACCCGAGAATCATCACGAGGTTGGCCGTCTTCCGGCCCACCCCCGGCAGCGTCACCAGCTCCTCCATCGTCGACGGCACCCGCCCGCCGTAGCGGCCGACGAGCATCTCGCAGCACGCCTTCACGTGCCGCGCCTTGTTCCGGTAGAAGCTCACCGGGTAGATCAGCCGCGCGAGATCCCTGACGGGCAGCCTCGCCATCGACTGCGGCGTGCGGGCGACTCGGAACAGCCGGGTCGACGCCGCATGAGTCGTGGCGTCCTGCGTCCGCGCCGACAGCAGCGTCGAAATGAGAATCCGGAAGGGATCCTTGGCCTGCTCTTCGGAGATCTTCTCCACGGCAGGCAGCTCGAGCCCGGTCATGGCGCGCGCCAGCCGGCGCATCACGCGCTCGACGGTGCGGGGGTGGGGACTCCGGGCCTCGCTCATACCGCGATCACGAGACTATCAGCATAAGATCATCGCCGCACGTGGTCCTGGAACAACCCATCGGCGTGTTCGACTCTGGCGTCGGAGGCCTGTCGGTGCTGCGCGAGATCCGGCGCGAGCTGCCGGCCGAAGATCTCCTGTACGTGGCCGATTCGGCGTTCGCGCCCTACGGAGGCAAGCCGCCGGCAGTAATCCGAGCACGCGCCGCCGCGATCGTCCGCTGGCTCGACGGCCGGGGCGTCAAGCTCGTTGTCGTCGCCTGCAACACCGCCACCGGCGTCGCCATCGACGCGCTGCGCGCTGAAACCGAGACACCGATTGTGGCGATCGAACCGGCCGTCAAGCCGGCCGCACTCGACACCAGGACAGGCGTGATCGGGGTGCTCGCAACGGCGCCGACCCTCGCCAGCGCTCGATTCGAACGGCTCGTCTCCAGCTACGGCGCCAACGTTGACGTGCTCCAGGAGCCGTGCCCCGGACTGGTGGAACAGGTCGAGAAGGGCGACCTCGCCGGCGCCGAGACCCGCTCGCTCGTCGAACGCTACGTGCGTCCGCTGGTGGAGCGAGGCGCAGATATCCTGGTCCTGGGCTGCACGCACTACCCGTTCCTGAAAGACGCCATCCAGGCCGCGGCGGGTTCATCGGTGCGCGTGATCGATCCCGCCGTCGCCGTCGCGCGCGAGGTGGGCCGGCGCCTGGCGGCCCTCAACCGGCTGGCCCCGCCGGAGCGCCAGGGCGCCGAGCGGTTCTGGACGAGCGGCACACCCGCCGACGTACGGCCGGTCATCGTGCAGCTCTGGCAGCGCGAGGTCGACGTCGGGCGTCTCGTTGCAGACTAGCGCGACCGGGCCGGATCACGCGACCGGCGTCAGGGGCGGGTCGCCGCCGAGCACCGCCACGACGTTGCGGACGGCGAGGTCCGCCATGGCCGTCCGCGTTTCAGTGGTGGCGCTGCCGAGGTGCGGCGCGAGCACGACATTCTCGAGCGCGAGGAGATCCGGGTGCACCTCCGGCTCCCGCTCGTAGACGTCGAGCGCGGCGCCCGCGATCAGCCGGTTCTTCAGCGCCCACGCGAGGGCCGCCTCGTCGACGACCGGCCCGCGGGTGGTGTTGACGAGATACGCGGTGCGCTTCATCCGCGCCAGTTCGGGCTGCCCGACGAGGTGCCGCGTCTCCGGCGTCAGCGGGACGTGCAGCGACACCACGTCCGAGGTGGCGAGCAGGCGATCGAGCGGCATGCCGGCATCGGACCGAGACGCATGGGCGATCGTCATGCCGAACGCCTGCGCCCGCGCGGCGACGGCGCGGCCGATCCGCCCGAAGCCGACGATACCGAGCTGCTTGCCGCGCAGCTCGGCCCCGAGGAGCTGGTCGAAGGCCCAGCCCTTCCAGTCGCCCCGGCGCAGCATGCGCTCTCCTTCGCCCAGGCGGCGGGTCACGGCCAGCACGAGGGCCAGCGTGAAGTCCGCGGTCGCGTCTGTCAGCACGTCGGGCGTGTTGGTGACAACGATGCCGCGCTCACGCGCCGCCGCCACGTCGACGTTGTTGTAGCCGACGGCGACGTTCGCGATGATCCGCAGCGTGCCGCCCGCCTCGATCACCGGGCGGTCCACCATGTCGGTCACCATCGAGACGAGCGCCTGTTTGCCCGCCACGCAGGCCAGGAGCTCACGGCGCGCCGACGCGCCGTCGGCCTCGCACTGCTCCACCTCGCACGAGGCCTCGAGGCGCGCCATCACGGACGCCGGGAGCTTGCGGGTGAGGAGGACGGCCGGCCTAGTGCCCGTACGACTGGCAGTAGCCACAGCGGTAGCACGTGATGGCAGGCTCGATGAGGCAGGGGCCGTCCGCGTCGGAGCCGGCGGGGAGCCTCGTGAATCGACCGTGGCTCGGGTGCAGGCGGACGGGAACGCCGTGCGGACGGCCGCCCTCGGGCTGGACGGGGGCGGCACCAGCGTACTGCGCGATGGCCGCGCGCACGAGCGCTCGCAGTTCGTCGTCGGTCATGCGACCACGTCCACGGTATCGATAATGCCGACGACCGCCGCGTCGACCGGCGCCAGTCGTCGGCCGAGCGCCTCGCCCGCGGCGCGCCCTTCCATGACGACGAGCACCTTCTCGTGCACGCCGGCCCCGAGTGTGTCCACGGCCAGCAGCGCCGTGCCGCGCGGCTTGTCGTCGAGCGTCAGCGGCTGGACGAGCAGCAGCTTCGCGCCCTCGAACGCGCGGTGCTTCTGCGTGGCGACGACGGTGCCGACGACGCGCGCGATTTGCATATCATCCGGTCCGACCGGCTCCCGCTACGTACGCGGCGGCTCCACATCCCAGTGATCGACAATCCCGACGATGCCGGCGTCGGCAGGGACCTCGGTCGGGTACCACGGAAAGCTGGCTTCCTTCCCACGGACGAAGAACACGGTTTCGCCCGCCCCGGCGCCGGCGGCATCCACCGCAACCAGCGTGCGGCCCACGGCGGTGCCGTCGGCGGCGATCGGCTGCAGCACGAGCAGCTTGAGGCCCGTGAGGTTCTCGTCCTTTCGCGTGATGACCACGTCGCCGATGACGCGCGCGAGCTGCATGCCGATCAATCCCCCGACGCTATCTCGACGGCATCGATGATGCCGACGATGGCCGCATCGACCGGACAGTCCTTCATGCCGGCGGCCATGCGGGCGGAGCTGCCGCTGACGATCAGCACCGTCTCGCCGACGCCGGCGTCAACGGTGTCGACGGCGACCAGGTAGTTGCCGTCGTTCTTGCCGTGAGGGTCCACCGGACGCGCCACCAGCAGCTTGTGGCTGACGAGGCGCGGGTCCTTGCGCGTAGCGACAACAGTCCCGACGATGCGGGCCAGAATCATCGGGGCCGTCCTCGGCTACGACTTCGCGGCGCCGGCGGTCGCCTTGCCGATGGGCAGCGCGTCCTCGAGGTTCGCGTGCGGCCGCGGGATGACGTGGACCGACACCAGCTCGCCCACGCGCCGAGCCGCCGCGGCGCCAGCATCGGTCGCCGCCTTGACGGCGGCGACGTCGCCCCGAACGATCGCCGTCACGTAGCCGGCGCCGATCTTCTCCCACCCGACGAGCGTCACTTTCGCGGCCTTGACCATCGCGTCGGCCGCCTCGATCATGGCGACCAGGCCCTTGGTTTCGACCATTCCCAGCGCCTCTCCCATTTCGTCTCCCTGTCAACTCTCAACGCCCGACTCCACAACGCCCACACGCAGTTGGGAATTTGGGAGCGGGGTGCTTGCGAGTTCAGTCCTTCAAGGTTCTGACCGCCTCTGTGATCAGCGCCGTCAGTTCGTCGTATGTTAGCCGAATTTCCCCGTCCCGGCGCGACTCCACCCGATCGAGCGCGGGAACATCGGGCACCAGCCGTCCATCCCGCGACACCGGCGCCTCGAGCGCCTGGCAGGCGACCTGGTCCCCGCCCGCATCGGCGGGATCGGCGCAGAGCGGCGCCGGAGCCGGAATGCCGTACACGCCGCGCAGCCCCTGCAGGCGCTCGACTTCCTCGCGCGAGATCAGGTGCTCGCGCCCGAGCAGGCGCGCCACCAGACTGATCCTGGCGAAGTGCTCGATCGTCTCCATCTTGTAGTACGCCCCGAGCACGTCCGTGCCGCACGTGACGGCGCCGTGGTTGGCGAGCAGCATCCCGTCGTGCGCCTTGATGTACTTGCGGACCGCTTCGGGAAGCTCGCTCGTCGACGGCGTGCCGTAGGCGGCAATGGGAATGCTCCCGAGTGTGGTGATCACTTCAGCCAGCACGGCCCGGGTCAGCGGAATGCCGGCAACGGCGAACCCGGTTGCGATCGGCGGATGCGCGTGCACCACCGCGTTCACGTCGGTCCGATTGCGGTAGATTTCGAGGTGCATCGGCAGCTCGGTGGACGGATCGCGCTCGCCCGCGAGCTTGTGTCCGTCGTAGTCGACAATCACCATCATGTCGGGGGTCATGAACCCCTTCGACACGCTCTTGGGCGTGGCGAGGAGCCGCCGGTCGTCGAGGCGCGCGGTGATGTTGCCGTCGTTCGAGGCGACCAACGCGCGCGCGTAGAGCCGCCGGCCAGCCTCGACGATATCCGCGCGAATCTGTTCCTCGACTCTCGTCATCGCCTGAACTTCTGCCTGCATGCCTCGGAACAGAAGTAATGCGTGCTGCCGCCGGAGGTCAGCGAGAGCGACGACCGCGGAGGCACGTAGGTGCCGCACACCGGGTCGCGAACGAGCTTCACGGGCTCGCGCCGCTGACCGCCTGGGCCCGGAACCCCGCGCGCGCCGGCCATCACGGCGTCCATCAATCGCCAGAACAGGCGTGCGACGACAACGAGCAGGATCGTGAGGAGAAGGAACCTGACCACCGCGTCACGTCCGCGTCAGCTGCCCGGCGTGGCGCCGGGGCGAGGATGGCCGGCGGCGGCAATCCCATCGAGCGCGCGGCGGGCCGCCTGCCCTTCCTGGCTGTCGGGCGCGAGCGCCACCACCTGCTTCCACGCGGCCTCCGCTCCTGCGAGATCCTGCTTTCCGAACGCCAGTACGATGCCCTTGTTCAACATCGTCTTCGTGTGACGGGGATCGAGCTTCAGCGACTCTTCGAACCGCTGCAGCGCGCGATCGGTCTGACCGGTGTAGTAGTAGCTGATGCCGAGGTCGGTGCTCGCGTCGGGATTCTTCGGATCGATCCGGATGCTTTCCTCGTACCACTTGATGGCGTCCTCGTACCGCTCGGCGTCGAAGTAGGTGTTGCCGAGCTGGAGGGCCGCCCCGGCGTTCTTCGGGTCGTTCTTGACGACCGTCATCAACGCCTGCACGCGCGCCTCATCGAGCGGCGGCGCCTGCCGCGTCGTCGCCTGTCCCGTTTGCGGGACCTGAGCGGTGGCCGGCGCGGCCGGACGGGCGGCCTGCTGTGTGCCAATGACCCATCCGAGGATGACGCCAAAGCACATACCGGCGACGGCGAAGACGATCGATTCAGCCTTCATGGGCCTTGGACGTTGGACGTAGGGCCTTGGGCGCTGGACCTTGGGCGTTGGGCCTTGGGCCTTGGGCTGCCTCGAGCCTGCCGCCCAACGCCCACAGCCGATCTTAGTTCACCGAGAGCGTCCGCTGGAACCACTCGACGAGCGCGCGCACGAGCTCGGCGTCGCGAGCCAGCAGGATCGTGCCATGGGCCGGCACGTTCGACCACCGCACCTCGCGCGCGCTGGAGGCGTCCTGGGCGAGCGTGCGGATCGACCGCGTCGCGAACGCATCGTGCACGCTCGCCATCAGCAGCGCCGGCCGCGGGCCGTACTGGGCGAACGGCAGCTCGATGCGGACGCCGCGGTAGTCGAGCGACGGCGACACCAGCGCGATTGCCCGGATCGCGGTATCCGCCGCAGCGGCGAGCACGGCCAGGTTGGCGCCGAGGGACGCACCCGCCACGCCGACCGCGCCAGGCCGCACGTCGGCGGGGCGGCCGGCCAGGTACGCGACCGCCGCGCCGATTGGCTCGTGCCACCGCAAAAGCTCTGTCGGATCGGCGGGGAGTGTCGTGTCGGGCAAGTCGATGGCGAGCGCGCTGAGATTGGCGTCCGCCAACTGCTGCGCCACCATCTGCCAATCCTCCTTTGGCCGCCCCAGCATCGGCACCAGGACGACCGCCGGGGCCGGACGGGTCCTGGCGTCGAACATCAGGCCGGTCGTGGTGCGGCCATCGGCGGCGCGAATCGCGACCGGCCGGCCGGCGGCGGCGAGCGGCGGCGCGGCGGTCACGAGCGCCGCGACGACAACTCCCAACGTCCAACTTTCAACGCCCAAGGGCACGCGAGGACGTTTGGGAATTGGAAGTCGGGGGTTGGGAGTTGACATCGAAGACGTCATGCCCCCACCAGCACATCCAGATACTCGCGCACGCTCCGCGCCAAGCCGACGAAGAGCGCGTGGCTGACGAGCGCGTGCCCGATGGACACTTCGTCGAGGTGCGGCAGGCGCCGGAACACCCCCAGGTTCTCGAGGTTCAGGTCGTGACCGGCATTCACGCCGAGACCGACCGAGTGCGCCAGCTCGGCCACGCGCGCGTAGACGGCATACGAGCGCTCGTCCTCGCCCCGGCCGCGCTCGAACGCGCGTGCGTACGGCTCCGTGTAGAGCTCCACCCGGTCGGCGCCGAGGTCGGCGGCCCACCGGATCGGCGCGTCCTCCGGATCGACAAAGAGGCTGACGCGAATGCCGGCCCGCCGCAGAGCGGCGATCGCCGGGGCCAGGGCGGTGCGCGGCGTGTCGGACGGCCAGCCCGCCTGGCTCGTGATCTCGCCGGGCCGGACCGGCACGAGCGTGCACTGATCAGGCCTGACGCGCCCGACGATCTCGAGCAGATCGGGCCGCGGATCGCCTTCGATGTTGTACTCCACGCGGCCGCGGAGCGGCGCCAGGAGCGCCGCAATCTCCCAGACGTCAGCGGTCGTGATGTGACGCGCGTCGGCGCGTGGATGGACGGTGATGCCCGCCGCGCCCGCGTCGATGCACACCTTCACGGCGTCGAGCACCGACGGGGTGCCGCCGCCGCGAGAGTTGCGCACGGTCGCTACCTTGTTGACGTTGACGGACAGTCTGACCAACTGAACTCTCAACTCCCAAGGCCCCAACTCCCAAGGTCCCAACTCCCAAGCAACCCAACTCCCAAGCGCGTTGGGCGTTTGGCGTTGGCGTCTTGGGAGTTTACATCCCGCGCCCGAGGTGTTCGGTGACCGCGTCGGCGATCTCCTGCGCCCACCGCTGGATCTCGCCCTCCTGGCGCCCTTCGAGCATGATGCGGAGCAGCGGCTCGGTGCCCGAGTAGCGCACGAGCAGCCGGCCGTGCCCCGCCAGACGCCGTTCGACTCCTTCCATCACGGCTGCCACCGGCTCAATCGTCTTCAGGTCGACCTTGCGATCCACGCGGACGTTGAGCAGCACCTGGGGGTACTTCTTCAGCCCTGCGGCGAGGTCGCTCAACGCGCGCCCGGTGACCTCCATCGTTCGCAGCACCTGAAGCGAGGTCGCCAGACCGTCGCCGGTGAACAGATGCTCGGAAAAGATCACGTGCCCCGACTGCTCGCCGCCCAGTGACAGACCGCGTCTGAGGAGCTCGTCCATCACGTACTTGTCGCCCACCGGACAGCGAACGATCTCGATGTCCGCCTCCCGCAGCGCCATGTCCAGACCGATGTTGCTCATCACGGTGGCGACGACCGCGTTCCCCTTGAGCCGCCCTTCGGCCTTCAATTGCCTGGCGCACATCAGCAACACGGCATCGCCATCGACGATGCCTCCACGATCATCGACGAAGATGGCGCGATCGCCGTCGCCGTCGTAGGCGATGCCAAGGCGGCACCCGGTCTCGGTCACCGTTCTCGCGAGCAGATCTGGCGCCGTGGATCCGCATCCCAGGTTGATGTTGCGCCCATTCGGGTCGCAGCCGATCCGCCGGATGTCGAACCCCAGCCGCTCGAAGAGCTGCGGCGCCACGGTCGCCGTTGCGCCGTTCGCACAGTCGAGGGCGATCGGTACTCGCGCGCGGCGATCGTCGGGCGGCAGGATGCGAAGCAGGTGATCGACGTATTCGGCGCGGCAGTCGACCTCGTCGACTCCCGCCGACTCGCTCGCGTCGGAGACGCTCCACGACTGGTCGGCCATCACCGCTTCCACGCGATCCTCGAGTGTCTCGACGATCTTCTCGCCACTGCCGGAGAACACCTTGATGCCGTTGTCCTCGAACGGGTTGTGGGAGGCGGAAATCACGACGCCGGCCGTGTAATCCATCCGCGGCGTGAGATAGGCGATTGCTGGCGTCGGAATCACGCCGGCACTCACGAGCGCACCGCCCTGACTGCGGATGCCGACGGCCAGCTCACGCTCGATCCACGGTCCCGACTCGCGGGTATCGCGGCCGGCGAGGAACCGGACCCCCCGCGCGCGATCTCCGAGCGTGCGCGCCAGCGCCGCGCCAAGGCGTCGGACCGTGGGCGGATCGAGCGGGTACTCGCCCGCCCGCCCGCGGACGCCGTCGGTGCCGAAGAGCCGCCTCATGGCGCTACCGCACCCGCACCTGCACCGTCGGAGGATCGACGCGGACGATGCCGACGTGCAGCGGCGGCGTCACCCGCACGGGGAGGTGAAAGAGCCCTGGCCGCAGACCCTCGGTGTCGACGGTCGCCTCGAAATCGGCGACGCCGGAGCCGCGCGCCTCCCGCGGCCCTCGAACGTGGACGGTGACCTCAGGCGGGATGACTTGCGCCGCACCACCGCCGGCGGCGCGCACCGGGATGGCCGCGACCGCCCATTCCATCGGCTGGGGCAGTACGGTCACGCTGACCCGGGCGCTGCCGGGCGACAGGAGCCGGACCGACGGGTCGGTCACCCCGATGTTCACCGTCTCGACCAGGTCCTTCGTCGCGCCCGCCACCGACACCGGCTCCGTGATCGCCTGGGTAAGACGGGCAACCGCGCCGGCCGGGCCGGTGACGGTCACAGTGGGTGGACTCGCAGTCACCGTTCCGACGACGTAGCCGTCGCCCGGGTCGGCGTCGATCTCGGGGACGACCGGCACCACTTTCGTGGCCGATCCCTCGAAGATCACCGACACGTTCGACGGCGAAATCTGCACCACCTGGATCCCGAAGGGGGCGCGCACGTCGTCGGCGGTGAGGTGAAACAGCCGCTGGCCCGGCCGGGCGGTTCGGAGATCGAGCACCGCCACGAGCTCGCCCGATGCCACCCGGCTGAGCGAGCCCGACGATCCGCGGACGCGGACATCGACAAGGTCCGGCGGCGCGCCGACCAGCTCCAGCTCCGCCGGCAGGTTCGTGAACTCGAGCGGAATCCGCATCGTCCGTTCCACGATCTGCTCGCCAGAAACGAGCAGCCAGATGAGGGCCGCCAGCAGAATCGACAGCAGCTTGAGGCCGAGGTGCCGAAACCCGATGATGGCCATTCAGGCGAGGGAGCTCCGTGGCTCGGCCGACGACAGAGGCGTCCGACGGTCGCCGAGGAGCGATCGCAGCTCGGTGCGCAGCGCGTCCGGTGAGATGCCGCGCTCGAGCCTGCCGTCGCGGACGAGGGAGATGCTGCCCGTCTCCTCGGACACGACCACGGCCACCGCGTCGTTCTCTTCGGTGAGACCGAGCGCGGCACGGTGGCGCGTGCCGAGCTCCCGGCTCACCTTCGGGTTGACCGAGAGCGGCAGGAAGCAGGCGGCGGCGGCCACGCGCTCGCCCTGGATGATCGCGGCGCCGTCGTGAAGCGGCGATCCGGGATGAAAGATGCTCGCCATCAGGTCGTACGTCACCAGCGCGTCGAGCGGAATGCCGCCCTCGATGTAGTTGCGCAGGCCGATCTGGCGTTCGATCACGATGATCGCGCCGGTCTTCCGCGCGGAGAGATTCGCGACGGTGACGACGATCTCCTCGAGCGTCTCGTCGGTGCTCTGCCCGCGCTCGAAGTACCGGAAGAAGGGGGCGCGGCCGAAGTGCGCCAGCGCGCGCCGGATGTCGGCCTGGAAGAGCACGATGATCGCGAACACGACGTAGCCGGCGAGATTCCGAATCACCCAGTTCACCGTCTCGAGCTCGAGCCACTGTGACAGGAAGAAGAGGCCGAGGATGAATCCGCCGCTGAGCGCCATCTGCGCGGCGCGGGTGCCGCGAATCAGGAGGAGCAGCTCGTAGACGAGAATCGCGACCAGCGCGATGTCGAGAACGTCCCACCAGCCGATGGCCGGACGCTGCAGCACCTCGGTCAGCCAGGTCATGGGCGGCCCACGCTACGTGGAAGAAGCGGAGAACTGAAGAGTGCACTGGTGGGCGAAAAGCCACCCGAGATGCCTCGCGGCACCCGAACACCTACTTCTTCCACTTCTTCCACTTCTCCACTTCTTCCACTTCTCCACAGGGATCCGGTTCACGCATGATAGCGCCGAACTTCGTCGGCGACGCGAACAACCTGCAGCATTTCGCGCACCGCGTGGACGCGCACGATGTGCGCACCGGCCAGCACCGCTGCTGCGACGGCGGCCGCCGTGGCCCAGTCGCGCTCCGCGGGCGGCACCGAGCCGCCCAGCGGGCGCGCCAGGAACGACTTGCGCGACGGCCCGACGAGGAGGGGACGCCCCAGCTCGGCGAACGCGTCGAGGCGCGCCAGCACCTCATAGCTGTGGGGGGTCGCCTTGGCGAATCCGAGTCCGGGGTCGACGATGATCCGGTCGGCGGCAATCCCGGCGGCGGTGGCGAACGCGATGCTCTCGCGCAGCTCGTCGAGCACCTCGCCGATCACATCGTGATACGACGCCTGCTGGTACATGTCGCGCGGGCGGCCGCGCGTGTGCATCAGCACGATCGCGGCCCGCCGGGCCGCGACGACCCTTGCCAGCGACGGATCGTAGCGGAGCCCGCTGATGTCGTTGACGATCACGGCGCCGGCGGCCAGCGCCGCCTCCGCCGTCGAGGCGTTGTAGGTGTCCACCGAGACCGGCACCCGAACAGTCCGGACCAGCCCCTCGACTACCGGCAGAACGCGGCGCTGCTCCTCCGCTTCCTCCAGCGGCTCTGCCCCGGGCCTCGTCGACTCGCCGCCGACATCGAGGAGATCCGCCCCCTCTTCCGCCATGCGCGTCCCAGCGTCGATGGCATGGGCCGGATCGAGCAGCCGGCCGCCATCGGAGAACGAATCGGGCGTCACGTTGATGATGCCCATCACGAGCACGCGTTCGCCGAGCGTGAGCGCAGCGCCGTTCGGAAGGGGGATGGCCAAGCGGCGGCGAGATGACACCGCCACAGTGTAGGTCAACTCAAAACTCGAGGCTCAGGACCCAGGAGGCGTTTCGGATCCTGGTCTCGAGCCTGGGGCCTCGAGTTACTCCTGCGTGACTGGTCTGGGCTGCAGCGGCTGGACGATTACAGGGCGTTCCTTCTCTCGCGCCGGCCTCGGCTCGCGCGGCGGCGCAGGCACGGCGTCGGCCGCGGCGGCCGGTGCCTCGACCGGCAGTCCGGCGGCGATCCGGCGCACCTGCTCGGCATCGAGCGTCTCGTGCACGAGCAGCGCCTCGGCAAGATCCAGCAGCCGCTGCTTGCGCTCGACGAGGAGGCCCTGTGCCCGCGTATAGTTGGCCGTCACGATCCGCTTGACTTCCTGGTCGATGTGGAGCGCCGTGTCCTCGCTGTAGTCCTGATGCTGCGCGATCTCGCGGCCCAGGAAGATCTGTTCTTCCTTCTTCCCAAAGGTGAGCGGCCCCATCGCGTCGCTCATCCCCCACTCGCAGACCATGCGCCGGGCCAGCTCGGTGGTCCGCTCGAGGTCGTTGCCGGCACCGGTCGTCATGGTGCTGGTGGTGATCTCCTCGGCGATGCGCCCGCCGAGCAGAATCGCGATCTGATCCTGCAGGTACTCGAGCGAGTAGTTGTGCTTCTCGTCGATCGGGAGCTGCTGCGTCAGGCCGAGCGCCATGCCGCGCGGGATGATCGTCACCTTGTGGATCGGGTCCGCGTGCGGCAGCGTCACCGTGAGCAGCGCGTGCCCGGCCTCGTGAATCGCGGTGACGCGCTTTTCCTGCTCGCTGATGATCATGGAGCGCCGTTCGGCGCCCATGAGCACCTTGTCCTTCGCGAACTCGAAATCCATCATGCGGACGACCTTCTGGTTGTACCGGGCGGCGTAGAGCGCCGCCTCGTTCACCAGGTTGGCCAGATCCGCGCCGGAGAACCCGGACGACCCGCGCGCCAGCACGCCCACATCCACGTCGTCGGAGAGCGGAATCTTCTTGGTGTGGACGCCGAGAATCCCTTCGCGTCCCTTCACGTCGGGCCGGTTCACGACGATGCGGCGGTCGAACCGCCCGGGCCGGAGCAGCGCCGGGTCGAGCACGTCCGGACGGTTGGTGGCTGCCACCAGGATCACGCCTTCGTTCGACTCGAAGCCGTCCATCTCGACGAGCAGCTGGTTGAGCGTCTGTTCGCGCTCGTCGTGGCCGCCGCCCAGACCCGCGCCGCGGTGCCGGCCGACCGCGTCGATCTCGTCGATGAACACGATGCACGGCGCGTTCTTCTTGCCCTGCTCGAAGAGATCCCGCACGCGCGAGGCGCCCACGCCGACGAACATCTCGACGAAGTCGGAGCCGCTGATCGAGAAGAACGGCACGTTCGCTTCGCCGGCCACGGCGCGCGCCAGCAGCGTCTTGCCCGTGCCGGGCGCACCCATCAGCAGGACCCCCTTCGGGATGCGACCACCCAGCTTCTGGAACTTCTGCGGCTCCCGGAGAAACTCGATGATCTCCTGCAGTTCCTCCTTGGCCTCATCCACGCCGGCGACGTCCTTGAACGTCACCTTCTTCTGCCCGCTGGAGGAGAGCTTCGCCTTGCTCTTGCCAAAGGAGAGCGCCTTGTTGCCCCCGCTTTGCATCTGGCGCATGAAGAAGATCCAGAAGCCGATCATGAGCAGGATCGGCGCCCAGGAGTACAGGAGCGCGGCCCAGGGGCTCGTCGCCGGCTCGCGGGCCGACACGACCACGTTGCGCTCCAGCAGCCGGTTGGCCAGTCCTTCGTACTGGGGCGGAGCGTAGGTACGGAAATTTTCGTTCGCCTCGTTGACGCCGGTGATCTCGTTGCCGGTCATGGTGACCCGATCGATCTGACCGGCATCGACCGAGGCCATGAACTCCGTGAAGGTCAACGGTTTATAGCTCGTCTGGAACTTGGTGGAAAAGTTCCACACGAGCACCCCGATGACGACCAGCGCCATCCAGAAAACCAGGCTCTTGAACGTCGAATTCACCTACCGCCCCTTCGCGATCAAGAGTATCACCTTAGCGCCCCGCCTGCTGTAGGAGGACGAGCTTTCCAGCGCGGACTTCTACCCGGGTCCCGGGCACGTCGACGCCCCCTTGCGTCCCCCCCAGCAGCGCCAGGACCGCCTCGATGTGCTCGAGGCCGATTTCCCGCCCGCCCGCGGTACGGCGCATCGCCTCCAGCAGCACCCGCCGCAGCACCGGGAGCGGCGCCTGAACCAGGGCGTGGACATCCAGTTCGAGACCGCCGTTGCGCTCGACGGCCACGGCCTGGAACCGCTCCCGAGCCAGCTCGTCGAGCCACTGCCCATCGTCACGGAGGAGCCCCGCCGCACGGGCAATCGCTCCGCGCGTCGGTCCGCCGGCGGCCCGGTCCAGCTCGGGGAGCACCCGATGGCGGATCCGATTGCGCGGGATCTCGAGGTTCTCGTTGCTTTCGTCCTCGACCCAGCGCTCCCCCCGATCCGCCAGGTACGCTCGAAGATCGGCGCGAGACACGTCGAGGAGCGGCCGGATGACGCTGTCGCGGCGCGGGTAGATGCCGCCGAGGCCGGTCAGCCCCGCCCCGCGCATCAGTTTCAGGAGGAATGTTTCAGCCTGATCGTCTTGCGTGTGACCGACGGCGATCCGGGTGGCGCCCAGGGCGGTCGCGGTCCGCTCGAGAAAGGCGTAGCGCAAGCGGCGCGCCGCGTCCTCGGTGGACAGCCCGTGCGATGCGGCGTAGGAGGACACATCGACGCGCTCGACGACAATCGGAAGTCGGACACGGGTGGCGAAGTCGCTGCAGAACGCTTCGTCGCGGTCGGCCGTGGGGCGCAGCCCGTGATGCAGATGGGCGAGGCCGACGACGCGAAACTCGCCGTGCCCGGACAGATCGAGCAGGAGCCGACTCAGCGCGACCGAATCGGATCCACCGGACAGGCCGATGAGAACCCCGGCGCCGGGCGGGATGAGGCCATGGCGGCGGAGTGTACGGCGGACCTGCTGGTGAAGAGCTGTCAACTCCCGACTTCCAATTCCCAACTTCCAAGCCCGCACACTCCCCGGCCGATTGGGAGTTGGCGTATTGGGAGTTGGGAGCTTATAGGGTGGTGCCGGAGGGCGGACTCGAACCGCCGACCCCGCGCTTATGAGACGCGTGCTCTAACCGGCTGAGCTACTCCGGCTCGAAACTTCAATCTTAGCAGGCCCCAGGCCTAGTCGTTCTCGAGGACCGCCGCCGCCAGCAGCGGAATCAGCACCTCATGGTGCCCGACGAGCGAGATGCCGGCGCCGCCCGTCGCCGCGACAGGACGGGTCACCACGTTGGTCTCGGGGCGGTACATCCGCAGGAAATCGATGTTCACCGTCGTCAGCCCGTCGAGCGGAATGCCCTGATTCCTCACGAGCGCCACCGCCTTGAGGAACACCTCCGGCAGCACGACGGCCGACCCGCAGTTCAAGTACACGCCGCCGGCGAGGCGCGCGACCGACGCGGTGAAATACCGGAAGTCGCGCAGGCTGCCCTCGCCGATGGCGGCTCCCGACGCGGCGGGGTGCATGTGCGTGATGTCGGTACCGATGGCCACGTGGACGGTGACCGGAACGGCGAACCGATGCGCGCTCACCAGGAGACTGGCCCCGGCATGCGCCGGATCGCGGTCGGCGAGAAAGGCGGCCACGGCTCGACCCAACCCGTCGCCGCGCTCGACGCCGCGCCGAATCGCTTCGTTGAGGAGTACCGCCGTCTCCTCCGCCATGCCGAACCGGCCGGGCCCGAGCGACTCGTCCACGTCTTCCGAGGTGGCGCCGGAGAGGGCGATCTCGAAATCATGGATCAGGCCGGCGCCGTTCATCGCGACCGCTGACACCCAGCCGCGGCGCATCAGATCGATCAGCACGGGCGACACCCCGGTCTTGATCACGTGTGCTCCCAGGCCCCAGACGATGCCGCGCTGCCGCGCCCGCGCGTCGACCAGCGCGCGCACGGCGCGGCGCAGATCCTGTCCGCCGAGCAGCGCCGGCAACGAATCGAACCACGCCTTGAACGTGCCGCCCGGCACGACCGGCCGCGCGAAGTCGGCCACCCGCGCCTTGCTCGCGCGCGACGCCAGCGGGTAGGTGCGGACGCCGGACAGGTCGAACTCTTCGTAGGGGAATGGCATGGCCCTACGTTACACAATCAGCATGGCATCGCCGTAGCTGTAAAAGCGGTATCGCCGCTCGACCGCCTCGCGGTAGGCCTCCAGGATCCGCTCGCGCCCGGCGAACGCGACCACCAGGACGAGGAGAGACGATCGCGGGAGGTGAAAGTTCGTGACGAGGCCGTCCACCAGCCGGAAGGAGTGTCCCGGCCTGATGAAGAGCGTGACCTCACCCTTCGCCTCGTGAACGTCGCCTTTGGCGTCGACGCCGAGCGACTCCAGCACGCGGCACGTCGTCGTGCCGACGGCAATCACGCGCCGCCCCTCGCGCCTGGCGCGCGTCAGCGCATCGGCGGCCGCCGCCGGCACGACGAAGCGCTCGGGATCGACAACGTGGTCCTCCACCCGGGCGGTGCGAATCGGCTTGAACGTGCCGTAGCCGACGTGCAGGGTGATCTCCGCGCGCTCGACACCGCGCGAGGCGAGCTCGTCGAGCAGCTCGGGCGTGAAGTGCAGCCCCGCGGTCGGCGCGGCGATCGACCCGCGCGCGCGGGCGTATACCGTCTGATAGCGCTCCCGATCGTCTGGCCGGTCGTCACGCTTGATGTAGGGCGGCAGCGGCACGTGGCCGATGCGCTCGATTACGTCCATGAGGTCGATGTCCTCGTCGGTCCAGAGCCGCACCGTCCGCCGGCCGTGGAAGTGGCGCGACACGATCTCGCCGTGCAGCCGGATCCCGCTGCCTTCAAACAGCATGCGCGCCCCCGGCTCGAGCTTCTGCCCAGGATGCACGAGCGCCTCCCATTCGGAACTTCCAACTCCCAAACTTCCAACTCCCAAGCGTCCAACTTCCAATGCCGACGACGGTCGAAGAAGGTCGGAGTTAGAGGTTGCGGCGTTGGGCGTTGTGGAGTTGGGAGTTGGGAGTTGACGCAGCAACACGCACTCGACGGCGCCGCCGCTCGGGATGCGCCGGCCGAGCAGCCGGGCCGGGAAGACTCTCGTGTCGTTCAGTACCAGCAGATCGCCGCCGCGCAGGTAATTGGCGAGCCGGGCAAACTGCGAGTGCTCGATCCTTCCCGTATCACGCCGGAGCACGAGCAGTCGAGAGGCGCCGCGAGCCTGGGGTGGATCCTGCGCGATGAGCTCCGGCGGCAGGTCGAAGTCGAACGCGGAGAGGTCCATCCAGGAGGGAGCCTACTCCACCTGCACCGATCGGCTCACACCCGTCGGCGAGCGGCTCGGGACGCGCCCTGGGCGAACCGATCGAGGTTGGTGCGACCGCGCGCGGCCAGGAGCGGCTTCCACAGGTCGCCGCGCTCGGAGGAGCGCCGACCGCCAACCGCGCCGTGGGAACGGAGTCGTGGTCGAGTCCTGCGTGCCGAGACCCCGCTACCCCCACCGGAGCAGCACGGCGCCGACGGTAAAGCCGGCGCCGACGGCCGCCACCAGGACGAGGTCGCCCGGTTCGAGCCGCCCCTCGTCGACGGCATCGTTCAGCGCGAGCGGAATCGTCGCGGCGGTCGTGTTGCCGTAGCGATCGATGTTGATGACGACCTTGTCGAGGGCCAGGCCGAGCTTCTCCGCCGCCGACAGGATGATGCGGCGGTTCGCCTGGTGCGGCACGAACAGGTCGAGCTGACACGGCGCGATCCCGTTCCGGTCGAGCAGCGCGCGGCAGGCGTCCTCGAAGTTGCGAACCGCGTACTTGAAGACCGCCTGCCCTTCCTGCTTGACGTAGTGGAGCCGCTTCTCCACCGTCTCCTTCGAAGCAGGCATCCGGCTGCCGCCGGCGGGCATGCAGAGCACCGGGCCGCCGCTGCCGTCGACGTAGTTCTCGAAGTCGATGATGCCGAAGCCGTCCGCGCCGACCGGCTCCAGCACCACGGCGCCGGCGCCGTCGCCGAAGAGCACGCACGTCGCGCGATCGGTGTAGTCGATGATGCTCGACATCACA
Organism: Acidobacteria bacterium RIFCSPLOWO2_12_FULL_68_19; assembly: GCA_001767525.1. GTDB lineage: Bacteria > Acidobacteriota > Vicinamibacteria > Vicinamibacterales > UBA2999 > MELF01. The sequence continues at coordinate 13,550 of MELF01000046.1, read as the reverse complement.
TCCGCGCCGATGACCAGGGCCCGCCGGCTCGCCCCCGAGGCGATCATCGACGCGCCCGTCGTCAGCGCGTAGGTGAAGCCCGAGCACGCCGCGCCGATGTCGAATCCCCAGGCGCGCTTCGCGCCGATCTTCGACTGGAGCAGGCACGCGGTGCTCGGAAAGAGGGTGTCCGGCGTCGTCGTCGCGACGAGGATCAGATCGATGTCGGCGGCGGTCACACCGGCGCGCTCGAGCGCCCTGCGCGACGCCTCGGCCGCCAGGTCGGAGGTCGCGACGCCGGGCGAGACGATGTGCCGCTCGCGGATGCCGACCCGCTGCATGATCCACTCGTCGCTCGTGTCGACCATCTTCTCGAGGTCGGCGTTGGTGAGCACGCCCGGCGGCACGTAGGTCCCGAGGCTCGCGATGCGCGCGCGGACGGCCGGACGGCCGGCTGGAGTCGCAGTTACCACAGACGAGAGTCCTTCCCCGGAGCGGTGAGCCCGAAGTACTGGTAGGCGCGCGCGGTCGCCACACGGCCGCGCGGCGTGCGATCGAGGAATCCCGCCTGAATCAGGAACGGCTCGTAGATGTCCTCGATTGCGTCCCGTTCCTCGGAGATGGCGGCGGCCAGACTGTTGACGCCCACCGGGCCGCCCCCGAACTTGTCGATGATCGTCCGCAGCAGCTTGCGGTCGACCTCGTCGAATCCCCCCTCGTCCACCTCGAGCAGCTCGAGCGCCGCCCGCGCCACCTCAACGGTCACGGTGCCGTCGGCGCGCACCTGCGCGTAGTCGCGTACGCGCCGGAGCAGCCGGTTCGCGATGCGGGGGGTGCCCCTGGACCGGCGGGCGATTTCACATCCGGCTTCCTCGTCGATCGGCACTCCGAGGATGCGCGCGGAGCGGCGCACGATCTCGTGGATGTCGCGCTCCTGGTAGAAATCGAGCCGATGGACGATGCCGAAACGGGCGCGCAGCGGTCCCGTGAGGAGCCCCGCGCGCGTCGTCGCGCCGACGAGCGTGAACTTCGGCAGCGGCACCTTGACCGAGCGCGCGCTCGGCCCCTGGCCAATGACGATGTCGAGCTCGTAGTCCTCCATGGCCGGATAGAGGATCTCCTCGATGTTCGGCGCCATGCGGTGGATTTCGTCGATGAAGAGGATCTCGTGCGCCTGCAGGTTGGTGAGCATCGCGGCGAGATCGCCCGCCTTCTCGATGACCGGTCCCGCGGTCGCGCGCACGGCGACGCCCATCTCGTTCCCGATCACGTAGGCGAGCGTCGTCTTGCCCAGGCCAGGCGGCCCGTACAGGAGGACGTGATCGAGCGCCTCGGCGCGCCCGCGTGCTGCGGCGATCGACACCTCGAGGTTGTCTCGAACGCGATCCTGCCCGATGTACTCGTTGAGCGATCGTGGGCGGAGGCCGGCTTCGTACTGCGCCTCCTCATCGACGCGGCTGCCGGCGACAACGCGACTGTTCACCGTATCAGCTCCCGCAGCGCCGCCTTGAGCGCCAGCTCGATGGTGGGCGCGCCGGTCGTCTTCAGTGTGGCATCGACGGCCCTTTCGGCGATGGCTCGATGATAGCCCAGGTTCAGCAGCGCCGAGAGCAGGTCGTCGCGCAGCCGGTCGCCCGCGGGCCGACCGGCGGGTTCGGTCGCGCCGGCCGCCACCGTCAGATGGGCAAGGCGATCCTTCAACTCGAGCACGATCCGCTCCGCCGTCTTGCGGCCGATGCCGGGAATCGCGGTGAGCCGCGCGACATCGGCGCGCTCGATCGCAGCCACGAGCTCGTTCGGTTCGATTCCCGAGAGCACGGCGATCGCCAGCTTCGGCCCGATGCCGCTCGTGGCAATCAGCCGCTCGAAGAGCTGCTGCTCGAGCATGGTGAGGAACCCGTACAGCTGCAGGGCGTCCTCCCGGACGTGGGTGTGAATCCGCAGCGCGACCTCCGTGCCGATGTCGCCGATGTCGTAGTAGGTCGACAACGGGACGTGTACTTCGTATCCGACGCCCTGCACGTCGACCACGATCCGATTCGGCTGCTTGTCGAGGACCCGGCCGCGAAGGGACGCAATCATCCGATGGTCGGTGGCCGGTACTGGCGCCAGCTCCGCGGCTTCGCCGCGGCAGCCCGGGATCCGGGTCCCGGGATCCTGGTCCCGCTCGGAATCCGGCTCGAGGGGGGCGGCAGGGAGTGCAGATGGCAGATCGCCACCGCGAGCGCATCGGCCGCATCGTGCGGCGCCGGCGGCTTCGCGAGCCCGAGGAGCAGTTTGATCATCTGCTGCACCTGGTGTTTCTCGGCCCGGCCGTATCCGACCACGGCTCGCTTCACCTCCGCCGGCGTGTACTCGACGATGGAGCAGCCGGCCTCGACCGCGGCGAGCACCGCCACGCCACGGGCGTGTCCGAGCTTGAGCGCGCTGCGGACGTTCGCGGCGTGGAACAGTGTTTCAATGGCCACGCAGTCCGGCGTGCAGCCGTGCAGCAGCGTCACCAGCTCGCGATGGATGTGCGCCAGACGCTGTGGGAACGGAGCGGCGGCGGGCACCGAGATGGCGCCGCACAGGACGAGGCGGGCGAGGCGGCCGTCCGTCTCCACGCAGCCGTAACCGGTCCGCTCGGAGCCCGGATCGATGCCGAAGATTCTCACGCCAGGGAGGCCTCGATCTCCTTCTCCTCGACGTCGAAGTTGGCCCAGACGTGCTGCACGTCGTCGTGCTCCTCGATCGCCTCCATCAGCTTGAGCATCTGCTGCGCTTCCTTGCCGACGAGCTTCACGTAGTTCTGCGGGATCATGGCGATCTGCGCGCTGGCGGGCTCCACGCCGAGCGCCTTGACCGCGTCGCGGACCGCCTCGAACTGCTCCGGGGCACAGACGATCTGCCAGGCGCTGCCGTCGTCGTTGAGGTCGTCGGCGCCCGCGTCGAGGGTGGCCGAGAGCAGCCGGTCCTCGTCGATCGTGCCCTTCTCGACCACGATCTCGCCCTTGCGGGTGAACATCCAGGCGACGCTGTTCTCCGCCGAGAGATTCCCGGCGTGCTTGCTGAGCAGGTGCCGGATCTCGCCGACCGTGCGGTTCTTGTTGTCGGTCAGCGTCTGGATGAGAAGCGCCACGCCGCCCGGGCCGTAGCCCTCGTAGGTGACCTCCTCGTACTGGACGCCCGGCTCCTCGCCCGTGCCGCGGCGGATGGCGCGCGCGATGTTCTCGCGCGGCATGTTGTTCGCCTTGGCTTCGGCGATGATCGTGCGGAGGCGCGGATTACTGTCGGGATCGCCGCCGCCGCTGCGGGCGGCGACCGTCAGCTCCTTGATGAGCCGCGTGAAGACCTTGCCGCGCTTGGCATCGGCGGCACCCTTCTTGTGCTTGATGGTGTGCCACTTGGAATGGCCAGACATGTGGAAAACTCCCCGGAAGTAAGCACGAATTCTAGCAGATCGTTCGGGTCGTTCGGGCGTTCGGATTGCTCTCGTCGTGCGGACAATCAGGCTTTTCGTGCGAGAATGACCCAGACTTCAGCCCTGGGATCCCACCGACCGCCGCGGTAATCGCCAAGCAGGGCCGTGATGGCGAACCCGGCCTTCTCGAGCCGACGGACCATCTGCGGCACCGAGAGGGTCCGAAACGCGAGCGCGAAGCGGCGCGTGTGACGCGTCCGGCCTCGGCGCTCGACGAACTCCTGATCGAAGATCGTCAGGCGCCGTGCGCGGTCCTGCCGCACGGTTTCGACCAGCGTGACGCGCGCCCCACCCGGCCGCCCGCGCCACCCGCGCAGGCTGACGTGCTTCGTGTACTCCTGCCATGCGGGCAGGTCGGCCACCAGCTCCAACCCGAACGTGCCGCCGGACGCGAGCACGGCATGCACCGATGCGAGCGTCGCCGCCAGATCGCGCTCGCGCAGCAGCGACTGCAGCACGCCGTACGGCGCCAGGACGGTGGCAAAGGAGGAGGCGGCGAACGGCAGGTGGCGGATGTCGCCGCGAATCAGCCGGACGCGCCGCCTGAGCCGGGTCCGGGCGACACGCTGCCGCGCGCGCGTGAGCATTCCCTCGGAGCGGTCCACGCCCACCAGGTGCACGCCCGCGCGACCGAGCGGCACCGCAATGCGGCCCGTGCCGCAGCCGAGTTCGAGCACCGGGCCGCGCGCGGCGCGTGCAACCGTGCGCCAGAAAGACACATCCCGCCGCCCGAGCGTCCGCGCGTTCTCCCAGTCGTAGAACGGCGCATAGTCGTCCCAACCGTCGTGCCCTTCCATCGTCACGTCACGAGGCACGAGGTCACGAGGCACTGCAACACGGGCCACAGAGGCACAGAGACACAGAGGTCGAAGAATCCTCCGTGCCGTCGTGTCTCTGTGGCCTGCGGAAGGGACATTACGCCGATTTCTGGCCGACGGTCGCGAACAGCATCGTGTTCTGGATCTCGACGAAGGCGGAGCCAGCCAGCTGCGCGTCGCGGGCGTAGGCGTCGAGCGCATCGAGATAGTCGTGGCCGAGCGCCCGCGTCCCATCCGTCGGCGCCGCCGCGACCGCGTGCTCGACCGCCGCGCGGCGGCGGGTCCACAGGTCGGCCGGCGGCGCGCCGAGCCGGGTCTTCGAGACGGGAAACAGCCGCACCGCCATCGGCTCGATCCCGTACCGCGCGAACAGCGTCGGCAGCTTCGGCCCGACCGCGATGCCGCCGGCGTCTCCGCGCGCGGCCACCAGGCCACTGAAGAAGCGGGTTGCCAAGTCGAAGGCGCGCTGCCCTGCCGGCATCGACGTGTAGCCGTACCGCGCCGTGTTGTCCGGCTCCACGGCCAGCACCCGGCCGCCGGGCACGGTCACCCGCGCGAACTCCCGCACCGCGGCATCGACGTCGCCGATGTGCTGCAGGACGGCGACGCAGAACGTTGAATCGAAGACGCCGCTGCGAAACGGCAGCGAGCACACATCGGCCGTGGCGAAGCCGACGCGCTGGTTGTGCGCCGCCGTCTCGCTGCGCGCGATCATCACGCGCTCGATCATCAGGTCGATCCCGAAGAGCCGGAGCTGCGATACGTGGAGACGGCCGATGTGGACCTCGGCAAACCCCTCGCCGCAGCCGACGTCGAGAATGCGGTTTCCCGGCCGCGGCCGGAGCGTCTCCGCCAGGAACTCGGTGAACTCGTCGTCCCACCAGCGCTCGCGCAGGTACTTGAGAGTGGGTGAGGTGAGGATGTCGATGTCGCTAATCACTGATCGCCAGCTCTCCAGGCACGATCGGCCGGGTGCGGGGGAGCACGCCGAGGCGTGCCAGGCCGCCGACCCCCGCCAGGATGCCGATGAAGACCACGAGCTTCGCGACGTCCGCGGTCTGGGTGGGCGGCAGGATCTTCCAGAGCACCCAGAGCACTTGCTGAGCGATCGTCACGGCCCAGACCGATCCGTAGAAGTACCGCCGCTCGTGCCCTTCGTCCCGGGTCGACGGCTTGACCCGCGGCAGCCGCCCGGTGGCGCCAAGCGTCCAGATCGTGCCGGCAATGGGGAAATAGGCGACCGCGTACATCTGCTGCAGCCGCCACTCGCCCGTGGCCACCGCATACGCCAGGCCGGCGGCGTTCAGCACCGCAAACGCCACCACCTCGCCCCACGCGGTCGTGTAGCAGACGCGGCGGTACAGCGGGTTCGGGCGATCTTCGGTGAACCGGATGATGTAGGGCCGCGGCTCGACCCCGGGGAGCCGCCCGCGCAGACCGGCGATCCCGGTGCCGGCGAGCACTACGGCCAGCCACACCGCCATCGGGGCGGTGAAGCCGCTCTCGAAGAGATGGAACGTCAGCGGCCCAGGCGCGATGAAGAAGACGAAGATCCAGATCGGCCAATGGAGGACCCGGTAGTAGAGCTTGTTGCGGGAGCGAATGTGCCGATCGGTGTCGAACTCGACGTAGCGCGCATCCGTGCGCACGGTGGCCATTTTCGACATTGTAGCCGCAGCGGCGGCGCGTGAGCCGCCCTACACGACGGTGGCGACCGGGCCCTCGCGCACGACGCGGCCGTTGCCGATCACGACCGCCCGGTTCGCGCACGAGCGCGCGAACTCGCCGTCGTGCGTGGCGATCACGACAATGCGCCCGTCGGCGGCCAGCGCGCGCAGCGTGGCGGCCAGATCGATGCGGCGAGCCGGATCCAGCGACGCGGTCGGCTCGTCCATCAGCAGCACCGGCGGCTCCACGGCCAGCGCGCGGGCGATCGCGACGCGCTGCGCCTCGCCTCCCGAGAGTTCGTGCGGCAGCGCGTGCGCACGAGCGCCGACGCCGAGTCTCTCGAGCAGCTCACGCGCCCGGCGCTCGGCCTGTGCGCGAGGCTGCCCGAGTACGTGGACGGGCGCACGCCACACGTTCTCGAGCGCCGCCATGTGCGCGAACAGGTGATGGAACTGAAAGACGATGCCGACGGCGCGGTGCAGGTCGCGGGCGCTCGGCCCGCGGGGAACGCGTCCCGGCGTGAGATGGATGCGGCCGATGTGAATGTCTCCGGCCGCAATCGGGTCGAGTCCGCCAATCGCCCGCAGGATGCTCGTCTTGCCGGTGCCCGACTCCCCCATGAGCGCCAGCAGCTCGCCCGGACCTGCCGAAAAGCGCAGCCCCTCGATCACCCGCCGATCGCCCCGTCGAATCGCGACCTCGCACACCTCGAGGGTCGTCTCGCCCTGAGCCTGTCGTTCCTCGGCGCCGCTCGGGAGGGTTCTAAACTCGTCGGAGGGGCGAAGGGTCACTCGCGCCGCCATCTCTTCTCAATCCGCCGGGCCAGCCGTGCGAGCGGCAGCGACAGCGCCAGGTACAGCCCGGCGCACAAGGCGCCCGGCACGACCCAGCTGCCGATGTTCGCCGCAAAGATCGACGCCTGCTTGGTCAGCTCGACGACAGTGATGACCGAGACGAGTGAGCTGTCCTTGAGGAGCGCCACGAAGTCATTGGTCATCGGCGCGAGTGCCAGACGGAACGCCTGCGGGCCGCGCACGAGCGCGAGCGTCTGCGCCTCGGTGAAGCCGAGCGCGCGGGCGGCATCGAGCTGTCCCTGGGGCACCGCCTCGAGCGCGCCGCGGTAGATTTCGCTCTCGTACGCCGCGTAGTTGAGGCCGAGGCCGACGAGCGCCGCCACGAAGGCTGGCAACTGGACGACCGCCGCCAGACCGAAATAGAGGACGAACAACTGCAACAGCAGCGGTGTGCCGCGCATCACCTCGACATACCCGGTCAGGAGCGCCCGGAGCGGCGGGCCGCCGTACACTCGGCCGCTCGCGATCGCCGCCCCGAGCACGATCGCCAGCGCCATGGCGAGACACGACAGCACCAGGGTGATGACCGCAGCCTGCAGGAGCGACGGGAAATATCGGCGCGCCGCCTCCCACCTGCCGAGCGGCGCCGCGGCGGCGACGGCGGGCACCATCTCGTCGCCGGCGCTCGCCAGCACGCGCGCGTAGAGGCGCGGCTGGTCCTCGTTCCACATGTTCCACCGCCGGAAGATCGCTTCCAGGCGACCGTCGCGCATCGCCTGCTCCAGGATATCGTTCATTCGATCGCGCAGCGCGATCTCTCCCGGTGCGAGCATGCCGACGTAACGGCCAACGCCGAGACTGGTCTCCTGGTTGACGAGGCCAGGATCGCGCCTGGCGCCCCGGGTGGCCAGCACCTCGTCCAGCACCACCGCATCGACCCTCCCAAGGGCCAGATCGCCGTACGGATGCACGTCGTCTTCATAGGTGACAGGCACGATGCCGTGTTCGGCCTCCGCGGCCACCAGGATGTCGAAGGCGAGCGTGGCGCCCAGCGTGGCCACGCGGCGCCCGCGCAGATCGGCGAGCGTGCGGAACCGGTCGCGGTCGGCCTCCCGGACCGTGAGGACCTCGCGGAACTCGTAGTACGGCACGGTGAGGGCGAGGCGGGCGCGCCGCGCCGGCGTGTCTTCGATGCCGCTCAGGCCGATATCGAAATCGCCCCGCGCGACCGAGGCCTCGAGCGTCGTGAACGACGCCTGGACGAAACGCGGCATGCGCCCCAGCCCCCGCCCGAGCAACTCGGCGATCTCGACGTCGAAACCGGCCACGCGGGCCGGATCCTGCGGGTCGGCTTCGACAAACGGCGCGCCGCCCTCCGAGTCACCGCCCCAGCGCAGCTCCGGCGCGCCCTGCGCCCGCACGTCCGCCGCCAGCACGATCAGGCTCGCAGCGGCCAGCCCGACGACCGTCACCAGTGACATCAACCGGGTCACATGATAGCGCCGCCGAAAGATCAGATAGATGCGCGGCACGCCGGCGGAGGCGCACGTTCGACACCGCGACGCGACCCGTTCCGCTCCTCGAGGGGCCCGGTCCACGTCGCAGGCGCGCGCGTGGCGCAGCGCCAAGTCAGTTGGCCTGCTGGGCCGTATCGAATACCGCCAGGATGGCGTCCGGCCCAACGGCGACGTTCCGCGCAATCACCCCCTCCTCATCGACCAGGAAAGCGATTGGCGTCGCGAACATCCCGTACGCGCGTGACACCTCCCAGTGGCGCTGGAGCCCGACCGGAAACGTCAGGCCCTGCTCCGCGATCTTCTTGCGGTTTTCCGATTCGCCTCCGCGGCTCACCATCAGGACGTCCACGTCTCGGCGCCGGCGGTGCCGCTGTTCCAGCTCCGGCGCGAGCCGCTGACACGGACCACAATAAGGATCCGAGAACACCAGCAGGAGCTTTCGGCCGCGATAGCCGGCGAGGTCCACCTCGCCGCCGCCCACCCGCGGCAGCCGGAACGGCGGCGCCGCGGTTCCGGCCGCCAGCCCATCGCGCGTAATCCTGCTGGCCGACAACGGTCGATTTCCGCGGTCCGTGCGCGGAGCCTGGTCCGTGCGCTCGTCCTCGCCCGGTGCGATGTTGCCGGACGCTTCTCCTCTTGCCAACGCGAGGAGCGCGCTCGATCCAATCGCGAGATCAGAGGCGATCATGCCTTGTTCGTCGATCAGATACCCTGTCGGCGTTCCCCTCGCCTGATACCGCGCCATCACTTCGGTGTGCTGCTGGAGCGCGACGACAGCGTCGATCCGGTGCTCGGCAAAGACGTGCCTGTTCCGCTCCGCGTCCCCGGTGGTGACCAGCAACAACGCGGGCTGTCCGTCGACTGTCTGCTCCCGCTGCATCTCGACGATCTTCGGCGCCATCTGCTGACAGAACCCGCAGCGGGGATCGAAGAAGACGAGGAGCGTCTTCCTGCCGCGGAACCGCTCCAGGTTCGTGACGCCGTTGTCCAGTGTGGGCAGCTCGAAGGGAGGCGCGGGCGTACCCCGCGGGAGGCCCCCGGGTGGCGCCTCGGCAATCGCCGCACCGAGCCGTGTCTCGAGCGCTTCGATCCGCATCAGCATGCGGCCGTTCTGCCGCAGCAGCTGGTACGCCATCCAGCAGGCGAAGGCCAGGAGAAGATAGAGGCTGATGACAGCGAGCGTGAGCGGATTCATGCGCGTTTGCGTGTGATGATACAGGCGAATCTTTCCCGTTGACACATGGTCGGTGGTCGCGTACGGTGACCGGCAGTTCGACTTGGACCTGTCCGGACGCCCGCGTTGTCACGCGGGCGGGAGGCGTGTATGTCTGCCGACCGATGGCTCGACGAGGCCGCGAAGACGCTGGCGAGCGCCCGCTCGCGCCGCGATGTTCTGAGGGGAGTGACCGCTGCGTTCGCCAGCGCACTGATTGCGGCGATCGTGCCGACACCAGCGCAGGCGAACTCGGAGTGTGTCGATCGGTGCAAGGATGCCGGACTGACCGGCAGGGAGCTCGGTGAGTGTATCGCCGGCTGTGCGCGAGGCGGTATTCCCTGCGGGGATGCCCTCTGCGACCCGGCGACCGAATTCTGCTGCAATGAGAGCTGCTCGATCTGCGCACCGAACGGCGAAACCTGCGTTCAGGTCATCTGCTCATAGGGAGGACCGGCCGCTAGAAAGGGCACTTCATCTTCGCCGCCGCCGCTCGAGCTCGTCGGGCGTCCGCGGCCAATCCTCCCGGAGCAGACGCGACAACGCCCGGTCCACCAGTAGCCGTCCGCTCGTCCGGCGGCAATCAGCAGGTGAAAGATCAGGAAGAGTCCGCCCTCCGCCTCGACGACGAGGCGCGTGCCGAGGCGGCGCACGCCGGCGATCGCGTTCCCGACAACCGCGTCGAGCGGCGGATCGATCGAGCGGAAGAGGAAGGGGCTCGCCAGCCTGGCACGCTGGCCGTGACGGCCGACGATCCGCAGCCCCAGCGCGTGGAGATACAGCGCGATGTCCGGCAGCTCCGGCATCGATCAGGCACGATCGAATTATGGGAAGCGCCTCCGCCCTTCCGGCCGGGCTCGTCGTCTTGATTCACCTGGCGTTCGTCGTCTTTGCGGCGTCGGGCGCGCTGCTGGCGCTTCGCTGGCCGTGGATGCCGTGGGTGCACGTACCGGCCGTGGCTTGGGCGGCAGGCATCGAGTTCTCCGGCGGCATCTGTCCGCTCACGCCGCTCGAGAACGACTTGCGGGCCAGGGCGGGGCTGGACTATTTCAGCGGCGACTTCGTCGCGCGGTACCTGTTTCCGGTGCTCTATCCGGACGGGCTCACCCGGGAAGCACAAGTCGTCGGCGGCGCCGTCGTGCTCATGCTGAATCTGGCGTTGTACGGCTGGTTGTGGCGTCGGCGCCGCGCGGCTGCCCCGTGAATCATCTTCAGGCCGGATGCCGTATGGTGTTATAGAGGGGGGCTTCGGACCCGCCGGGAGAAGTGACCATGACGTGCAGGCGTTGCGCCCGGGAGATCGAATCGGATTCCACCTTCTGCCGCTATTGCGGCGCGCCGGTAGGGGAGCCGGCCGCGCCACGGCGGCTGACCCGCCTGCCCGCTGACGGGAAGCTGGGCGGGATCTGCGCCGGCCTGGCGGCCTACCTGAACACCGATCCAACCATCGTCCGGCTGCTCTGGGTGATTCTGTCCGTCGTGCCGGGCGTGGTCATCGGCGGCGTGATTGCCTACGCGGTCGCGTGGCTGCTGCTGCCGGTGGACGAGGCGGCCGCGCCGCGGCACGTCCCGACGCGACGTCTCCAGCGGTCGGCGACGGACCGCCGGATTGCCGGCGTCTGCGGTGGGCTGGCCGGGTACTTCGGCGTCGATTCCACGCTGGTCCGCGTTGCCGCGGTCGTGCTGGCGATCTACCCAGGCGCGATCGTTTGCGGCGTGCTGGTGTACCTGCTCGCCTGGTTCGTGATGCCGCCAGCCGCCGCAGAACGGCTGGAGCCGTCGCCGTCGACCACGTGAGAGCGGGCGGCGCCAGCGCAGCCGACTAGTCTTCTTCGGTGATGTCGGCGGTGATGTCGATGGGAATGCAGCCGCGCACGCTCATCGCGGCGGGGCATTTTTCTGCGTGCGTCGCGAGCGCGCGCTCGGCCGCCGCCCGCGTTCCCGTCGGGATGGCGATCCGGTAGCGGACGCGCATCCGCGCGATCCGCAGCACGCGGTCGACCGCCTCGACGTCGCCTTCGACGTCGGCCGCCACCTTGTTGGGTTCCACCGGTATCTGACGCACTGCCAGTGCGCCGGCAAGGGTGCCGAGCAGTCAACCGCCGACGGCGGCGATGATGTGGTCGAGCGTCGCCGGCAACTCCTCGTCCGGTTCGACACCGTAGAACTGCTTGATCGCGCCGTGGACGCCGAACCGTATCGGTTCCCTGAACGGCGTCACGTAGGCGTGGCGAATCGGTCCCTTGATCCGGTCGATGTGGATGCGGCTGGTGTAGGTTGGCTCCGCCATGTGCGCCGAACGATATCACAGGCGCGCATCAACGTAGTCCTGTACGCGGCAGTGTGTAGGAGGGCGCGGGGACGCGAGGCCGTTCGCCCCACATTCCCCGGCGCCGGGTCTGGGCCTCCTCTTCCGCCTGTCGAAGCGCCTCCCAGTACCGCAGGCGCGTGCGCGCCGACACGCGCGCCAGTCCGTCGCGAACCAGTTGCGCGTTGACAAGACCCCGCCCCACAAACAGGTAGGCGAGCATCCTGCGGTAGACGTCGCGTCGCGGCCCGTCGCATTCGAGGCGGACCCAGCGCCGCAGCACGAGCGCCTGCAGTCGTTCACGCGCCTCGATCGCAAACGGCGCCGGCCGTTCGAAGCCGCCGCCCGCTTCCGGTGCGTCGATACCGAGGAGGCGAACGCGACCCACACCCGCCGCGTGCACGGTATCGCCGTCGAACACGTACGTCACCAGCGCGTCCGCGCCGCACGCGCCCTCGTCTGTACGCACTTGGCCGGCGGGGGCCATTGCCAAGACCATGATCACGAGCGCAGCACCGGGTAGGCGAGGAGCCACGCCCGGCGTCTCGCAAAGAGCGGGCCGATCCAGTCAGGACGGATGGGCCCCGATGTACGCAAAATCTGCGTACCCAGACGGCGATCCAGTGGGCAGAATCTGCGTCCTGCGGCGCGCTACGCGCCGAAACACGCCGTATTTCGAACGGTACCCGTCTTGCGACCTGGCCGACCCGCAGGAGGGCTCCATGATCGATGGATTCAGAATCGACGTGACAGCCGAGGAGCTCGTGACGCACCTCGATCGTCGAATCACTCACCACCGTGAACGCGCGCTGGAATGCGACGCCAGGCTCCAGCGGCTGCGGGCGCTCGACACGGCAGCCGACGAGGAAGAAGACGTCTTCCAGATGTGCGGACCGTCGCGCATCGATGGACTCGAACGGCTGATTGCGAGACATCGCAATCGCGAGGTGTTCCTCATGTTCGCGCGCAATCACGTGGTCGCCAACGAGATCTATCGCCTCTCGGAGGACGACCTGCAACTGCTGGAGTGGCTCCCGCTCCAGGAGGCCAGCTTCATGGCGGAACGATATTGACGAGCACGGCGGCGGAGCGAATCACGCCGCGCGCCGGCAGGCGGTCGCGAACCAGCTCGTATTTCTGCGTCGGGAAGACGTGTGGCCCGATGTCGGCGCGGTAACGCGACGAAAAGACGACGCTCATCGGTCCGCCGACCGCACCGGAGGAAGTTGCACCAAGAGGAAAGGCCCGCCTCATCGTCAGACGAGGCGGGCCTTTCGAGGATTACTCCCGGCAGCGACCTACTCTCCCACGCACCTACGCACGCAGTACCATCGGCGGTGGCAGGCTTAACTTCCGTGTTCGGAATGGGAACGGGTGTGACCCTGCCCCTATGACCACCGGGAAACTTGCAGCGAACCGGCCTGGAGGAACGCCACCAAGGCGTTCCGGCCAACACCGAGGAACGCCGCCAAGGCGTTCCGGCCAACACAGTGCCGGTTTGCCAAATGGTTTGCCTGGGGTCCGACAAGGCGGAACGCGGCTATCAGCCCCGTCTCGTCGCCTTGCCGATCGTCCCAGACTATGTCAAAGAACCAACTGAATACCCTGCAAACGGTAGTTCCCCTCTCCCACACGCGCAGCGGAAGAAAGAGAAAATGGTCAAGCCGCACGGCTTATTAGTACCAGTTAGCTCAACGCCTCGCGGCGCTTCCACACCTGGCCTATCAACCTGGTCGTCTACCAGGAGCCTTCAGAGGTCTTGCGACCTGGGAGATCTCATCTCGTGGAGG